>QHXQ01000123.1 GCA_003223935.1 Acidobacteriota bacterium | reverse complement strand
TCCTATCGCGATGTCGAAGAGATGATGTGTGAGCGTGGACTCAATGTAGATCACTCGGCTGTCTTTCGTTGGGTACAACGATATGCCCCCGAGATCAACAAGCGCATCCGACCTCGTTTGAAGATGCGCGGCACCCCATATCGAGTGGATGAGACCTACATCAAAGTCGGGAAGTCATGTAAGTATCTCTACCGCGCCGTAGACAAGGAAGGGCAAACCATTGAATTCATGCTTAGCGCAAAACGCGATGGTTCCGCGGCAAAACGCTTCTTCGGGAAGATGATGAGAGCCGACCATCGTCGGCTACCGTTCTCGATCAGCGTTGATAAGAATGCTGCTTATCCTCCTGCTTTTGAAGCCATGCAGAACGAGAAATTGCTGCCGAAGGACTGCAAGCTCCGAAGAGTGAAATACCTCAACAATATAATTGAGCAGGATCACAGATTCGTGAAGAAGAGAATACGCGCGGCGTTGGGTTATCGCTCGTTCGACACAGCAGAGCGGACGATCCAGGGAGTTGAAGCTGTGAACATGATGCGGAAGGGACAGGTCAAGAGATTAGATAGAAGTAACGCAGCAGGTCAGGCGAAGTTTGTCGAGAGCCTGTTCGAGATAGCCGCATAGCGGAAGAGATGCTCGCAACCTTCCTTGCCTCTACTCGATTTTTGCAACGCAGCCGCGCGGCCAGCCGCCGAAGAACTCGAACGCACGCTGGTGGCAGCGTATGAGTTCCGTCAAGGCCATCGAATGTGTGAACTCGACGTAGAGCATCCGCGAGTAAGACAAGACCATGACGAAGGCGTAGACGGCGCGGCGTCTCCCGGCCTCGTCCGTCTCATGCCCGCATGACGCCCAGTCGGCCTGCGCCTGCTCGCCGGGCGGCGTCTCGAAGCGCACGGTCATCTTTGCTTGCGCGCGGGCCTGCGGAGTGAGTGAGCGGATGAAGCGCCGCACGACATCAATGCCGCCCGCGTAACCCATCGCTTTGATCTCTTCGAGCAAGCGCACGGCTGAGAGCGCGCACTCGGCGTAGCGGCGTTCGAGGTAGGGCTTGTATGGATCGAGTCGTGAAGCTCGCTCGCGCTTCTTCGGCGGGCGTGGCGTCTGCTCGCGCAACACGCGCCGCACGGTGTTGCGGGCGTGCCCGGTAAGTTCGATGATGGCTCTAATCGAGTGGCCCTGCCGATATAAGTCTTTGATGTCCATCCATGCCCCCAGCTTCAGCATCTCGGCTTCCCCCTCTTTCAATGTGAAAGAGAGAGTGCGGAGTTAAGCAAAAGGATCGTGGGTTAACTTCATAGGCTTGCTAGTGGGTCAATATACCGTGCTTGGTGACACCGCCCGAAAGATGCTCCGAAACTCAAGGACACAGGCTGGCCCATCTCCTGAGCGACTATAAGTAATGTTCCATTCTGATAGCAGGGGAGTTGCTTCCGCTAGCAGCATTAGGAATGAGGTATTATCTAAGATTGGACAATACAGTGAGATTTTTCCAGGCAAGACTATAAAGTTTGTTAAGAATTCCAGGCTTTCACGCAGACTTATTGGTCAGAACGGTTATTACGTAGACAATAACCCGACTCCGACAATTTGACTGAACTATAGCGGTTTGCGATTGAGCGTAACCTCAGGAGTGACCGTGCCCCACCGCTGCTTTGAGCAGCAGGAAATCCGCTCGACAACATTGGGATTACATGCAATTGCAAACGGCTATAGTTGCGACGGCGTTTACTTAAGGACGCTAATAGCTGGCGGCTTGCTATGTTCAATGGCCGCTTTACGTTCTTGCTGCTTCCGTTCTCTATTCCGCTTAGTTATCACAACCATGCTCTCTTAAGAACGTCCCTAGCGAATTCGCGGTTACCTCATCCTTATAGACTGAGCCGTCAGCGAAGAGGGCTGTCTCAACCATCAGGAAATATACCTGTTGCATCTTATTTTCCGGGCTGATTTTCAGACTTCTCGTCAGTTGCTCGTGAAGCTCTTCAGTAAACGGCACGATCTCATAGTTGGTGTGAGTGCTCATTGAATCCATCACTGCTCCCGGTTTCATTAAGCGATCCGGACTGTCCTGCACGATAGGAAGAGTTCCACCAGCGCCATGCATGCTCCAAGATGTCACTGTGAAGGTTGCTATCGGTTTAGCAGAAACATTTCGGATTCTGTACCTCTGTACAGCTTTGGCTTTGTCAGTCCTTAGCAGGAAGCTTGCACCTTCGATCTTCAGTGGACAGTTAGGTTGATTAACGATTACTATTAGCACCCGCTCGCACGGAATTTCGACATATTTAATCGGTAGTGCTCAAAAGGTAATGCTGGTCAAACAAGGCGAATCACCTCCCGATTGTAGTGACAGATGAAGTACTTGATCGCCCCGATGTGATTCGCCAGCTTCTTTGAGAACGAGAGCGGCTTGCGCACCAGCCGCGAGACCCGCTGCCGCAGCGTACAGTTGAACCGCTCGACGCCGGAGGTTCGCCCCGACTCCTTGCCGCAGACGACATGCCGCGCGGCCGGGATGACGCCCTTATACGCTTCCCAGTCGTCGCTGTAGAAGGTGGCCCGCTCCCGGTAAGCCGCCGGGAGGCGGCGCCATAATTCGCGGGCTGACTCGCGGCTGCGGTCGCCGACAAAGAAAGCCAGCACCCGACGGCTCTCTTTATCGAAGGCCAGCCAGAGCCACTGCTTGTCGGCTCTCCGGCGGACACAGCTCCACAGCTCATCGACTTCCGCCTCCAGCCGGAGCAGGTGAACCGGGCGCTGAGGCGAGGCCGCCGCGAGGCACAGGCCGTCGGGCAGCCGCTCGTAGAGGGCGGCGACGAACTGCAACAGCCAAGTCAGGCTCAGCCCCGTCACGCGGCAGATGCCGCGCAACGAGAGGCGTTCGAGCAGCTGCTTTTTGACGAGCGCGCGGGTGTCGCCGTCAACTCGCTGCGAGTCCCGGACGAACTGCCGGCCGCAACTTTTGCACCGGTAGTTCTGCTTCCGGTAATGGGTGTGGTCGTTCTTTTCGTGTGCGATAATCCGCACCGTGGGCAGCGCAAGCTGTGCATCGGGGCGACTCCTTGTAACGAAAGTTTGGTCACTTCCTATTACAGCGAGTCGCTCCGCTCTTTTCAAAGACCGAGCATTACCTTTTGAGCACTACCGTATATGTTTGCGCCTCTATAGTTCTACGCAGTAATGAAGTCTGCTTGTAAGTGAACATCAAGGCGAAAATAGATATTGCCAACGCAGCAACTGCGGTTATCCCCGCTACTAATTCCATTAGATTATCTCACTCTACGATAATTGGACGCCTAACGCTGGAATTGAGCGGCTGCCCGCGAATAGCATCCAATTTACATCGGAGGAAGAAAGATGAGAAGCCTTCTATCGGGCAGTCCGCTCGAATGACTTGTTAGCCGTGCGGGTGAGGATTATTTCAGCCTGAGCAAGCTTTCAACCGATATATCTTCGTCCACGGCCTCCCAATGAATACCGATGCCGCCTCCAATCAAGCGCCATTCTTTCCTTTGTTCAGGAGTAGCCTTTTGCAAGCGCGGGGACCATACTAACGGCACAGATATTTCCCGACCATCGGCTAGTACAACGCGCAGGCTATCATCCGTGCAACTAACTTCCACGGCAAGAGGTTCAACTTCAACGGCTAAAGTGCTCATTCCATTTCTCCAATAACGTATCTCGGTTCTCTTCAACAATCTTCTGGATTTCCGATAGCTCACCGCTACGGAAACCACGCGACTTCACTAAAGATATTGGATTCAGCCAGAATTTAGCAAACCTTTCAGCTTGCTCAACGTGAATATGCGGTGGCTCATGTCCTTCCAAGCTGAAGAAGAAGAATCTATATCCTTTTACTCTCAGGGCCACCGGCATGACACAATTCTACGCTGATTGCGCAAGACTTAAAAGTTTTGAGATGGTGTAGCACGGCTAACGCTCGAATTAACCCGCGCCGACGAGCAGCATTCTAGCACCGAAGCGAGAAAGAACGATGAAAGGCATTCTATTGAGGCGTCGGGTTGAATGAGTTGTTATGCTGCGGTCTGACTATAAAGAGAAACTTCCGATAATTAATCAGCGTCCTGATAATGCAGCCGTTTCTGAACAAGGTCTCGTATCCTTTCTTTTATGGGTTCAGTCTTTTTATATATGTTCTCGTAAACCTCAAGAGTGAATTCGCTAGCATTCAAGCCTTGCTTTGCAATTCTACTCTTAATCAAAGAAGTATTGAAAAGCTCATCTATCGCCTTAAATTCAGCGTATAAATCTGAGCTTAGAAAAATGCTGTTATAGAGAAAATAGTTATGGAATTCCATGAAATACTTGCCAATCTCATCATACTCACGCTGCCATTCCTTAAATTGCTCTTCATTCATTTGACTGAATTCACGCTCTATTCTTGAAGGTTGAATAAGCCTTGCTAGATGTCCATGAGCTTCCAGTAGCTTCTGCCAAGCAGCAGGCAAAACTTCGATTTCTTTTTCATGGATTTTTGTAATTCTATTAAAGAGAGCGTTTTGTTTTCTCTCATATACTTTCAACCTTCGGGCAAACTGATTCTCTATCCAATTCTTCCCTATGAACATCACAATCCCACTGGCTGCAATTACTTCAATAATGAATCGTACAACTGTTTCAGTGGTCACTAAAATGCCTCCTTTAATATTTCTACTGAACAGCGATGTGAATGTGTAGCCGCATAACGCCCGAATTAACCGGGCGACAATCAACTAAACAAGCCTTCAACTCTTGCGGATGAAAGCCGCGCTATTTCCGCTCCGGTTGAATGAGTTGTTAGGCGGCGCGTGGGGTTTCAAGACGCTGTCAGCATCGCCTTTTCTACAGCCTGCGGCAACTTGATTGGAACAAACCAACTCTCAGAATATAGATAATCTTCCCCGGATTCATCTATGATTCTGATAAGCTGATGCTTCGCAGCCTTTTCATCCGGCAGACTTCGATAAACCTTCCATAACTCTAAAGAGGCAGGATAGCCTTCATTCTGGATACAAATTGCAAATTGCTGTTTGGTACTCATAATCTTCAATCAAGAAGGTACTTGACCTTCATTTCTTTTTTGCCTAGACCATGCGCTTCATACCAATGAAGTTCCGCATCCAATTCTGAGCCATCAGCTAAACGAACGCGACCGACACCCTTCAACTTCCGCCATCTGCCTTTACCATACATTTTACGCAACCGTGCGAGGTCCTGGATTTTGCTTCCAATGGCAATCGCTTCTATGTTTTCAATTTTGCCGATTAGCTCGAAAATAATCACGAGCAGATGATGCACTTTTTAGCCGTGAGATTCAAGGCAGACGCCTAACGCTTGAGATAACCGGCGCGAGAGCAAGCATCCAACCTCCGAAGCAAAGGATAATCTTGAGAGGATAGCAAGTCGAGCGTCCGGTTGATTGATTTGTTATCTGTCGCGCCAACTTTATTCGACGCGAGCGCACGGCTATTGCCGACGAGCCTTGCATCTTCATTCAAGCAGCATTTCCACACGCAGAGCCAAACAATTCAACTCTCCAATTGATTCAATAAAGCGAGCGGCGATGCGCAACTTGATTATCTCTATAGTCTCGCGTTAGCGGCGCAGTACAGATAACTACTGTATATGCGGAAGAGTTCCGCATAACACTCCAATTTAGCGTATTATGCGGAAGACTTCCGCATAATACCCTTATCTGCGGAAGTGCGGAAGCATCTCAGCCGTCATTCGGAAGGCGCTTAACCAATGGTCGAAGCTGCTCAATCTACGTCTCTGACGGAAGTTCCCAAACATCATCTGCGTGGCTCGAACATTGTCCGAGACGCGGCCGAATTGTTTTGACATCGCCCGCCGTCTGCCTTATAAGCTTTGTCCATTCTAACAACTAAGGGGTTCGACGGTGAGCTTCCCACGCGCGAGCGGTATCCTGCTGCACCCGACATCTTTGCCCGGTCGTTACGGCGTCGGCGACCTAGGCCCGGAAGCCTACGCCTTCGTAGATTTTCTCGCCGCCGCCGGGCAGACGCTCTGGCAAGTGCTGCCCTTGGGGCCGACCGGCTACGGCGATTCGCCTTATCAATGCTTCTCCGCCTTCGCCGGGAACACCCTGCTCATCAGTCCCGACAGACTGATCGAACAAGGTCTGCTCCGTAAGCAAGACGTGACCGACGCGCCACAGTTTCCATCTGAGCGGGTGGATTACGGCCCCGTCATCGAGTACAAACACAAACTGCTCTGGCATGCCTTCGAGAGTTTCAAGCGAACAACCGACACGACGCTGCGTAGCGACTTCTTCACGTTCAGCCAACAGGCGGCTGCTTGGCTCGACGACTATGCGCTCTTTCGCGCGATGAAGGATGTGCGCGACGGCGCAGCTTGGCACAAGTGGGAGCGCCCCATCGTCGCGCGCGACGCGGGCGCGCTCAAAGCTGCGCGTGAGCATCTGCATGAAAAGATCGAGGCACGCAAGTTCTGGCAGTTCCTCTTCTTCAAACAGTGGAGCACACTCAAGGCTTACGCCAACGAACGTCGAATCAAAATCATCGGCGACATCCCGATCTTTGTCGCGCACGATTCCGCAGATGTCTGGGTCAACAAACATCTCTTCAAGTTAAACGAGGATGGCAGCCCGCGCGTCGTCGCAGGCGTGCCGCCCGACTATTTCAGTAAGACGGGCCAACTCTGGGGCAATCCCTTGTACAACTGGGAGCGCATGCGCGCCGAAGGTTTTCGTTGGTGGATCGAACGCATCAACGCGATGCTGCATGAGTTCGACATCCTGCGCATAGATCACTTTCGCGGGTTTGCTGCGAGTTGGGAGATACCGGGCGGCGACAAGACTGCGGAGCGCGGCAAGTGGGTCGCAGCGCCGGGGCGCGAACTGTTCACAGCGATCCGCGAAGCACTGGGCGAGTTGCCGATCATCGCTGAAGACTTGGGCGTCATCACGCCCGATGTTGAAGCCCTGCGCGACGACTTCGGTTTTCCCGGCATGCGCATCCTGCAATTCGCCTTCGGCGGCGACACGAAGAATATCGATCTGCCGCACAACTATCACCCGAATCTCGTCGCTTACACGGGCACGCACGACAACGACACGACCGTCGGTTGGTTCAACTCCGAAGCGGGCGCAGGCTCGACGCGCAACGCCGCGCAGATCGAACGCGAGCGCAACTTCTGTCTCAAGTATCTGCACACCAACGGCAGAGAAATTCATTGGGACTTCATTCGCACAGTCTTCGCGTCGGTCACTAACACGGCACTCGTGCCCTTGCAGGACGTGCTCGGCTGCGGCCACGAAGCGCGCATGAATCTGCCCAACAGCACGTCGGGCAACTGGGCTTGGCGCTTTCGCAAGCGGGCGCTGACCAACAAAACACGCGACCGGCTCAAAGAACTCGCGGAGCTTTACGGGCGCAACTTGCCGGCCGAAAGCAGCAACACATCGGCGGCCGATAATTAACCGGCGTTTACTGCAACACACGTCCGCATACATAAACATGCGAAGTCACCTGAATATCTGCCGCTCTCTATTGCTCATCCTGCTTTCGCTGTCAATCACTGCGCTGGCTCGCGCGCAAGGCCCGCCCGAATTGGTTAAGGTCGAGCCGCCGAACTGGTGGGCGGGTAGCTCGATCAATCCCGTGCGCGTGCTCATGCGCGGGCGCAATCTGATGGGCGCGCAGATTACTGTCAGAGGTACGGGGCTGCGTGTGAGCAATCTGCGCACGAATCCGGCGGGCACATATCTGTTTGCGGACGTATGGATCGCACCCAACGCTGCGCCGGGTTTTCGCACGCTTCATTTGACGACGCCAAAGGGCTTGGTCGAAGCACCCTTTGAGGTCTCTGCGCCGCTCCCGCGCGCGGGCCGCTTTCAAGGTTGGACGACCGATGATGTTGTCTATCTGATCATGACCGACCGCTTCAGCGACGGCGATCCATCGAACAACGACCCAGCAGGCTCGCGCGGCATGTACGACCGCGCGAAGCCGCGCTACTACCACGGCGGCGACTTTCAAGGCATCATCAATCATCTGCCCTATCTGAAAGACCTCGGCGTTACAGCCATCTGGCTCACGCCTTGGTACGACAACGTCAATCACTTGAACCAGCGCGAGCAGTACGCGGACAGACCCGGCGGCGCGCGCACACCCATCACCGATTATCACGGCTACGGCGCGATTGATTATTACGGCATCGAAGAACACTTCGGCTCGATGGACGATCTGCGCCGGCTTGTTGACGAAGCACATCGCCTCGGCATCAAGGTCATTCAAGATCAAGTTGCCAATCACACAGGCCCCTATCATCCTTGGAACGTTGAGGGCCCGCCGACGCCGACTTGGTATAACGGCACGCAGGCGCAACACCTCGCCAATAATTTTCAAACATGGGTGCTCCATGATCCGCATGCGATCCCCTCGCTCAAGCGCACCGTCCTCGAAGGTTGGTTCATAGACATCCTGCCCGACATGAATCAGAACGATCCGGAAACGGCGCGCTACGAGATTCAAAACACGCTCTGGTGGATCGGCATGACCGGCATTGACGGCATACGCCAAGACACTTGGCAGTACGTGCCCAATAGTTTCTGGCACGATTGGACGCGCGCACTCAAACGCGAGTATCCGCACATGACGGTCGTCGGCGAAGTCTTTGACGGCGATGTCGCACACACCTCCTTTTATCAAGGCGGACGCGCGCGCTTCGACGGCGTTGACACAGGTCTCGACACACTGTTTGATTTTCCGTTGCTTTACCCTCTGCGCCGCGCCTTCGCCGAAGACAAACCTTTGCGCGAGGCCGTGCAGATCGTCAGCTACGATCATCTCTATCCGAACCCATCCGTGCTCCTGTCCTTCATCGGCAATCACGACATGAGTCGCTTCATGTCCGAGCCGGGCGCAAACGTCGAAGGGTTAAAACTGGCCGAGACTTTGCTCATGACCATGCGCGGCACGCCGCAACTCTACTACGGCGACGAGATCGCCATGCGCGGCGCAGGCGACCCCGACAACCGCCGCGATTTTCCCGGCGGCTTCCCCGGCGACAAGCACAACGCCTTCGACGCGAGCGGGCGCACCAACGAAGAGGCCGATGCTCTCGGACACATGCGCCTCTTGGGCCAACTGCGCCGTGAACTCGAACCGCTCCGGCGCGGCACGCTCGTCAATCTCTACGTCGCAGATCAGCAATGGGCTTACGCGCGCAAGACCGAGCGCGACGTGGTCATAGTCGCTTTTAATAACGACACGAAACGCGCGACGTTTGAGTTTGACGCGCGCCCGACGGGTCTCGCCGACGGTACGCGCCTCATTGATCGCCTCAATGTCGTGCAGGATTTGCAAATCAACGGCGGCAAGCTAAAAGTCACGCTGCCCGCACGCGAGGCTGCCATCTTCACCGTGCTTGCGCGTTGAAATATGAGCGTGGCTAAACTGAGGCGAAGGTCATGGCGCTGCGCACCAAACCACTAACCGAACAAGTTGCCATCATCACGGGTGGCGGCACAGGCATCGGGCGCGCGTTCGCTGAAGCGTTGGTTGCGGCGGGCGCGCGTGAGGTCGTTATCGCTTCGCGGCGCGGGGATGTGTTACGGCAGACGGCGGATGAGTTGAATAAACAAGCGGACACGGAGCGCGTCTTTCCGTTTGAGTTCGACATCCGCGACCTCGCGCAGACCGAGGCGCTCGTGCGCACAACGGCCGAGCGGTTCGGCACGATTGATCTGCTCGTCAATAATTCGGGCTTGGCTGTGCCCGAAACTGTCGAAGCGATCACGGAAGAGGGTTGGGACAAAGTTTTGGAGACGAACCTGCGCGGCGCGATGTGGCTTGTGCGCGCGGCGCTCCCCTACATGCTGCGCGAAGACTTCGGCGATGTCGTCAACATCTCGTCGCAAGCGGGCAAGCATGGCTATGCGGATGTGCCCTCGTACTGCGCCTCGAAGTTCGGTCTCTTGGGCTACGCCGAATCACTGCGCGACCACGCCCGCAAGACCGGCGCGAACATTCGCGTCTTCAACCTCTGCCCCGGTCTCGTTGACGTGGAGCACACAGGCGCAACCGACGAGCCGCGTCCCGGCTTCATCCACGTCCGCAACATGGCGCGCACGCTTCTCTATGTGCTTTCATTGGATCGCAACGTGATCATCGAAGACATCAACATCTACGCAAGATAGCTGATCGCTTCCGAAGGAGTCGTCATGCAGAAACCACATCTGAGCTTCTGGCAAATCTGGAATATGAGCTTCGGCTTTCTCGGCATCCAGTTCGGCTGGGGCTTGCAACTCGCCAACATGAGCGCGATCTATACGAAGCTCGGCGCGAACCCTGACCAGATACCGATCCTCTGGCTCGCGGGGCCAGTCACGGGTCTGCTCGTGCAACCAGTCATCGGCACGATGAGCGACCGGACGTGGAATCGGCTTGGTCGGCGGCGGCCTTACTTTCTCGTCGGCGCGATCCTCTCAAGCATCGCCTTGTTCTTCATGCCCGACTCGTCCGCGCTCTGGATGGCGGCTGGCCTGCTCTGGATTCTGGACGCGAGCATTAACGTCTCGATGGAACCGTTCCGCGCCTTCGTCGCCGACAAGCTTAACATCGAACAGCGCACCGCCGGCTTCGTTATGCAATCGTTCTTCATCGGCATCGGCGCATCGCTCGCCAACGCCTTGCCCTACATCTTCCAACGCGCGGGCGTCACAGGCCACACCGCGAGCGGCATCCCTTACACGGTGCTCTACGCTTTCAAGATCGGTGCGCTCGCTTTTATCGGCGCGGTTCTGTGGACGGTCGCCACATCGCGCGAGTATCCGCCGGAGAACATGGCCGAGTTCGAGCGTCTGCGTGCGCGTTCGCGCGGCCTCGTCGCCATCATCAGAGAGATCATACGCGAGATCACGTCGGCGATCTGGGAGATGCCGACGACGATGAAGCAACTGGCCATCGTGCAGATTTTTACTTGGCTCGGCCTGTTCTGCATGTGGATGTTCTTCGGTTTGACGACCGCCTATCACGTCTTCGGCGCACCGAACGACAAGTCGCCGCTCTTTGATCGCGGCACGGAATGGGGCGGCATCGCGTTCGCGGTCTATTCAATCGTCTGCTTCGCCGTCGCTTTCCTGCTACCGAAGTTGGCGGCGGCCACGAGCCGCAAGACCGTGCACACCATCGCGCTCATCTGCGGCGGTGTGGGCTTGCTTTCGACCTACGTGATTCACGACAAGTGGATGCTCTTGCTGACGATGGTCGGCGTCGGCATCGCTTGGGCTTCAATCCTTGCGATGCCCTACGCGATCCTGTCGGGCGCGCTGCCGCCCGCGCGCATGGGCGTCTATATGGGCATCTTCAACTTCTTCATCGTCATCCCTGAGATCATTGCCTCGCTCACTTTCCAACCGCTCGTGCGGCACGTCTTCAACAACAACCCGCTCTACGTGGTCATGCTCGGCGGCGCATGTCTGCTCGTCGCGGCGGCGCTCGTAACCGTCGTGCGCGATGTGGGCGATGTGCCACAGAGGGCCGTGCTCGCGGGCGACGAGCACGAGTCATTCATCCCGCAGCAATCAGCGCAGCCCGTGCCGAGCACCGGGCTAATGGATGAGCGTTAGAGACGACGCGCAAGTGCGACGAATGACAAGGAGCAAGATTCGTCTCTTAGCGGCAGCGTGTTTGGCGCTGCCGCTCTGTTTGTTGTTGGTGACGGCGCAACAGCCCGCGCTCACGACAGCGCGCGGCGATCTCAACAAAGCACGGGCGCATTGGTTGACGCGCGACACAATCGCTTGGCAGTTCGCAGGCAGAGCAGCGAACACTTATCGCTTGTATTTTGATCCGGCGGGCGCGTTGCGGCTAAACGAGAGCGGCATCGTTGGCGGCAATTCAATCCAACTGACATTTGATCCTAACGGTCTCGCGCCCGCGCTGCGCGCGAAGTTTCCACACTTAGCTGCGTTCGCCGCGTTGAGGCTCAAACCGGCAGACTTGAATAGAGTGCCAGCGATCTTGAAAGGACAGATCGCGGTCGTGGCGACGGACACGAACGGCCGGTTGATTGACGCAACTTCTTTACAGATTCCCGGCGTGCTCGATGATCTCTACACGTACAAGGGCGCGCTTGGGCTAAGCTTTCAAGGCAGCGTGCCGACTTTGAAGCTGTGGGCCCCGACGGCGCAGTCCGTAAGCCTGCATCTGTTCGCGGATTCAAAGACGGAGACTGCGAGCCGCGTTGTGCCAATGACCGTTGATGCAACGGTGGGTGTTTGGAGCGTGACGGGCGACGCGAGTTGGGTGAACAGGTTCTATCTCTACGAAGTGAACGTCTTTGTGCCTGCGACCGGCCGCGTCGAGCGCAATCTCGTCACCGATCCGTATTCACTCAGTCTTTCGATGAACAGTCAGCGCAGCCAGATCGTCAACCTAGACGATCCGAACCTCAAGCCGCCGGGTTGGGACGCTTTGCGCAAGCCTGCGCTCAATGCGCCCGAAGACATTGTGATCTATGAACTGCACCTGCGCGATTTCAGCAGCAACGACATGAGCGTGCCGCCCGCGCATCGCGGCACATATTTAGCCTTCACAGATCAAACGTCGAACGGCATGAAGCATCTGCGCGCACTCGCGCAAAGCGGTCTCACGCACATACACCTCTTGCCGGTCTTCGACATCGCTACGATCAATGAGAACAAGACGGAGCGCAAAGAGCCTGACGGGGCCGAGTTGAGCAAGTATCCGCCCGACTCCGAGCGGCAGCAAGAGATCGTTTACGCCTTGCGTGATGAGGACGGTTTCAACTGGGGCTATGAGCCTTATCACTACACCGTGCCCGAAGGCAGTTATGCAACCAACCCGGACGGCGCAACACGCATACGCGAGTTTCGCGCGCTGGTCAAAGGTTTGAGCGATGCGGGTCTGCGCGTCGTCATGGACGTGGTCTATAACCACACGACCGCGAGCGGGCAAGACGCGCGCTCGGTGCTCGACCGGGTTGTGCCCGGTTACTATTACCGGCTCAACCTAGACGGCCAGATCGAGACGAGCACCTGTTGCCGTAACACGGCCTCAGAGCACGCGATGATGGAGAAGTTGATGGTTGACTCGGTCGTCACTTGGGCGCGCGCTTATAAGGTGGACGGCTTCCGCTTCGATCTCATGGGCCATCATCTGGTCGCGAACATGCTCGCCATCCGCGACGCTCTGCGCGCACTGACCATCGCACGCGACGGCGTTGACGGCGCGAAAATCTATCTCTACGGCGAGGGTTGGAACTTCGGCGAAGTCGCCAATAATGCGCGCGGGCGCAACGCGACGCAAGTGAACATGGCCGGCACGGGGCTAGGCACGTTCAATGACCGCTTGCGCGACGGCGTGCGCGGCGGGCAGTTCGACGGCCTGCAAGCGCAAGGCTTCATCAACGGTCTTTACCTTGAACCAAACGAAGCGGAGCAAACGTCAACCGACGCGCAGAAAGAGAAGTTGCTACGTTACATGGACTGGCTGCGCGTCGGGCTGGCCGGCAACTTGCGCGATTACAGGTTTGTCGATCACAAGGGGCAGACAGTCACCGGCGCGCAAGTTGATTATGGCGGCCAGCCCGCAGGTTACGCGGCCGACCCGCAAGAAGACATCAACTACGCGGAGGCGCACGACGATGCGACGCTGTTTGATCAGAACACGGTCAAAGCGCCGTCGGCAACGACGATAGCGGCGCGTGTGCGGATGCAGAACTTGGCGCTCGATCTCGTCGCGCTCGCGCAGGGCATTCCGTTCTTTCATGCGGGCGAAGATATGCTGCGTTCAAAGTCGCTCGATCATAACAGCTACAACTCCGGCGACTGGTTCAACCGGCTCGACTTCACTTACACGTCGAACAACTTCGGCGTCGGGCTGCCGCCCAAAACCGACAACGGCAACAACTGGCCCACGCTGCGCCCGTTCCTCGCCCGCGCTGATCTCAAACCGACGCGCGCCGACATTACGAAGACGGTCGCACACTTCCGCGAGGTCTTACGCATACGCAAAAGCTCGCCGCTCTTTCGCCTCACGACCGCCGCAGACATACGCGCGCGCGTCCAGTTCTACAACACAGGCCCACAGCAGACGCCCGGTTTGATCGTCATGACGATCAGCAACACCGCCGGGCGTAGGCTCGATGAGGACTACGATCTGATCGTCGTGCTCTTCAACGCCGCACCGTCGAAGCAGACCTTTACCGCGCCCGCGTTCGTGCACAAGTTCCTGACGCTCCATCCGATCCAAGTTCATTCGAGCGACGAGGTCGTCCGCACTTCAAGCTTCAACACAAACACGGGCACGTTCACCATTCCGGCGCGCACCACGTCGGTCTTTGTCGTGCGCTCAATGCCGGCCGCTCGTGGACGTTAGATCAAGTCAGTACCGCCTGCGGTAGCGGGCGGGTTGCTGCGACACAGACCCGCCCGCTACCGCAGGCGGTACTGACTTCGGTACGGTCGCAGTCCAACCAGATGCAGCGCACGCGGTAGCTCACGATTTGCCATGAACCAGCGCCAGACGTTGCCGGTGCGCAGGTTCTCGGCGCTGAGGAGCGTGATGCCCAGATCGATCCCGATCACGTCCTTGTCCACCCAGCCGGTTGTTGGGTTGAAGGCGTCGGCGAAACCGTAATGACCATAGATCGTCGCGCCGAACTGATCGTGCAACGCGTGCAGCGCGGGCAGAGAGATGTCGGGCGTGAACATCAGAGAGCCGGCCGAGGCGTAAGGCACAACCGTGCCGTCGATCGCAGGGTCGCGCGGCGGCCCGCCCCAAGCGACATAGCCTTTGGCACTGTCGGATGCCGAGATGCCCCAGACATTTTCGTTGTAACCGGGAAACTCGCGCGCGAGGTCAATGCAGAACTGACGATGCGCGCGCGTGGCGGCGATGGAGTTGGCGAAGTAGTCTGTGAAGGGATACCAGTTTTCACGTAAGTTTCGGAAGTCAACGTAAGCGTGTGAGTATTGATGTATGAAGAGCGGGGGCGCGCCTGAAAGATATGTGTAGCCCGCGTAGGTGATGCGCGTGCGCTGCCACGCGAGCCAAGCACGCGGTGTGATCGCGTGTGTGGGTGAACCGATGGCGAGCAGTTGCAGGACGAGATGCTCGCTGTAGTTGTCCCAACGCGATTTGAGAAAGCCTGTCTCGGGCCGCCAACCGTGCGAGAGCAAAGTGGGATGACCCGCAAGCATCCACGCGAAATCAACGCGCTCGTAAATCTTTGTGGCGAGACGCACGATCTCCCGGTCGTCACGAAAACACTGGCGCGCGGTCAGCACACCCGTGAGCAACAGCGCCGTGTCAATCGAAGAGACTTCGCTCTGCCAACGCCGCTCGCCCGTCTTCTGATCGATCCAATGATAGAACCAGCCATGCGTCTCGAACGCGCGCTCGGCGAAGAAACGGAGCGTCGTGCGCACACGCGCGCGTGCTTCGGCGCGAGCAAGCCAACCGTTCTTGGCGGCGATGCAAACGGCCGTTAGACCAAAACCTGTGGCGGCGCTGCTGGCGATGTGATAGCTCGCCTCGTGTGCGCCGGGCGGCGTGCCGTCTGTGTGTGCGCGGTCGAGGATGAGACCCGTCTGCGGGTCGGCTTGTTCCCAGAAATAACGAAACGAGCGTTGCTCAAGGTCTATGAGAAAAGCTTCGTTCTGCGTTGTGAGGCGGGCGGGATTGGGTTGAGCGAGGAGTGTGACGTTAGGTGTGAGCGTGACGATTAAGAGCAGTACGGTTGCGAGCCGCCGCGCGCGCGGTTTCGACTTTGCTTGTGAGTTACGTGCGATGGTGTTCACGGCAGAGACGCAGAGGCCGCAGAGACGGCGCAGAGAGAAGATCAATCCTCTGCGTGAACTTTGCGTCCTCTGCGTCTCTGCGATGAGTTGCACTGTGCCAGCCGCTCAAGTCAAGAGATCAAACTAACGCGCGCCCACTTCAAAGCTACCTTCGAGTCCCTCTACCGAGTTCGGCCCGACGAAGACTTGGAACGCGCCCGGTTCGACCGCGAAGCGCAGTTCGCGATTATAGAAACCGAGTTCCGCAGGGCCGAGCGTGAACGAGACGCGGCGTCGCTCGCCCGGTTGCAGCGTGATGCGCTGGAAGCCTTTCAACTCGCGAACTGGTCGCGTGACGCTCGCAGCCACGTCGTGTATGTAGAGTTGTACCACCTCGTCGCCCGCGCGCCGGCCTGTGTTTGCGACTTCGACGCTGACGTTCAAGTGTCCGCTCACGGGGATGCGCGGCGCACTCAGTTGCAGGTTCGAGAATTGAAACTGCGTGTAGCTGAGACCATAGCCGAAGGGATAGAGCGGCGTGAACGGCACATCCAAGTATTTTGACGAATACTTATTGTTCGGATCGGGCGGGCGGCCCGTGTTCTTGTGATTGTAGTAGAGCGGCTCTTGCCCGACGGCGCGCGGGAAGGTGATGGGGAGTTTGCCACCGGGATTCACATCGCCAAAGAGCACGTCGGCAATGGCATTGCCGGCCTCTGTGCCCGCGAACCACGTCTCAAGAAGCGCAGGCGAGTTTTCCGCGACCCAGTTGATCGTCAGGGGCCGCCCGTTCATCAGCACGACGACGTAAGGCTTGCCCGTCGCGTGAATCGCTTTAATCAAATCCAACTGCCGACCGGGTAGATCAAGCTGTGCGCGCGACGAAGCCTCGCCGCTCATCGCCGCCGCTTCGCCGACCGCAAGGATGATGAAATCGGCCGCGCGTGCCGCCCGCACCGCTTCATCGAAGCCCGCCGTTGAGTCGCCGCTCACGTCGCAGCCCTTCGCGTAAGTCACCTTCGTCTTTGGTGAAACTTTCGCTTTGATCCCGGCGAGCAACGTCACAGCATCTTCAATGTGGCCGTCGCCATTCCAAGAGCCGAGCACGTCCTCTTGCGAATCAGCGAGCGGGCCGATGACGGCGATTGAACGCGCCGACGCGCTCAAAGGCAAAGCCCCGCGCTCATTCTTCAAGAGCACCAACGAGCGCGCGGCGATCTCGCGTGCGGCGGCGCGATGTTGCGGCGATAAAATCTCACTCCGTTCGCGCGCTTCGTCGGCGTAAGGATGCTCGAACAGGCCCAAACGAAACTTGATGCGCAGGATGCGGCGCACCGCTTCGTCAATCACGGCTGGCGAGAGCTTGCCCTCTTTGAGCAACTGCGCGCCGTGCTGGTTGTAGTTGCGACTGACCATCTCCATGTCAACGCCCGCGTTCAGCGCTGCTTGCGCCGCGTCCGCGCCATCGGCCGCCAAGCCGTGTTTGATCAACTCTTCAACCGACGTGTAGTCGCTGACGACAAAGCCATCGAACTTCCATTCGCCGCGCAACACGCGCGTCAACGTAAATGGATTGGCCGATGCGGGCACGCCGTCGAGATCATTGAAGGCGCTCATGTATGTGCCGACGCCCGCATCCGTCGCCGCTTTGAACGGTGGAAAATAAATTTCGCGCAAGGCGCGCTCAGACACGTTGGTCGTGTTGTAGTCGCGGCCCGCTTCGACTGCGCCATAAGCGACCCAATGTTTAGCGCAGGCGACGACGCGATCAGGCGCGCTATAGTCCGTGCCTTGAAAGCCGCGCACGCGCGCGCGCGCCATGACCGAACCGAGATAAGGGTCTTCGCCCGCACCTTCGACGATGCGTCCCCAACGCGCGTCGCGCGCAATGTCGAGCATCGGCGCGAACGTCCAATGGACGCCGGCCGCACGCGCTTCGTCGGCCGCAATACTCGCCGCGCGTTCGACCGCCGCCGCGTCCCAACTGCTCGTCTCGCCGAGCGGCACAGGGAAGATCGTGCGATAACCATGAATCACGTCGAAGCCAAAGAGCACCGGAATCTTCAAACGCGATTCGTCCATCGCAATGTGCTGCAACTCGTTCGTGCGCGCCACGCCGCGCACGTTCAAGGTCGAACCGAGTAAACCCTTGCGCACCATGTCGCGGTGTTCGGGCCGGAAGTTGCCGTTCGCCTCGCCGTCGAGTATTTGCAGTTGGCCAAGTTTTTCCGCGAGCGTCATGCGCGCGACGAGTGCGTTGATCCTGCGTTCGATGTCAGCTTGTGCGTTGCGTGCGGGCTGCGCGCGCTGCGCGACGACCATGCGCGGAGCGGCGAGCAGTGCAAGCGACAAGAGCAGACACAAAAGTCGCGCGAGTTTCATCTCTCGATCTCCCGGCTATGTGGCTTGAATGGCGCGAGTATAATACATTTGTCGCGTAAACTTGGACATGAAAAGCTTGACCACGAAATCACACGAACATGGCACGAGCAAGCTTGTCTATCTCGCTCTCGTGCTTGCTTCGTGTGGCTTCGTGGTTCATACGCTCGTTGCGTCGCCGACGGCGCAAGCGCAGCAACGACGCGCGACACAAAGCGGAAGCACAACAGCGCGCGAAGATGTGCTCGCACTACTACGCACGGCGATTGAAATGCTGCAAGCGGGCCGGCTAGACGAAGCCGAACCGTTACTCAGACGCGCTATCGCCGTTGCGCCGACGAATGCAGACGCGCACAGCCTGCTCGGCGCGCTGCTTGATCAACGCGGGCGCGCGGCAGAAGCCGAACGTGAGTATCAAACGGCGCTGCGTCTGAATCCGCATCACGTTTCGGCGCGCGCCAACCTCGGCGTGCTGCTGGCGCGCAACGGCCGCACGAATGAAGCGATCAAGCTGTTCGAGTCTGTGCTGCGCGATGCGCCTGATCATCCGCAAGCGACGTTCAATCTGGGCGTGCAGTACGCTGCGCGCGGCGACTACGAGCGCGCCCTGCCGTTGCTTGAACGTGCGCGCGCGCAACAGCCGACGAACGTCGCCGTGCTCTATCAACTCGCGTTTGCGCTCTACCAACTCAAACGGCTCGACGCAGCGGCCGGCGTGCTCTCTGCCGCATCAAGTCTCGCGCCCGACAATCCAGACGTGCTTTACGCGCTCGGTCTCGTCGCGGCGGCGCGTGACGACGACGAACAGGCGGCGGACTACTGGCAACGCGCGCTCGTTCAGCGTCCCAACTTCGCCGCGGCCAATTTCATGCTTGGCGAGGCGTTGCGCAAACATCGGCGCTACGAAGGCGCGGCGGAGTTTTACGAGCGCGCGCTCGCCGAAGACCCTGCGCAGTTGGTCTATTACGTCCGGCTCGGCGGCACGTACATGCTGCTCAAGCAGTATGGCAATGCCCTCGCTGTCTTCGAGCGGGCCGCGCAACGTTTCCCGACCAAGCCGGAAGCCTTCTATTTTCTCGGCATCGCGGCGCGCGGCAAAGCCAGCTTTGATGTGGCCGAAGCTGCTTTTAGAAAGTCGTTGACGCTCGAACCTGACAACGTGGATGCGCTGGCGCAACTCGGTTACATCGTCGGCGCGCGCGGCAACTACGCAGAGGCCGAGAAAATTTTGCGGCGCGCGACCATGCTGAGCGACAGACATTTTTATGCTTACTACGATCTCGGTCGTCTGCTCGTGAAGGTGGGACGTTACGACGAAGCCCTGCCCATTCTTCGACACGGCGCGGCGCTCAAGCCGAACAACGTGAGCGTCCACTATCAACAGTTCATCGTCCTCTCACGGCTCAAACGCAAAGACGAAGCCGAACGCGAACTCGCCATCTTCAAACAACTGGCAGAAGCGGAACGCAAATCAGGTCGGCGGGACGAAGACGATGGCGAAAATCCCGACGACTCGACCACTGAAGCGCCGCCGCGCGAACGTTAAAGATAAAAACTTACTGCCGCGTTGCGAGCCGATGATGTCATGCGAGGGCAATTATCGGGGGAGCATTGTCAGGTCTTGCCGTGAGACTGCGTGCATGGCTGAGTTAGTTTCACTCAGCCATGCACGCAGTAGAGAGTCTCGACCCGGAGACTAGAAGCGGAAGCGCGCCTGTAGTTCGACGACACGCCCGGCGAGGCCGGCAGAGGCTATGCCGAAACTGGAATTATTGAACAGCAAGCCTTGTCCGTTGTTGGCATTGGCATCGAAGAAGCCGATCCTTGTGGAGCTACTGTCGAAGCCGAATGGCGCGAGGTTGAGCTTGTTGAAGATATTGAAGAAGTTGGCGCGCAACTCAAGGTTCGCTCCTTCGCCGAGATGCAAGGCGCTCGGCAGGCGCGTCTGCTTCACAAGGCTCATGTCAATGTTGAAGTAGTGGGGGCCGCGGAAACTGTTGCGCCCGATACCGGGCGGCGCAACCACAAACCCACCTGAGCCATTAGGAATCGTGCGGACGGTGAAGAAACGCGCCGCGCCGCCGGGGAAGTTGCTGCCGGTAATGAAGGCGCTGTTGGACGTGTCAATGTTCGGCCCTGTGTAGCCTTGCGGCCGGAAAGGAGAGAGCGTCGGGCCGCCGGGCGTTCTGATGCCGGTGCCTTCGACGACGGGCGTCCAAGGAAAACCTGAGTTCGCGGTCACGATGGAACTGATCGAAAAGCCACCGAGTGCCTTGCCGACGAAATCGTTGCGCCCACGGAAGAACGGCAGTTCGTAGATGCTCGACAGATTGAAGGAGTGCCGCACATCGAAGTCAGACGGGCCGCGCTCTGTCCGGTTGTCCTGCGGATAGGTCTGGTTGGTGACGAAGCCGGGGCCTTCGTAGGAGAGTTGGTCAATACTCTTGCTCCAGCGATAGTTGCCGACCAATTGCAGCCCACCTGACAACCGGCGTGTGACGTTGACGTTGAGCGCGTTGTAGTTCGAGTTTACGTCCGGCGTCGAGAAGAAGATTTGGAAGAACGCGGGGTTGTTCGGGTAGATGAAGTTCTGATTCACGATGCGAATCAGCTTGTGCCCGGCGCTCCCTTGATAGCCGACGGTCGCCGTGATCTTCTTGGTCAACTCGTGTTGCATCTCAAGCGAGTAGGTATAGACGTAAGGGTTCGGCAAGTCTTGGGGCGTGCCCCAGAGTTCGACCGAACCGAGGTTCGGCGCGTTCGTGTTCGGGTTGACGCCCTGACCGAGCACGGGATTGCGCGGGTAGCCGCCAATCGAATTGTTCGCGCTCACGGCGTAGAGAATCTGCCCGTCAACGAACGGCGAGCCGAAACCGTCTTGGCCCGGGCCTGACCCGGACGTGCCACAGCAGATGCTAAAGCGCGCGAAGAAGGGCGGGTTGCCGCGCACGTTATTCAAGGGCGCGACAGGGATGCGATTGTAGGCAATGCCGAAGCCACCGCGAAACACTGTGCGGTCGTTGTTGAAGTAGTTGTGGAAACCGTGAATGCGCGGGCTGTAAGCGAAGCCGAGCCGGGGCGCGAAATTATTCTTGTCCGGCTTGTAAAGTTGATCCACGATGCGGACTTGCCCAGTGTTCAAGTTCTGCCCGGTGAAAAAGAAGTTGGTTAGTTGGCCGTGCTTCTCGCGGAGCGGGGTGTAGTATTCGTAGCGCAAGCCGATGTTGAGCGTTAGGTTGGGCCGGAACTTCCAGTCATCCTGTGCGAAGCCGCCATAGTAGTTCGTGCGGAAGTAAGGATGGAAAGTGGCCGGCAGACCTGTGCGCGGATCGGCGTTGATGCCCTCGAAGATCGGCGTGCCATTGGCGAGATTCCAGAGACCCCGGAAAGAATAGTCGGGGCGTGCGCCGCCCGCCGACAGGTCGCTGTTCTCCTGCTCTTTGCGAATGACGATGCCGTACTTCGTCGCGTGATTGCCGAAGAGTTTGCTCAACGTGTCGCTGAACTCGTAGATGTTCTGCGCGAAGATGGCGGGTGTGCCTTCACCTTGCGGCGCACCGAAACGGATGCGGTCAAAAGGCAAGCCCTCAACTTCGACGCGCGGGATGCCTAAGTTCGTACCGGCGGCGGCTAAATCCGCCACTTGATTATCGTGAAAGCGCGTGACGTTGAAACGTGCTTCGTTGAGCATCGTCGTCGAAAGCACACGGTTGTAGAGGATCGAGCCGGAAGTGTTTTTCGGCAAGAAAGGTAAGTCGGCAATCGGGCGACCCTGTGCCGCCCCATCGCTGCCGAAGTTATTGAGCTTCGTGATATAGGTGCTGACGGTGAAAGTGTCCTTCTGAGTTGGCGTGAAATCGAAGCGCGCATTGTATTGATTGCCGCGATTCGATCCCGGCAAGGCGAACACCACCTGTTGAATATCCGGGATGCCGTCGAAGCCGCCGCCCGTCGGCATCGCGTTGTTGAAGGTATTGACGTATTGCCCATATGCGCCGGTCGGTGAGCCGATGTCCAAGCCGCCGGGGACGACGCGGCAGAGAGTTGGATCATTATTAAACACGGCGCAGGACTGCGGCAAGATGGCGATGATACGTGACTGGATGCCTGTGGCGGAGAGCACGGCCGCGGTCGCCGTGCCCGGTCGCAGGGCAGTGACGAGTTGCCGGTATTGCGGTGTCTCGACGAAGCCTTGCGCAGAGTTGTTCGAGCTATTGCGCAAACCTTCGTAGGAGAAGAAGAAGAAAGATTTATTCTTGCCGCCCATCGTGGCGCGCCCGCCTTCGCCGAAGCGCGGCAGGTAGAGCGGCCCGCCGATGCTGCCGCCGAACTGGCGTATGTAGTTGTTGACGCGCTGTGTTGGCGCATTGTTCGGCCCGCCATACTTGTTAAAGGCGTTCAGCTTCGGCGAGTTGTATTTGATGAAGGCCGAGCCGTGCCAGTCGTTCGTGCCGTTCTGCGACACGACCTTGATCTGCGCGCCCGAATTGCGTCCGTCCTCAGCCGAATAGCTCGAAGAGACGACGCTGATCTCTTTCACCGACTCCTGATTCGGCGTGACGAGCGCCGCGCCGCCCCAGTTGAAACTATTGACGCTGACGCCATCAATCTGAAAGTTGTTGCTTGAGAGCCGTTGCCCGTTGGCGGAAATCTGCACCTGATTCTCGGTCTGGAAGATCGAATTGTTCGAGCCGCCCGGCCCCGTTGTGTTCGGCAGATTAGACGCCGTGCCATTGGCCCCGCGCGCGCCCGTGCCGAAGACGCCGGGCGTCAGCCGCAGCAACTCATAAGGGTCGCGCCCGACTTGTGGCAGTTGCCGTATCTCCTGCGTGGTGAGCGCGCGGTCAACGTTGGCGTTCTCGGTTTCGAGCTGTTGCACGGCCGTGTCTGTGACCGTGACCGTCTCGGAGACCTCGCCCGTCGTCAAGAGCAGATCAATGCCTTGGACGGATTCAGCATTCACGATCACGTTTTCCAGCACCTGCTTCTTATAACCGGTCTTCTCGGCCGTGAGCGTGTAAGTGCCGGGCGGCAGTTGGTCGAAGCGGTAGAACCCTTCGTTGCTGGCGGTCACGGTCTGTGTCTTACCCGTCTCTTTGCTGGTCAGCGTCACGTTCGTGGCGGGCACGACCGCGCCGTTGGCGTCGGTCACAGTCCCTTGAATGCCGGCCTTGAACTGAGCGTTAGCGACGAAGGCACAGCCGACAAGAATCAGCGTGCAGAAAAGAGCGCGAAGCGGATTGAATGGCATTTGACCCATGATTCTGATCCTCCACGAGGCGACTGATGCATACAAGCTACTGATCGGCGGCGCGGATTAACTGCACGACCAGTTGACAGGTGCAAGTGCGAAGCTTCAAGCGTAGCGACAAGCCACAATGATTACTCAAAGCAGTCGGGGGAGTGGTTAGAGAGCAAGCTGTCGGGCAAGCTCGTCCGTCTGTTGTGCGTCGGATGGCGCGAACTTAACACTCGCGTCGGAAAAATTCAATGCCTTTTTTCAGGAGATCGCGCCCGAAGTCGAGATCGTCTTTGCGCAAGCTCAAGAGTTCGCCGAGCCTCGGACCTCTCAGCAGCGCGGCGCGGCCGAGCGCGGACGCCGTCGGCACTCACGCCAATCTCGCCAGTAACATGCAGGTGAGTCCATTGCATAAAGTTCAAGTTACCTCAAAACAAAGTCTCGCAAGCGCCGAAGCGTTAAGTGCGATACGCAGCCACGCGGGGGCGTAACGGGCTGTCGGTCGAACAGAGTGCGGCCAGATGATTGCTGCACCCTATCAGGTCTTTACCACACAGCCGAGTTATCAACGGCGAATGTCCGATGCGTTGAGCATGGCGCACAATTAGCATTCGACGCTTGCGCGGTCGCCCGCATTGAATGGTCACATCTTGTGCTCAGTGCCCGCCACGCTGCTGTAATGTCCGAGCCACCAACTCTTCTAGTTCCGCCACGTCAAACGGCTTGAGCAGGTAGGCCACCACCCCAAAGCTGCTCCACCGATCAGTCCCACTCGCCGGCTCAGCCGAGATGACGATGATCGGTGCTTCGGGACACTGCCAGTGAGCCAGTGGAATGAAATCCCGTCCTTGCAGGCCCGGCAGCACCAAGTCCGAAAGAATCAAGTCGCAGTGTGCGGCTTCGAGCCAGTTCAAGCCCGCTTCAGCCGAGTCGGCCGCGTAAATATCATAGCGCCCCGCCAGCATCTCAAGGATTAGCTCGCGGATGGCCGGGTCATCTTCCACCAGTAGAATCGTCGGTTGTGCCATGGGTGAGGTCTGCGGCTCAAGCGCGCCGCTCAACTTAACGTCGGTCGCCTCTTGACCGCCCGCCTTCGCGCTGCGCCTTCTTCGCCTGCCGACAGGGTTTACAGCGCTTGGGTGGCTCGTAACCTTTCTCTTTGAAGAAGGCTTGATCCTCCGCGCTCCAAGTGAAACTGCCCCCGCAGTCGGCGCAACGTAGTTCTCGATCCCCTGTTGGTGTGCTCACTTCTAACTGCCTTTCTGCTCAGTAGCCGTGTAGGTTCTTTCGCCCATAAGGTCGCTTGAAAAACGTCGTGACCAATTTAATGTTCGTCAGCAGCCCGCTCTGACTTTGCGCGGTTGGCAGCAACTGTCCCGCTTCCGCGCGCCGCATCGCCTGCGCCAGAAATGTCTCCACTTCATCAGCCACGCGAAAAGGGTGGCGGTAAAGCTCAGAGCCTGTAAAGCGAAAGACCGTAAAGCCGAGTGCCGTCAGGCACCGGTCGCGCGGGCGGTCGCGCCGCGCTTGCTCCTTGGCGCGCTCGTGAAAGTCGTGCCCGTCTAGTTCAACCACAAGCCGCGCGAACACTTCAGAGCGCGAGAGTCGAACAGGTTGTTCGCCGTCATCCGTCGTGTAAGTATCGCGGGTCAACTCAAAGAGAAAATCTGTCCGGTAACGCCCGCCGTCCACCGGATGCTGCGCGATGATCTTCACGCCGAAGTCCGGGTACGCTTCAATGTCCCAATGCGTGCATTTAATCGCCGGACACTTGTACACAGGATCATAGCCAGTCGTGCAATGCGCGCAGCGGTGCGGATTGTAGTCGAGGACGTAGAAGAGGAAACGCTGCTCTAAGGGCGACTCGCACAACTGAAAGAAGTTGCGCAGCCGTTTGTACTTGAGGTCGAGATCAATCATCTCCTGCGCCTCATGCCGGCCTAGCTCTTGAAAAACTCGTGTCTCGATCTCCACCATCCACCTATTACTTTCCCCTTCTAATCGCACCTGTTGTTTACAAATTATGCCTAGCGCGGGGAGGCATGTTCGCGCACGAATCTATCGAAGGCTTCCGCAATAGAACTTGGGGTAACTAATTCCCACCCCTTCGCTGCTTGTGGGCCCATGCTGGCGCGCGCCTGCTCAGCCCCCCGGCGGTCAAGACCCGCCAGTGTGCGCAGGTAAGCCAAGTAACGTGCCCATTCACTCTCTGCCATCTTGATGATGCGTGCGCCAATGAGGAAACTATATCCCTCTGCGCTTCTGCCAAGCTGTTCGAATCTCACTGGGGCGGCGAGCAGATAAAGGTATCCTTCCGGTAATTCTAATCGCACTCCGAGATAGCCATCTCGGTCGGTGAGATAGCGGTCACCGACGCGCACTGCGGGCAGCAACAGGGTGAGTCCTCTGCCACTGAGATCGCGCGTGGAGCCGACGATTGCAGGCGCACTAGCCAGATGGCTGCTGGCATCCTGTCCAACAGCAAGCGGCGCGACGACGACCGGCAAGCGAACTAAGACGCGCGCCCCGCGTCTCATGGTGCGGCGGCGGTTGCCGATGTATCTGCGCAGGCGTGCTCCTAGCGAGTGCAACAACATATTCACCTTTGGCTGTCTATCTCATACTGTGCTCGAAGCACCTCTTCAGCCAACTCAATAATTGAGCGCATCGGCGCGGCGGCGGAAAGCTCACTGATCCGAGCCAACGCGCTGGCAAGTTCTGTCCCGTCTAACACAAGCGCAGCGCCCTTTGCGATGGCCCGCGAATGACCACCGGCATGTTGGTTGCGCCAAGCCGTGGCCAGCGCCGCCGCGAGCGTGCCGCTCCTGAAAGTATGGGGCGCGTTGTTGGGATCGTTAAGCGTGTAATAAGTAAGCTCGTATAGCCCGTCATCGGTGTCCATCTGTTCAACCTCGCGCGGCACGCCGGTCTGCTACCGTCTGTTCAACGCTTGCCGCCTTTCTTCTTACGGGTCTTCCGCCCAGACTCAATAGCCTGCTTGAAAGCAGCATTAAGCGTGCGAGTCTTATCAGCCGGGTTCTTGGGGGGCCTACCGGGTGCCACATCGTAAGCCTGAACCTCTGACAACGAGACAAGCGTTTTACCGTATATCTCTTTCGATGCAATGCGCCCGCGTCGAACGAGATTGTTGATCGCTGCCAAGCTTTTGCCCGTCTGCTCGGCAGCTTCACGCTGCGTTACCCAATCCTCAGAATTATTCTCCATCTTCTCTCAAATAATCGTTGACTAATTCAACAATATCCGTATAATAACGGTTGAGCCGGTCAACAATATACGGCATCAAGTGGTCAGAAGCAAGAACAAAAAAAGTGGCAAGGCCTTGAAACGACAAGATTAGTTGAGCGTGCGTGAATAAAGGGCTGATTTGAAGATAAGAGAAAGGCGCAACCGCCATGATCAAACTCGACTCGCCCGACCAACTCGCCAACGCCACCAAGCACGCACAAGAGTCCAATCTGTTCGTCCAGCCCACCTCGATGTTCCGTCAGTATCGCGTCACCGACCGCGACAACGGGCACGGCTATCTCGTGGATTTCTTCGTCCGCAATGGCAAGCGCTTCGGGCACTGCACCTGCAAAGCCGGGCAGCACAACATGGCCTGCAAGCACTTGTCGGCTGCTGCTGCGTTGCACGCCTGCCGCGCAGCCGAGCGACAAGCCGCCTGAAACGAGAAAGGGCTGGTGAGTGCGCGAACACCCGCCAAGCCCCGTTCCGGCTTTAAGACCAAGACCCCCTCCGTTCCAAGAAAGGAGCCTGTCTTATGCCAGAGCATATCACAACGGCCGACCCCATCGCCCGCATCAACCGCCTACTCGTCGCCTTGAGCCATGACGTGCAGAGCATCGAAGGCCGCACGTTCGACTTCGACCACGCCGAGCAGATGCAAAGAACGATCCAAGCAGCGCGCGCCGAACCGGACGCGCTCGACTTTGCCGCTGACGAGGCAGCACAAGCTGCTTAACCCGCAAACAGCAGTGGGCGCGGCCCACTTTGCCAAGAACGTCGCGCCCATGACCACAACTGACCGCCAAAGAGAGAGGATTCAGTCATGACCACAAAGCAGGGTACACGCAAATCACTTTATATCCATCGCTAGGGGATTAACGACCGTATCCATTCATTTACAACGCAG
>QHXQ01000054.1 GCA_003223935.1 Acidobacteriota bacterium | reverse complement strand
CATTTTAGTAGTTATGGGAACAATGGTCATAGCTCTATAGAGCTATGACAGTCGGACATTATGATGAATAAAATCAGCCATCACAGCACTTAAAGAGAATGTGTCCGTTGCGATGGGAATAATGGTCATAGCCCTATATAAATAGGCTAAGGCTTGTTAGAGATGCGCCCTGTCACAATTATCTGCTCGATTTACTGAGAATTAGGACAATACTGGGAAAGAAATTCCGCCTGTAAGCTTATCTACAAGAGATGCTTACAGGCGGCGGAAGTTACGATTGTCCGAAATGGCTAATTATGGTTGCCCCAAATTGCCAGTTATGTTTGTCCCGTAGGGTGTATATACCGATGCAAACGAACGCTGGTCGGCGTACTGTAAAGTAGAAAAAGCCCGTATTGACGGGCTTTTTCTACGGGAGAAATCAAATCCCTCAATGTGAAGAATCAAATCCCCGAAACGGGAATTTTCAAATCCCTTTGAGGGTGTTAGTGGCTGTTTGAGAGTTTGCCGATGAGGGTGAAGAGTGGGAGGTACATGGCGATGACGATGGAGCCGATGGTGACGCCGAGGAAGCCGATCATCAACGGTTCGATCATCGTCAATAGATTGGCAATCGCCGCGTCCACCTCTTGCTCGTAGAAGTCTGCGATCTTGCCGAGCATGCCGTCGAGCGCGCCGGTCTGTTCGCCGATGCCGACCATCTGCGCCACCATGTTCGGGAAAATATCGGTCGCCTTCAGCGGCTCGACGAAACTCTCGCCGCGCTCCACGCCTTCGCGGATCTTCGTGATCGCAGCTTCGACGATGACATTACCGGCCGTGCGCGCCGTGATGTCTAGGGCCTGCAAGATCGGCACGCCCGAAGAGAGCAGCGTCGAGAGCGTGCGCGCGAAGCGGGCGACCGCGATCTTCAAGAGAATCTTGCCGATGAGCGGCGCTTTCAAGACTAGATAGTCAATCCGTCTGCGCCCGCCCGGCGTCTTGTAGTACATGCGCAAGGCGAGGGCAATGCCGATGATGGCGACGAGGACAACCAGACCACCCCAACCGGCGATGAAGTGGCTCACGCCCATGACGATGCGCGTCGGGAGCGGGAGGAGTTCGCCGGGGCCTAAGAGGCCGAGAAAGATCGCTTGAAACTGCGGGATGACGAAGATCATGATCGCCGCCACCACCACCACCGCGATGCAGACGACCGCCGCCGGATAGATCATCGCCGACACCACGTCGCGCTTCAGCTTGACGATCTTCTCGATGAAGGTCGAAAGACGTTGCAGGATTAGGTCGAGAATACCGCCCGTCTCGCCCGCCTCGATCATGTTGACGAAGAGTTGATCGAAGACTTTCGGGTGGCGCGCGAGCGCGGCGGCGAGCGTCGCACCCTCTTCCACGTCCTGCCGCACCTGCGTCAAGACCTGTTGGAAGAACTTGTTCGCCTGTTGACTGGCGAGAATGTCCAAGCACTGCACGAGCGGCAACCCTGCGTCAATCATGACGGAGAACTGGCGCGCGAAGATGGCCAAGTCTTTCGTCTTGACCTTGCCGCGCTTAGCGATCTTCGGCACGGCGATCTCGCGCCCCTTCTCCTTGACAGTGGTCAGCATCACCTGCTCGCGCCTGAGCATCTGGCGCAGCATCTCGCGACTCTCCGCGATGCGCTCGCCGACGAGTACCTCGCCAAGCCGGTTGCGACCTTTGAACACGTATGTGGGCATGAGTAACTCCTAAAAGTGGTTAGTGGTCAGTGGTCGGTGGTCAGTAGGTTGATTGGTCATCTTCATTCTTTCTGTCTGTCAGTTGATCAGCGTCAGTATTTTTGACTGATCACTGACCACCGACCACCGACCACTGTGCTTATCTTCCCGGCCGCGAGCCGACGGGCCGGGCTTGGGCGTAAGGGGAAGGGTGTGCGCCGGGGCGGGGCGTGTTTGTCCCATTACCACTGTTGCCGGTGTTGATGCCGGAGCCGTGCTCGATCAGTTCGCGTAGCTCGTCGGCGTTGCCGGAACGTTGCATGGCTATTTCAAGCGTGATCATGCGCTTGTGATAGAGCGTAGCGAGCGCTTGATTAAAGGTCTGCATGCCGTACTTATCTTGTCCGGTCTGCATCATCGAGTAAATCTGATGAATCTTGTCCTCGCGGATCAGGTTGCGTATGGCTGCGTTGGGCACAAGGATTTCCAAAGCGGCGACGCGCCCGCGTCCATCTGCGCGCGGCAAAAGCGACTGGCAAAGGATGCCTTCCAACACGAGCGAAAGCTGCGCGCGAATCTGCGCCTGTTGTGTCGAAGGGAAGACGTCAATGATACGGTTGATGGTTGAAGCGGCGGTGTTCGTGTGCAATGTGGCGAAGGTTAAGTGACCTGTCTCGGCGATGCGCAGGGCGGACTCGATGGTTTCCAGATCGCGCATTTCACCGATGAGCACAACGTCCGGGTCTTGACGAAGGGCGGTGCGCAGGGCGTCGGCAAAGCCGCGCGTGTCCGAACCGACCTCGCGTTGATTGACCAGACAACTCTTGTGGTTGTGCAGGAACTCAATCGGGTCTTCGATGGTGACGATGTGCTCGTGCCGCTCGCGGTTGATCTTGTCGAGCATCGCGGCGAGCGTGGTTGATTTACCGGAGCCGGTCGGCCCTGTGACGAGGATGAGACCGCGCGGCTTGTCGCAGAGTTTCGTGACGATGGCGGGCAGGCCTAGTTGATCGAACGATCTGATCTCGTAAGGGATCGCGCGAAAAACCGCGCCGACCGCGCCGCGCTGGTTGAACAGGTTGGCGCGGAAGCGCGAGAGACCGCGCACGCCGAACGAGAAGTCCAACTCCAGCGCTTCTTCAAAGCGATGCTTCTGCGCGTCGGTCAGCACACTGTAAGCGAGTTGCTTCGTATCGGCCGAGGTGAGCACCTTGAAGCCGTCGAGCGGGCGCAGCGCGCCATCAACGCGCACCTGCGGCGCAGAGTTGGTCGTCAAGTGCAAGTCCGAGCCGCCGAGTTCGATCAGCTTCTTCAGCAGATCGGAGAGCGAGAGTTGCTGTTCTAGGTTCGCTTCGTTGGTTGACATAGCTTCGGTGTGTGGGGAGAGCAGGAGAGTACCAGCGCGCGCTGCGCCTGCCGTTATGAACAGATGCAGGCGCAGCGCGCGGGTCTTGTGCTTATCGTTGCGATCTACTGGCGGTCATGGCGTCATTCGTGCGCTCGTTGAGCGCGGCCACAAACTGTTCAGCGTCCGCCGCGAGCGCGGGCGCTTGGTCGGCGCGTGTGTTGGTCATCAGGCCATAGACTTGGCCGTTGAACTCCGTAAAGTAAAAGACCCAAGCGACGTGCGCGCCGTCTGCATTCGCGCTCTCGGCGACGACGACGAACGTGCGCCGCCCGCCAAGTGTGCGCTCCATGTCGTTGACGACCCAGCCGCCTTCGGCCAGCATCTTGTCAATCACCTTGCGGCGCAGGTCGGACAATAAAACTCCGCCCAAAGTCTTCGCGCGCGCTTGTGCGCTCGCGCTCGCAGCGACTTGCGGCGCAGCGACGCGCGCCCAAGCAACCGCGCCTGTGTTGCGTCCATCCGCACTGCGCACGCTGAAGCGCAGTTCGCCTGAAGCGTTTACAGGCAGATTGTGCCAAGCGCTCGGCCAAGCCGGCGCAACCGCTTTGCGCGGCGGCGCGGGCGCAGGCAGCGCGGGCGGCGCAGGCGCAGCCACATCTTTTACGGCCAACATGGGTAGATTCGCCAACGCAGGTTGCGCGGAAAGGTTTGGCAGCGCGAGCGTCGGGAGCGCGGGCGTCAACAGCGCGTGCGCTTCTGCGGCCGTCGCCGCCGGGTTGGCTGGCGCGACGGTGGCCGGACGATCTTGCGTGGTGGGCGACTGAAGGCGTGCGTGCCGAGCGGCGGCGGCAGCGCGCCGACGACGCAGCAACCGGCGATGTTTGCGCCACCAAGCGCGCGAGTGCCGCCGATGCCGACGATGATGACTCGCAGCAGCCGACTTCGGCCCTTTGGCGAGCGAATCAGCGAGCGGCAGTGTGGCCGCTACCGTGCAGAGAATGAGCAGAGATAAGACTAGAGCGCGCAGCATAAACGTTTCCCTTCAGGCGACCGTCTCCCGCACGACTTCCTCGATGGTCGTAATGCCGTTTCTGATCTTCATTAATCCTGACTGGCGCAAGGTCAGCATGCCGTTCTCAATCGCGCGCTTGCGCAACTCAAGGGCCGAAGCGCCGATCAAGATCAACTCGCGCACGTCGTCTGTGATCTCCATCACTTCGTAGAGACCGACGCGCCCCTTGTAGCCAGTGTTGTTGCACTTCGAGCAGCCGCGTCCTTTGTAGAGCTTGAGCGTCTTCGATTCTTCGACCGTGAAGCCGACTTCGATCAACGCTTCGGGCAGCGTATGCACGACCTCTTTGCACTCCGAGCAGACGCGCCGGATGAGGCGCTGCGCCTGTATGAGGTTGACTGAGGTGGCGACGAGGAAAGGCTCGATGCCCATGTTCATCAGCCGCGAGATGGTTGAGGGCGCGTCGTTGGTGTGGAGGGTCGAGAGGACGAGGTGGCCGGTTAAGGCGGCCTTGATGGCGATCTCGGCGGTCTCGAAGTCGCGGATTTCGCCGACGAGGATGATGTTCGGGTCTTGCCGGAGGAAGGAACGAAGCGCGGCGGCAAAGTTCAAACCGATCTGCTCCTTCATCTGCACCTGATTGATGCCCATCAGGTTGAACTCGACCGGGTCTTCCGCCGTCATGATGTTCGTCTCGTTCGTGTTCAGGGCTTGCAGCGCAGAATAGAGCGTGTTCGTCTTACCGGAACCGGTGGGGCCGGTGACGAGTACCATGCCGTAGGGCCGGCTGATGTTGCGCTTGAACTTCTCCAGAGACTCCGGCTCGAAGCCGAGCTTCGTCATGTCGAGCATCAACTTCTCTTTGTCGAGAATACGCAGCACGACCTTTTCGCCGAAGAGCGTCGGCAGGGTCGAAACGCGGAAATCGAGTTCGCGCGAGCGCCCTTCATGGCGCAGCTTGATCTTGATGCGCCCGTCCTGCGGCAGACGCTTCTCAGAGATGTCGAGCTTCGACATGATCTTGATGCGTGAGATCAAAGCATCGCGCAGACGCATCGGCGGGTGCATCACGTCGTAGAGCACGCCGTCAATGCGGAAGCGTATGCGCAACTCTTTCTCGTAAGGCTCGATGTGTATGTCCGAAGCGCCGCGCGAGAGTGCATCCACAAGCAAGACGTTGACGAGCCGCACGACGGGCGCGTCCTCGCTCATGCGCGTCAGACTCGAAACATCAATCTCGTCGTCCTCGTCAATGACTTGGACTCCGGCCGCTGCCTCTTCATCGAAGTCGAGCTGGTCAAGCGAGACCGTTTCAGGCGCGAGGTGAAAACCGTTGCCGTGGCCATTGCCGTGCCCGTTGCCGTTTGCGCCGGGCAGCGTCGAAGCTTCGGCCATGTTCAGCAACTCGATCTCGCGCGAGCCGCCGTAGTAGCGATCAATCGCCTCCTGTACACCCGCCTCCGAGACGACCACTGGCTCGATGTTCAGCCCCGTCATGAACTTGATGTCGTCCATAGCGAAGACATTGGTCGGGTCAACCATCGCTAGCGTCAAAGTCGCGCCGACGCGCGAGAGCGGCAGCACGGAGTATTTTTCCGCGACCTCGCGCGGGATCAGACGTATGACCGCCGGGTCAACGTCGAACATCTCCAGATTGACGCTGGGCACGCCGTACTGTCTGGAGAGCACGGCCGTCACCATGTCGTCGGAGACGAGGCCGAGCTTGACCAGATTGAAGCCGAGCCGGCCGCCGTGCGAGCGTTGGTAATCGAGCGCTTCGCGCAACTGCTCCGGCGTCAGGAGATTTTCGCGGACAAGAATTTCGCCAAGTTTTGCGGACATGCTCAAAACTTTCTAGGGTGCGAACGCTGCAAGGAAGAAGCTTGCACAGGGCGGGGCGGTTGACGGCTTGCGACCGAACCGGCCGCTTGATGCCAACGATGCTGAGTAGTTCGGGGGTTTGTTCTCAGGCAACGATGACAAACATCGTTGGCATTTGTATGTTACCGGCTAGGCTGGGAGGGTGTCAAGCTTAATGTGCGGGCAGGGCAGAGCATTGAGTAGCAGACCGGCAAATACGTGGCAAAAAGAAGCGGCGACGCTAAATATTTAGCGTCGTCGCTTCAATCTTTACCGGCTTAAGTTGAGCCGTGTTATGGCTTGCGGCGTTTGGCCGGAGTCGTCGTGGTCTTATCGGCCGGCTTGGGTTTGAGGGCTTCGTCTAAGCCTGCGACGGCCTCTTTGGCTATCTGCTTGCGCGGGTCTGTGTCCTGCGCCTTATTGGCAAACTGCTGGAGCATGTCACGCCCTTCGGCCGTCTTCGCGCCGGTCGGGTCTGATGCCAACGCGATGCCAAGCCCATAGATAGCATCCAGATTGTCCGGGTTCGTAGCCAGCACTTTTTTGTAAGCATCAATGGCTTCGTCGGTGTGACCACCAGCGAACAACGCATCGCCTAAGCTCGCCTGCGCCTTCATCTTCTTAGTGCTGTCGGTCTCAGCAGCGATATATTCCTGAAAGGCTTTAACGGCCGCCTCGTTATCAACCGGCGTGCTGGTCTGCAACGCAATCCGGTACGACTCGATGCGGTCAGCTAGATAGCCGACCTCCTCAGAAGCGCCCTGCTGACCGGGAGCCGCACCGGGCGCAGGCCCCATGGATTTCTTGCTGGCGTTCGCCCGATACGCGGCGACAGCCTTCTCCGAATTTTCGACCGCCGCCTTGAAGTCTTCACGCGCCGTATCTTTGCCGGCCTGATCTTTCGCCCGCACCGCCGCGTTGTACTTACTGACGCCGCGCCCGCGCAAGGCCGCCGCCTTAAAAGCGTAGAAGACATTCTGCTCCGGATCGAGTTGAATGCCCTGATCGTACTGACGGATCGCTTCGTCGTAGTTCTTCGCTTGATAGGCATCGGTGCCGGCCTTCAAGATCGCTGGCAGTTTATCGTTAATGTCTTTGGCCTTCTGATTCTCAGCCGCAACGCGCGCCCGCTCGGCGGCCGCCGCGTCCGCCTTTTTCTTAGCTTCAGCGGTGTTAGCTGCTGTGCTCCCACCCGCCACAGCGCCATTGTTCGCGGCTTTGATCTGGTCGAGCGTCAAGGCGTTGCCGTCGCCCGGCTCAAGCGTGAAATTGTTCTCTGGATGTTGGCTGATCTTAATGTTGGGGTAGTAGTCGGGGCGCGCGCCCGGTGCGCTGGCCGTGATTGTGTAAGTGCCGATGAGCGGAATGCCGACGTTCACGTACTGACCATTCTTATCGGTCTTGGCAGCGTACTCCGCTTTGATGTCCGTGCGATAAAATTTGACGATGGCGTCCTTGACCGGCACGGTCGTGCCGTCCGCCTGTTTTATCGTCACCCTGCCGCTCGCGGTAATCACTTGCGCTGAGGCAGCGACGGCCGAGAGCGCGACGAGCAAGGCGACGGCAAATAGGTTGAACAAAATTTTGCTGCGCATTTTTAACGATCTCCTCTGAGCAAATTATCCGTGCGGGGCTTGAATATCAGTGATGTCCAAGTTAGCCAAAGCCGCCACTTAGGATGCGCGACTGACCTGCGCGGTTGGTCAATTAAATATCAGTCTTTGCGGGAGAAAGCAACGCCCGCGCGGGCTACTCGAAACGGCGCGCATCAAGCGTAAGGCACGGGATCGCGAACGCCCGCCTCAGCGAACGCGCGCAGCCGGAGCGCACACGAATCGCAGCGCCCGCAAGCGCGCGCTTCCGCCTGATAACAAGACCAAGTTAGTTCGAACGGCGCTTTGAGCGCCAACCCGCGTCGGATGATCTCAGACTTGCGCAGGTTGATGACCGGCGTTCTGATCTCGACGACCGTTTCGGGGCGCGTGCCCACGTCCATCGCGTATTGAAAGGCGCTGTAAAACTCCGGGCGGCAATCTGGATAACCGGACGAGTCTTCTGCGACCGCGCCGACGTAGATGCGCTGCGCACTGATGACTTCAGCCCAACTCGTCGCAATCGCCAGCAGGTGCGCGTTACGAAACGGCACGTAGCTCGTCGGAATTTCGCGCGAGGTTAAGTTCGCTTCCGCGACCTCGATGCGCTCATCCGTCAAAGACGAACCGCCGATGCGCGTCAAATATTCAATCGAAGCGACGAAGCGTTTCGTCACGCCGTAAGCGTCCGCCAGCGCCTCGAACGCGCGCCGCTCGCGCGCCTCCGTCCGCTGCCCATAAGAGACGTGCAGGAACGCCAACTCGTCGTTCTCCTCGCGCGCAATCGCCGCCGTCACACACGAATCCATCCCGCCGGAGACGAGACACACGGCCAACGTCCGCCCGTCATCAAGCCGCGTCAACTCGGCCGCCACCTCTTCAGCCGTCGGCGCAAATGCCTTCTCGTCGTAGCCACCCATAAGTTTAGGGATGAATAAAAATGGATGAGTAAGCTGAGTCTTCTTATTTACCCCTCATCCTTTTCTTCACACTCCGCGCGCGTCCGCGCCCCAGATGTATTTGTGCAGTTGCAACTGCATGCGCACCCGCAGACCACTCGATGCGATCCAGTCGGCGAGCGCTTGCAGATCGATCTGACTCCAGACGGGCGAGATCAAAATCGCGTGGGCGCGTCGTTCGAGATCGTAGCGCGCGATCACGGCGCGCGCGTACTCCCAGTCGGCGCGATCTGCGACGACGAACTTCACTTCGTCGCGGTCTGCGCGCAGGCGTTCAAGATTCGGCCAGTGATTGCGCTCAGCTTCGCCAGACGCGGGACATTTCACGTCGAGGATAAGCTTTGCGCGTTCGTCCACCGCTTCGGTTGAGATATAGCCGCCCGTCTCGATCAAAACTTCGTAGCCCTCGTCGCACAGGCGCGTGATCAACTCGAACGCAGACGTTTGCGCCAAAGGCTCGCCGCCCGTCACCTCGACCAGTTGACAATCCAGCGCACGCACCTGCGCCAGCACATCGTCAAGCGAAACATGCTCGCCGCCCGTGAACGTGTACTCACTATCGCACCACACACAACGCATCGGGCAGCCCGTCAAACGCACGAACGCGCATGGCCGGCCCGCATGCGTGGACTCACCCTGAATCGAACGAAAGATTTCCGTGACGCGCAGCATAAAACTGACCACTGACAACGGACAGCATTATCGGCGCAACGGCCGGCAAAGCGCAATTATCGGCGCGCGCGGGCGCGCTTCGTGATAGCATACGGCGCGGACGGAAACTGCATCAAACCTCTCGATGATGAGCGCGAAGGCGAACGATCTTGAGCAACTAATCAGCGCGGGCGCAACGCGACTCGTGGCGCGTGCGACCGATGCGCACAGGCTCGACGCATCGGCGCTCGGCGCGCGCGTGCGCTCGGTCGTCGAAAAGTATCTGCTGCGCGCCGAGCCGGCGGCATCGGCGCAAGTCATCAACGAATTTCTCGATGCTTTGCGCGCAGACGATCTGTGTCTCGTCGTCGCGTGCGAATGCGGCGACGAGACGGCGTGGCAAGAGTTGATCGCGCAGTATCGCGCGACCGTGCTGTCGGCGGCACGCGCACACAGCGCGAGCGAGGACGCGGCCGAAGAGTTGGCGCAATCGGTCTGGGCTGAGCTTTACGGCTTGCGTGCGCGCGCGGACGGCACGGCGGCGGGCAAGCTCGCGTACTATTCGGGCTGCGGCAGTCTGGGCGGCTGGCTGCGCGCGGTCGTCGGGCAACTCGCAGTTGATCGGCATCGCAAGTCTGCGCGCCTCGTGCAGACGGAAGAGGCGGCGGACTTTGACCGGCTCGCGCGCGATGACGAGCCGAACGCGGATGGCTTCAAGCCTGTGGCGCTGCCCGACCCGGAAAGCGCGCTCGCCCGCGCGGAGATCGCAGACGTGCTGCGGCAAGCACTGGCGCGCACGATCAGCGAACTAGCGGCCGAAGATCGGCTGCTCCTCAAACTCTACTACTTCGACGATCTGCGTCTGCGCGAAGCGGGTGCCGTGCTCGGCGTGCACGAGGCGACGGCGAGCCGCAGACTGGCGCGTTTGCACCGCGAGTTGCGCCAGCGCGTCGAGGTGTTGCTCTGTGCGGAGCATGGTTGGACGAAGCAGGAGACGGCGCGCGCGCTGGCAGACGGTGCGGCGCAACTCGACACCGATCTACGGCCGTTGCTCGTCGCCGAAACAGGCGTCGGCGAACAGCGCGAAGAGTTGCGCGAATGATCGTTTCAATGTGTGTTGTGTTTGCGTTGTTTGCTGAGTTGTAAAGCGCAAGATCGAGGGGTGCAGAGCGTTCTCAAGATAGCCGCGCGAAGTGCGGCATTCGGAAGCGAAGCAAGTGTAGTTTGATGAAACCAGAAGTTGATCAAGAGATGGATTCGTTGTTGCGCGCGCACGCGCGACGTGAGGCGTCTGTGCGCGCGATGACGATCACGGCGCAGACGGAAGCGCACACAACGACGGGCGTGCATCTCGACGCGGACGAGTTGAGCGCCTACGCGGAGAACGCGCTGCCCGCAATGGTGCGCACGCGCTACAGTCAGCATCTCGCCGACTGCGATTCGTGCCGCGAGCAGGTCGTCGTGCTCGCACGCGCCGCAGGCGTCGCGGATCAGCTTGAGCAACGGGCCGCGCGCGCAAACGAGATCACGCCATCCGTCTCTTGGCGCGAACGGCTCGCCGCGCTCTTTACCTCCGGCACCTGGCGTTACGCGATGCCGGTCATCGCGCTGCTCTTCGTCAGCAGCATCGTGCTCTGGGTGATGACGGGCCCACGAAACAAGCTGAATGAATCTCCGAATCAGATCGCATCGGCGTCGCATCCGAACGAACCGCCCCAGTTGAATCACGCCGAAGTTGTTTCGCAACCTAATGAGATTGCACCGGACAATGCCACGAGTGCGCCTGCGTCTAACGCCAATGCGAACGCCAATGTAAACAACGACAGCAAATCTTCCGTCGCACCTGCACCGACACCGCCCGGCGAGTTAGCGCGCAACGAACAATCGGCGCAAGCGGGCGCGCCGACTGGCATCGCAACGCTGCCGCAGGCCGGTCAACCCACCGACAAGCCGGCGGCAACGCAGAACGCGGAGCCGGTGCAGACACAGAACACGAGTCAATACACAAACTCGAACGTGGGCGCGGGCCTGAGCAACAATCAAGCGGTGCAGCAGTCAACGCCGGGCGAGTTTGCGCCCGCGCCGCCAACTGCAAGTGGCGGGTTGGCCAAAAGTGAAACGAATCAGCCGCAGACCAAAACGGCGCAGGAGAGCGTTACCGTAGTGGCCGAGCAGCCGCGCAGCAAGCGCGGCGCAGAACTTGACGACCGCGAACGCAGCGCCAAGCGCGGGCGCGACGAGCCGAGCAACGAAGATGAGGTGCGCCCTCATGGCGGCCCTTCAAGATCGCTCGCCGCGCCAAAGGCTCGTCGTACCGAAGAGAGCAAAGACAAGCAGCAAGCAGAGAAGGAAACGAACGGTGCGCGGCGTCAGCCTGACGCCACAGCATCAGACCGCGCGGCGACGACCGAAGCGGGCGGGACGCGCAACATCGGCGGGCGCAAGTTCCGCCGGCAGAACGGCGCTTGGGTGGACACGGCTTACAAGTCGGGCCAAGCGACCGTCAACGTCCGCCGCGATTCAGAGCAATGGCGCGCGCTCGTCGCCGACGAACCGGCCTTGCGCCGCATCGCCGACGCGCTCGGCGGCGAAGCCATCATCGTCTGGAAAGGGCGCGCATACCGAATAAAGCCGTGACAGGTGACAAGAAATAGATGACAGGAGAGAAGAAGGTCTATATCCTGTCACATGTTAATCATCACCTGTCACGGAGGTTCTGATTGATCTTCCGCAGCCCCTATCCCGAAGTCACAATCCCTGAGACGCCTCTGACGCCGTTCGTGTTGGCGCGCGCGCAAGCGCTGGGCGCAAAGCCCGCGCTGGTTGATGGTGTGAGCGGGCGCGCGATTAGTTACGCAGAGTTGGCTGAACAAGTGCGGCGCATAGCGGCGGGGCTTGCGGCGCGGGGCCTCAGCAAAGGCGACGTGTTCGCCATCCTCAGCCCGAACGCGCTTGAGTACGCGCTTGCATTTCACGGCGTTGCGCTTGCGGGCGGCGTCGTCACGACGATCAATCCGCACGCGACGACCGAAGAGGTCGCGCATCAACTCAAAGATGCGGGCGCGAAGTTTCTGCTGGCCGCGCCCGCTTGTCTGGAGAAGGCTGTGGCGGCGCGCACGGCGAGTGTGCGCGAACTATTCGTCATCGGTGAAGCGCAAGCGGGTGCGACGCCGTTCGTTGAGTTGCTTGATAACGACGGGCGTGCGCCCGAAGTCGAGATCGAACCGCGTGCAGACCTCGCGGCGCTGCCTTATTCGAGCGGCACGACGGGCCGGCACAAAGGGGTCATGCTCACGCATCACAACCTCGTGGCCAACCTCTGCCAGATCGCAGGCACGGGTCAGTTCACAGCAGACGACACGCTCATCTGCGTGCTGCCGCTCTTTCACATCTACGGCATGCAGGTGATCATGAACGCGGGTCTCTACGCGGGCGCAACCATCGTCATGCTGCCGCGCTTTGATCTACATGATGTGCTGCGCGTGATTGAAACGCACCGCGTCACGTTCGCGCACTTCGTCCCGCCGATCATGCTCACGCTCGCCAAACAGACGGTCGTTGATAATTACGATCTCTCTTCGCTCAAGACGATCTTCTCCGGCGCTGCGCCTTTGAGCGCAGAGATCGCGCGCGCATGCGCCGCGCGGTTCGGTTGCCAGATCAAGCAGGGCTACGGCATGACCGAGACCGCGCCCGGCACACACATGGCGCCGCTCGATCCTGACAACGTGCGCTGCGATTCTATCGGCTGGTGCGTGCCGAACATGGAATGCAAGATCGTTGACTGCGAAACGGGTGCGGAGTTGGGCACAGGTGCGCGCGGCGAAATCTGGGTGCGCGGGCCGCAGGTGATGCCCGGCTATCTGAACAATCCAACGGCGACCGCGCAGACGATTGACACAGACGGTTGGCTGCACACGGGCGACATCGGTTACGTGGACGCCGCCGGCTACTTCTACATCGTGGATCGCCTCAAGGAGTTGATCAAATACAAAGGCTTTCAAGTCGCGCCCGCCGAACTCGAAGCCGTGCTGCTCACGCACCCGTCGGTCGCAGACGCAGCCGTCGTGCCGAGTCCCGACGCTGAGGCGGGCGAAGTGCCGAAGGCTTTCGTCGTGCTCAAGACTGACGACGCGACGCGCGATGCGACAACAATGGCTGAAGAGTTGTTGGCTTACGTCGCCGCGCGCGTCGCACCGCACAAGAAGATTCGTCGGCTTGAGTTCATCGAACAGATTCCGAAATCCGCTTCGGGCAAAATCCTGCGCCGCCTACTCGTCGTGCGCGAGCGCGGCATGTGAGCGAGCGAGTGCGATGTGCAAGGTCACGCCTGTTTTAGTTGTCCCCGCCATGAAATTGCGGTAGTTTGCTACCCACCCAAACACTTTCCAAGCAGAGGAGCACGCCGAGATGAAAGAACCGCTCGCCGTTATCCGTCCGCCCGTCGCATTGTTGACGATGCTGGCCCTGTTGTTAATCCCCTTGACCTGTGAGACGCACGCGCAACGACGCAGCAATGCCCGCGCCCGGACAGCGGCCGGCGCGCGCATGACGCGCGACCCGGAGATCGCGCGCATGCTCGCGGAGATTGATGCGCGCAACATCGAGCGCACCATTCGCAAGCTCGTCTCGTTTGGCACGCGCAACACGCTCTCGGCGCAAGATGATCCGAAGCGCGGCATCGGCGCGGCGCGCGATTGGCTCTACAGTGAGTTTCAACAGATCGCGCAAACGTCGGGCGGGCGCATGTCGGTCGAGAAGCAAGCGTACACGCAGGCGGCGCAACCACCGCCGCGCGGGCGCGTGCCGACGGCCACCGTCGTCACGAACATCGTCGCGACACTCAAAGGCACGCAAGCAGAATCGGTTAATCGCGTGTACGTCGTGAGCGGCCACTACGATTCGATCTGCACGAGTACGATTGATGCGAAGTGTGATGCGCCGGGCGCGAACGACGATGGGTCGGGCACGGCGGCCGTGCTTGAGATGGCGCGCGTGATGGCGCGGCATGAATTTGATGCGACGATCATCTTCATGACGGTCGCGGGCGAAGAACAAAGCTTATTAGGTTCGACGCATTTCGCCGAAGTTGCGAAGCAGCAGCACATGAACATCGAAGCGATGTTTACGAACGACATCATCGGCAGCAGTTTGGGCGCGACCGGCGTGCGCGACCGGCGCGAGGTGCGCGTCTTTTCCGAAGGCGTGCCGTCGAATGAAACGGAACAGGAAGCGAACACGCGGCGCGGGACGGGCGGCGAGAACGATGCGCCGTCGCGCCAACTCGCGCGCTTCATCAAAGAGGTGGCCGCAACCTACACGCCCGGCTTCGACGCTTGGCTCGTCTATCGCCGCGACCGTTATCTGCGCGGCGGCGATCATATACCGTTTCTCGAACGCGGCTACGCGGCCGTGCGCTTCACCGAGCCGAACGAGAACTATAACCATCAACATCAGAACGCCCGCGTCGAGAACGGCATACAGTACGGCGACCTGCCGGAGTTCGTTGACTTCGCCTACGTCGCGCAGGTCGCGCGCTTGAACGCCGCCGCGCTCGCGTCCTTAGCGCGCGCACCCGCGCGTCCCAAGAACGTTCTCATCCTGACGCAGCGCCTGACTAACGACACAGATTTGAAGTGGGACGCGAACAACGAACCCGACTTGGCCGGCTACGAGATCGTCTGGCGCGACACGACCTCGCCCGTCTGGACGAACGCGCGCTTCGTCGGGCGTGTGACGACCTACACGATGCCGGGCATGTCGAAGGACAACTACTTTTTCGGCGTGCGCGCCGTTGACCGCGCAGGGCATCGCAGCCCGGTCAGTTATCCGAAACCTCTGGGGCGGCAGCAGCGCGAGAATCCGAGCAATCCGCCCGCGAGCGGGGCGGGCGCGAACACGCCGCCGCCCGTGCCGTGAACTTTTTCAACCGCCGCGCCAACTGTCGCGTCTAAAACATTGGTATTTAGTGTGGTCGCGAAAACGCAGATGGGCGGGCGCGACCGGCGGCAATTTTCAAGTTTGGACAGCTACGAAATGGTGTTACCATGAAAACCTTGAAGTCCACCCGCAAGTATTCGTCCTTGCGCCGCGCGCGCGCGCTGGCAGCGACGTTCATGCTCTTGGCCGGCACGTTGCCGCTCATGCCTGCAAGCGCGCAGACCAAGACTGCGGCGCGGCGTCTGAGTGAAGAACAACAGATCGCGCACGTGCTCAATCGCTTCGCCTTCGGCGCGCGCCCCGGCGACATCGAGCGCGTCCATCAGATAGGTCTCGACCATTGGTTCGAGCAGCAACTGCATCCAGACAAGATCGACGATGCAGCGGCAGGCGCGAAGCTCGCACCGCTCACGACGCTCACGATGCGTAACGACGAACTGTTCGCCAAGTTCCCGCAGCCCGGTCAACTTGTGCGCCAATTGCAACGACAAGGCAAACTGCCTGCGGACTTGCAGGCGTTAGCGCAAGAGCGCAAGCAAGGGAACGCGCAGAACAACACGACTGACGCGAGCGGCGCGAAGAACGCGACCGACGCGACGGCGAATGCGACGGCGAACGCGCAAACTGCGCAGGCTACGCCAAATGCGGCGGGGCTGCCCAATGACGCCGCCGTTGATCCCAATCGCAGAGAGTATCGCGAGGCGATCCGCGATTACATGTTGGAGCATGGCTTGCAACCGCCGCAGCGCATCACGGCCGAGTTGCAAGCGGCGCGCATCCTGCGCGCGGTCTATAGCGAACGGCAGTTGCAAGAGGTGATGGTTGATTTTTGGACGAACCACTTCAACGTCTTCGCCGGCAAGGGCGCGGATCGCTGGCTGTTGGTCTCTTACGACCGCGACACGATTCGCCCGAACACGTTCGGCAAGTTTTCAGACCTGCTTGTCGCCACCGCCGAAAGCCCTGCGATGCTCTTCTACCTCGACAACTTCCAGAGCGTCAGTCCGAACGCGCCGCAAGGCGGCGACGGGCGGGGCTTGCGGCAACTATTGGGCAACAACCCGCGCGCCCAAGCGCGGCTCGAACAGATGCGCCAGCAAGCGCGACCGCAACAGCAACAGCAACGCGCCAAGCGCGGCATCAACGAGAACTATGCGCGCGAGTTGATGGAGCTACACACGCTCGGCGTTGACGGCGGCTACACGCAAAGGGACGTGCAAGAGGTGGCGCGCTGCTTCACGGGCTGGACCATCATCGCGCCGCGCGGTGGCGCAGGCTTGATGACGGGTGCGATGGCCGAACGCGAAGGCTCGTTCTATTTCAACCCGCGGCAACACGACAACGGCGAGAAGCTGGTGCTCGGGCACAAGATTCCTGCGGGTGGCGGCATGAGCGATGGGCTGATGGTCTTGGACATACTCGCGCATCATCCTTCGACCGCGAAATTCATCGCCACGAAACTCTGTCGCAAGTTCGTCATGGACGAACCGACGCCTGCGTTGGTTAATCGTGTTGCGGCTGCCTTCACCAAGTCCGACGGCGACATACGCGAGACATTGAAAGCGATCTTTACGTCGCCGGAGTTCAACGCGCCGGAGAACTTCCGCGCCAAGATCAAGACGCCGTTTGAACTCGCCGTCAGTGCCATTCGCGCTTTGGGCGGCGACACGACGGGCGGGCCCCAACTGCATCAATGGATCGCGCGCATGGGCGAGCCGCTCTATCAATATCAACCGCCTACGGGTTATCCTGATACGGCCGAGCATTGGGTTAACACGGGCGCGTTGCTTGAACGCATCAACTTCGCGCTCGCTCTGGCCGCGAACCGCATTCCGGGCACGCGCGTTGATCTGACGAAGTTCGTCGGTGCATCGGCCACGCCCGGCAGCAAAATTGATCAGGCGCGCGTGCTCGATCAGTTCGTGGCCGTGATCCTGCAAGGCGACATGTCGCAGCAGACAAAGGCATCGCTTTTGAAGAGACTGAACGAAGCTGCGACCGCGCCGCCGCCGGACACGGCGACGATGCCGAAAACCGGCCCCGCCGCAACGCAAGCGGCCGACGATGCAGCGTTGCTGGATGCGGGCGGACAGAACCAACGCGCGCGCCGGCTCATGGCGCAGTTCGGTCAGTTGGCAACCAACAATGCGCCGCCCGTCAATGCGGAGGTCGCGCGCATCGCCGCGCTCATACTCGGCTCGCCCGAGTTTCAGAGACAATGACCTGAAGCGTTCAGCCGACAGCTTTGGGTCTTTAGCTGAAAGCTGGCGGCTGAACGCTGATAGTTTCAACTTTAGAGGTGTAACTATGAATCGCAGATTCTTTTTGAAATCGAGCAGCGTCGCGTTGGCGAGCATCGGGCTGGCGACCGCCGCGCCGTCGTTCTTGCAGCGCACGGTATTGGCGCAAGGGCGCGAACGCATCACGGGCGGGCGGCGCAAGACTTTGATCGCCATCTTCCAGCGCGGCGCGGTGGACGGCCTCAACATGGTCGTGCCGCATGGCGAGAAGAGTTATTACGAGTTTCGCCCGACGCTCGCCATCGCGCAGCCGAAGAAGGGCGCGGCGGGCGAGTCGGTCATTGATCTCGATGGTTTCTTCGGGCTGCATCCCGCGCTCGCGGGCTTCAAACCCATCTGGGATGCGAAGCGTCTGGCGATTGTGCAGGCGGCCGGCTCGCCCGACAACACGCGCTCACACTTCGACGCGCAGGATTACATGGAATCGGGCACGCCCGGCTTGAAGTCCACGGACGACGGCTGGCTCAATCGTTTCCTACAGACGCAAGGGGCTGACCCGCAGGCTTCGCCCTTCCGCGCGGTGGCGCTGACGCAGAATCTGCCGCGCGTCCTGCAAGGGCGCGCGCCCGCGCTCGCCATCTCAAACTTGAACGACTTCACGATCCGCGCCGGTCAATACTCGGCCGCAGTGCAAGGCAGCTTCGAGGACATCTACGAGCAGGCGGCGGGCGACGCGCTGAAGGGCACGGGCAAAGAGACTTTCGCTGCGATCAACTTTTTGAAGCGCGTCAACCCGGCGCAGTACAAGCCGGAGAACGGCGCGCAGTATCCGCGCACACAGTTCGGTAACTCGCTCTTGCAGATCGCGCAGTTGATCAAAGCGGGCGTCGGACTTGAGATCGCCTTCACGGACATCGGCGGTTGGGACACACACATCAACGAAGGCAACGCGCGCGGGCAGTTGGCTTTGCGTTTGACTGAGTTCGGGCAGGGCATCGCGGCGCTCTATCAGGATTTGGGCCAGCGCATGGACGATGTCGTGATCCTGACGATGTCTGAGTTCGGTCGCACGGCGCGCGAGAACGGCAATCGGGGCACGGATCACGGCCACGCCAACGCGATGTTCATCATCGGCGGCGCGGTGCGCGGCGGCAAGGTGCATGGCGAGTGGCCCGGTCTGGCAACCGACAAACTCTACGAAGGGCGCGACCTCGCTTTGACGACCGACTTCCGCGACGTGTTCGGCGAAGTCGCCGCGAAGCACTTGGGCGCGGTTGACCTCAAGCGCGTCTTTCCGAGCTACAACGCGAGCGCAACGAAGTTTCGCAGTGTGCTCGGTTAAAGTTACGATCAACGGGGGAGAAAGCAAGGGCGCGGCCGTCCGGACGGCCGCGCCCTTGCGCTTATGTACGCTGCAAGCGAGTCAGAACCGCCTGCGGTAGCGGGCGGGTCTTAGTTACATCATTGCATACCCGCCCGCTACCGCAGGCGGTTCTGACAGACTTAATCAAAATCAGGTAACTCATCGCCTTGGCCATTAATCACGTAATCAATCGCATGTTCAATACTGCGCTCGTTCCATAAGTAGCGTCTGCTTCCTTTATCCACCCATGGGCTATATGCTTGCGCCCAACAACCAGCTTGCCTCATCTGTCTCGTGGCATTTGCTTTGAAAGCATTGAGTGCGCGTTCAGGTTTTGTGTCGCCAATTGACACGACAATGTGGACGTGATTTGTGCGCACGTTAATTGCTCGCAATAACCACTGGCGCAAGATACACGTTTCGTGGATAGCTTTGTCAACTGCTTCCCGGCAAGCCGCGTCTAGTGTGACCGGCGCGCCTTTGAGCTTTTGCGTGTTGTGTTGTCGCCGTTGCTCGTTTGGCGGCATATAAGGTGATTGATAACGATTGTGGTGACGATCTACCGAGCCGCGCTCATCCCCATGCAACCAAGTTCCATAGCAGCGGAACGTGATGAGATACGCCAGAGGAATGTCTCTATCGTTCCACATATCTTTGGTCGTAAAGAAAGGCTCGAAGATTTGCGCTTGCGTCGCTGCGTACATGCCTGTGCCTGTATCGCTGATGGCGAGCATCACGTAAGGGCCGGGCGCGACGCCGATGTGTTGGCTGACATACTCCGCGTTGAGGTTGACGTTCGCCGTCTCAATCGTCAGCCGGCCGCCGTGCGGCATGGCGTCGCGCGCGTTGACCGCAAGGTTCATCAAGACCTGCTCGATCTGGCCCGGGTCGGCTTTGACCGCACCCGGCTCGGCCTTTAAGACGGTGAGCAGGTCTATATCTTCCCCGATCAGACGACGGAGCATCTTCTCGATCTCCGACACAGTGGCGTTCAAGTTAATGACCTTCGGTTGCAAGACCTGTTTGCGGCTGAACGCAAGCAGTTGGCGCGTTAGTCCGGCGGCGCGCTCCGCAGCCTTTCTGATCTCGTCGAGGTTGCGGTGCAGAGGGTCTTCCGGGCGCAGTTGCCGCAGCGCCAGATCACTGTAGCCGGTGATGGCGGTGAGCAGGTTGTTGAAGTCGTGCGCCACGCCGCCCGCCAACTGGCCGACGGCTTCAAGGCGTTGCGCCTGCCGGAACTGCGCTTCGAGCGTCTTGCGTTCTTGAATGTCTTCAATCGAACCTTCGTAGTAGCGCAACGTGCCGCCTTCGTCGCGGATGACGCGGACGTTCTCCACTACCCATATCTTGCTCCGGTCTTTGCGATAGACCTCGCATTCGAAGCCCACTACGACATCGCGCTCCGTGAGCATCTGCAACAACTCTGCGCGACAAGTCGCGTCAACGTAATGCTGCGTGCCGATGTCTGTGCGCTCGGCGATCAACTCTTCGGGCGACGCGTAACCGAGTATGCGCGCAAGCGCCGGATTGACCGAGATGAAATGGCCGTCGGGCGTAGATTGGAAGATGCCTTCGACCGCATGCTCGAAGATGCTTCGATATTTCTCTTCGGCATGTCTGAGCGCCGCTTCGACGCGCCTGCGCTCGGTTACGTCATTGGCGAGCACAACTTCGGCACGGCGGCCGGCGAAGAGTAATTCATGTGCAGTAATCTCCACGTCAATGAGGCTGCCATCCTTCTTGCGATGCCGCCACACGCCCGCCTCGTCTAACCCGCCGCGCACGTTGGCCACCTTCTCCAGCAACGCCGGGATGTCTTCCGGCGGGCGAATATCCTTGATGGTCAGCGCCAGAAACTCTTCGCGTGTGTAACCGTAGTGCCGGACGGCGGCGGCGTTGACGGCCAAGAAGCGCAGCGTTTCCAGATCGTAAACCCACATCGGATGCGGGTTGGCTTCAAACAAGAGCCGGTAGCGTTTTTCCGACTCACGAAGGGCCTCAAGCGCACGTTTACGCTCGGTGATCTCTAACACCAACACGCCGACGCCCAAGACCTCGCCGTCGCGCGTGCGCACGGGGTAGAAACTAGCGAGCCAGTAATGTAGTCCTTCGGGGTCGGCCGGCGTTGTGCCGCTCAGTTCCACGTTCAGCACCGGCTCGCCCGTCGTCAACACGCGCTCGAAGGTCGGTTCGACGTGCGCAGCCATTTCGGGCAATATCTCGCGCAGCGTGTGCCCTAGATGTTCCTCCACCGGCAGACCGTTTATGGCGGCGAGCGTATCGTTGATGCGTTCAAAGACCAGTGCGCGGTTATGGAAGGCGAAGCCGATGGGCGCAGAGGCGAGAATCGTGTCCAGCAGAGCAAGCGATTCGGCTTTACTCTTCGCCGTCTCCCGCAACATCTCTTCCGCCCGCTTGCGTTCGGTGATGTCGCGAAAGAACCAGACCCGACCATAGTATTCATTCTTAGTGCTCTTGATCGGGGCACTATAGCGGTCAAGGATTCTGCCATCTTTCAATGAAACTTCATCGCGGCTCTCCTGTTCGGCATGCTCGTACAGATACTCTACCCGCGTCAGAAATTCTTGCGGGTCGGCCAGTTGGTCTAAGACATATTCCAGGGCGGCTTTGTCCGAACGAGTGCTAAGAACTGCTTCAGGAATGTGCCACAACTCAACGAGGCGCTTATTGAAAGAGAGGATTTCGCCCTGTGCGGAGACGACTAGAATGCCATCAATAGAGGCCTCGGTCTGCGACTCCAACAAGCTCTTCCGAAAGCGGAGTTCGGTTTCAGCCCGCTTCTGCTCAGTTACATCGTGCGCCAGCCCGCGCACAATCGGCGCGGCGACTCCTTCGGTGCGTAGTGTATTGGTGTACTCCCAGATGCGCTTTTCGCCCGCCTTAGTGCGGATAGCCATTAGCCCATGTGCGCCGCCTGTCTGTTGAATCTCAGCGAGATAGTTGTCGAACTCGGCACGGTATTCGGGTAAGAGTCCTTCACGAATATCCTGCCCGATGAGGCGTTCAGGCTTGACTCCAAAGGCTCTGGCTGCCGTTTGATTGACGGAGAGGATGCGCCCGGTCAGATCATGCGTACAGATCAGGTCGTGGCTGTGCTCGACAAGATCGCGGTAACGATCTTCGCTCACACGCAATGCGGCTTCCGCTTGCTGGCGCGCGCCGGTTGGCCGCCTCGACGAGTTCGCGTTCGATGGCCGGCACAAGCCGCAGCAGATTATCTTTCATAAAATAATCTTGCGCGCCGGCGCGCATGGCCGCGACCGCGACCGCTTCGCCAACCGTGCCGGAGATGATGATGAACGGAATGTCCAATTCCATTTCTTTGAGGAGCGCCAGCGCGCCGAGCGCGTTGAAGTGCGGCATTGAGTAGTCGCAGAGGATGACATCCCATGCTTGCGCTGCGAGCGCCGCCCGCAGCGCCGCAGGCGTCTCCACCCGTTCGGAGACAAGGTCGTAGCCCGCGCGCTTGAGGTGCCGTGTCAAGAGCGCCACGTCGCGCTCGGAATCTTCGACGTGTAGGACTCGTAAGGTTTTGCTCATGCACTTAATCGTTGGGGGCGACTTGATTCAGCACCAGCCAATAGAGTCCTAGCTGCCGCGTCGCTTCCAAAAACTGCTCGAAGTCCACGGGCTTGCGCACGTAGCTGTTAGCGCCGAGGTTGTAACTCTTAATCAGGTCTTCCTCTTCGCTTGAAGAGGTGAAGATGACGACCGGCAGACGCTTGGTGCGCTCGTCCGCTCGTATCTTTTGCAAGACCTGAAGCCCGTCAACTTTGGGCAGCTTCAAGTCGAGCAGGATCATCTGCGGCATCACGCCCAAGTCGCGACCGGCGTGCGCGCCTGTGCCGAAGAGATAGTCGAGCGCTTCGACGCCATCGCGCGCGACGATGACATCGTTGACGATGTTGCTCTTCTTGAGCGCGCGCAGAGTCAGAGCCTCGTCTCGCGCGTTATCTTCCACGAGTAAGATCACTTTGTTCTCCATCCTCCGCCTCCTTGAAATTGGCGAAACTAAAAAAGAAGGTCGCGCCTTCCTGTATCTTGCCTTCAGCCCAGACGTGCCCGCCGTGCCGGTTGGTGATGCGCTGCACGGTCGCGAGGCCAATGCCTGTGCCCTCGAATTCCCTTGGACTATGAAGCCGCTGGAATGCGCCGAACAATTTATTGACATAGGCCATGTCGAAGCCGGCACCGTTATCGCGAACGTAAAAGACGCTCTGGCCGTCCTGCCGTTCCTGCCCGAAACTGATCTCTGCTTGCGCGCGCTTCGCAGTAAACTTCCAAGCGTTGCCCAGCAGGTTGCCGAGCAAGACTTGTAACAGCCGCTTATCGCCATGCGTCACCAGTCCCTCTTCGATCTTGATGGTCACCGTGCGCTCTGGCTCTCTTGCTTGCAACGCTGCCACAACCGCGTGCGCCAATTCGCTTAGGTTGACAACCTCGCTGCGCATCTCGCTGCGTGTGACACGTGCAAGCTGCAACAAGTCGTCAATTAATTGCGCCATCTCTTGGCTGGCGCTCCTGACCTCTTGCAGATAACCCTTGCCCGCTTCGTCCAACTTATCCGCGTAGTCTTCGAGTAGGGCTTGACTAAAGCCGTTGATGTGGCGCAAGGGCGCGCGCAAATCGTGTGAGACCGAATAGGAGAAAGCTTCTAATTCTTTGTTGGCGGCTTCGAGTTGCGCGGTGCGTTCGACGACGCGCTGCTCAAGTTCTTCGTTAAGGCGGCGCACTTCTGCTTCGGCGCGGCGGCGCTCGGTGACATCCCGCTCAACGGCCACATAGCTGACGATCTTGCCGGCACCGTCACGCACAGGCGAGATCGTCACCTCGCCCTCGAAGAGCGTGCCGTCCCGCTTACGATTGGTGAAATGGCCCTGCCACTGCTCGCCGCGTGTGATCGTCTCCCACAGATGCTTGTAGTATTCCGGGCTGGCTTGGCCGCCCTTCAGGATGCGGGGATTCTGCCCGATGACCTCCGCGCTGGAGTAACCGGTCGTCTGCTCAAAAGCAGGGTTGACATACTGGATATTGCCTGCTGGGTCCGTAATGATGATGCTGTCGCCGCTCTGCTCGACGGCAGTCGCCAACCGCGTCAGTCTGTCCTCCATCTGCTTGCGCTCGGTGATGTCGTTATTGATCTCAAGAATCGCGCGCGGCTTGCCTTGCTCATCCTTGTGCAGCACCCAATGGCTGGCGACCACGAGGCGCGCGCCCATCGGTCGAAACCTGCGGCGATGCGAAGAAGCTGGCGCGGTAGGCTGGATTTTGCGGCCGTAAAGGCTCTGGCACGAGCACCTCGACGGGCTGGTCTAGGAGTTCTTCCCTCGTGTAGCCAAAGAGCGTCTCCAATTGCGAGTTGACGAAGACGATCTGGCCCGCGCCATCGATCATGATCATCGCATTCGGGACGGCCTCAAGGGCCAGCCTGAACCTTTCCTCAACCCGCTCGCGTTCTTGGTCGGGCAAAGTGGCCGGCTTCTGCTTATTACCCTCCACCATCGCTTGTTAATCCTATCTATCGAACAGACACAGTCCGTCGAGGTGCGCGGGCAGATAGTTCTCCTGCCAGCGCACGGCCGTCTGCTGATTTACTTGCACGGGCGCGTGCGCTCGAATAGTCTGAATCCGCGCAGAGCAAAAAAGACTTTGCCCTGACCGCCTTGGGCAGAAGGCAGTCTTTTGACAGGCAACAGATAACCGCTTGAACTAAGGATATGAGGGTGTGCAATCTCATAGTCGGGGGGGTGAGATTGCACCCGCACGTCATATCAATTTTACCAACGGACGTGCTGAGCGATTGCTAGGATAGAGAAGCTCAAGGTGAAGTCAACCGGATAAATTGACAGGCGGAGGCTGGAATCATATTCCAACTACGCTGCTGGCAGTTGCACTGTCGGATATATCTCCTTAGCGCGAGCATTTCAAACGTCTGTTCGGGCTGTAAATTCGACGGCATCGCAGAACGCGGCGCGCGCGTCTAACTCTGGCTATGCGAACGAGGGGTTGGCCCGTCATCTTTTTCCTGCTGTCGTTGGTCGTACTGATCTTGGCGCTCTCATGCGGGCGCAAACGCGCGGCAGAGCACACAGGCCCGACCATGGCTGCCGCCACACTTCCCGAAGCGGTGCGCACATGGACGCCGCTGCCCGTGCGCCCGTTGTCGCCGCGTTTGCAGCGCGTGCGTGAACGCGCAATGCAAGCCGCGTCTGCGACGCGCGAACTCACTTGGGCGGCCGAGCCGGGCATGACGGAGTTGACCGGCTGGGAGTATGGCACGCGCACGAAAGAGACTGCGGACGCGCTCGGCGGCGATGAGTTGCGCCGCTTGAGTCGGCTTGCGGCTGCGGGCGGCATGTTGCCTGAAGGGACTGATCTCGCCACCCTGGCCGCGAGTTTTGCCGCCGCCTCGGCCGGCGCAACCTATTCGCCGCTCGACAAACAAGTCCTCTTGCTCGCCGACCCGCACGGCAAAGAGACGACGAACGATTCACTGCTGACGCACGAGTTCGTCCACGCCTTGCAGGATCAGCACTTCAATCTGCTTCAGCTTTTACTCGCGCGCCCTTACGACTTCGACCGCGAAGAGGCGCTCTTCGCCGTCATCGAAGGCGATGCGATGGACGTGCAGCGCCGTTTTGAGTTGGGTGAGCAGTGGACGCGCCGCTCGCTCGACGATATGGCCCGCATGGAAGACGCGCGCTTCGACGAATATCGCACAGAGATCGGCGCACTCTTCCCGCCACTGCTGACTGAAACGTTCATCTTCCGCTACCGCGACGGCGTGCGCTTCGTCGAAGCTGTCCGGCGCAAAGGCGGCGAGCGCGCGGTTGATGAGTTGTTCCAACGTCCGCCCGCGTCGAGCGAACAGATCCTGCACCCGGAAAAATATTTCGCTAATGAGCCGGCGCGCGAGACGCACATTGCTGAACAGAACTTCGCCGCCGCCGGTTGGCAGACTATGGCTGCGACGCCGCTCGGCGAGATCGGCGTGCGCGGTCTATTGCTCAAAGCGCTGGCGGCGAAAGATGCTACGAGCGCCGCCGCCGGTTGGGGCGGCGACCGCGCTTACTTGTTCGAGCGCGCGGGCCGCGCGCCGCTCTTCGTCTGGAAAACTGTCTGGGACAAACCCGAAGACGCCGCACGCTTCTTCCGCGCCTACAACACACTGCAACGCACACACGCGACCGAAGCAGACAGCGCGTTCATCGGCGGACAGTTTCACACCGCTTGGCGCGAAGCCGATGTGTTGACGCTCGTGCGCTTGAATGGCGATGAAGTGCTCATCGTGCGCGGCGCACAGTCGGACGCACCCGATGCGCTGCAACTTGCGACGCCGCAGAATTAACTGCCATTAAATCCGAGACGCGAAAAGCACGGGCTGCATCTTGCAGCCCGCGCAAGTATCGGCGTATGCTGCGCCTAGCAGAAACTAAAAATCTCTCCCGTCTGGCCAAGCGCACGACCGAAAAGGAGAAGTCCCGCCATGAGAAGAACATTAATTTCAACTCCGCTCAAGTTCCTCGCTGCCGCTTCAATGATGCTCTGTGTCGCTGCCCTCGCGTTCGCGCAGACGCGCGACCCGCGCCTGATCTCCGCGCAGGCGGGCGGCGTCAATTTCGTCGCCGGCAACGTGACGTTGATCCATGCGGGCGCGGAGTCGGCGCTCGCGCCGACGGACGAACTGCGTCCGGGCGACGTGGTCAAGACCGGCGCGGACGGCCGTTGTGAAGTGCTCTTGAACCCCGGCTCTTATCTGCGCGTCGGCGCGAACGCGGACTTTGAGTTGACCGATACTTCACTCGACCATCTGTCTATCAAGTTGAATCGCGGTTCGGCCATCATCGAAGCCATCGGCTTCGATGATCCGCAGTTCAACATCAACGTCAACACGCCGCGCGGCCGAGTCGCGCTCATCCGCGCCGGCCTCTATCGCATCAACGTGGCCGCGAACGGCGCAACCGATGTCGCCGTCTATAAAGGACGCGCCACCGTCGGTGCGACAGCGACGATTGTGAAGGCGGGACAAAAAGCTGTGGTCGGACAAGACAGCGCGTTGGCGTTGGCCAAGCTCGACAAGAACGACATGGACGCGCTCGACGTGTGGAGCCGTGCGCGCGCCGAAGAGTTGGCGCAGGCTAACAGCCGGCTCATGCGCAACGCGACGGCTATGAACACGCTCGTCAGTTGGCAAGGTTGGGATTCATTCTATGGCGATCCTTGGTTCAACTCGCTGAGCGGTTTCTGGCTCTACGGCGGCCGGCGCGGCTACATCTACGTCCCGTGCACCGGCGACTTCGTGAACTCGCCTTACGGCTTCCACTATAATTGCCGTTGCAACGGGCGGCCTTGGCTTCACAACAGATGTCACGACTGCCCGCCAAACGCGCAGACGGCGCAGCGCGGTCTCAATAACAACGGCGCTACGGTCGGGAATCAACCCAAAGTCGTTAATCAGTCCAAGTACAACCTAGTGACTATAAGCCCCGTTGTGACCAGAGACCCGATCAGCAAGTTTCCCGGCGGCGGCGCTGGCAGCAGCGATAAGTTTCCCGCGCCAAACGTACAGCCGCCCGCACAGAGCGCACCGATGGGCGGCGGCACTGAGCGCACCGTGAGCGAGCCGCGCAGCATGCCTGCTAGCGACAACTCGCGTGGCGGTATGCGCCCGCCGCTATAAAGCAGAGGTCAGAGGTCAGAGGATAGAGGTTAGTGAAAACAATTGACTGACCTCTAACCTCTGGCCTCTATCTTTTCGGGGCGATCTCATTTGCAACGATGAGCGCCGAGTGTGTGACGGCGGCGAGCGATGCGCCGGGAAAGACCGTGTCGCCGACCATGTAGAGATTTGGTAGCGTCGTGCGATGCGTGAAGGCTTGTGCGGTGAAGGAAGCGGGCGTGCGGCCGATGCTACCGATCATGCCGAGCTTGCGCCGCGTCTGTTCGTAGTAAGTGCGCGGCGTGGCCGTCTCGCGCACTTCGATCTGGTCGCCGAGTTCCGGCAACGCCGCATGCAGCCGCGCCCACCAAGCTGCGAGCGTCTCTTGATCCTGCGCCTCATGCCCGCTTTCGTCTTCGTGATAAGCGAACCACTGCGCCGCGTCGGTGAAGGTTGAGATCGTCACGGCGCGTTTGTCCGCAGGCACATGCGTCGCTCCTTCGTGCGCGACATGGAACATGAGTTGCGCGCTCGTCGGATCGTATGCTTGTCCCGCTTGCCAATCCGTCAAAGCGAGGATGCGTGCGGCGGGCAGATGCGCGCGGGCTTCTGCGTCAAGCTCTGCGAAGATCAGATAAGCACCCCAAGCATGTGCGTCGCGCAGCCGCGCGCGCACGGCCGGCGGCGTGTGTTTTAGGCCGACGAGTTTGCCATAGGTGTCCCAGACCGTGAGGTTGCTGACGATGGCGCGCGTGGCTTCGATGCGCTCGCCGCTCAAGAGATCGACGCCGATGGCGTGCCCGCTTTGATCGTAAGCGAGCCGCAACGCGGTTGTATCGAAGCGGATTGTGCCGCCACACTGTTTGATGGCTGCGGCGAGTGCGTCTGTGAGCGCCGCCACGCCGCCGCGCAATTCGTAGAGGCCGCGCAGAGGCTCTGTGAGCGCGACGGCGGCGAAGAGATAAGCGCATTCTTCGCTCGTCGTCTGCGTGCAGAGTTGCAGTTGCGCATCAATGAAACGACGAAAGCGCGGCGACGTGTTGGTAAGGTGCGCGCTCGTCGTGTCACCTGCACGCGCGCGCAGTTTCGACGCGTGGCGCGGTTCTGAAGCGAGCAACTGCATGCGCTGGAACTTCGTCGCAGACAACAACGCCGGCACACGGCGCGCGCTCCGGCGCAGCGCAGCGGCAAGCGGCGCAAGCTCACGATAAAAAGCTACCGCCGCATCGGCGCATTCAGGAAAAGCCGCACACAGGGTCGCGGCAAACTCTTCATCGCTCGCGCCGCCAACGCGCACGTCTATCATATCCGGCAGCCGCACAACGTAAGCAGGCTCAAGCCGCCGCGCTTCGGGCGGCGCGACCGGCAACTCCGCGAACACGCGCGCGTGAATCTCATCCGGTTGCCAGCAGGCGTACAACCCCGCGCCCGGTTCAAACTCATAACCGCCATGTGCAAACGGCGTCGCACAACCGCCCGCACGCGACTCTTTCTCAAGCACGCACACGCTCACACCGCGCGCCGCCAACAGCGCCGCCGTCGTCAATCCGCCAATCCCTGCGCCGACGACCACCACCTCGTAACGCATAAACTTAAAAGTGCAGACCGGCGATGCGGCCTAACGCCGACAGCAGCAGTCCTGTCGGCGCAGGCATCTGCGGTACAGAAGCATCATGCAGGATGGAGAGCGAAGAGGCACTATTGAAGAGGAAATGTACGATGACGCAAGGCAGCAACCGGCCAGTGACAGCGCGCACGAGCGTCAGCGCCAAGCTGAGCATCGTGATCGCGGCGATGACGCCGAAGTTGTCGCGGTATTGATAGACGTGGACGGAGGCGAACAGCGCCGATACGATCAGCACGGCCCACAGCGCACCGAGCGCGCGTTGCAGCGCTGGATAGAGCACGCCGCGATAGACCGCCTCTTCGACGAGCGGCGCAGACAGCGTCGCCAACACGACGACCGTATAACGCGCTGCCAGCGAACTCGAAATGATCTTCTCCAGATCGGTCTCGCCGCCATGAAAGTAGTGCGCGATGATGCCGTTCATCAAGAACAGCAGCCCGACGATGCCAACGCAGGCGAAAGCCTCCAACGGGCCGAGGCGTCTGCTCCAACGCCAACCCGTGATGTCGCGGAACGAGCGCCGACCGTTGCCGGTGACGAGCCACCAGACGAGCCAGAAGGTCAGCAGGTGAGCCGGGATGACGGCGGCGACCGAGATCAGGATGAAGTGCGGATCGGCTAAGATCGCTTCCTTCAGTTTGTCGGCGGGCACGCGATTGATGCGCGTGATGATATAGGCTGCGCCCGCCAGCGTCGGCACGATGAACAGCAGCCCGACGCTCGCGAGCCAGACAAGGAGCGCCGCCGTCACACCCCAAGGCGGATTGTCCGGCCCGAAGGCTTGTGCTGGCCAAGACTGCTGCGCCGGCTGCATCTGCGGCACGAACTCTTCAGCGTAAGCGTTGGCGACTTGTCTTGCGGCGGGTGTCTCAGTCGGTGTGTCCACGATGCAGCGAGTGTAAGAGACCGGAGCGGGGAAGAGCAAGGAGAGGAACTTATCTTTGGAGCACGCGCCGCCCTTCCGCCAGCACGCGATCATAGAAATCTTCTAAAGCCGCATTGCAACCACGACACCCGGCCACCACCTGCTCAGTCCAGTTCAGATATTCTTGTCGCCGCTCCAACGGCCAATCGGCGGGCGGCGCTTGCGTGACCCCTCGGACATTGGAAATTTTATCAGCCAGCTTGATCTGTTTGGCGCGCGCCGACAGGTGCGGCGCGTGCTCAATTTGCAGGCGCTTACGTTCAGCCTTCGGCAGTCGTTTGTCATCGGTAACCTCCTCGACCACACGCCGCACCTCCGGCCCAAACGCCGCCTCCAACTCTTCGGGCGTCGTCTTCGTGTCTTCAAGCGTATCGTGCAGCACAGCGCCTTGTAGCGTAACCAGATCAGTCACACCACCAACGCGCGCTAAAACCTCCGCCACCTCTATCGGATGATTGATGTACGGCGATGCTTCAATATCTTTGCGCCGTTGGTCACGATGTTTATTGGCGGCAAAGTGCAGCGCCTTCAGCAGCGTTGCAATTGTGTTCAACTCTTCCATATCTCACCTAGGTGATAGCATCTGACAAATATTAACCCGCTGCCTTGATTCTCGCAGCAGTCATGGTCAAACCGATGATCGTCTTGGCGTCTTCGATCTCGCCGGCGGCGATCATGTCGAGCGCGCGGGTGAGGGGCAGACGAACGATCTCGATCAGTTCGTCGTCTTCCGGCCCTGCTTCGGTCTCGCTCAGTTCGGTCGCCAGATAGACCCACATCTTCTCGGCGCAGAAACCGGGTGAAGGGAAGAACTCGCACAGCTTCTCCCAGTGCGCTGCGACCAAGCCCAACTCCTCTTGCAACTCACGCGCGGCACACTCCTCCGGCGTTTCAAACCCATCGCGGCTGCCCGCCGGAATCTCCAACAGATACTTGACCGCCGGATGCCTGTACTGCCGGACGAGCGCGACTGTCCCGTCCGTATAAAGCGGCACAATCGCGCCGCTACCGGGATGGCGCACGACCTCGCGCCGGTGTTCGCGCCCCTGCTCGCGCACCACGTCAATCGAGAGCGAGAAGACGCGCCCGCGCCACACGTCCTCGCTCGCAAGCACCTCCGGCGCTTCCTTGTCCGATGTGTCCATGCGTCATCTTTTAATCAATCAACACGCAAAAAGCAAAGACCTGAGCGCAGCTATTCAAGCCTTCAATTGGCCTGTTTCGCGCAATTGACCTGTCTGTCGCTGCAACAACGCTTGCACCTCACCGATCAGATAGAGCGAGCCGGTCACGCAGATGAGACCGTCGGGCGGTGTGACTGCGACGGCGCGGCGCATGGCCTCGGCGGGCGTCGCGGCGAGTTCGAGCGTGTGAGCCTTTGTGTGTGGGGCGGCGATGCGTTTGAGCGTGTCGAGCGCGGCGGCGCGTGGATTGGTTGGTTGTGTCAGGATCACATGCGCGCCGACGGGACAGAGCGCGGCGATGATCTTATCAAGCTCTTTGTCGCTCATCGCGCCGAAGACGAGCGTGATAGGCACGTGGACGAACTCATCAAAGTAAGCGCGCAAGGCTTCCGCGCCGGCCGGGTTGTGCGCGCCGTCGAACAGTAGCGCAGGTGCGCCGGAACGAAACTCAAGCCGGCCGGGATGCACGGCCGTCTGCAAGCCTTCGATGATTGCGGCGCGCGTGATTGCGCAGCCGCGCGCGCGCAAGGTTTCAGCGAGCGCGATGGCGACGGCGGCGTTGGTAAGTTGATGCCGGCCGCGTAGCGCGAGGCGCACGTTCGCGTAAACATCCTGCGCAGTTTGAAAGGTCGCGCACAACTGACCGTCTGTGGTCGCAGCGAGCACGCGCGCGTCTGCGTCAACGAAGCGCGGCGTCACGTTGCACTCACGACAACGCGCAAGGATGACGGCACGTGCTTCGGGCGGTTGCGGCGCGACAACGACGCTCGTGTCCGCGCGAATGATCGCGGCCTTCTCGGCGGCGATCTCTGTGAGCGTCGAGCCGAGATATGCCTGATGATCGAGCGCGATGGGCGTGAGCGCAACAGTCTCGGCGTGCGCGGCCGTGGTGGCATCGAGCCGGCCGCCCAAGCCGGTTTCGAGAATGGCGAGTTGAACACGAGCTTCACGAAACGCGACGAGCGCGATGGCTGTCGTCTGCTCGAAGAAGGTCGGGCGCGCGCCCGTCTCTTCGTACAACGCTTCGGCGGCGGCGCGCACGCGCGTCGCAGACCGCGCAAAGTCGGCGGGCGCGATCTCTTCGCCGTCAAGCCTGATGCGTTCGGTGATCGAGACGAGGTGCGGGGAAGTGTAGAGACCCGTGCGGATGCCGGCGGCGCGCGTGATCGCGTCGAGCATGGCGGCGGTCGAGCCTTTGCCGTTCGTGCCGGCGAGTTGCACTGCGGGGAAATCTCGGTGCGGCTGGTCGAGCGCAGCAAGCAGACGTTCGACGTTGGCGAGACCAAGCTTCATGGCCAACGTCTCGTGCCCCAAGCTCAGCAGATATTTGACCGCCTCGTCGAACTGCATCAACTGAAGTGCGGGTTTAGTTTTTGACTTCGGATTTAGGCGACTGGATTTTAGATTCGGTCGCTGGCACGTCCGGCGTGGGCCCGTTCGGATCGCGCCCGTTGTTGCTGGCATTGAACTGCGGCGCGGGCGTCTGCAATGCAGGGTTGACCATGAAGGTCAAGAGCTTGATGACGAGGGCGCGCATCTCGCGTCGGTCAACGACCACATCGAGCATGCCGTGCTCGACTAAGAATTCGGCGCGTTGAAAATCTTTCGGCAGCTTCTCGCGGATCGTCTGCTCGATGACGCGCGGGCCGGCGAAACCGATGAGCGCCTTCGGCTCGGCCAAGATCACATCGCCGAGCATGGCGAAACTGGCGGTGACGCCGCCCGTCGTCGGATCAGTCAAGATTGAGATGAACGGCAGTTGCGCTTCGTCGAGGCGCGCGAGCGCGGCGGAGATTTTCGCCATCTGCATTAAACTAAGCGCACCCTCTTGCATGCGCGCGCCGCCCGAAGCCGAGACCGTGATGACCGCGCCGCGCGTCTCAAGCGCGCGCTCGATGATGCGTGTGATCTTCTCGCCGACGGCTGAACCCATTGAGCCGCCCAAGAAACTAAAATCCATCGCGCCGATGAAGGTCAGATGGCCGCCGACGCGGCCGCGCGCTGTGATGATCGCTTCGGGCAGACCCGTCGAGCGGCGTGCTTGTTCGAGTCTTTGCGGGTACGGCTTCGTGTCGGTGAATTCGAGCGGGTCGGATGAGATCACATCCGCATCCAACTCTTCGTACTGCCCGTCGTCGTAGAGCATGGCGAGGCGTTCGCGCGCGCCGATGCGGAAGTGATAGTTGCAATGCGGGCAGACTTGCAACGACTCTTCCAGTTCACGCCGATAGAGCGCCGCATCGCATTCGGTGCACTTAACGAAGATGCCCTCGGTCTTGACGACGCGCTCGTCCGCCGGAACGGACTCGATCCGCTGCTCTTTTTTCCGAAACCAAGTCATATGCGAACGGCAGTATGAACTAAGAACGCGGAATGATAAAGCTCACAGCCGACTCATGCTGCGTTAATCACATCGTGCTCTTCATTATCGGCGCGCGCCGGTTCGTTGACGCTTGCGCGGGGCGCATGGCCATTGTCGGGCGGCACGCTTGTGTCAAGGTTGTTGTGCTCGACCGCATTGATGAGCAGGCCGACGATGGTGCGCTCGGCTTCGTCCCAAGCGCCCGTCAACGTGCAGCCCGCAGCGTTGCGATGACCGCCGCCGCCGAACAACTCAGCGATGCGCGCCACATTGACCTCGCCCTTCGAGCGCAAAGATGTGCGATAGATGCCCGGCGCGCTCTCCTTCAAAAACGCAACTGCCTCGACATCGCCCACACTCATCGGAAAATTAACAAACCCGTCCGCGTCTTCATCCGATGCGCCCGCCCGCTCCTGCATCTCGACGGTCTGCCTGAGCCAAGCGACGCGCCCCGTCGGATCGTGTCGCACGGTCGAAAGCACTTCGCGCATCAGGTCGAGCTTGCTCCAAGGATAGTTGCTATAGACGGCCTGCGCGATCTTCGCCGGCTTCACGCCCGCGCGCACAAGTTCCGATGCGACCTTGAACGTGCGCTCGGTCGTGTTCGAGTAATGGAATGAACCCGTGTCTGTGATGAGCGCCGTATAGACGCACTCGGCGATCTCGCGCGTGGGCCGCACGCCGATGGCTTTGCACAGGTTGTAGATCATCTCGCCAACGGCCGAGGCGGTTGAATCAATCCAATTGATCTGACCGAAGAGCGAAGTGGTTGCGTGGTGGTCTATGTTGACGACGAGTTGTTTGTCTAGATCGCCGAGTCCGGGACGCGTGATGTCTGAGCACTCGATGACGAAGACGGCATCGTAAGGTTGGGCAACCGTAGGCGTGACGCGCACCGTCTCCGCGCCAGCGAGTTTGCGATAGGCGTGCGGCACAGCGTCGCGCATGATCACCTCCGGGTCTTTGCTGAGCGCGCGCAGCAGCCAGTACAAACCCAGACTCGATCCCAACCCGTCGCCATCCGGGCGTATGTGCGAAGTAATGGCAAAGTGCCGCTTCGCCTCGATCAACTCGACAACTTGACTAAGCATAATGTGAAAGGGATGAGGGATGAGGGATGAGGGATGAAGAAGAAGCTGCTCAAGTGAGCGATCTTCTGTTCATCCCTCATCCCTCATCCCTCATCCCTCATCTCTCCTCTCCACTGATTCGTTCGCTTGCCCCGCGTGCTCGTGTTCGAGTTCGGTGAGCAGTTCGTCCACGCGCGTCGCTTGTTCCTCGATGGTATCGCGGATGAAGTGAACCTCCGGCGTGCGCTTCAGATTGAGTTCCAGCGCGACGCGCCGACGCACGTAAGGCGCGGCGTGTTCGAGCGCGCGCAAAGCGGCGGCCGCTTCCTTGTCCGTGCCGGCAATCGTCACATAGACGCGCGCCTCGCGCAGATTCTCAGACATAAGCACGTCCGTCACCGTCACCGACGACACACGCGGGTCTTCCAACTCGTACCCCACGACCTGCGCGATCTCCTCGCGCATCAACTCTGCAACTTTCTCGGGCCGACGCATGATGAAAATCAGTTCAAAGTTTTAGGTTTAAGGTTCAAAGTTCAGAGGCTAGCAACCTCTTAAACCTTGAACCTTAAACTTTGAACTCATAACTCTGTCGCCGCGACCTGCTCGATGACGTAAGCCTCGATCTGATCGCCGACCTTGATGTCGTTGAAGTTTTCGAGCGCGATGCCGCACTCGAAGCCTTCGCGGACTTCCGACACGTCGTCCTTAACGCGCCGCAAACTGGCGATGCCGCCTTCCCACGCGACGACGCCGTCGCGAATCAGGCGCGCACGCGCGTTGCGGCGGATCGTGCCGTCAATGACCATGCAGCCCGCCACCGTGCCGGCGCGCGGGACTTTGAAGGTCGCGCGCACGTCAGCCTTGCCGAGAATGCGCTCCTGTTCGATCTTGTCGAGCATGCCGATCATTGCCGCGCGAATCTCTTCTTCGACCTTGTAGATGATCGAGTGCAGACGTATGTCAACGTGTTCGAGCTTGGCCAGATCGGCGGCGCGCGTCTCAGGGCGCACGTTGAAGCCGATGATGACGACCGCAGTGTTCGACGCGCCCGCTTGTGTGGCCGAAGCCAAGAGCACGTCGGATTCGGTGATCGCGCCGACGCCGGAGCGGATGACTTTGACCTTGACCTGATCGGTCGAAAGCTTCTGCAAGGTGCTCTTCAACACTTCGACCGAGCCTTGCACGTCCGCCTTCAAGACGACCAACAGTTCTTTGACTTCCTTCTCGCCCAACGCTTCGATGCCGCGCTTCGTTGATTGCAACAAGGCGCTCTGACGCGCAAGCATCTGCCGGTGTTCGGAGATGCTTTGCGCGCGCGATACGTCGGCGACGACTTGGAACATGTCGCCCGCTTGCGGCACGCCTTGTAAGCCTAAGACCTCGACCGGCGTCGCCGGCCCGACTTCCGCCACAGCCTCGCCGCGATCATTAAACATCGCGCGCACCTTGCCGAAGACTTGACCGGCGATGAACGGATCGTGGACGTGCAGCGTGCCTTGTTGCACGAGCACCGTAGCGACTGAGCCGCGCCCGCGATCAAGTTTCGCTTCGAGCACGACGCCCGCGGCACGACGCGCGGGACTCGCCTTCAAGTTCAAGATGTCGGCGGTGAGTAGAATCGTTTCGAGCAGGGTCTCAAGGTTCTCGCGCTTCTTCGCAGACACGTCAACCATCTCGGTCTCGCCGCCCCACTCGACGGGCTGCAAGCCATGATTGGCGAGTTCCTGCCGGACGCGCTGCGGGTTCGCGTCGGGGCGGTCAATCTTGTTGATGGCGACGATGATGGGCACATGCGCCGCGCGCGCGTGCTCGATGGCTTCAATCGTCTGCGGCATCACGCCATCGTCTGCGGCGACGACGAGCACGACCACATCGGTCGCTTTCGCGCCGCGCGCGCGCATCATCGTAAACGCTTCGTGACCCGGCGTGTCGAGGAAGACGACGCGGCGCATCTCTTCCGGGTTGTCAGGGCTGGGCACATTGACGCTGTACGCGCCGATGTGTTGGGTGATGCCGCCGGCTTCGCCCGCGGCCACTTCGGTCGCGCGAATCGCATCGAGCAAGCTGGTCTTGCCGTGATCGACGTGACCCATGACGGTGACGACAGGTGCGCGCGGCACTTCGACGTACTCTTCGATGTCGCCGCCGATGATCTCTTCGATCTCCTCTTCGGCGACCATCTCCTCGAAGTCAACGAACGACACGTCGAAGCCAAAGCGCCGGCCCAAGTCTTGAGCTACTTCGGCGTTCAGAGGTTGATTGATCGTCGCGAAGACGCCGCGTTGCAGCAAGAGTGCGACCACATCCTTCGGCTTGATGCCGAGCTTTTCGGCGAACTCCTTCACGGTCGAGCCTTCGACCAAGCGCACGGGTTTAAGCTCGGCGACAGTCGTGCTGCCTGCGCCGCCGCCAATCGTGCTGGCGATGCGCTGTTCGAGCGTGAGCGCCTTCGGCGGCGCAATGTAATCGCGGTCGAAGCGGCCGCCCTTGCCGCGAAAGCCTTCGCGCACGGCGGGCGCTGCTGTGCCGCCACGACGCGAGCGGGTCGGGCGCCGCCGCGCATCTGCGGGCGGCGTGTAGAGCGTCTGCGGTGTCGCGCTCTCGCCGGGCGTGCCGGTGAACTCGACCGGCTGGCGCGCAGCACCGCCACGACCGCGCTCACGGCCGCCACGTTCTTCACGGCCGCGCCGCTCACGTTCGCGCGGCGTCGGCGTAGTCGGTTTGGGCGCAGGCGCGCGCTCGCCGGGACGTATGCCTGCATCGAGCGCGGCGGCTGTGGGCCTGAGCATTCTGATCTGTTTCGCGGGCGCAGGTGGCGCTGGCTTCGGCTGCGCCTCCGGCCCTGCTGCCGGCGGGATCGGCACAAGCGGCGCTTCGCCTGTCTGTTCGACGAGCGGCGCGGCCGCCGCCGCAGACGCTTCGACGGGGCCGGGCGCATCGGTCGGCGACTCTGAAACCTGCGGCGTCGGGTAAGACAACTCTGCAAGCGACGGCGCAGTCCGCGCGCCGGTCACACTTGCGCCGGGATGTTCGGCGCGCGCGGCCGGTGCGAGCGGTTTCTTGACGAGTCGCACAGTGCCGCCGGACTTCGTCGCGCCCGCATCTTCAACCGGAGCTTCTGCGACCACAGCCGCAGCGCCGTCATCTTCCGTCGCTACGGGCGACACGGAGACGTGTATGTCTTCGCCGCCCTCTTCTGCTGTGCGCTGTTTTTTAACGACGCGGATTTGCGGCGCGCGCTTGGTCTCTTTCTTGGGGAAGTAGCGGTTGCGAATCTTGTCCGCCAGTTCCTTCGGAACGGTGTTCGAAGGCACACTGACGTCGAAGCCCTCGCGCCGCACCTCTTCGATCAGGCGCTTCGTTTCGAGCTTGAGTTCTTTAGCTAGGTCGTAAATGCGAACCTTATTCCCGACAGTCATCAAAATCCTTCCGACGACGCTTTGGGTTAAAGCAACGGCGTCGCGCGCTGCAAAGGTTGACTAATCAAAACTCGCTCACTCACGTCACCTTTGCCGGCGGCCGTCGCTTCAGCGTCACGTCGGGCGCTGACTGCGAACCGGCAAAGGCTCGTAGAGGCGAGCAGAAGCAGACGCGTCGCAACGTCGGGCGACGCACCTGCGGCGGTTATTCGCTGTCGGAAGCATCTTGCTTCTCGTGCTCCACAGCGTTTTGTTCGTCGTTCGTCTCGACCCGATATTCGGGCGCGGGCGCAGACGACACTTGGACTTCCGGCGCGGAAGCCTCGTTGGCATCGGCGAGCGGCGCAAACGCCGCCGCCTCTTCAACCGGCGGCTCATCCTCGTCCGCCGCCGCTTCTTCATCGGCGATCATGGCCGCTTCGGTCGCGGTCATATCGGCGGCGGGCGTCAGCGTGTCGGGCCTAAGGTCGCGCCCCGCGCCCTGCAAGATCAACTCGTCGGCCGACATCGGATCGGCTTCGGAGAGCGCGACCGGATCGGCCGACTCTTCGGCGCGAATGAACGACTCAGCGTGATACGGCGTGCCGTTAGCGACCGCCTCATCGTAGCCCTGCGCGATCATCTCTTCTGACGGTTCAACTTCGCCCGCATCGCTCGTCGGATCAAACTCAACCGACGCCGCATGCTGCTCAACCGCGCCGCTCTGTTCAGACGCGCCGGGCGACGCCATTGCGCCATCTGCTGCCGCTTCAGTCTCGTGTGCCACAGGCTCACCCTCCGCTTGTTCGTCTGCCGCCACTTCAGCCGTCGCTTCAATCGGCGCGGCCTCGGCTTGCGGCGCAGCTTCTGCTTCGCTGGCCGCTTCGTCGGTCGCTTCGCCTTCCGCCTGCTTACTCGCATCGCGCACGGCGACGACCGACTGCGCCGAAGCGAGCATTGACTGCGCTTCGTCGAGCGACACGTCGAGGAATTCGACCAGGTCGTCCACGGACGTCTGCGCCAGCGCGTCTATGTCTTCGATGCCGTGCTCGGCAAGCGTCGCGGTGGTCGCAGCCGTCACGCCCTCAAGCGCCGTGAGCGGCACGGCCCCGCCCGAAGCGATGAGTGCGCCCATCTGTTCGGCGACCTCGCGCTTGAGTTCTTCTTCGCTGCGAATGTCTATGTTCCAACCGACGAGCTTTGTCGCCAAGCGCACGTTCTGCCCGCGCTTGCCGATGGCGAGCGACAGTTGATCCTCGTTGACGATCACTTCCATCTGCCGCTTCTCAATGTCAGTGATGCGCACCTGATTGACCTTCGCGGGCGACAGCGCGTTCGCCGCAAACACCGACGGCTCGTCCGACCACTCGATGATGTCAATCTTCTCGCCGCGCAACTCGCGTATGATCGCCTGCACGCGCGAACCCTTCATGCCGACGCAGGCACCGACCGGATCGACGTCGCGCTCGTTCGAGGCGACCGCGATCTTCGCGCGCTCGCCCGGCTCGCGCACCGCCGATTTGATCACGACCGTCTCGTCGTAAATCTCCGGCACTTCCATCTCAAACAGGCGCTTCAACATCTCCGGCGACGAACGCGAGACGACGATTTGCGGCCCCTTCGATTCTTTCAGCACGTCCTCGATGACGACGCGAATGCGCTCGCCCTGATTCCACTGCTCGCCGCGCGGCTGTTGCCCGCGCGGCAGGATCGCTTCGACGTTCCCTAAGTCAACGATGATGTCGCCGCGCTCGAAGCGTTTGACGTAGCCGTTGACGAGATCGCCGACCTTGTCTATGTACTGCTCGTAGATGTTGGCGCGCACAGCATCACGCACCTTCTGGAAGAGAATCTGCTTCGCCGTCTGCGCGGCGATGCGTCCCATCTCCTCCATCGGCAGCGGAATCTGCAACTCGTCGCCCAACTCCACTGGCTCGTCGCCCGCAAGTTCCTGCGCCTCTTGAAGCGACATCTCGCGGGCCGGGTTCGTCACCTCTTCGACGATGACCTTCGAGGCGAACAGTTCAATGCCGGCTTCGCTGCTCCACTCGACGGCGATCTCCTCGCCCGATTTGAACTGCTTGCGCGCCGCCGCACGCACGGCCTCTTTCATCGCTTCGATGACCAGATCGCGCTCGATGCCGTGCTCTTTGCACAGCGCGTCAATGCTTTGTCCGATGGACGTACTCATAATTTTCAGAGGTTAGAGATCAGAGGTTAGAGGTTAGTAAATAGGTCTTTAACTGACCTCTAACCTCTGATCTCTGACCTCTGCTTTATTCAGTTGTAGTGCCGCCGGCTTCTTGTTGCTCGCGTTCGGCGGCGCGGCGAAACTCTGCTTCGATGTCGATCTCAAGATTCGCCTTCGCGATCTGCTCGACGGGGACGCTAACGCGCCCGTTCGTCTTGTCGTCAAAGATCACTTCGTCGTTTTCAACGCCGACGATGCGCCCGCGAAAGTTGCGTTGCCCGTTGATGGGCTGGCGCGCCTTCAGCTTGGCCAAATGGCCGGCGAAGCGTTCGTAGTCTGCGCGTTTATACAGTCCGCGCTCCAGACCGGGCGAGGAGACTTCCAGCGTATAAGCCGAATGGATGAAGTCCTCCACGTCTAAGATCGTGCCGAGATGATTACTCAACGCTGAGCAATCTTCGTGCGTCACCCCATTTGGCTTGTCAATGAAGACGCGCACCGTCGTGTTCCGGCCCGTGCCGTGCACCTCTGCGTGCACGAGTTCCAAACCCAACTCTGCGGCCACGCGCTCCGCCAACTCGCTGACACGCTCTTCGACCGACGCCGCTGCCACCGCCCCCTCCGCTCAAAAAACCGACTCGCGCGCAAAAGAAAAAGTGGGCGCGAACCCACAGACGAAACCGCCGCGCTCCGAACAAGAGACGAATTATACGGCCACGCGGGGCAAAAGGGCAAAAGCGGACGGGCGATAAAAATGGCGAGGCCACGGTGGGCAAATTACTGGGAAAACGGCGCGATTATTCAAGGAAGCGGTGCGTTCACTCAAGGAGACAGACGCGCCGCCGACTGTGGAAACGGCATAACGGCATATCGCTGACTGCGGCAACCGTCTGCCGTCTGTTACGCCACGACTATCTCTGCCGTCTATTGCGCCGCACCCAGCTTCGCTTTAACTATCTCGCTCACCGTGCGCCCGTCGAACGAACGCCCACCGAGCCGCGCCTGCGTCGCCTTCATCACCGCGCCCATCTCGCGCATCGAACTCGCGCCCGTCTCGGCGATGGCTGCGGCAACCGCCTGCTCCACCTCCTCCCGCGTCGCTCCTTGCGGCAGATACTCTTCAATCACAACGATCTCCGCCCGCTCTTTATCAGCCAAATCCGCGCGCCCGCCCTTCTCATACTGCTCGACGGAATCGCGCCGCTGCTTCACTAACGACTGCAACAGCTTCTGCAACTCCTCCTCCGTCAACTCGCCGCCCTTCTCAATCTCCCGATTCATCAACGCCGCCTTCACCATCCTTAGCGTCGAAAGCCGCGCCGCTTCTTTAGCCTTCATCGCCGCCGTCAAATCGCTAATGATGTGTTGCTTCAAACTCATAAACTCAACTATCCCTTCTATGCTTCCCGCGCGAACTCAGCCAGCAATTTCAGTCGCCTGAAACCACGCCCGCGCGCTTCAAGACCTCGCAAGATAACTCCAAACCCACCCGATGACCAACACCCTAGCGCGCCCATCAGAACTCCGCTAAGATAGCCCCGCACATTCGCACGCTTCCGGCTCGCACGTTCACCGCAAACGCATCCGAGCACGGCTTGAACAGCTTAGCTCATTCATCACGAACGATGTCGCAACCCGTCTCCCAACCGTCCCAGAAGATTTTCATCAGCTACCGCCGCGACGACAGCGCCGGTCACGCCGGTCGCTTGTTCGATAATCTCAGCGCCCACTTTGGCAAAGACCAAATCTTCATGGACATAGATCGCATCGAGCCGGGCGAAGACTTCGTCCAAGTCATCGAGACGGCCGTCGGCGCGTGCGACGTTCTGGTCGCGTTGATCGGCCGGCACTGGCTCACGATTACGGACGGCACTGCCCGCCGGCTGGATAACCCGAATGATTTCGTGCGGCTGGAAATTGCTGCCGCGCTTGACCGGGACGTGCGCGTGATCCCGGTCTTAGTGCAAGGGGCGACCATGCCGGGGGCGCGGGACTTACCGGACGAATTGATGAAGCTGTCCCGGCGCAACGCCTTTGAACTCAGCGACCGACGCTGGCCGCGCGACGTAGAACAACTAATCACCGCGCTGGAAAGGTTCTTCGCCGGACAACAAGGAGCACAGCGCAGGGAAGCAGAGGCACAGCGCGCACGAGAGGCTGAAGAACTTAAACGCTTTGCGGATTTGCGAGCCGCTATAAATACGCGCGTGCATGAACTAGAGGCTGAAGAGGTTGAGCGCCAGCGTTCGGTCGAACGTACATCGGCATCGTCTAAGGAAATGCCGCCAACCGCGCGGCTTGCGATGCTGCCCCCAAGCGTCGAAGCGGTGGCGCATTCCGATGCACAGCCAAGCAATGTGACGAACCGCGTCGAGATCGAGTTGGTGTGGATATCGCCGGGCAGCTTCATGATGGGGTCGGACAAGTACGACGATGAGAAGCCGATGCATCGCGTGACCATCTCTGAAGGGTTCTACATGGGTAAGTACGAGGTGACACAGGCGCAGTGGCAGGCGGTGATGGGGAATGATCCCTCGCACTTCAGGGGCGATGATCTGCCGGTGGAAAATGTGTCGTGGAATGACACGCAGGAGTTCATCAACAAACTGAATGCCCAGAGTGATGGTTACACATACCGGCTGCCGACGGAAGCAGAGTGGGAGTACGCGGCGCGGGCGGGGACGACAGGCAACTACGCGGGTGACTTGGATGCGATGGCGTGGTATGAGAAGAACTCCGGCAGCAAGACGCATCCGGTTGGGAGTAAGCAGCCGAACGGCTTCGGGCTATATGATATGCATGGGAACGTGTGGGAGTGGGTGCAGGACTGGTATCACGAGGCTTACGCGGGCGCGCCGACGGATGGGAGCGCGTGGCTGAGTGGTGGAGAGCAGAAGTACCGGGTGCTGCGCGGCGGCTCGTGGAACAGCTACGCTTACAACCTCCGCTCCGCCAACCGCGGCAGGCTCGCGCCGGACTACCGCTTCAGCCTCCTCGGTTTTCGTGTGGTGGCGGTTGCGCGGGCGTGAGCGAGTACACTTTTCTCTTGCGCTTTAGCGAGCGCGTGAGCGCGAGCGGCTGTTTAGGAACTATAGCGATTACAGGTGGGATATAATGACCGACGAAAGGAACACACGCATGAGCCGCGATACGAGCGAAGTGCCGGAGACAGAAGTTATTCACGAGCCACCGCGCCCCGTGCTGCCACGCATGACGTTTGAGGAGTATCTCGCGTTGGACGACGAGCGCACGATGTCGGAGTGGGTGGACGGGGAGGTGATCTTCATGTCGCCAGTAGCACAAAAGCACCAAGAGATAATGCTGTTCCTTGCGCAGACGTTGGGGCTGTATGTTCAAGTTCATAACTTGGGCAGAATTTTGTTGCCGCCCTTTGCCATGAAGTTGGCAGCGCAAAGACGTGGGCGCGAGCCTGATCTGAGCTTCGTCAGCCGTGACCGCACGCACTTGATTTTGCGAACATATCTCGATGGCCCGGCCGATCTGGCGGTGGAGATTGTGTCGCCGGAATCAATCGGGCGGGATCGCGGCGAGAAGTTTGTCGAGTATGAGCAGGCGGGTATTAAGGAATATTGGCTGATCGATCCTGACCGCGAGCGTGCGGAGTTTTACGAGTTGGGCGCGGACGGACGTTATCGCGCGGCGCAGATTGAGCCGGAGGGCGTCTATCGCTCGCAGGTCGTGCCGGGCTTCTTCGTGCGCGTTGCTTGGTTGTGGCAGATGCCCGCGCCGACGCTCGATGCGTTGCGCGAACTTAAACTTCTCTAATTGAAAGCAGAGAGAGTATGAGCACTGAGACGGTTGATTATCTGGACGCTATTGCGCACCTGCCGACGGGGGCGACGCTACTGCTGCCGCGTTTGAGTTGGGAAGAGTATGAAACTCTGCTGTCTGACTTAACAGACCGGCCCGGTCTGCGCGTCAGCTACGACGCGGGAAGAGTTGAGATTATGAGTCCGTTGCCTGAGCATGAAGAGTATAAGGAAACTATCTACAGTTTGACGCGCGTGATGGCCGAAGAATTGCGCATAACGGTGGAGAGCAGAGGCTCGGCGACGTACAAGCAGAAGCGGTTGGCGAAGGGGGCGGAGCCGGACACGAGTTTCTATGTGCAGAATGCAGCGCGGATCATCGGGCAACGAACGATTGATCTGGCGGTAGACCCGCCACCCGATGTCGTCGTGGAGATTGATACGACGAACGAGTCGCTCGGCAAGTTTCCGATCTATGCGGCGCTGGGCGTGCCGGAGATTTGGCGTTATGACGGGCGCGCCGCGCAGTTCTTCCAACTAGCCGGGGCCGTTTATGAAGAGATTGAGCATAGCCGCGCCTTCCCCATGCTGACAGCCGGTGTGCTGACCGAGTTCATTGAGCAGAGCAAGACGCAGGGACAGAGCGCGGCCCTAGATGCCTTCCGCCAGTATTGGCGCGCGCAAGCGTCGTCAGCCAGTTAAGCTTATCTTCACCAGATCAATTCACTTACCATGCCCGTTCGAGCGCGCGAGGTGTGCTTTGAGGAAGCGGCCGGTGTGCGAGTTTTTGGCGCGGATGATCTCTTCGGGTGTGCCGGTGGCGACAACTTGACCGCCGCGGTCGCCGCCTTCGGGGCCGAGATCGATGATGTGATCGGCGGTTTTGATGACGTCCAAGTTGTGTTCGATGACGACGAGCGAGCCGCCGGCTTCGACGAGGGTGCGGAAGGCTGCGAGTAGTTTGTTGATGTCGTCGAAGTGGAGGCCCGTGGTCGGCTCGTCGAAGATGTAGAGCGTGCGGGCGGCGGTACGTTTGGAGAGATAGGAGGCGAGCTTGATACGTTGCGCTTCGCCGCCCGAAAGAGTCGTCGCCGATTGACCGAGCCGCAGGTAGCCTAAGCCTACGTCGTCAAGGACGCGCAGGCGGTTGGCGATGCGGTTCACGTCGCGGAAGAAGAGCATAGCCTCGCGCACGGTCATGCTGAGCACGTCGTTGATGCTCTTGCCGCGATAGCGCACGTCTAAGATGGTGGACTTGAAGCGCGTGCCCTTGCACTCTTCGCAGACGAGTTCCACGTCGGCAAGGAACTGCATCTCGACTGTGACCGTGCCGTCGCCTTCGCACACGTCGCAACGCCCGCCGGGGACGTTGAAGGAGAAGAACGAAGCATCGAAGCCTTTCGCCTGCGCGTCGCGCGTCGAGGCGAAGACTTCGCGGATCGCGTCATAGACTTTGATATAGGTGACCGGGTTCGAGCGCGGCGTGCGCCCGATGGGCGACTGGTCAACGAGCAGCGCTTCGTCGAGCAACTGCCCGCCTTCGAGTTTCTGAAACGCGCCGACGTGCCCCTGCCATTCGCCGCGCTGTTTCTTGAGACCGGCGAAGATCACATCATGCACCAGCGTTGACTTGCCCGAACCGCTCACGCCCGTGATGCAGACGAACATCTCAAGCGGGATGTCTAGGTCGATCTGCTTCAGATTATGCTCGCTCGCGCCGCGAATCGTGAGCCGCTTCTTCGGCTGCACTTTGCGCCGCTGTTGCGGGCTTTTGATCTCAGCCTCGCCACGCAGATACTTGCCTGTGAGCGTCAGAGAATCTCGCACGAGGCCATTGAAGTCGCCTTCAAAGACGATGCGCCCGCCGAGTTCGCCTGCGGCGGGGCCGACATCGAGTATGTGATCGGCGGCGCGCATCATGTCCGCATCATGTTCGACGACGAGCACTGTGTTGCCGATGTCGCGCAGGTTGTGGAGCAGTTTGACCAGCCGCTCGCTGTCGCGCGGGTGCAAGCCGATGGACGGCTCATCGAGGACGTAGAGCGCGCCGACGAGCGACGAGCCGAGATTGGTGGCGAGTTGAATGCGCTGCGCTTCGCCGCCGGAGAGCGTTGAAGCCAAACGGTCGAGCGTCAAGTAGTCAAGTCCGACGTCAACGAGGAAACGCAGGCGACGACGAATCTCTAAGAGTACCTTGTCGGCAATCGCCATCTGCTCATCTGTCAATGCTAACTGCTCGAAGAACTGCGCGGCTTCTTTAACGGGCAGCGCGCAGACTGCGGGTAGAGTCTGCCCACCGACGAGTACGTCGCGCGCCTCTTGTCTGAGCCGCCCGCCGTTGCAATCGGGGCAGCGCGTGTAGCCGCGATACTTGGCGAGAAAGACGCGGACGTGCAGTTTATATTTCTTCGTCTCAAGCCAAGCGAAGAAGCCGCGCACGCCCGCCCAATGCTGCCCTTTGCCTTCGATGATCGCACGTTTCTGCGCACTTGAAAGCTCTGCGAAAGGCACGTCCATCGGAATGCCTTCCTGTTTGCAGAAGCGGCGCAACTCCGTCCGCGCCCAGTCGTGCTGCGGCTTCGTCCAAGGCTCAATCGCGCCTTCGTTCAGAGACAACAACGGATTCGGGATGACCAGATCGAGATCAAGCCCGATGGTGTTGCCGAAACCCTGACACGTCGGGCACGCGCCGAAGGGATTATTAAAACTGAACAGGCGCGGTTCTGGCTGAGCATAGACCGTGCCGTCGTACTTGCACTCGAACCGCTCGGAGAATTTCAAGACGCGCGGCACGTCTTCCGCCGTCTCGACGAGCGCAACGCCGTGCCCTTCGATGAAGCAGGTCTCAAGCGAATCAACCAGACGCGCATGCACATCGGCGCGTGCGGCAAGACGATCAACGAGTACGAAGACGTCCGCGAAATCCGAGCGTGTGTAATCGTCGGGCGAGCGCAGTTCGATGGTCTCGCCTTTGCTGTAGAGGCGCGTGAAGCCGCGCTGCATCAGACTCATCACGTGCGCGACGATCTGTTGGCGTGTCAGCGCGCCCGCGTCCGAACCAATCTTACGCTTGCGTGTCTTAGCTTTCGGTTGCGTGCCGTTGCCGTTCGTCTCGACGCGCAAGCCCGCTTCGGCGGGGAAGAGCACATAGAAGCGCGTGCCTTCGACGAGTGTGTTTAAGATTTCATGCGCGGCCGATTCGGGCGAGTCCTTATGCACCTCGCGCCCGCAGACGCGACAGATGGTTGTGCCGACGCGCGCATAAAGTAAGCGCAGGTAGTCGTAAACTTCCGTCTGTGTGCCGACCGTCGAACGCGGATTGCGCGTCGAGTTCTTCTGCCGGATGGCGATGGCGGGCGGGATGTTGCGCACCTCGTCCACATCCGGCTTGTCCATCCGTTCAAGGAACTGCCGCGCGTAGGACGACAAAGACTCGACGTAGCGCCGTTGCCCTTCGGCATAGACCGTGTCGAACGCAAGCGAAGATTTGCCCGAACCGCTTACGCCCGTCACGACCGTCAAACGCTCAATCGGGATCGAGAAATCAACGTTCTTGAGATTATTGACGCGCGCCCCGCGCACCGTGATCGCTTCTTGATTCATGTCTCGAAGTGTGCGCCGGCCCACACAGTGAACAATCCCGCGCGCCAGCGAACCACCCATAATAACCCGAATAGGCGCGCAGCACGAAACGGCGCGCGGGCAAGTTCTTGGCCGCTTATTTTTTTCATCTGGCCGCAAGCGCAATGGTAGAATGCGCCGCCTATGACCCTACGCTGCCCCGCTTGCACGAGTGCTGTGCCCGCCGACGCGCTGACCTGTCCCGCGTGCGGCGCGTCGGTGCAAGATTCAATGTCGCCGACGCGCCTGCACCCGTCCAGTGGTAAGGATGACAAACCTACGGCCAACATCGCTGTGCCGTCCGCGCGTTCAATGCACACAACCGACTCGCTTGATCGCGGGCGCTTCATTCCGGGCACGATGTTGGCCGGGCGTTATCGCATTGTGAGTCTGTTGGGGCGCGGCGGCATGGGCGAGGTCTATCAGGCTGAGGATTTGAAGCTCGAACAGCCGGTCGCGCTCAAATTCTTGCCGCCGACGCTCGCGGCCAATGGCGCGGCGCTCGCGCGCTTACACCGCGAGGTGCGGGTCGCCCGCCAGATTTCGCATCGCAACGTTTGTCGCGTCTATGACATCGGCGAGGCCGAAGGGCAGCACTTTCTTTCGATGGAGTACATCAAGGGCGAAGAGTTGGCTTCGCTCCTCAGACGCATCGGGCGTCTGCCAGCCGATAAAGCGGTCGAAGTCGCGCGCCAACTCTGTGCGGGTCTCGCCGCCGCGCACGATGTGGGCGTGTTGCACCGCGATCTCAAACCCGCGAACGTGATGATTGACGAGCGCGGCAACGTGCGCGTGACAGACTTCGGTCTCGCCGGTCTCGCTGAAGAGTTGCGCGACGCAGATGTGCTCGCAGGCACGCCTGCCTACATGGCCCCCGAACAACTCGCAGGCAAAGAGGTCACAACCCGAAGTGACATCTACGCGCTCGGCCTCGTGCTCTATGAAATCTTCACGGGCCGGCGCGCGTTTGAAGCGCGCACGGTTGATGAGTTGCTGCGTCTGCGCGAGACGACTTCGACGCCGACCAGTCCGTCGAGCTTCGTCAAAGATATTGACCCGCTTGTCGAGCGGGTCATCGAGCGTTGTCTTGAGACAGAGCCGGAGCGTCGGCCCACATCAGCGCTGCAAGTAGCGGCGGCACTGCCGGGCGGCGATCCGATTGCGGCAGCATTAGCGGCCGGCGAGACGCCTTCACCGGAGATGGTCGCCGCCGCGCCGACCGAAGGCGCGCTCAAGCCGGCCGTTGCTGTCGCGCTGCTCGCCTCGTTCGTCGCCGTGCTCGCGCTCTGTAGTTGGCTGACGAAGTACACGGCGGTCTATCGCCTGACGCCGCTCGACGAGCCGCCCGAAGCTCTGCGCGCACGCGCACGCGACGTGATCAAGAAACTGGGTTACACCGAACAGCCGCTCGACACGGCCGACGGCGTCGTGCTCAAGGAAGATTATCTGCAATACATCGCCGCGCATGATCAGTCGCCTGCGCGTTGGACAAAACTGCGTACCGAAGGCCCCGGCGCTTATCGCTTCTGGTATCGGCAGAGTCCGCGCTACTTCGAGACGGTCGAAGAGATCGCGGTTGACAGACCGGCGCTCGATGTCTCCGGCATGACGAGCGTCTATCTGGACATGGCGGGGCGGCTGCATTGGTTCGTCGGCGTCCCGCCGCAACGTGAACCGGCAACGTCCACACAGGCCACGCCCGATTGGTCGCTCCCGTTCCACGAAGCAGGCTTGGACATGGCCAACTTCCAGCCGGTCGCGTCAACGTGGGTGCCCTTGCACGCCTACGACGCGCGCGCCGCTTGGGACGGCACAGACCCCGCGCAGCCCGACTCGAAAATCCACGTCGAGGCCGCAGCGTTTCATGGCCGTCTGATCTACTTCGAGACCATCTACCCTTGGGATCAACCCGCGCGCCAAGAGCAACCGCCGGAGAGCGGGCGCGACCGCGTCCTGACTTTCATCCTCATTTCGATCTATATCGTTGCGCTGGTTGGGAGCGCGCTGCTTGCGCGCAAGAATCTGCAACTGGGGCGCGGCGACCGGCGCGGCGCAACCCGCGTGGCCTTCTTATATCTCGTGGTGCGCATGCTGGTCTGGCTGTTTGAAGAGCATCACAATAGTTGGCCGGCGCGTGAATTCGCCCTCTTCCTCCATCACTTGTCCGACGCCGCTTTCGTCTCGATGTTCTTGTGGTTGCTCTACGTCGCGCTTGAGCCGTTCGTACGTCGCCGTTGGCCTGAACGGATCATCTCTTGGAGTCGGCTGCTCGCAGGGGGTTGGCGCGATCCGCTCGTCGGGCGCGACATACTGCTCGGCGCGGTCTTTGGCAGCGGCATGATCCTAAGCATAATGCTCGCGTTCGTCGGGCTGCGCTGGATCGGACGACCGGCCGAATTAATTATCAATCCCGGCAGTACCGCCATCGGGCATCACTTCACCGACAGGTTTGCAGCCCAACTCACGGCCGGTCTGCTCATCGCTTTCATCTCTCTCTTCTTGCTACTCCTGTTCGGGGTCATTCTGCGCCGCGAGCGTCTGGCGCTCGCGGCGCTCTGGCTGCTCCTCACGCTCGTCAACGTGCTGATAACGCAGGTCAACTTATTGATGCTGCCGTTTGCCGCCTTCGGCATTCTGCTCTTGGTCATTGCGCTCTACCGCTACGGCCTGCTGGCAACGATCTTCGCGCTCTTCCTCTTACACCTCTTCGTCTTCTTCCCCATGACGACCGAACTCAGCGCTTGGTACGCGACCGATTTCATCATCGGCCTCATCATCTGCATCGCGCTCGCCGCTTACGGCTGCTACATCTCGCTTGCCGGTCAACCCTTGTTCGGCAAGAGTCTGTTGGAAGATTGAACGGAGAATTTTTCTGGCAAGACTTCACGTGTGCGCGCCGCTTACCAGCGCACGTCATAACGCGCGAGCGCAACGCGCCAACCGGCGGAAGTCGTCTCACCGAGCAAGGGGATTATGCCGTCGAAGGTGAGCGGTGCATCGAGGGGGCGGCGCACGCGGTAGGTGTGACCGGAGGGCGAGCAGACCGTAAGCGTGATTACGTCGAGCGCGACGGCTGCGACTGTAGCCATGCGCCAGTCTTTGCGACAGCGCAGGATGAGGCGCGCGCCGAGCGGTAGGTCTGCGAGCGTGTGCGCGGGTTCAGTTTGTGCAGATGAAACGAGGTCGCCGGCGATGAGAAGCTTGACAGCTTCAGTCTCCGGCGACCTCTCAAGTTTTGCGCTCACGGCGGCTATCTTGGCGACACGGCTTAAACGGTCGGCGCGTCTTCAAACGGCAGATCAGGTTGGCTCGATTTCTTGCGACTGACGGCATAGGCGCGCAGCGCCGCCGACAGGATGATGAACGCGAGACCGATCCAGATGAGCGACCAGAACAGAGCAGGCAAGCCGGTTGCGTCTTGCATGTTCGCCGCATCAGTCTTTGCGCCGCTAGTGAGCGAGAGCAAAGCCACGGTCTTTAAGTCGAACACCGCATTCAGTACGCACTGCACGGCGAGAAAGCCGACGAGAAAGTTAGCCGCGCGCGGAGGCATGTACTTCGCGGCAACGAGCAAGCCGAGCGAAATGACAACGCCGGCCAGCACTGTGAACGGCTGCAATGACAGACTGGTCAACGGTACGATGAAGCCAAAGACAAGCGTGAGTATCAGCACGATTGCGGCCGAGCCGACTAGCACGTAGCGCGCTTTGATGCGATGGCGTATGAGCCACAGCAGCAACGCGCCGAACGCGATAGCGCCTAAGTATCCCGCGCTGGAAATAAGCATGCGCGAGAATGTGCCGCCGGGCGCGGTCAGTGTCTCGGTCAGCCCGCTCGTGTCAAACGAGACGCTGAGGCTCTGCACAGAGTTGCCTGTTAAGAGAGCCGCCAACGCATGTCCGCCTTCATGGATGAAGGTGACGAAGAGGCGGAACGGGTAGGTGACAACGCCGACGTAGGGAATGAACCGCAGTGCGATGGTCAGCAAAGCGGCGAACAGCAATGCGCGGGCTTGCGGGCGCGCGTCTTGGGCCAACTGGTATCTCATCTGGACATCTCCGCGTGTGCAAAACTTCGGGCACTCAAAACCTGTAACACATTCTACGCCGAAGCGGGCGAAAGCAAAAGATGGAAAATCCGGGGAGCCTTGCGGTCGTCAAAATAAACGCCGACGGCTGCGGCTATGTTCCAAGAAACAGTAGGCAGTAGGCAGTAGGCAGTTCAGACAAAGAAGGCGGAAAGCAGAAAGCAGAAGGCAACAAGCAGCCGGTTGAAATTTTACTCACCGACGCGGGTGAAGCTCAACCGGCTTTTTCTGCCTACTGTGTTTTGTGTGCCAATTGGCCGTGAAGCGTGAGATAATCCCCAACCGCTAACCGACGCTTGCGCTTAGCGGCACGGATCGTCTGTGAGCGAATACTTTCAAGGAGTCCCCCATGCTCGATCCAGATACCATCTTGCAGCATCGTTATAAGATCGTCCGCCCGATTGGCAAAGGTGGCATGGGCGCTGTTTACTTGGCGATAGATCAACGCCTCGGTAACACCGTCGCGCTCAAGGAGAGTTTCTTCGATGATGAGTTCTTGCGCAAAGCTTTTGAGCGTGAGGCGCGTCTGCTTGCGGGCTTGCGCCATACGGCGATGACGCGCGTGAGCGACCACTTCACCGAGGGCAACGGACAGTTCCTCGTGATGGAGTTTATCCCCGGCGACGATATGGCGGAACTGCTCGCGCAACGTGGGCGCGCCTTCACGCCTGCGGAAGTGTTAGCTTGGGCCGATCAATTGCTCGATGCGCTCGATTATCTGCACACGCAAGAGCCGCCGATCATACACCGCGACATCAAGCCGCAGAACTTAAAACTCACAGGGCGCGGCCAGATCATTCTGCTCGATTTCGGTCTTGCCAAAGGTGAAGCCGCAGGCATGACGCGCGTTACTTCCGCCGCCAGCATCTTCGGCTACACGGCCACCTACGCCCCGCTCGAACAGATTCAAGGCGCAGGCACAGACCCGCGCAGCGATCTCTATTCGCTCGCCGCCACGCTCTATCATCTGCTGACGAACTCCGGGCCAGTTGATGCGCTGACGCGCGCCACGGCCACAGTCAATGGCGACCCAGACCCCCTGCGCCCGGCGCACACGCTGAATCAAGCCGTCACGCCGCAAGTCTCCGCCGTCTTATCGCAAGCCCTCGCGCTCAAGCGCAACGACCGTCCGGCGAGTGCCGCTGAGATGCGCCAGTTGCTCCGCGCGGCTGCTCAGGCTGCACCACCAGCGAACAGTGGGCGGCTGCAAGCAAATGCGCTCCCTTCGACGGTGATGATGCAACCTGAGGCGCTGCTGGCGGCACAAAGGGCCGAGGCCAGCCGGGCCGCGCAAGCACAGGCAGCTATCAGTGAGACGACGGCTCCACAGCCCGCGCCGACAGCACCGGATATAAAGCCCGCGCAAGCTAGCCAACACAACGCGCCGCCCGTTGTTAATGTATTGCCGTCCACCCAGCCTGCGCCACAGGTGGCTGCGCCGTATCAGCCGCCGCGAAAACGGCGCACAGGTGTGTGGCTGGTAGCTGGGATTGGTCTCATCATTAGTATTGGTTTTGTGCTTTTCGTGGCCCTAGCCTACTACGCCGCCACTTCGGAACAGCAGTCCACAGATTCCGGCTCGTCAAATACTACTCCCGTCGTGAACAACAACCGGAGCAGTGAGGAGAATAGCAACACATACAGCGAGCAGAACAGCAACAGCAACAGCAACGGCGCGAGGGCTGACACAGATAAAGCGAGCAACGTCTATAACTCAAACAGCACGCCCGACAGCAACTCAAATTCGTCGGAAGCGTACACTCCTAGTTCGTCGGACGTACATGTTCAGAGCTTGTATATGGCAGACAGTCCTGATGGCAACGCGACGACGAGCTTCAGCCCGACCGATCACACCGTCTATGCCATCATTGAATTGAACAAGCTCGCAGCAGGGACGCAAGTGCGGTTCAGTTGGATCGCTGTGGATGTGGAGGGCGAGGAGAAGGGTTCAAAAATTAAAGACATAGACTACACGACCGGCGCAATGGAAAACATAGTCAGAGCACACTTGACGCTGCCGCAAGACTGGCCGGCGGGGCAATACAAAGTTGAAGTCTATATCAACGGCAGCCTTGAGCAGACGATAGAGTACACGGTGGAATAATACTCATTCCGACATAGGTCATATCTTGCAATAGCATGTTCCTAACGAAATAGACTACAGCGTGCAGCCTCAATGATCCGTTTAACTGCTTGAGTTAGGCTAAACACTTCACTCGTTCACTGCCTACTGTATGCCCCCGATTTACCGCCCGTTTTGCGCTCAAGCCGCACATCCGTGATGGTCATCGCTTTGTCGAGCGCCTTGCACATGTCATAGATGGTGAGCGCGGCAACCGAGACGGCGGTCAATGCTTCCATCTCGACGCCGGTCTGCGCGTGCGTGGCGACTTCAGCTTCGAGATAGACGCCATACGCTTGCAACTCGGCGCGCACGTCAACGTGCGTGAGCGGGAGCGGATGACAGAGCGGAATGAGATCGCTCGTGCGTTTGGCGGCCATGATGCCGGCGAGCCGAGCCGTCTCCAACGGATCGCCCTTCGGCGTCCGTTGTGCGCGCACCGCCGCGACCGTTGCCTTTGACATCAACACGCGCGCCGACGCAATTGCACGGCGCGCCGTCTGCGCCTTCGCGCTCGTGTCCACCATCGCCACGCGCCCGCGCGCGTCTATGTGTGAGAGCTTTTTCATGCGATCAGTTTGGCGAAGATAAGCCGTGCAGGTCAACCCGGCATTTACTCAGGCAGACGTAGGACGCGCACAACCGCGCCAGCGTCAACCGCCTGCACGCCTGCGGCGATGAGCACGAGCGCAGTGGCCTGTGTGAAGGCGACGAAATCCGACGAGCCGCCCCAACGCAGTGGCTCTGCAATGAGCCGCCCGTCGTCGTCCGTGTGCAGTCGCGCAGGCAAGTAGCTCGCGCGCTCCAACGCGCCTTTGACTGCACGACCTAACACAGCCTGTTCTGCCACGAGCGCCGCGTCCTGTGCGCCCTGCATTGCGCGCAGGGCTGTCCGCGCGAAGAGATTGAAGGTGACGGAGACCGAGACGGGATTGCCGGGCAGGCCGAAGACAAGCGTGCGCCCGAGCCGCGCGAACACAGTCGGCTTGCCGGGGCGCAAACTTACGCGCTCAAAGAAAACTTCAGCGCCGAGCGCACCGAGCGCCGTCTTCGTGAAATCATAGACGCCCATCGAGACGCCGCCCGATAGGATGAGCGCATCTGTGCGCGCGGCCGCTTCTGCGATCAGGCGTTGCAGCAGTTCCGCATCATCGCCGGCAAACGGTAGATGCTCTACGATAGCGCCGGCCGCTTCCGCGTAAGCGAGGAGCGAATAGGTATTCGAGTCGCGTATCTGATCTGGGCCGGGTTGCTCGTCAACTGCGACCAACTCCGTGCCCGTCGCCAACACTGCGACGCGCGGGCGGGTGCCGACGCGCACACGCGCATAACCGAACGAAGCGAGTGCCGCCATCATCGCCGCATTGATCGCAGTGCCCGCGCGCAAAACGATCTCGCCCCGCTTGATCTCAGTCGCGCGTCGGGTGATGAACTGACCATGCTGCGTTGGTTTGTCAATCTCGACCGCCGCGCCGCCTTCGAGTTCGCGCGTGACTTCAACCTGCTGCACGCTGTCCGCACCAATAGGCACAGGCGCGCCCGTCATGATGCGCACGGCTTCGCCCGCTTGCAACACGCCGCGCCAACCGCGCCCCGCCGCCGCCTCGCCCACGATGCGCAGACGCACCGGCACATCGGTCGTATCCTGTGCGCGCACGGCGTAGCCGTCCATCAACGCGCGATCAAAGGGCGGCAGATCGCTATCCGCGATCACGTCTGCGGCGAGTACGCGCCCGCGCGCCGACGCCAGCGCAATCTGTTCCGGTTCAAGCCGCGCCGTCTGCGTCTGCACGATGCGGATCGCTTCGGGTACGGGTAGTAGAGTCGTTTGCGTCACGTCGGGAGCTTAGCGTAAGTGGGTTGAGGCGGGAAAGCAACGGTGAACTTTCGTCGCTTGAGGCACACGCTCGAAAAATAAACGTGAAAGATGAGTGTTACCATCGCGCGCACAATAAAGATTGCAATTCCATGATAGAGGAGACGGAACGATGCGCATACTGATCGCCAACGACGACGGCATCTATAGCCCCGGCATCTGCGCGCTGGCAGAGGTGGCGGCGAAATTCGGCGACGTGCGGGTCGTCGCGCCGGACGTGGAGCAGTCGTCCGCCGGCCACGCGGTCACGGCCTCGCGCCCGCTCTCCTACAAACGCACGCCGCTTAAAGGCATCGGGAGCATCGAAGCTTATCGCGTCAACGGCACGCCCGCCGACTGCGTGGCGCTCGGCACGCACAACTGGGAGAAGGTGGACGTGGTGCTCTCAGGGATCAACATGGGCAGCAATTTGGGCAACTCGATGTGGCATTCGGGCACGCTTGCCGCCGCCAAGCAGGCCGTGTTGTTGGGCCTGCGCGGCATCGCTTTGAGCGCGCCCGTCACGCGCGGCGGCGACCCGGACTTCGAGCAACTGAAGCCGTCGGTGGAGAAGGTCTTGACGCTGCTGCTACCGGCGAATGAGTTGTCGCTCGTCAACGTGAACTTTCCAGAAAAAGAACCGAGGGGCCTGCGTTGGACGCGCCAGTCGGTCAGGCACTACGATGGCAAGGTCGTGCCCGGCGAAGACCCGATGGGGCGGAAACATTTTTGGTTCACCGTCATTCCGATTGAAGAGACCGAAGAGGGCACTGACCGTTGGGCCGTCGAGCAAGGCTATGTTTCGATGACGCCGCTCCGCTTAGACCTGACGAACGAACAAGAACTGATTGAAGCACAGTCGCATTATCCGCTCGGTTAATTGATCGGAGCACCGGAGCACTTTCAATCTAAACGATCCTTGCGGAAGTGATCTTAAACCGCGTCTATTCATCCTCAGCCAATCGAATAACTGTTGAATAAAACCTTGACGTTTCCCCCACCCGATGCTACTTTACCGGCCATTCGGTAGCTTTGCTTTACCTCGCTTAAAGGCTTTGCAGATTGACTTTTCCATAGTCAATAAATTGGTCTTAACTCCTTAGTCCGCAAGCCACTGAACCAACAAGCGGTCAATTGTTATCTCTATCATCTCAGAGAGTGCTCGAAGGAGGACGTATGCAGAAATCCATCAGCTTACTGGGGGCCGGCTTGTTCTGTCTGCTCTTGGCGTGTGCAGCGCACGCGCAGGGCGTCGGCGCGTCAGGCGACATCAGAGGTACTGTCACTGATCCCAATGGCGCGGCTCTGCCAAACGTAGCCGTGGCGGTCACAAACGCAGAGACGGGCCTGCGGCGCACGACGACAACCGACGACGCAGGCGCGTTTCAAGTGATCGGACTGCCGCCCGCGACTTACGATGTCAGCGCCGAGATCAATGGCTTTCAGACAGAGGTGCGCAAGGGCGTGACCATCACCATCGGGCAGACGGTGACGGCCGATTTTCAGTTGCAGGTCTCAGGCGTGAAGACCGAAGTTGATGTGACCGATGCGCCGCCCGTCGTGGACACGACGCAAGGGCAACAGGCGAACACCATCGAGCAAAAGTTGATTCGCGATCTGCCGATCAATCGCCGCGACTATCTCAGCTACACGCTCCTCGTGCCCGGCGTCTCCGATTCCACCCGGCTCGCCAGCGACCAAGACTTCCGCGTCAAACAGACGCCGCAGAGCGGGCTGTCGTTCTATGGCAGCAACGGGCGCGGCAACAGTGTGACGGTTGATGGCGGCGAGGCCAATGACGACGCGGGCGGCGTCCGTCCGAACTTGAGCCAAGATGCTGTGCAGGAGTTTCAGATCAATCGGAGCAACTATACGGCCGAACTGGGCGGGGCGAGCGGCGCATCCATCAACATCGTCTCGAAGTCCGGCTCAAATGTGGTGCACGGCAGTGTCTATGGTTTTTTCCGTAGCGACCGCTTTGATGCGCGCAACCCGTTCTCTTTCAGCCAAGCGTTGCAACCGGGTCAGGCGTTCAATCCGGCCGTGGCCGACCTGCAAGGTCAACCCGTCAAGGATTCTTTGAGTCGCCAACAGTTCGGCGCAACCGTGGGCTTCCCTCTGAAGAAAGACAAGAGCTTCCTCTTTCTCGCCTTCGAGGGCCTACATCAGAACGCGCAGAACGCTGTGCCGCTCTTGACGAACACGAACATCTTTCGCCCGCAGAGCACGACACAAAATAATCAAGTGGCCATTCTGAATGGACTAGCGGCCTTGGGTGGTACTCCAGTGCCTTGCTTAACCGGCCAGCCTGCAATTCCTGCTGTCACTTGTGCGGGGATCCTCACAAACGTTCTCACTATCAACCCGGCAACCAGCCCGCGGAATAGCTTCATCGTCAATCAGTTTGAAAACAACGGCGGGCTGTTCAGCTTCAACACGCGCGAATATTTCGCTTCGGGCCGGTTCGATCATCGCTACAGCGAGCGGAATCAAGTCTATCTACGCTACAACTACGCGCACGACACGGAACAGAACCCCGACGTGCAATCGCTCGTGGGCTTCTCGCGCGGTAGTTCCGTGCACCAATTCGATAGCACCTTGCAAGGCGCATGGTTTCATCTGTTCAGTTCGCGGACGGCGAACGAAGCGCGCATCCAATGGAACTATCTACACTTCGACGTGATCCCGAACGTGCCCGGCGAGGTCGGTCTCGATATTCCGGGCTTCGGCACGTTTGGCACGAACATATTCTTGCCCAACCTGACCGTCAACCGGCGCTACGAGTTTGCCGACAATCTCAGCGTGACGCGCGGTCATCACAACATGAAGTTTGGCGGCTACGAGTTGATTCGCGGCAACAGCACCGAGTCGCACACCTTCTTCCCCGGTCGCTTCGTCTTCGGCAATCTACCGGGCGGCGTGCTCAGTCCTTGCTTACAAGTGCCTGCGGCTTGCGGTCTGTCCGGCGTGAATCCGGCCACGATCAGTCCGCTTCAGTCGGTCTCTTTGGGTCTGCCGCAGTTCTATCAACAGGGCTTCGGCGATCCCTCTTATAAAAACAACCGGCCCTTCACAGCCTTCTACGGGCAAGACTCTTGGAGCATCCGTTCAAACTTAACCCTCAACTTCGGGCTGCGTTACGAACTCGACACGCAATACGGCAACCTGCACACGGACAAGAATAACTTCGCGCCTCGCATCTCGTTCGCTTGGGACCCGTTCAAAGACCACAAGACGGTCGTGCGCGCCGGCTACGGCATCTTCTATTCGCAAGTCTATGCGCAGATTCCAAACGTGGTGCAGACCTTGGGCGTCGTCAACGGCGTCCGCCAGATCGCGCAAGTGTTCGTGCCGCTCACGGGCGTGCCGGGCAATGCGACGCTTACGTCGGCGGCGATCTTCCAGACATTGTTTGCGCAAGGGCGAGTGCAATGCACGACGCCTG
>QHXQ01000053.1 GCA_003223935.1 Acidobacteriota bacterium | reverse complement strand
GTGCGGGATCGTCACTTCGGACGGCGGGCAGTTGCGCTCCGAACGCGCGATGGGGCTTGTGCCCGATGTGTTTGATGCGGAGCGTCTGAATCGTCTGCCGGGCGCGAGCGGCATCGGGCATGTGCGTTATTCGACGGCGGGCGAGGTTTCGATCCGCGAGGCGCAGCCGTTTCTCGTTGCTTGCCAACACGGCCAAGTCGCCGTCTGTCACAACGGCAACCTACCGTTCGCCAGCGAAGAACGAAAAAGACTCGAACGCGCGGGCGCGATCTTCTCTTCAACCTCAGACACAGAAGTTGTCCTGCACGGCATCGCGCGCTCGCAAGCTTCAAACATCGTCGAAGCGATCCCGGAAGTCTTACGCGAAACGGAAGGCGCGTTCTCGATGCTGTTTCTGACGCCATCATCTTTGATCGCGATCCGCGATCCGCGTGGTTTTCGGCCGCTTGCACTCGGCCGACTCGGCGACGCTTGGGTCGTCGCGTCTGAAACCTGTGCGTTTGACCTGATCGAAGCGCGTTATGTACGCGACGTTGAGCCGGGCGAGATGATCGTGATTGACGAAGCGGGCCTGCATTCGTCGCATCCGTTGCCCACTCAACAGCACGCGATGTGCATCTTCGAGCACGTCTATTTTGCGCGCCCCGATTCGTTGATCTTCGGCCACTCCGTCAATCAATCGCGGCACAAGATGGGCAAGCAACTCGCCATCGAGCAGCCTGCGGACGCGGACATCGTCGTGCCCGTGCCCGATTCGGGTGTGGCCGCGGCCATCGGCTACGCGGCGCAATCCGGTCTCAGTTTTCGTCAAGGTCTCGTGCGCAATCATTACGTGCATCGCACCTTCATCGAGCCGCAGCAATCAATCCGCTCGTTTGGCGTGCGCATCAAGCTCAATCCTGTGCGTCATCTGATTGACGGCCGGCGCGTCGTCTTGATTGACGATTCGATCGTGCGCGGCACGACCTCGAAGAAGATCGTGCGCATGGTGCGCGAAGCGGGCGCGACTGAAGTGCACATGCGGATCAGTTGCCCGCCGACCGTCAGCCCATGTTTTTACGGCGTGGACACGCCGAACAAATCCGATTTGATCGCCGCGCAGATGTCGGTTGAAGAGATACGCAACTTCATCGGCGCAGACTCGCTTGGCTATCTCTCGCTCGAAGGCATGCTCAAAGCGACCGGACTCGATGCAGCAGCAGCCTGTGTCGCCTGCTGGACGGAACACTATCCGACGCGCATCACGCGCGAAGCTGAGACACAATTTGCGCGTGAGCATGAGCCGGTGCCATCGGGCGACGTGTAAAAGTTTTCGTTGTCAGAGGACAGGGGGATTTCGTTGGCGCAACAAGGGCGCGGACGCGGCTGCGGGTGTCTGCTCGTCGTGCTGGCGTTAGCGGCGGCGGCGGCGTTCGGAGTTTACTTCAAACTCTATCGGCCGAAGGGGCCGCGCTTGCCGTCTGCGTCGGGCGGCGAGTTGCAAGTGCACGTACTCGACGTCGGACAGGGCGACGCAATTCTGATCATCGCGCCGGACGGCAAGGCTGCACTTGTGGACGCGGGCGACGCGGCTCATGCGTCGGTGGTGCGCGACGCACTCAATCGTTACGGCGTCCAGCACCTCGATTACTTCGTCGCTACGCATCCGCATCCCGACCACATCGGCGGTGCGGCCGACGTGCTCAAAACGATCAAAGTGCTGAACGTGCTCGACAGCGGCATCCCGCCGCCGGACTTTGAGGAGAGCGCCGCCACGCCAGCGCAGAACGCGAAAGGCAAAACGAAGGGTCAGAGTGCAAAGCCGACGCCCAAGCCGCGTGCGAGCAAGGCACAACTGCCGACGACAAAGACGTACACCGAATTTCGGGCTGCGGTGCAGCAGAGCGGTGCGCAGCTTGTGCACGTTGCGCCGGGTCAGCATTATGATTTGAGTTCAAATGGTGATGTTCGGCTGACTGTGCTCGCGCCTATCCCGCCGCCATTCACGAAAGATCAGATGCGCGCCGGCGGCAATGAACCGAATGCTAACTCCGTTGTCTTGCAGCTCGACTATGGTAATTTCTCATTGCTATTGCCCGGTGACGCCGAAGCACAAACTGAACAGCGACTGCTCAGCACAAATGCTAACATCACGGCCCGCATCCTGAAGGTTGCACATCATGGTTCTAAGTATGCGACGAGCGATGAATTTCTCCGGCACGTCAAACCTGAAGCGGCGATCATTTCAGTCAGCGAGTTCAATCCTTACGGGCAACCCGCGCAATCTGTGCTTGATCGATTGAAGGCTGCTGGGATTAAACTCTATCGCACGGATTTGCAGGGCGAGATCACGCTCACGTCGAAAGGTGATGATTATGAGATCAAGACCATGAAAGAAACCAAAGGCGACCTTTACACTGGCCGTGCAGGAACAAAAGATGATTCCGCACGATCCGGTTTTATTGCCTACGGCGATTTCGGCCCGCCACCCAGACAACCGAAAAAGACCAGTGGGCAAAGATGACAGGTCGCTCTAGAAAATTGAAGAGAAAAAAATTCAGCACAATATTTTGTAGTCAGTGAATCCTGATCTACAATATTCTGTGCCCCAAGTTTTCCTGACTTATGATGAGTAAATCTATCACCTATAGCGACGCTGGCGTTTCGATTGATGCAGCTAATCGCGCAGTCGCATGGATCAAAGAGATGGCACGCACCACATTCAACGCGCGTACACTCTCGGAGATCGGCAGCTTCGGCGGCATGTTCGATGGTGCATTCCCAAACTTGCAAGCTCCTGTCCTTGTAGCTTCGGCCGATGGCGTCGGCACGAAACTCAAAATCGCATCCGAGACGAACACGCATGACACGGTTGGCCGCGATCTCGTCAACCACTGCGTTAACGACATTCTCGTGCAAGGTGCGCGCCCACTTTTCTTTCTCGATTACATCGCTGCAGGCGTGCTCGCACCGGAAACAATCGCCAGCGTAGTCGCAGGGATGGCGCGAGGTTGTCGCGAGAACGGTTGCGTACTTCTGGGCGGTGAAACGGCCGAGATGCCCGGCTTCTATGCAATAGGTGAGTATGATATTGCTGGTTTCATTGTCGGCGTCGTAGATCGCGCGCGGGTGATTGATGGCAGCCGGATCATAGTTGGCGATGCAGTGCTCGCGCTGCCCTCAGTCGGGCTGCACACGAACGGCTATTCGCTCGCGCGAAAACTCTTCTTTGAAGTCGCGGGCTACAAGCCCGACATACATCTCAATGAACTGGGCATGACGGTTAGTGCTGCACTACTCGCGCCGCATATCAGTTATCTCGACGCGCTTGAAGGATTACTTGATCGAGGCGTGCTTAAAGGGCTTGCGCACATTACGGGTGGTGGTCTTCTTGAAAATATCCCGCGCGTCCTGCCTGAGAGCATGAGCGTCGAGATAGCGCACGGTTCTTGGCCAATGCTGCCTATCTTCGTGCTTATGCAACGTCTCGGCCACGTGCCCGAAGAGGAAATGTATCGCACCTTCAACATGGGTATCGGCATGATCATAATCTGTGCTTCGTCGGACGTCAGCAATATTAAAGCGTATATTGCGGCGCGGGGCACAAGTTGTTATGAAGTCGGCCGAGTAGTCGCGGGTGCACGGGAAATCAAATTAATTTGAAACCATTTCAAATTACAATGGGCATGCACATTGTTCCAAGCTTAATCTGATACTGAATTTTGAAATGCGGAAAAGTTGAAACTTGAGAATCGCAATCCTCATCTCCGGCCATGGCTCAAACATGATGGCCCTCGCCGATGCAGTGCGAACGGGCGCAATCGCCGGCGCGGAGATTGCCATCGTCATTAGTGACCGTCAAGATGCCGCCGGATTGCAGCGCGCTACCGAACGCGGTCTTGAGACGCTGATTATTGAACGCCGTGGGCGGATGCGCGCCGAGCACGAACAAGAGATCATAGCCGAACTTGAAGCGCGCAATATTGAACTCGTTTGTCTTGCCGGTTTTATGCGCCAACTATCGCCTGTGTTTATCTCAGCGTATCAAGGGCGCATCCTTAATATCCACCCAAGTATTCTCCCCGCTTTCCCGGGTCTAAACGCGCAAAGCCAAGCTCTGGAGCACGGCGTCAAGTGGACTGGTTGCACCGTACACTTTGTTGATGAGACGCTCGACGGCGGGCTCATTATTGTCCAACATGTCGTTCCTATTTATGACGACGATACAACTGAGATACTGACCGTCCGTATTCTTATTGAAGAGCATCAGGCTTACCCAGAAGCGGTTGCATTAGTTGTCAGCGGGGCTTATCAAATAGTAGGTCGGCGTGTTATTCATTCACACACCTTTCCAATTAATCGCCCATAATTTTACTTCTTCAAGAAGATGGAACAACTGACGAAGCGGAACAATGGCGGTTTTAGTTTTTAAATTTTTTTTTAATTTACTATGATTTCTTACAAAGAATGGGTATTTTGCGTGCTGATCAATACCTCATAGAGCCTATTCAGATCATCGTCGTTGTAATATTGCAACTCAATCTTTCCACCGCTGCCTTTTGAGTTTGGTAATACACGGACTTGCGTACCAAGTCGACGGCGCAACTTATCTTCTGCAACACGTAAATTTGCATCACTATGCTTTGCTTCATTAGATATAATCGTCGTCGCGTTTACACTTTCAATTAACCGCTTGACGGCTCTCTCTGTCTCCCGCACAGACAAGCCATGTTCTACAATGTTGTGCGCAAGCTTGCATTGCGATTCGGAATCATCCATCCCCAACAAGGCGCGCGCATGCCCCATAGAAATTATATTGTCTTCAACCATTCGTTGAATATCCTCTGGCAAACGCAATAGTCGAAGATAGTTGGTGATAAAGGTTCTATCTCGTCCAACCCGTTGAGCAACGGCCTCTTGAGTTAGGCCTAGGGTTTCAATCAATCTTTTATATGCGTAAGCTTCTTCAATCGCATTTAGTTCTTGGCGCTGTATATTCTCAATCAGCGCGAGTTCCAACATTTTTTCATCTGGAATTTCGCGCACAATAGCTGGAATGCGTTGTATTCCGGCACGTTGTGCCGCACGCCAGCGTCGTTCTCCAGCCACTATTTGATAACGAGCACCTGCAATTCTACGTGCTAAAATTGGTTGCATAACCCCATTGAGCTTAATCGAATGAGTAAGCTCTTCCAATTGCGCCTCATCAAAGCGTGTGCGCGGTTGTAGATGGTTCGGTTCTATAAGGTCTATATCTATCTCGATAAACTCTTCATTGGCTGTCACCGGCTTGTCCGACAGCAGTGCGCTCAATCCCCGACCGAGTGCCCTTCTGGTCATGAGTTATTATCTCCTTTGCTAACTGAAGATAGCTCTCTGCCCCACGAGAACGTATGTCATACAAAATTACAGGTTTGCCATAGCTAGGAGCCTCAGCCAAGCGTACATTGCGTGGGATCACTGTTTCGAGAACCTGCCGACCATAAAAGTCTCTTAGATCCTTTGCCACAGCCGTTGAGAGATTAGTCCGCTCATCATACATTGTTAATAATAAACCCTCAATAGACAAACTTGGGTTGATCGAGCGCCTAATGCGGGCCAAGGTGTCAAAGAGTTCCGTCACCCCCTCAAGTGCGTAATACTCGCACTGAATGGGCACAAGGAGAGAATCCGCCGAGGTTAAAGCGTTTAAGGTAAGCAGGCCGAGAGCAGGCGGGCAGTCAATAATAATATAGTCAAAGTCGCCAGAGATCGACTGAAGCACCTCTTGTAACTTATGCTCTCTACGTTCGATCTCAACTAATTCAACTTCAGCCCCTATCAAATTTTTATCTGCCGGCAATACTTTCAAAAAAGGTATTTCTGTATTATGGATAATATTAGCTACAGGCTCGCCCAACACTAATACATGATACAGACTGCGACGGAAACTGCCACGCTGGATTCCAACTCCCGACGTAGCATTTGCTTGAGGATCTATGTCAACTAGCAAAACGTGTAAGTCCGAGGTAGCCAGAGCTGCGGCTAAATTTACAGCCGTCGTGGTCTTTCCCACGCCACCTTTTTGATTCGCCACGGCAACAATTTTGGCCATTTATTTATCTGACGAGAGCAAGTCTCTATTTCACTTGCGTAAGCTAGCATAAAGTAACTAGGTATTCCACTGTTTTTCTAGACCTGGAATAATACGACGCATTCTGAATAAATATGGTTCAATAAAGCTTAAGTTAAGCCTACTGGTATGAGCGTTTCACGTGACACATCTTATCGCCTAGATGTGACACGTGAAACATATAGCCAGTAACTAAGCGGATTGTTGGAATTGTAGGCGAAATAATAGAAGGGATAGAGCGGCTGGAGTCATACCGGATATGTGCCGGGCTTGACCAAAAGTATGTGGGCGGACACGTTCCAACCTCTCTACCATTTCATGAGAAAGTCCGCTGATTAGCCGATAATTAAAGTTCTCATGAATATAGAGGTTGTCGTGATGATAAACACGTTCGAGATGATGGCGTTGCGCTTCGATATAACCAGAATAAAGCAGATCAGCCAGAGCGGTCCCTAACTCGGCAAGACTGACATTGCTGCGTAATTCTGAAGGTAAATACTGCAAGATTAGCGAAATATCGACATTTGGTCGCTGTGCGAGTTGTGCGAGGGAGATCGTGCAACCTAAATCTGTTTGAAGCATTTGGCAAAGAGAATAGTGAATACTGTCTGACCGCTTAAATCTAGTGCTCTCAAGTGCCGCACGCAATATCGCAATTCTCTGACGGCGTTGATTAAAAGAGTTCCACTCCGAATCGCCAAGCAAGCCTAACTTATGACCATAAGGAGAGAGGCGGATGTCCGCAGTGTCGTGCCGCAAAGATAGGCGGCATTCGGCACGGGAGGTGAACATACGATAGGGTTCATCTACACCATGAGTAATTAAGTCATCAATGAGGACACCAATGTAGGATTCTGTGCGTTGTAGTCGGAATCCTTCGCGCCCTCGAATGAAAAGAGTGGCATTGATGCCAGCAAGTAATCCTTGACAAGCAGCTTCTTCATAACCGGTTGTGCCATTAATCTGACCTGCAAAGAAAAGACCGGCAACACTCTGAGTTTGCAAAAATGGTGTAAGTTCACGTGGATCAACGAAATCGTACTCAATTGCATAACCCGGACGGATAATACGAGCCTCTTCGAGACCGGGAATTTTATGCACTAATTCTTGTTGAAGCTCAGCAGGCATAGAAGTCGAAAAGCCATTCAAATAGACCTCAGTAGTATTGTGCCCCTCAGGTTCAAGGAAAAGCTGATGCCGTAGTTTGTCAGGAAATTTAACAACCTTGTCTTCGATAGAAGGGCAGTAACGCGGCCCAATCCCTTTGATTTGTCCAGAATATAGTGGAGATTCGTGGATATTTGAGCGAATATAGTTATGGACATGCTCATTGGTATAGCCGATGTAGCACGTGACCTGTGGCTGTTCAATGGCCTCTGTTGAAAAAGAGAAAGGAACAGGACGCTCGTCAGCCGGCTGAGGCTCGAAGGAATCCCAGTCTATTGTGCGCCCATCGAGGCGTGGCGGTGTGCCCGTCTTTAGCCGTCCAACCGGAAAGCCGAGGCGTTTCAAACTCTCAGCTAATTCAATGGATGCTGGCTCACCTGCGCGACCGGCAGTATAAGTCCGACGCCCTGTGTGAATTAAACCGTTCAGGAACGTGCCGGTCGCAACTATGACCGCATCTGCTCGCAAGCGTCTCGTGTCCTGAAGTTCAACTCCGCGTACACGCCCATCCTTAATAAGAAAATCAATTACTAACCCTTGCCGCAAGTGTAGATTTGGCGTTGCTTCAAGCGTGTGTCGCATCTCGATGCGATAGAGAGAGCGGTCAGCCTGTGCGCGCGGCGCTTGCACGGCGGGGCCTCGTGAACGGTTCAACAAACGAAACTGAATCCCTGTCCGATCAATGATCCGCCCCATGATCCCGCCAAGGGCATCAATTTCGCGTACAATGTGTCCTTTGGCGATACCGCCGATGGCTGGGTTGCAGGACATTTGGCCGATCAAATCAAGGTTCAAGGTAACAAGGGCTGTTTGCGCGCCCATGCGTGCCGCGGCGGAGGCAGCTTCACAGCCCGCATGACCAGCACCAATAACGATCACATCGAAACGTTCGTCGAAACTCATAATTACTTTCCTATGCAGAAGGTGGCGAAAATTTGCGAAAGTACATCCTCAGGTGTGGTCTCGCCAGTTATTTCACCTAGAATGCGCAGGGACTCATAAAGCCTTAGCAAAATTAAGTCCTCGCTCGTTCTGGACTCAAGTAATTGCTTAGCAGAATAGAGCGCATCAGAGGCGCGCCGTAGTAGATCGTAGTGGCGCGCATTGGTAATTAAGAAACATCCATCCTGAATATCTGTTGCGGTAAACGGCTTTAGGATCGCATCACGGAAAGCGTCAAAGCCTGCTCCCGTCTTGGCCGAAATAGGCATGATAGGCGCGCCGTTTAAGCCGCCCGCATTGCTCAAGGCAAAATCTTCAAGGTCGCTCTTATTTAGGGCAATAAGGTATTTGTTTTCGCGCACGTCTGCAAGTAGTTCTTTATCTTCGGAGGTCAAAGTCTGTGTGCCATCAAGCACTAAGATGATAAGATCAGCATCTGCCATTGCGCGGCGGGTGCGCTCAATACCAATAGCCTCAATTAGATTATCAGAGGTGCGCACCCCAGCCGTGTCAGTTAATAAGATCAGTATATCTTGAATGTTAATTAACTCACTCAAACTATCGCGCGTAGTACCCGGAATGTCAGTCACAATGGCCCGGTCGGACGCCAGCAATCTATTGAAAACGCTAGACTTACCCACGTTCGGGCGGCCAACAAGCGCGATCCGCAAACCTTCTTTCAAAAGCCGCCCAGCGCGAAAAGTGGAGGCCAAATCGCCGAGGCGTTGAATGAGATTAGATAGACGCTCGCTAATTCGCTCGAGGGTGATTTCGGGTAGGTCGTCTTCGACAAACTCAAGCGAGGACTCAAGCGGCACTATGATGTCGAGCAGTGCGTTTTTAATCGGTTGCAAACGGGCAGAGAGTTCGCCGCCGAGTTGCCGTGCTGCCTGCCGCACGGCAGCGTGTGTTTGCGCATCAATGAGATCACGGATAGCTTCAGCTTGGTTGAGGTTAATTCGTCCATGAGCTAAAGCACGCAGTGTAAACTCGCCCGGGTCAGCAGTACGTGCGCCCAACAACAGCAAGGCATCAATGACGCGCAGGAGTAACACGGGCGAACCATGACAGCTAAACTCAATGACATCTTCGCCCGTGAATGAATGTGGCGCTTGAAAGTAAGTGATGAGAGCGCGGTCGAGAGTTTCACCACTTTCAGGATCAAAGATTGTTTGCAGTGAGACGCGATTGGCTCGCGGGGAGAAATGATCTTTGCGTAGGAGTTTACGCATCAGTTCAAGCGCATGCGTGCCACTGAGGCGGATGACGCCAATGCCACTACGACCGGGTGGGGTGGAAAGAGCAACGATGGGATCCGAGACTGGCACTGCTGAAATACTGCATGTCGCACAACGCGCATGACTGAATAATATCTGTCAGATCATTGCACTACTTTCAGACTCACTTTGAGTCGGCGCGCGCTACCTTCGCCGATTGACTCAGTGTATAGGTCGTGCTCGTCGGCCAATGCAAGATGAATAACGCGCCGTTCGCTGGCGCTCATCGGGCCGAACGAGAAAGGCACCATGGTTGTGCGCACGTGCTCGGCTGCGTGCTGCGCCATTGCGCGCAACTCGGCCACGCGCGTCGCGCGAAAACCGTGCACATCGCAGACGATGCGCTCGTTATGCGCCAACTTGCGCCCGTAAATCTGATTGACCAGATGCTCGACCGCATCAAGTAACTCACCGCCTTCGTTGCGCAGAAGCGAAGCATCAGAGCCGTCGAGATCGAGCGAGCAGCCATCCGCGTCTTTGGCCGCCATCGCTTGAATATCGAGTTCGGCGCTGGCAAATACGTCGTTCAGAAAACTCTCTGCTTGCTGGCAAGTATCAGCCATCTCAATCTCCACAACTCAAACTCAGCGACATAGTTAAAAACTTATTAAGTGCGCTCGCTGCCACTCATAAATGCTTAGCCCAGCGCTGTGATCACTTTCAAGCGGCAGCAGCTTTGCGTCGATCAAGTGAAGCGCGGGGCGAGCGCGCGCCCTTCTTGCCGGGCGGCTGTGACTCCTCGTCGTCTTCCGATTTAGTGAAGCGATTGATAAGCATCTGCTGCCCAAAGCCAACTAGATTGGCCATCAGCCAATAGATCAACAGCCCTGACGGCGCAGACCACATGATGTAGAGCATGAAAGCTGGCAGCATTACGGCCATCATCTTGCGTTGCAGCGGATCGGCCGACGGCTGCGGCGTGATGAATTGTAAGACGACCATCGAAGCCGCCATCAGAAGCGGGAGAATGTGAATGGTATATGGCTCCGCCGCTGAGAGGTCAGGAATCCAAAGGAATGAAGCTTGACGAAAATTGATCGAGACGCTGATCGCCGCATAAATAGCAAACAAGAAGGGCATTTGAATCAGCATGGGCAAACAACCGCCGAGCGGGTTCGCCTCTTTCATCAACCGCAGTTGTTCCATCTGCAACTCACGCAGGCGCGGATCAGTCTGCTTCATCCCCTTCATCTTTTCCTGCAATTCTTTCATCCGCGGCGCGTGCTTCTGCGCCTTCTTCATGGCTTTGGTCGAACGCCATTTGAGCGGGAAGAAGATCGAGTAAATGATGATTGTGAACAGCATGATCGCCACGCCGTAGCTGCCCGTCCACTTACTCAGATATTCGATGGACTTAAGAATCGGTATCGCCAACGGACGCTTGATGGAACTTAGCCAACCATAGTTGATCGCGCCATTAAGATCGATCTGCCGACCAACCGACTGACCAATCTCTTGACTCGCGGCGTCAAGCAAATAAATATCTTTTGGCCCAACATAAATGCGCGTTGGCGAACCGTCTGCAGGCACGGCAAGCAAGCTTGTGATCAAAAAACGTTCTTCTTTTTTCCCTCCGTCGTCATGCTCGTAGCGCGACGTGTGAAACTCCAGCCCTTGCGTCATCTTCGGTGGGATGGCGAGCATCGCAAAGTAAGTATCGCCTATCCCCGCCCAATCAATTGTGCCATTGACGCTCTGCTGATCAGGATGCTCCTTCGTATCGTGGATGCTCTTACCGGGAAAGAATTGGGCTTTACCGTCCACTACGGCGACGCCACTGGGCGCGATAGAGTAGAACGTGTAGCGCGGCACGCCTTGATCGCCGATGCTCGGCCCGAGCGCGAGTTTGATTGTGGGCATGGACTGCCCGCCACGTGTGAGTTTAGTGCTCAGATCAATGCTATAGGAATCAGCATCGAAGCTAAAACTCTTCACCACCTCGACACCTGTCGCTTCATCCCGCAAGGTCATGGTGATGATCTTCTTAGGGCCGGATATTAGATCAACCGTATCTCCGCCATCAACGCCGACGCCATCTATCTGATAGTTTCTGGACGAAAGCAAGGTGTCAAGACTCGCGTCACCGGTGCTAATGCGAAGCGTTGTCGAGTGCAAGTCTTGACGCTGACTCTCAGATAAATTTGGCTCGTCTTGCTCGGAAGGAATTAGCTGTAGTTGCTTGTGATTATTTTTATCGCCGGCGACCGAGCGGAGTTCGCGGCCGGTGATTTTGTTTTTATTGATGATCCAGCTTGTCGCTACCGCGCCGCGGCTATCGAGTTTCACCTCATATAGCGGGGTCGAGATTGTTATGACGCGCCGAGGGATCGTGTCTGGAGCTATAGCTGCGACCGTAGGCTGTTGCGTTTGAGACGTAACAGGATTCGCATTTGTCGGCTGTGCGGGGGTAGAGTTTGCGTTCGCCGCTTGTTGTTGTGTAGAGTTGGCGTTATTTGACTGCGGCTGTGGGCGTTGAATAAAGTAAGCCCAACCAAATAGTATAGCCGCAGACAAGACGAAGGCTAAAAGTAACCGCTTTTGTTCCATTCAGGTTAAATCAGGTTATAGATAATCGCTGCCGAAAGCTGCCGACACAGGTTTTTAAGCCTCACTTGACCGGATCGTAGCCACCGGAATGAAAAGGGTGACAACGCAACAGACGGCGTAGACCCATCCAGCCGCCACGCAGAGCACCATAACGGCTTACAGCCTCGGAGGCATACTCTGAGCAAGTCGGGACGAAGCGGCAGGACGGCGGCAGCAACGGCGAGATAGCCAGCTTGTACAGTCTCAATAATGCTAAGAGAATGTGTTTCACAGACTTTGCCGCTCAATTTCAGCCCCCGGAGATACCTTCATCCCTCGTTAAACGAGCGAGCAGCCCTAGAAAATCTTCCAGCACTGCTGCCAACTTAACTTTTAGGAGCGAACGCTTTGCGTTCAGCACCCAATCGTAGTTTGCCTGTGTGGTCTTAAGATTTTCACCACTCAGGCGAAATGCCTCGCGCAACAGTCGCTTGAGACGATTGCGCTCAACCGCACGCCGTGCCACTCTGCGCGAAGCTGTGATGCCCAGCCGGTGTCGGCCGTAATCATTACGTCGCACGAAGGCTGTCATCAAACGGCTATCGTAACGTGCACCCTTCTCATAGACGATACGGAATTCTAAAGAGTTGCGTAACTTTGCCACCCGAGGCAATGTATTACCTTTAGATTTAGTAGTGAGCCGGTGTAAGCCGCTTACGCCCTTTGGCCCGGCGCTTTTTCAAGACTAAACGGCCGCCCTTAGTTGCCATGCGGGCGCGAAAGCCGTGGGTCTTTGCCCGGCGGCGATTATTTGGCTGAAAGGTTCGCTTTGGCATTGTCGTCTATTCTCTCCTTGAATGAAAAGAGAAAGATTAACTTCGAGGGGGCATTATGTCAAGAAAACGACAGCCTCTCAGTCTCTTACGAGGGCAGTTCGATAGCTGTGGGCACCTCTAAAGTGAGAATTTATGTCCCTGACAAAGAAATGGGGACAAGCAAAATAAAATCAGATCATGTCTTGAAACAGTTCAGATGCGGCTTTCTTCTGGGGAATTTTAACAACAATTCCCCGTAATATCGCTCTATCTTTCTGGGCTTAAAAAAATATGAAATCAGCTTGTGGATTTCTCTTGCATTAACCCTCTCGATTATGCTAGTCTCCCGCCCGTTTCGCAGTCAACCAGCGCCTGTAAGTATTTGAAAACTGAAGACTTAAAGCATTACTTTAAGACCGCCATGCTTTTCCACAGCCCTGTGGAAAAGCTGTGGAAAAGTCAAGCAGTAAGGTGTGTGTTCAAGACTCAAAAGAGCGCAATTTCAATGTTTTCCGTTGGGTCTTTCAAAGCATCGCTTGAGAAATTGGACAAATGATCCTTGCACCCTTTTCATTCAGTTATTAAAAAATGTTTTGTAGGTTAAATCTTAATTCTGAAGGAACCATGAGATGAGCACAGTAATCGAGAACAGAGTGTGGAACAGCTTACTGCAAGCTGTCGAGAAACGGCTGAACCATCAAAGCTTCGAAACATGGTTTCGTTCCATCCAGTTCGATGGCTATGATGAAACAGGCCATAGTCTGCATCTGCGTGCGCCCAATCAAGTAGTCAAGGATTGGGTCAGTTCAAATTACGCGGACGTGATTAGCGACTCACTAGCTGAATTAAATCTTTCATCCTACCGCGTCTATTGGACAGTGGATGAGAACGCTGTTGCGGAATCAGGCTCAATAGTATCAGAAACAGATAAAGAGGAAGATTTTACCCTTAAATCAAGTGGAACAAATAGTGGCAGAGTTAATAATTCAACCCTCTTTTCGCTTCTGGAAGCAGCCGAGTCCGATGGCTTAGCACCTAGTGCTACGAATTTTGTTGACATAGAGCCGCTGGAACTTTCGCTCAATCCGAAGTGTTCTTTTCAGACCTTCGTCGTCGGCTCGTGCAACCAATTCGCTCATGCAGCAGCACTCGCAGTCGCTGAAGCGCCCGGTAAGACTTATAACCCGCTCTATATCTACGGCGGCGTGGGTTTGGGCAAGACGCACCTGATGCATGCTATCGGACACTCGATCAAAGAGCGCAATAGATATTTACGCCTATCCTATATCTCTGCCGAGAAGTTCATGAACGAACTGATCAACGCTATTCGCTACGATAAGGCGCAAACATTTCGGGAAAAGTATCGTTCGATTGATGTGTTGCTGATGGACGATATCCAATTCATGGCCGGCAAGGAGCGAACTCAAGAAGAGTTCTTCCACACCTTCAATGCGCTTTACGACGCGCAAAAACAGATAGTCATCACTTCGGACTGCCCGCCGCGCGAGATTCCCACGCTGGAGGAGCGTCTGCATTCACGCTTCGAGTGGGGATTGATCGCCGACATGGAGCCGCCCGATCTTGAAACCAAAGTGGCCATCTTGAAGCGCAAAGCTGATCTGGATGGAGTCATACTACCAGACGATGTCGCTTTCTTTATCGCCAGCAAGGTCAAAAGCAACATACGTGAATTGGAAGGCTCGCTCGTCCGCCTCATTGCGATCTCATCGTTGCGTGGGCTGCCCATTTCTAAGATGCTTGCGCAGGATGCGATCCGCAATATCGCAGAAGACGACCGGCCCGGCGGCATCACCATCGAAGATATTCAACGCGCAGTGTCCGCCCACTACCGTTTACGACCGGATGATCTGAAGTCCAAAAATAATTCGCGACAGGTGGCTGTGCCTCGACAGGTCGCTATGTACTTGTGCAAGCGGCTCACGAAACATAGCTACCCAGAGATCGGGCGTGAGTTCGGCGGTAAGCATCACACGACCGTTATACACTCGGTTGAGAAGATCGAAGGGCTGATCTCTAAGGATCAAAATTTCCACAGGGTCGTAAGCGACCTTATGGATAACCTCTGCAAGTAGTTAGCGGGTTTTGCTGGCTAAAGTTTTCCACAGTATGGTTTTCAAGTTAATCTATTACCTTCATATATTTAACTTCAAGTTTTCCACATTTCCACAGGGGTTGGAAAAGCAAGGGCTGTGGAAATGTGGAAAACTTTCTTCAAAAGAACTTTTTCCACAGAACGAAAAAGATTTCCACAGTGTTTTCCACAAGGGTTGTGGAAAACAATTCTTTTGCTCTCAACAATAAAGTGACTTTTCCACATTTCCACAGGCCCTACTACTACTACTATATATATATATAGGTTTATTAAATTAGTGAAAGTAGTAAAAGGCAACAGACTCGCCAGCACTGATAGACTGATTACTCATGCAAGGATCGATTGATAGAGGAGAGCACAGATGGAATTCAACATCAGCAAGAACACATTACAAAAAGAGCTTGGCTTCGTTCAGGGTATCGTCGAAAGAAAGAATACCATTCCGGTTCTGTCGAACATTCTCATCGAGTCCATGGGTGAGAACGCGATCCGCATTGTCGGCACTGACCTAGACACAACGCTTCGTTGTGAGACGGAGGCTGAGGTCGTCACACCGGGTTCGATGTGTGTGGGCGCGCGCAAACTGTTTGAGATCGCCCGCGTGTTGCCGGACGCGACGGTCAACTTTTGCAAAGAGGAGAATAACTGGGCGGCGGTGAAATGTGAACGCTCGAATTTTCGGATCGCTGGCGTCGAGCGCGAGAGCTTCCCTGACGTGCCAGCCTTCTCTGCCGCAACGGTAAAAATGCCGGCGCAGATTTTGAACACCTTCATCAACCGCACTATCTTCGCCATCACGCTCGAAGAGTCGCGCTACACTTTGTCGGGCGCAAAATTTATGCTCGATAAAAACGGTGCACGGATGATCACGACCGACGGGCATCGTCTGGCCTACATCGAGCGCAAAGATTTAGGCGAGGGCGCAACGCAGTCGGATTTGGACGCACTGATCCCGCGCAAAACTTTGGATGAGTTAAGAAAGCTGACCGCCTCGTATGAGGACAACATCGGTCTTGGTGCAGACGAAAATCACATCTACTTTGAAGTCGGCCCGCGCCTCTTGATCTCACGCATGTTGACAGGTCAATTCCCGAACTACGAGATGGTCATGCCAAAGAGCAACGACAAGTCGGCCGTCTTTGATGGCGCGCAGTTGGGACAGGCGATTCGGCGCGTCGCTTTGATGGCTGATGACCGCTCCCGCGCTATTCGTCTGCAACTCGTGCCGGGCAGCCTGCAAATCAGTTCGCAGACGGCTGAAGAAGGCGAGGCGCGCGAAAGCGTCGCCACAGAGTACGCAGGCGAAGAGACTGAGGTGGGATTCAACGCACAATACCTGCAAGACTTCCTCAACGTCGTCAGCGACGGACAAGTAGCTTTCGAGTTTAAGGACGGCAACTCGCAAGCGCAACTGCGCCCGCTCGCCGACCCTGATTACGACTACAAGTACATCGTGATGCCTATGCGCCTTTGAGCCTAGCGCATGATTCAAAATCAAAGCCACCGTTTGCGCTCGCGCCAGAGGTGTGGGGCGGTATGCGTGTGTTAAAATCCTCGCATGCTGCTCGAATCACTGGAGGTGCATAATTTCAGAAATCTGAGCGGCAAGGTCTCTTGGAGTCCGGGTCTCAACCTCATCTTCGGCGACAACGGTCAAGGCAAGACTAACTGGCTCGAGGCTATCTATCTGCTGGCGACGACCAAATCCTTCCGCACACAGCGACCGCAAGAAGCGATTCGCTTTGACGAAAACCTAGCCATCGTGCGCGGCGTCGTGGCGCGCAGTCGTGAGGTGCAGCGCGAACTACAGGTCACAATTCAAGGCAGTACAAAGACGCTGTCCGTTAATAGCAAACGCGAAGCGGTCGCGCGCTACCTAGGCCAATTGCACACGGTCGCCTTCACCGCTGACGAACTTGAGGTCGTGCGCGGCGGGCCCGACGCGCGACGCAAGTTTCTGGATCGCGGTGTCGTCTCGCTGCACCACACCTACGTACAGACACTCGCTGATTATCAGCGCGTCATCAGACAGAAAAATCGTCTGCTGCAAGACGCCGCTGATGCCGAACTAAGCATCGCCGAAACCGCTGCTCGACTTGAACCGTGGAACGAACAACTCATCGGCTTGAGTGCCGAGATTCATCGCGCGCGCGTGGACTATGTCAACCGTCTAAACGAAGCACTTGAACGAAAGTTATTTGGGCACGAAGAGGTCTCGATCCGTTACGTTTCGTCGCTCGAAAGCAAGGGCGATCTGAGCGATTACGAAGCACTGTTGACAGACCGTCTGCGTCTTCGCGTGCAAGCCGAAATGGCCGCCGGTTACGCGCTCATTGGCGCGCATCGAGACGACCTTGAAATCCTGTTCGACGGGCGAGACATGCGCACTTTTGGCAGCTCCGGTCAACAGCGTAGCGCATTGATAATACTTGACTTAGCTGCGGTTTCGGTGTATCATTCATGGCACAGTGAGTACCCGCTTTTTCTGATGGATGACGTGGACGCGGAGCTTGATCGGAAGCGGATCGATCACTTGCTTGAATACCTCGAAGGACGCACGCAGACGTTCGTTACAACATCCAAAGAGGGCTTGGTTGAGCGATATGCTGATCGTGCTTATCTGGTCGAAGTCACAAACGGAATAGCACAGGAGATCAATACTTCCGTTAGTAAATCTTCGACAGTCATAACGGGTACTGCAGGCATCTAAGTAAAGGAAGTTTCCACACTGGAGCGAGCGTTTCCAAACAGGCAAATTTTGTGAGCAAAGATGAAGGGGAATAAGTTTGTCAACAGCAATTTCGACAACAGCGAATAAGAAGAACATGGCCTACAACGCCGATACGATCACTGTCTTGGAAGGGCGCGACGCCGTGCGCAAGCGCCCAGCCATGTACATCGGTTCGACCGGCGAATTGGGCCTACATCATCTGGTTTACGAGGTTGTAGATAACTCAATTGACGAGGCGCTTGCCGGCTATTGCGACACGGTCGAGGTAACCATCCACTTGGACAATTCGATCACGGTCGTAGATAACGGGCGCGGCATCCCTGTCGATGAGATGAAGAAGGAGCGCAAGTCAGCGGCTGAAGTCGTGATGACCAAATTGCATGCGGGCGGCAAGTTCGATTCCAATGCTTATAAGGTTTCGGGCGGCCTCCACGGCGTCGGCGTGTCCTGCGTCAACTTCCTGTCTGAGTTGCTTCGGCTCGAAATCTGGCGCGACGGCAAGACTTACGAGCAAGAGTACAAGCGCGGCATCCCCGTCGCTAAGCTCGAGCAGACTGGCAAGACTCGCAAGCGCGGCACAAAGGTCACGTTCAAGCCCGATCCGGAGATTTTTGAGGTCACAGAGTTTAGCTTCGACAAACTATCAGAGCGACTGCGCGAAAAAGCTTTCTTGAACAAAGGTGTGCGGATCACCATCCGCGACGAGCGCGAGGAGACCGAACGCTCGCATGAGTTCTACTACAAGGGCGGCATCGCCGAGTTCGTCAAGCATCTGAACAAGAACAAGACCGTCCTGCACGACAAGCCGCTATACTTAGAGCGCACGGGCGACGCGCTCTCGATTGAGGTGGCGATCCAATATAACGACGCCTACGACGAGAAGGTCTATTCCTTCGCCAACAACATCAATACGGTTGACGGCGGCACGCACATGTCGGGCTTCCGCTCTGCTCTAACGCGCACAATTAACACCTACGCTCAGACTTCAGGGCTGGCTAAGAACTTCAAAAGCTCTCTGAGCGGCGACGATGTGCGCGAAGGCTTAGTCGCCGTCATCTCCGTCAAACTGCCGCAGCCGCAATTTGAGGGGCAGACAAAGGGCAAGCTCAACTCAGACGTGAAAGGCGCGGTCGAATCCTTCCTGAACGAGCGCCTGACCGAATATTTCGAGCAGAATCCAACGGTCGCCAAAAAGATTGTCGGCAAGGCGATTGATGCTGCGCGTGCGCGTGAAGCGGCCCGCAAGGCGCGCGAGATTGTCCGCAAAGGCGCAATTGGCTCAACCATGCTGCCCGGCAAACTCGCCGATTGTCAAGAACGCGACCCGGCGCTCTGCGAACTCTACATCGTCGAGGGCGATTCCGCTGGTGGCAGTGCCAAGCAGGGGCGCGACCGGCGCAACCAAGCGGTCTTGCCGTTAAAAGGTAAAATCCTGAATGTCGAGAAGGCGCGGTTCGATAAAATGCTCAGTCATACTGAGATCAAAACCTTGATTACCGCGCTCGGTACAGGAATCGGCAAAGACGATTTCGACTTAGGCAAGCTTCGTTATCACAAGATCGTCTTCATGACCGACGCCGATGTGGACGGCTCGCATATCCGCACGCTGCTCCTGACCTTCTTCTATCGGCAGATGCCAGAGTTGATCGAATCCGGCCATGTGTACATTGCCCAACCACCATTGTTTAAAGTGAAACGGGGCAAGCGTGAAGAGTACATCAAAGATGAGCGCTCGTTGGTACGTTTCTTGATGCGGCAGGCAACGAGCGAGTTGAAGATCAAATCTTTGAGCACCGAAACCGCGATTGAGGGGCGCGAACTGGCGCGAGCGTTAGAACAGATGGTCGAGTTTAATCGGTACTGCGAGAAGCTTGTGCGCCGCTTAGGCAACGATGAAGGATTACTCAACCTGCTACTCGGAGCCTTTGCGGGGCCAGACGGGGTGCTGCGGCAAGGACAGAATTTGAGCCTGCGCGCCATTTTCCAAGAGGAACATGGGAAGCCGATCGCCCGCGTCGAGGGACGTTTGGCGAAGGCAGGCTATCGGACAGACTTGTCCACGGACGAAGAGCATGGCATGTGGGAGATCGAAATTGCACTGCCAAGCGGCTCGAAGGTCTTAATTGATTGGGAACTCGCTAGCCATGTCGAGTTTCAGAAAGCCATAGAACTTTATAGTAGCCTTGAGGAACGACTGTCTGCGCCATTCGTCTTCGGCGAAAACGGCTCAAGCGAGCAGATCGAGACACGCGAGGCACTACTAGAGCGTGTGCTCGCTTCGGCCAAGAAGGACTTGACGATTCAACGCTATAAAGGCTTGGGCGAGATGAATCCAGAGCAACTCTGGGAGACGACGATGAACCCGGAGAAACGTACGCTGCTGCAAGTCAAGATTGACGACGCAGTAGAGACCGATCAAATCTTCACGGTCTTGATGGGCGACGCCGTCGAGCCGCGCCGACGCTTTATTGAGGATAATGCGTTAGACGTAAAGAACTTAGACGTTTAACCATAGCTCTGCGCGCGGGCGCTCCATGTGTTGATTTGACACGACGCGTCCGCCCGCTTAGAATGAAGTCCTTTCCTCCTGTGGATTCTCATCCGCTGCATGCAACTCGCGCATGCAGCGGATTTTTTTCTGCGGAGAGACTTGGAAATTACTAGTTCAGTTTCGACCAACTGCGAGCCGCGTCCGGCCACAGAACCACTAAACGCCTTTACGTTTTACTTTTTTCGTCTCTTCTATCCGGAAACTGCTCATCAAGATCGATCCGCTCCGGTTTCGTCGCGGCCGTCTGGTTATAGTAGCCGCCGGGCGCGAATTGACCGGACTCGCCGTAGTCCGCCACGCGCTGGTCATTTGCCGGATTGAGTTCTTCAACAGGATTCGGCGTTGTGTCTGGTTTCAAGTCCGGGTCGGTTGAAGTATCTTCGGTTGTAGAGCGAGATTGGATGTTGTCCGCCATGTTCGATCCTCCTTGTACTGGTTGTTAAGCCGTGTTCGGCTGTTCACTAAAACGCTGGACGCGGAAACGGTAAAGCCTGAGCGCAGCGTCTGGGCGCAAGCCCGCCTTGCGTGCGGCAATCGACACTTGCTGTTCGACCGTTTTGACGCCTTCAATTGCAGGCAACAGCAGCCCACGCTGCCGGCCCTGTTCGTCCGTCACAATGAGGCCGTAATTGTCTGGGTCTAAATCTTCTCGCTGCGCAGGCTCAGGCGCTGAGAGCACGTCAACGGAAAGACGCAGACGCGGGAGTTCTGGGACTGTCACTGGCGGGAAGCGTGGATCGCGCGTCGCGGCGCTGATGGCATTGGCGATCAATTCTTCGACGAGTGATGGATAGGCTGGCTCAATCGTGCCAATACAGCCGCGCAGATCGCCGTAATCAGTTTTGATCGAGACAAAGCAAGCCGACGGTTGATGCAAAGGCGAATCATGCGGCATCTCTGGCGGTGCAATAACGCGCCGCTCGCGGACGAAGGTTTCAACCGTTCGGCGCGCGAGTTGTGGCAATACTTCGTAGCCGAGAAACTGATCAGTGTGCCGCGCAGCTTCGTCTGACGGATTGACTGGCCCGGATCGCTCCCTGTCCATCTTGGCTTTCATCTCTTGCTCTCACGGTTTCTGGCAAGCTGCGCCACCATGTAGCCGACGCCAAACGGCGCTTCATAGTGCAAGACTTCGCCGTCGGTCTCTGCACCCGCGGCCGCACCGATGGCGACGAGCATCGAACGATAGCCGCACTCGCCAGCCGCGCGCCGTAGGTTTTGATCAATATTGACGAGCCGTTCTGGCGCAGCGGTGCGGATGGCCGCGACGACCTCTTCGTCAAAGAAGTGCGCGTTCGGATAAAAGCCTGCGGGCGCGCCGGGCTTGAGCCGATGACTTAGATCGCCGCTGGCGATGAAAGCGACAGCCCGATTGAGTTGCCGCGCGGCACGGCTGATGCACGAACCGAAGCGCACGTGATCCTCGTTCGACAAAAAGCTGTAGCCGAGCGCGACGACCTGGCCCTGCCAGCCGTTGCGCAGAAAGAAATAGAGCGGCACGGCCGTGCCGTGGTCGAGTTCGGAGTCGCGGCTGAGGCGCAGCAGTTCATAACCATCTTCGTGCGCGGCGGCTTCGATTGCATCGAGCAGTTCAATGTCGAGCGGCGCGTTGACGGTCGCATCGGGCGCGCGGAAGTTGGCGAAGTCGCCGTAGAGCACGGGGTCGTCGTAGGCGACGAAGGCGCGCGGGTCAAGCGGCGCGTGCGGCGAGATGATGACGAGCGTCTGCGCGCCGCTTGCAAGGATGCGCGCGGTCAACTCGCGCATCGCATCAATCGAGCCGCGCACTTCGGCAATCGCCTCGCGCCCGACCTCAGGCACCATGATCGGTGGATGCGGAGCGATGCCGACGAAAACGATGGAACTACGATCTGCCATCTCCGGTGCACAAGACAAAGGTTGTGACTGTCGTCTGTCGTTAAAGTTTGAAAGCACGAAAACGAGAGGAACAAACGGACAAGCCCGCGTGGTCAACGACAGACGACAGCAGTGAAAATTCTTTTCGAGGGATGGCGAGATTCTAACATAGCAAAGGGCGACACCGGCAAGATGCGCGCGACATGAAAGTCTGGACTGAGTATTGTAGGATACACGCGCCTGATGTGAGCCGCGCCAACAAACATTGCGGCGCGCTCATAGCTTGAGCTTGTGAGCATGGCGTGCGAGAAAAATTTTGATGTGCTGATGGTCGGTGCAGGGCCAGCCGGTTCGTTCGCGGCCGAAGGTTTGGCGCGCGCAGGCGTGCGCGTCGCTCTGTTTGATGGGCGACCGCCGGGCGAGCCGAAAGCTTGCGGCGGCGGCGTGACGTCGAAGGCGCTGCGAGCTTGGCCGCAACTGCTCGATGCGGCGGGCCGCACGGTCGAAGAGGTCGAGATGTACTCGCCTGCGGGCGCGCGCGTGCGTTTGCGTTTGCGCGAGCCGTTCGCCATCTACTCGCGCTCGGTCTTCGACTCATTCCTGCGCGAACGTGCGCGCACCGCCGGCGCACAAGTTTTTCGCACGCGCGTCTCGGTCGCTGAACGCACGAGTGGCGACGATAAGCTATGGACTGTGCGCGCGCGCAACGGCGAACAATGGTGCGGCGCTGTGCTCGTCGCGGCTGACGGCGCGAACAGTGCGATTGCGCGCCGGCTCGCGGGCTCGCTGCCGAACTGCGAGATGGAAGTCGCCTTCGGTTATCGTGCGCCGCTGCCGCGCGCCGATGATGCGCCGACGGTCATCGCCTTTCTGCCCGGTTGGGCCGGTTACGCTTGGGCGTTCCCGCGCCTCGATCACGTCTCCTTCGGCATCGCTACCACGCAAGACGCCTTCGATCATCACACGCTCGACGCACTGCTCTGGTCGTTCATGCGCGGCTACTATGCCCAGCGCGAAGACCCGCGCGCGCCGCTCTGGGCAGATGAAACGCAGCCGCATGATCAAGCGAACGACGAGCGGATCGAACAGAAACTGCGCGCCTCAGTCGAGCGTTACGCTGCACGCATTCCGGGTCTCGCGCCGGAGACGTGGGACGCGCGCCGTGCGTGCGGTCATAACTGGGCGCTCTTGGGCGATGCCGCCGGCTTCGCTGATCCGGTCACAGGCGAAGGCATCTACTACGCGCTCCGCTCCGCCGAGTTATTTGCCGACGCTTACCTGTCGGGCCAAGTCGAGACATACGAAGCGCGTTGGCGCGCAGACTTTGGCCGCGAACTGCGCCGCGCTGCACGCATGCGCCGACGCTTCTACGGCAACTTCCTCGGCGGCCCCTTCACCGCGCGCATGATTGATTTCGCGCGTCTGCATCCCGGCGTCCGCCGCACACTACGTGAACTCGTCGCCGGCCATCAAGGCTACCTCGGCCTCAAACGCACGCTCGCGCGCCGCGTCATCTGGCCGCTTTAGAGTTGAATAGATTCAGATGAAGGGTTGACTTGCTTGAGGCGCGAAATCAAGGCGTACTCTCTGGATCAATGCCGAGCAACAAGCGACGAGCTTTCTCTAGCGCGGCGGCGTTGTCGAGCACGAGGTAGAGGAGCGGGAGCACGCGCGCGCGTTCGTCCGTGCTGGTCTCTGCAAGCAGGGTGAGAAACTTTGGCACGTCGCGCACGCCCTGCACGATGTAGAGCGCGAGCCGTTCCGCTTCGATCAGTTCACGCCCTTCGCGCAAGAATATCTCTGTCAGCTTGCGCCGCACGTCCTCGAACATGTCGAACTCGCTGCTGGTGTCTTCGATCATAACTCACCTCGTCCGTTCACACGGCTTAACCTTTTGTGACGCGAGGCGGCGGCCGATTTTAACTGAGGCGCGAGGATTTAGTTGAGATTATTTGTTTGTTCACGCACAGCCGGATGCATGTACGGCGTAAGCTGGCGCTTGAGTTCCGCAGGCACGGGCACAGATTCGAACGTGTTGCGGCGCACGGCGACGAGCACAAAATGAGCTTCCGTCAAGAGCGCCGCTTCGCCCGCGCGCCGAACCTCGAAATTCAAACGCAAAGACTTCGTGCCGATGTGCCCGACATAGACGGCGACTTCGAGCAGGTCGTCCAACTGCGCCGCGTGCCGGAAATCGCATTCGAGATGCGCACGCGGCAACCACACGTCAAGTTCGTCGAACGCGCGCCCGTAAGGCAGTCCGATGGCGCGGAACATCTCCGTCTCAGCGATCTCGAAGAAGCGTATATATGCGCCATAGAAAATAATGCGCGCCGCATCCACGTCGCCCCAACGGACGCGCTCCGCAATGCGAAACTTCCAAGGCTCAACGTCGGCTTGATTCATTGATTCGTTAACGCGCGATTGAACTCGTCAGGACGTTCAAGGTTTGAGCAGTGGCCCGCGCCCGCGATCACTTTGAACAGTGAGCCACGAATCGCGCGGTGCATGAGTTCAGCATCCTGTGGCGGCGTGATCGCGTCTTCGCTGCCGACGATGATCAAGGTCGGCACATCGATCTCAGGCAGCAGGTCTGTCTGATCGCGGCGCAGGGCCATGCCGCGTAGCGCCGCCGCCGCGCCGACGGGCGAAGTGCTCATGATCATCTCACGCACGCGCGCGACGATCTCCGGTCGTTCCGTCTGCGTCGCGGGCGTGAGCAGTTTCGGCAGCATCGCATCGGCGATTGGTTGCATACCTTCTGCGAGCGCACGCGTAGCTAACGTCTCGCGGTTGCGGCGCGCCTCTTCTGTGTCGGCCTGCGGGCGCGTGTCTGCGAGCATGAGCGCGCGGACGCGCTGCGGAAAGAGCCGATAAAAGGCGAGCGCGACGTAGCCGCCCATCGAGAGGCCGCCGAGCACGACGCGCTCAAGCTTGAGTTCGTCGAGCAGTGCGGCCACGTCTTCAGCCATCGTCTCCATCGTCGCCGGTTCATCCGTCGCTGTCGTTTCGCCAAAGCCGCGCAGGTCAGGTGTGATGACGCGATGATTCTGACTGAGCACCGCCACTTGCTCGCGCCATAGCGAGCGATTGAACGGGAAGCCGTGCAACAACACGACCGGCACGCCCGCGCCCGCGTCGTCGTAAGCCATTTCAAGTCCGCGCACGTGCGCCTTCGTCATCAGTCTCAACCTCACAAAAATTTTTGCTCCGAAGGAGCAACAAAAGATTGACTCTTACCACAAGTTAATCTGCGCGATCTTTCCGTCTGCTGTCAACGTGAAGCTGAACCAGCGCGTCGTGTCGCCCAGCACCACCTTGTAACGGAGGATACGTTCGTCGCCTACGCTCTCACGCTCGCTGAAAGTGAAAGACTGCAACGCGCCGTCGGCGGTAAGCCACTGCCAAAGCCCTCTGCCCGTCGCCGTGCGCAGGAAGAGTTGCATCGCCGGGGTGAACGAAGCCGAATCGGGCTGGCCATGAAAGATGTCTAACAGCGCCTGCTGCAACTTTTGAGAAGTCTGCGCGTCGGCGTCCGCCTGTGGCTCTTGTGGTCGTGCGAGCGCGGGCACATAAGCGCCCGCGATGTCTATCGCCAGATGGTCTATGACTCGGTCGGCGTGATTGGTCAATATGATCACCGTCAACCTATCATCTACGAAGCGGTGGATGAAGGAAGAAAAAACCGGCGTGCCGCCGTTGTGCGCGACGACGCGCCGGCCGTGATACGTGTCCACGAACCAACCGAAGCCATAATTGAAAGGCGCGGTTGCGCCGCCGCCGACTTTGTTGGCCCGCCACATCTGCTCAAAGCTCGACGGCTTGAGCAGCTTCCCAGCGGAGAGCGCGGCGTCCCACTTCGCTAGGTCGCGGACGGTGGAGACGATAGAGCCGGCGGCGTAAGCATTCTCTGTCAGCGCCGCGCGATTTTCGAGTTTGCCGTCGTGCCATTCATAACCCGCAGCGCGGCGCGGGATGAGCGCCACAGGCTCGCTGCTGCGCGTGGCGTTCATCACAAGCGGCTTAAATATGCGCTCGTCCAGAAACGCCCAGTAAGACTTCCCGCTGGCCTTCTCGATGACGTTTCCCAACAGCAGATAACCCGTGTTGCTATAAGACCAAGTCTCGCTGGGTTGGAAATCCAACCGCAAACGGGCGAAGAAAATTTTGGCGATGTCGTCGTGCGTGAGGCCGGGACGGGCGGTTTCTGGAAACAGGCCGGGCACGTCCAAGTAGTTCTGTATGCCGGATGAATGGGTCAAGAGTTGGCGAATGGTAATGGCGCTCCACGCTTCCGGTACGCCCGTCAGATATTTGCTGAGCTTGTCGTCAAGGCCGACCTTGCCCTCTTCGACGAGCATCATGATGGCGACGGCGGTGAACTGTTTGGTCACCGATCCGATCTCAAAGACCGTGTCTTCTGTGACGGGTGCGTTCAACTCCACATTGGCGAGACCGTAACCACGCGCTTTGACGAGCCGGCCGTCGCGGACGACGGCGACGGCAAGGCCGGGGATGTGCAGTTGCCGCATCTGCGCCGCGAGGTAGTCGTCCACCACATCAGCCCTTGCAGACGCCGCCGCGCAGAGTAGAAACAGGGCCGTGAATATCAGCCTGAAATTGGAGATCACAAGGCTTCCCTCCATGCTCCGCTCACGGAGCAAAATTTTGCGCGGGGCGCTTCAGAGGCGCATAAGCATTGGGTTAAAATGTGTGCAGTTGATAGCATGCGCGGCGTTGTGCGGTCAAACGAAAGCCCACGCCCGCGCATCTAAAGACGGCACCGGCCGATTGAACTTCACTCCCGCGTTCGGCGTCGGTGAAAGGGCTTCAACACATAACGAAAGGTAAACACGATGACGACAAAGAAGCAGACAAAAGTGACTTTCACGCCCGCCGAGCAACGCGCCGCGCGTTCGGAGCGCATACAAGTGCGCGACGCAGAACCTTACGGCTGGATCGCTTTCTCAGAAGCCGATAGCCGGCACAACTATCATCTCTTCCGCAACCCAGAGACGCGCCGACTGGTCTGCACCTGCGCTGATTACATCTATCGCGGCGAGGCCGAGCCGCATTACGAATGCAAGCACATCTCGGCCACGCTCAAATACATCGCGCGCCAGTACCTCGCGCTCGAATACGATCCACAGCGCCAGTATGCGCGCAAGGCAGCGTAAGAAAAGATGTCAGATGCTAGATGTTAGTTTTCACCAGCATCTAGCATCTGACATCTACTCTTTCATCGTTTCCCGATAAACCTGTTCAGTCTCTTCGACCATGCGCGCGAGGCCGAAGCGTGCGTGGGTGGCGGCGTGTGCGTGTGCGCCAAGCATGGCGCGTGCGTCTGCGTCGTTGAGCAGTGCGACGAGCGCGTCGGCTAGAGCTTCGGGCGCGCCGATGGGCACGAGCCGGCCCGTTGTGCCGTCTTCGATGATGTCGCGCGAGCCGTCGGTTGCAGTCGCCACAACGGGCACACCGCACGCCATCGCTTCAACCAACGCCAAGCCAAAAGCCTCCGCCCGCGAAGCTGAGACGTAAACATCGAGCGCGGCGAGAAAGGGCGCGAGTTCGTCAACGCGACCGAGCAGGCGCACGCGCCCTGCGAGTTTATGCGTAGCGAGCAGTTGTTCGAGTTGTGCGCGTATGCGCGTCTTGGCCGATTTGTCCTCACCGACGATGAGAAACAAGACATCATTCAATCCGCGCGCACAGACGTGCGCCGCCGCGCGGACGAATATGTCCTGCCCTTTGACCGGACTCAGATCGCCGACCGTGCCGACGAGCAGAGAGGCTGGCGCGTGCAAACGTCTGCGCCACTCGGCGCGCGCCGCCTCGCGTTCGACGGCGGCTGAGCGCGTCAAGTCTATGCCGTTCGGCACGACGCGGATTTTGTCGGGCGCGAAAATTTTTTGCGCGCGCAAGCCCTGCGCGACCGACGCAGAGACGGCGATGACGCGCGCGACGTTGGCGAGCGCGAGCCTGTGCAACTTGCTCATCGGGAACGGCACATGGCGCGTGATGACGAGACGTGCGTTGCGCGCGCGCCGCGCGGCAAGGGCGGCGAGCGGATAATCGCGCGCCACATGCGCGTGGATGATCTCGATCCGGTGCTCGCGCACGAAACGCGCGAGCGCCAACGCGCTCGGCACGTCGAGCGCGTTACGCAAAGGCAGCGTGATGACATGCGCGGCTGGTAGTTGAGCGAGTTCGGTGCGCAGCGGCGAAGCGGGCGTGAGCGCAGCATAGACTTCGTGGCCGCGTGTGGCGAGCGCGTTCGCGAGATCGGCGAAGTGTCTTTCACCGCCGCCGAATGTGCGCGCAGAATTGATCTGTAGGATTCGCACAGAAGAGATCAAGCGCGGTCTGCCGCGTCGCCCGGCGGGTGCGCGAGCGGCGATGCATCGTAGTGCGCGAGCAGGTCGGCCGGGTCACGATAGATAGCGATGCAACCGGCGGCGCGTAGCTCGGCTTCGGGGAAGCCGCCGCAGAGCACACCGATGGTGCGTAAACGTGCTTTGCCCGCCGCCTCCGCATCGTAGGGCGTATCGCCGACGACGATGGTCTCGGCGGGTGCGACATCGTCTAACTGTGCGAGCGCGGCTTGAAAGATGTCTGGATGCGGTTTTGATTTGTCGGCGTCGTCGGCTGAAGTCTGTTCTGCGACAAGATCAGATATATTCGCGATCTTTTTATAAATCTTCAACTCTTCCTCTTTCGCTGACGACGCGAGCGCGATCTGTTTGCCGTCGGCGCGGATGCACTCGAACAGTGCGCGTACCTTTGGGAACGCGCGCACGCGCGGCAGATACTCGCGCTTATAGAGACGCCCGCGATACTTTTCCAACTCTTCGCCGAACTCATCTAATTCTTCCTTCGTGAAAAAGACGGGCAGCAGTTGATCGCCGCCCTTGCCGATCTGGTGGCGCACCTGTTCATAAGGAATCTCGCGCCCGAAATGTTTGAACGCCTCTTGCCATGCGCGCGCATGCAGATCAACCGAATCAACCAGCGTCCCATCAATATCGAAGATCACAGCTTTGAGCATCGGCAATCACTCCTTCGTTCGTCGTCGTTTCGCACATGCTAAGTTCCGGGCTTGCTATTGATCAAGACACCGCCGCGCGTTTTGTTCCGGTTTGGTACGCCGCGCCGTCGTCGTCGGGCGCACAGTTTGCCGACTGACGCGCGTTTAATCAAGCAGAAACGCGACTTGTTCAAGCAGCGAGCCGCGACTGACAGAGCGTTACTCGTCGGCACAAAGTTTGCCGTTGAGGCCTACAGTTTGAGCCTCGCGTGTGCATAGATCGCTTCGTGCTGCTGTTGCAGCGACGAAGCTTGAAGGAGCAAAGACATGGCTAAACTTGTGACGGGACTGTTTAAGACGCGGGCGGCGGCCGAAGCAGCCGTGGACGCGATCATCAAACGCGGTTACACGCGCGATGACATCAGTGTGTTGATGTCCGACGCGACCAAGAGCAAAGAGTTTGCGATTGAGTCGGGCACGCGCGCAGCACAAGGCGCGGTCGTGGGCGGCACGGTCGGCGGCGTCGCCGGTGCGACCCTTGCGGCGATTGCGGCCGTGGGCACGAGCCTCGTGCTGCCGGGCATCGGGCTAGTGATCGCCGGCCCCATTGCGGCTGCACTCGCGGGCTTGGGCGCAGGCGGCGCGACCGGCGGCTTGATTGGCGCGCTCGTCGGCGCAGGCATCCCCGAACATCGCGCCAAAGTTTACGATGCGGGCTTGCGCAGCGGCGGCATACTGATCGGCGTCGAAGCCAAGACCGAGACGGACGCCGGCAAACTCGAACAACTACTCACCGACCTCGGCGCGGAGCACGTGAGACAAGAATAAAAGAACAGTAGGCAGAAGGCGGTAGGCAGTAAAAAGCAGTTCTGTCTTCACTGCCTACTGCCTACCGCCCTCTGCCTACTTCCCTTTCGGAGGTGTCATGCACAGAGTTGAACGGATGATTGAGATCGAAGCGCCGCTTGAGCGTGTGTTCGATCTGTTTAGCGACTTCGAGAGTTTTCCGCGTTGGATGCGCCACATCAGAGCGGCGCGGCGCACGGGCCGGCGCTACACGCGCTGGCGCGCCGACACGCCGTTTGGCATGGACGTCGAATGGGAGACGGAGACGACCATCTTCGAGCCGGATCATCGTATCGCTTGGCGCTCTGTGCGCGGCGATGTGGACACGGATGGCGAAGTCGTCTTCACGGAGATCGATCCCGACACGACGCGCCTGCGCATGGTGCTCGGTTACGCGCCGCCGGCCGGTCGCGTTGGCGACGCCTTCGCGCGTCTGTTCGGGCGCAATCCGGCCGCGGAGTTGACGGAAGACCTACGCCGCTTCAAACGGATCGCAGAGCGTGCGGCTGGTGATGGTCGCTATCGGCGCGAAGCGGAGCGCGCACGACGACGCGCGGCAGAATCTGAGCGGCGCTCAGATGCGCGTTATTATCGCGACGTGCTTGGCATGCGCGGGCGCGATGAGCGCGGACGTGCGGCGCGCCCGCGTGCCGCGAGATTTCGTGCGGATGGCGAGCTTGAGCGCGAGCAGCGTTTCGATGAAGCGTTGCGCGCGGCGCGGCGCAGTCAGATCGAAAGTATGCGCCGGTATCAAGCGGAGCGCAGGCCGGCACAAGGTTGGCAGCGCATGCGTGAACGCGAACGACAGCTTGACGATGAGCGCATGCTTGATGCACGCGCCGAAGAGGCTGCGCGGGCAGACGAAGCAGCGCGACCTTACCGGCCGCGTTACGCCCTGACGCCGCGCGAGCGTGAACGCAAACGAGCCGAACGTGATTGGGATCGTGAGGCTAAGCACCACCTGTTGCGCCGCAACGTTGACCACCTGCTCGATGAAGGGCCAAGCCGCGATTGGCGCAGGTGGGAGAAAAGCAGTGACGAGTGACAAGTGACGAGTGACAAGTAAACACTTATTCTGCTCGTCACTTGTCACTCGTCACTTGTTTTTGCATTTAGCGTCCGACGGCATCGCCCATGTCTTTGATGGCTTCACCGACTTTGCGGCGCGCTTTGCCGTAGCCTTCCTGCATACGACCACCGGCGCGTTCCGCTTGACCCTCGTCTTCGAGTCTGCGGTCGCCCATCGCCTTGCCCATCTTGTCTTTGACCGTGCCTTTAGCGCGATCAAATTTGCCCTCCATCTCGTCTCGATTCGGTATGCCCATGATCTAAACCTCCCTTTGTTTGCATGCGCCGCGCGACGAATGAACGCAGCGCAGTTCGTCTCCTTCTGTCGAAACATGAAAAGGGCAAGGCTCATGCCAGCACGTAACGAGCGGTGCAAGTCTTTGATAGAAGCGATGCTTGCTCATGAGCGTGCGCTCGCGCACCTCTGTCCTGTCGTGCGTGTTTCCGTACAGTGTGCGGTCTATCTTCGGACAAAAAAGCGGGCGCTGCTCACAAGGAGAAGCGCCCGCGTCAAAGGGTGGTTTAGTTGCTCCGAAGTTTAGAACTCGAAGCGCACGCCGAGTTGCACCTGCCGCTCGCGGAAGAGCGTGCTGTCAGCGGCGGTGACACTGTTGAAGCCGCTCGGCCCGCTCTGGAAGTTCAAGAACGGACGCGGGCTGGCCGTGCTGCCAGTCGTGTCAACCGAATAGATCGTCTGGTTCACGCTGGTCACCTGCGTGCGGTTGAACAGGTTGAAGCCTTCGACTAGCACTTCTAGGTGCGTCCCTTCAGTGATCCTGAAACGACGCGAGAGCCGCGCATCGAAATATCTGATGGACGGCTGCTTGAAGAAGTTGCGCGGCAAGAGCGCGAAGCGGGTCGAGCCGCCCGAACCGTTGAGGCCGCCGCCCGGAGTGGGTGTGCCTGGAGCGAACCCAAAATTATTACCTGAGCCGGTGGCACTACCGCCGGGGCTAGAACTGCCGGAGACGTTAGCAGTGAAACGCGCGCCGGAGAAGGCGTTGAAGATCGGCGAGAATGTCCAGCCGTTTAGGAGCGCCCGGCCCACTTTGTTGTCCTTCAAGCTGGCGAAGTTGGTGTTGTAAACAGCGCTTATCACCAACTTATGTCGCCGGTCGAAAGCCGATGGGGCCGTCTCGCCATTCTGGTTGAAGGCGTCGAACGGAAGGTTGTTCGACGTAAAGGTGACCGAACTCTGGCCGTTGTCAGTTGACCGCGAGAGCGTGTAGTTGGCTTGGAATTGCAGCCCGTTCGTCAACCGGCGGTTCGCCTGAAACACAATCGCGTTGTATCTGGAGAAGACGTCGCTGCGAATCTCCGTGATCTGTTGGAAGTTCGTGTTCGGGCGCGTACCCGTGTAGAGCGGGAAGAGCCATTGTTGACCGTCAAATGGCCCGCCCACGGCAGTGAACGTCACGAGGTTTGCAGGTTTCGGCAGGTTGGTGTCCACAAAGTTCGGGAGACTCTTGCCAAAGCTGCCCAAGTAGGAGAAAGAGACCACCGTGTTACGTGCGATCTGCCGCTCGATGACGAAATCGGTCTGGTGGATCAACGGCAGTTGGAAGTTAGAAGCGAAGTACTGCACTGCGCCGGTTGGCGGCGACGCTGTACCTAACAGGTTCGGGTAGCTAGGCAAGATCGGACAAGTGTTCGGCGTATTGTTTGGCGCAGTCCGACAATCAGCAAAATTACCTATCGTGTTCGCGCTGATGCTGAACTGGCGCTGCGCAACATCAATCCCGACGCCTGTGTTGATGAGCGCGTTATAGACCGTCGAGTTGATGACGCGCCCGTAGTAGATGCCGTAGCCGCCGCGAATCGAAGTCTTGCCGTCGCCCTTCACATCGTAGGCGAAGCCGAGCCGCGGCCCGAAGTTGTTTTTATCATTCACCTTGTTGGCCGTCTGCGGGAGCAGCGGGTTGATGTGCGAGGCGATGGCATCGGGGTTGCGCTGGTACTCATAGCGCAAGCCGAGGTTCAGGGTCAAGCGCGGGGTCACGCGCCAGTCGTCTTGGACGAAGAGATTGAAGTCGGTCGTCTTCATCGTCAAGCCGAGCACGCCCAAGCCTTGGTTGAAGTTGCCGCCGTAGCACTTGCCAACCGTGCGCGTGCTGCTGTAGCACGGAGTGTTGGCGGGCAGCGAACCGGGCGCGATGAAGTTGGTGTAGTCAATGATGAAGTCATTGAGACCACCGTAGAATCCGGCCGCATTCGTGCCGCCGGTGTAGTTGAACTCGCCGCCCGAGAAGCGGAGGTTGCTGATGATGTCTTTGACGAAGTTGATGTCAGCGCCCCACTTGATCGTGTGGTTGCCCTGCGAGTACGTCATCGTATCGGCAAACTGATTGCGCCGCTCATCCGGGAACGCGGGACGCTCAAGGAACTCTGGGATGCCGAACGAGAAGCCGTTCGTGATGAACGTCTGTGGCGAACGACCGCCGATGGAGTTGGTCGGCTCGCCCGGCAGCGGCGGCTGGCTAAACTGGAACTCGTTGTCGCGCCCGTACTGATAGCGGGCTTCGTTGATCAGTTTGTTCGAGAGCGTCGAAGCGAGGCGCAGGGTCAGCCAGTCAATGTTCACGCCATCGTCGCCGAAGTTATCGCGCGCGCGTGTGTTGATCGCCTGCGTCTGGATGCCTGCGGGCGAGACCCAGCGCAGACGGTTGTAGGTGGCGGTTAAAGTATTTTTCGAGTTGATGTTCCAATCAACCTTCGGCAGGATGAGCCGTTGGTCGCCGCGGCGCGGGACTGCGCCGGAGATGCCGTTCAGGAAATTGAGCGCGGTGTTGATCTGCGCTTGCGTCAAACCTTTGCCGACGCCCAACGAGCCGTTACGGTTGATGCTGCCGGTCGTGCCCGCGAAGGCTGGGCATTGGGTTAGCGTAATCGCCGAGGCGCGCGCAGCCGTCAGCAGACAAGTGTCTGCGCGGTTCAAGAAGTCTAAGGCGGAGAAGGTAGAGACGCCGGGGAAGTTGCGCTTCTGCTGATCGTAGCTGAAGAAGAAGAACGCCTTGTCGCGCTTGATCGGGCCGCCGATGGTGCCGCCGAACTGATGGCGCACGTCCTGCGGCTTAAAGGCAACCGGCGTAAAGACGCCGTTGACGCTTTGCGTGATGAAACTGCGCGGGTTGCGCGCGCCCCATCTGTTGTTGCGCTGGAAGTAGAAGCCCGTGCCGTGGAAGTCGTTCGTGCCGCTCTTCGTGACAGCGTTGACCACGCCGCCCGCGCTGCGCCCGTACTCAGCCGAATAGCTCGACGTGTTGACTTGGAATTCGCGGATGGAGTCTTGGCTGATCGAGTAGCTGATGCGGGTGCGCCCGCGCTCTTCGGCGAAGAACGCTTGGTTGTTGTCGCCGCCGTCCACCGTGTTGTTGTTCAGCAGGCCCGAAATGCCGCGGAAGGAGATCAGGCCGAACGTGCCGTCAGGCGTCGCGCCCGGCGTGAGCAGGGCGAAGTTAGACCAGCGGCGCCCGTTGATCGGCAGGTTGTTGATCGAGGTCTGATTGATGTTGCTGGAGAAGTCTTGCTGCGTCGTGTTGATGACCGGCGCTTCGGCCGTGACTTCGACCGTCTCGGATGCACCACCGACGGCCAACGGCGCATCAATCGAGGTGACTTGTCCGACCTCGACGACCACGCTCTCTTGCTTGTAGTTGCTGAAGCCGCTCGCGCTGACGGTCACAGTGTAATGACCGGGCTGCAACTGCACGACGCGCGTGCGGCCTTCGTTGTCGGTTGTAGCCGCCGCATCGTTGTTGGTTTCTTCATTATGCACAGTCACCGACGCGTTGGGCACGACTGCGCCCTGCGGGTCTTTGACGGTGACGCCAATCGCGCCGGTCGTCGTGGACTGCGCCAGCACGCTCGCGCTCAGTCCGACGAGCAGACAGAGAGCGAAGAGCACACGGGACAACTTGGACATAGGGGATACTCCTTATCAGAATTTAGGTGTTGAAATTTTCGACGGTTCGCCGCGGCTGCATCGTGCTTTGAGAACCGTTTGCTAGAGACCCTTCAGGATTGCTTATCGGTAATCTGGACGACGACCGAAAGTAACCGATGCTTCTATCACGCCGGGGGGCATCTGCGCAAGCTAAGCACAAGCTAAAACGCAGCAGCCTGTCCCGGCACAGCAAAGCCAATTAACGCCCATCCAAATCAAAACCGGCAAGCTTTGTGCCGAAGGAGCAGCGGCCCGCGCCTGTTCGATTAACGGCTGTGTTTCTCATTGGTTAAGTGAAAGGCGAACGCGCGTGATTGGTAAGAATCGTTCAAGAATTTGGATTTGAATATGAAAAATAGGAAAAGTGGAGTTTAGAGATCAGCGGTTAGTAATAGTTCAAAGTTGCAAGTTCAAGGTTCAAGGTTTGCGACTGGCTGCGGCTAACCTTGAACTTGCAACCTTCAACATTGAACTGACCTCTTCCCTCTCTCTCTTTTATTACGCCTGCTCGACGATCATCGCGATGCCTTGACCGCCGCCGATGCAGGCGGTGGCAAGACCGTAGCGTGCGCCGCGCCGCCGGAGTTCCATGAGCACGGTGAGGACGAGCCGTGTGCCGGTTGCGCCCAGAGGGTGACCGAGCGCAATCGCGCCGCCGTTGACGTTGGTGCGCGCGCGGTCGAGGCCCAACTCTTTTTCGACCGCGAGGTATTGACCGGCGAAGGCTTCGTTGACTTCGATGAGATCGATCTCGTTGAGCGTCAGTCCTGCTTTCTCCAAAGCCTTGCGCGTCGCCGGCACAGGCCCGATGCCCATGATGTCCGGCTCGACCCCCGCGTAAGCCCAACTCACGATCCGGCCGAGCGGTTGAACGTTACGCTCTCGAACGTAGTCCGCGCCCGCGATGACGAGCGCCGCCGCGCCGTCCACAATGCCTGATGCGTTGCCGGCGGTGACGAAGCCGTCTTTGCTGAACGCGGTCGGGAGTTTCGCCAACCCTTCGAGCGTCGTGTCCGGGCGCAGATGATCGTCTCTGTCAACGACCTTCGTACCTTTGCGCGTCTTGACTTCGACGGGCACGATCTCTTCGGCAAAAATGCCTGCGTCCTGTGCGCGCTTCGCTTCCTGTTGTGAGCGCAACGCATACTCGTCCTGTTCCGCGCGCGAAATTTCATAACGCCGCGCGAGATTCTCGGCCGTGCCGGCCATAGTCGTGTTGCAGTAGGTATCAAGCAGCGCGACCATCAGACTGTCTTCGAGTTTGCCTTGACCGAGCGCGAAGCCTGCGCGCGCGCCGTAGATGACGTGCGGGGCCATGGACATTGATTCCATGCCGCCGACGAGACAAGTGCGCGCTTCGCCAAGTTGGATCATCTGCGCGCCCGATATGATTGCTTGAATGCCACTGCCGCACAGCCGATTGACCGTGAGCGCCGGCCGATCAGCCGGCACACCTGTCTTCAGTGCGACATGGCGCGCGCCATAGATCGCGTCGCCCGAAGTCTGCAAAGCGTTGCCGATGATCGTGTGTTCGATCTCTTCGGCAGCGATGCCCACGCCCGCGAGCGCGCCGCGTGCGGCCACGGCCGCCAAATCAATCGCCTTCACGTCCTTCAAAGCGCCGACGTACCCGGTCATCGGCGTCCGCTTGCCGCCCAATATGAAGATGTCTTGAGCCATAAAATACCTTTCAGCCTTTCGGTTAAGATGCGCGCATGTTTGCGAACAGATGAGCGTAACAGAGGCCGGATCGGCGCGTCAATTTAGCCGGCAAAATCAACTTTACTGGGTCGCTATCAACTTTACTGGGTCGCGCCTCAATGTTAATCTCTGCCTTCCGCTTGGGCGGCCCTCGCGTCTGTCAAAACTTTCTGCCGGGTTTCGCTTCAACGTTTGTCCTCAAAAATTAAGGAGCGTTTTTCAAATGAGACCAATATCAAGTTTCGTCCACGCGCGCGTATGCGCTTGCGCGCTGGCGCTCTTATTGGCAGCCCTATTCCTGCCTATGACCGCGCCGCGGCCGGCGCACGCGCAAAACCTGAGCAGCTTCGACCGCGACCGCGGGCGCGAGATGCTTGATGTGATCAAGAACGACATCAAGAAGAATTATTACGATCCGACATTTCACGGCATTGACATTGATGCGCGCTTCCGCGCCGCCGACGACAAGATCAAGGAAGCCACGTCAATCGGCCAAGTCTTCGGCATCATCGCGCAGACGCTCATTGACTTCGATGATTCGCACCTTTATTTCGTGCCGCCCGGCCGCTCCGCCCGCTACGATTACGGCTGGCGGATGCAAGTGATCGGCGACAAGTGCTTCGTCACCGCCGTCAAGCCGGGCAGCGATGCAGCGGCCAAGGGGCTACAAGCAGGCGACGAGATTTTCTCGATTGATGGCTTCGAGCCGACGCGCGACAACCACTGGAAGATACTCTACGCCTACTACGCGCTCAGACCCAGAACCGGCGTGCGTTTGGTTGTGACGAAACCTAATGGCGAGCAGAAGCAGTATGACGTGGTAACGAAAATTACAAAGCTTAAGCGGGTCATGGACCTGACGGGTGAGTCGGGCACAAGCAGTCAAGACATCAACGACTTTGACCGGGAAGCGGAAGACGCTGAGTCCGAACGCCGCGCAGGCAGCCGCCAAGTCGAAGTGGGCGACGACCTGCTCATCTGGAAGTTGGCCGAGTTCGACCTGAGTGATGCAGAGGTGGACGACGCGATGAGCAAGGCGCGCAAGCACAAGGCGCTCATCATCGATCTGCGGGGCAACGGCGGCGGGGCTGAGACGACGCTGCTGCGTATGCTCGGCGGCGTCTTCGACCACGATGTGAAGCTCGGCGACATCAAGCGGCGCAAAGAGACCAAAACGCTCGTGGCGAAGACGCGCGGCGACAGCGTCTTCAAGGGTAATCTCGTCGTGCTCGTGGACAGCCAGTCGGGATCGGCGGCGGAACTGTTCGCGCGCGTCGTGCAACTCGAAAAGCGCGGGACTATCGTCGGCGACCGTTCGGCTGGCGCGGTCATGCGCAGCAAGCTCTACGATCATCAATCGGGCACGGAGTCCGTTTCCTTCTACGGCGCGAGCATCACGGACGCCGACATCACGATGACCGACGGCAAGAGCTTAGAGCACGTCGGCGTGCAACCGGATCATCTGCTGTTGCCGACCGGCGCAGACATGGCCGCGCAGCGCGACCCGGTGCTCGCGTTCGCGGTCTCGCTCGTCGGCGTTAAGCTGGAGCCTGAAAAGGCCGGCACATTCTTCCCGTTGAAGTGGCGCAAGTGATGAACGAACGGCCGTGTTGAAATGAACGGCCGGCAAGGGAGCTGAAAACAGGGCGGAGGCTAAAGAAGTCTCCGCCCTGTTGCTTTTCAGTCCGCGAAGCGGTGCGTAGCGCGATAGCGGTGGAGCAGTTCTTCGAGGAAGCCTTCGTAGGTGAACTGCGCGAGATCGAATGAGGGTTGGAGCTTGTAGAGGAGCGGTGTGGCGATGCGCCAAGCCATCCATTGACGCGGGCCGTCGTCCAAGTCCCAACGACGACGCAGGAACGCTTCGATGACTTCGATCTCGTCTGCGCCGAGCAGATTCACATCGCCGATGAACTGCACGGGCTTGAACGAGCGGCGCAAGGCCGCGTCGCTCGTCGGCGCGTTGAAGACTTCGGCGAACGTGGGCGCTTCCGCTTCGCGCTCGCGCACGACGACCGTGCCCGCGACGAAATCGCCGACGCGCTGATCGCGCGCGCTCAAGAAAACCGAGACCAACCCGACCGAGTAGAAAATGATCGGCATCATATCAATCGGCCGCAGGATATTTCGCGCCGCCGCTTCCCAGAACGTGACGGGGCGGCCGTCCTCACGAATCACGCGCAGCTTCAACCAGAGCTTGCCCGGCGTCTGTCCGTTCCAGAGCCACTCGAACAGCGCGAAGTAGCCCGCCCAGATCAGAAAGACGACGATGATCGCCAACGCCAGCACCCACTTCGAGCCTTCCGCCAGCCGGTCGCCGAACTGACTGAGCAGCCCCGACCATTCAAGCGCGAGTACGAGCAGCGCGATGAAGAGCAGTTGCAGCCCGTGATCAACCGCACACGCGAGAAAGCGATTGCCAATCGAAGCCAACGCGAAGTGCAGAGGCACGCGCTCCGGCGTCTCGATCACGAGCGTCTCATCAGTTGGCAGCGCCGCAGACATTGGAACTCAAAACCCGGCTCAACTTAACAAACCTTACGCACTTCACTCGCCAATTGGCCGCCTTGCGCGTCAATAATGACTTCGGCGTTGGTCGTGCGCGCGAAGGTGTCGAAGGCTGCGCGCTCGACGGCCGCGACCAGTTCGGTGTGCAGTCCGCGCGCGCCCGTGCCGCGTTTTTCGCTGCGCGTGATCAAGTGTTCGAGCGCGGCATCGGTGACAGATAATTTCAACCCTTCGCCTTGAAACTCGTTCTGAAACTGCGGCAGCACGTTCTCGACGAGGATGCGGCGCAGGGTCTCGCGTGGGAGCGGCGGGAACGAGACGATGCGCGCGAAGCGACCGATCAGTTCGGGCAAGAAACCAAACTTCTGAAATGCGCTAACTTCATCGAGCGTCAAGGCCGCAGCCTTCGCAGTCGCGCCGCGAAAACCGATCAAGGCGCGGCGCTCGCGCAAGATTTCGTCGAGACCGGAGAACGCGCCGCAAGCGATGAAGGGAATGTCGCGCGTCGAAACTTCGGTGCGTTGGCCGAAGGCCGAGAAGCCGTAGTCCATCGGCACAGAGACGATGGAACTTTCAAGCATCGCCAACAACTCGCGCTGCACGCCGTAGCCCGACACGTCCTTTGTCGTCCCTTGACCGGCGAAGCGCGCGCTGCTGCCGGCCGAAGCGAGCTTATCGAACTCGTCTAGGCAGATGACGCCGCATTCGGCGATATAGGTGTCGTCGCCTGCGGCTGCGATTAAGCGCGTCAAGATCGTGCGCACGTCGTCGCCGACGTAGCCGCTCTCGGTGAAGCTAGTCACATCCACGACGACCGTGGGGAGTTTGAAGATGTGGCGGAACAACAACTCGACGAGAAACGTCTTGCCGCAGCCCGTCGGCCCGATCATCAGTAGATTCTGCTTCGGCGGCAACTCGCGCGCGGGCATGCCCTCGACGTGCAGACGCTTCAGCCGCCGCACGTGCCGATAAGCCATCAAAGAGAGCGCCTGCCGTTGCTCGTCCTGTCCTTTGTAGCCCAGACGCTCTAGCTCGCTCGCGATCTCTGCGGGCGGCGGCAGCGGCAAGCTTTCGATGAACGAGCGGCGTGCTTCGTTGAAGTGATCGAGAATCTCCTGTGCGTCGGACGATTCGTCTTCGTGTTGTTCTGGTGCGAAATCCATAACAGAAAATCCGGTCGCCGGTCGAGTTATTTTCCAACGGGCGTGACCTTACAGCCCAAAGTAAGAACCTGCGATCTATAATAGCCGTATTACGAGGAAACGTTTAGAGGAGAGGTTGAAAATGTTCTGTCCACAATGCGGCATCAGCCAAAGCGAAGATTTGCGTTTCTGTAAACAGTGCGGCGCGAACTTGCACGCCGTCCGGCAAGCTGTGACGACGCGCGACGCAGGCGGCAAGCTCGATTGGAGCAAGACGTGGGTCGCAGAGATGTTCATGTCCGAAGCCGAGCAGATCAAGCGACATCAGGAGCTTGAACAGTTGATGGGCATCACGCCGGAGGTGAAACGCTACCGAGAGATCAAAGCTGGCGTGATCGTCAGCGCGGCCGGCCTCGGCGTGATGATCTTTCTCTCGATTCTGATGGAAGGCATCATTCGGAGCGGCCAGAATCCGCCCAGTGATGCGGCCATCCTCAGCCGCATCTGGGCCGCTGGGCTGATCCCTTTCTTCATCGGCCTTGCGCTGATCATCAACGGGCTATTCGTGAGCAGAAAGATCGTCGCCGCCGCCGAGCGCCAAGAGCGCGCCAGAGCGAAGACCACAGATGCGCTCGAAGCACACGCAGAAGCGCCGCGCCTCCAATCAGCCGACACAACTGAATTTGTGCCCGCCAACTTCAGCGTCACCGAAGACACGACGCAGCATTTGCTCAATCACAGTCGGAAGCAGTAACTCGGTTCAAATCTCACACGCCACGCACGCGCAAGAAACGCCGCTTGCCGACTTGCACGAGCATCGTCTGATCCTTTTGCAACGCGACTTCATCATCCACGCGCGTGCGCCGCTCGCCGTCAACACGCACACCGCCTTGCTCGATCAGCCGCCGCGCCTCAGCCATCGAAGGCGCAAGGTTTACGTCAACCAGCAAGCGCGGCAACTTGTACGCGCTCGCCGCAATCGTGCGTTCTTCAACTTCGTCGGGCGCTTCCTTGCGTTTGAAGATGCGATTGAACTCTTCTTCGGCGGCGTCTGCGTCCGTCGCCGTGTGAAAGTCTGCGACGATGCGCTTGGCGAGTTCGACTTTGATGTCGCGCGGATTGCGCGCGCCGCTCTCGGCTGAGGCGCGCAGGGCGGCGATCTCTGCGCTCGTCAGATCGGTCGAGAGTTCGTAGTAGCGCCACATCAGTTCGTCCGAGATGGACATGACCTTGCCGAAAATCTCGTTAGGCGGCTCGTTGATGCCGATGTAGTTGCCCAAACTTTTCGACATCTTCTGCACGCCGTCCGTGCCTTCGAGCAAGGGCATGATGACGACAGCCTGCGGTTCTTGTCCGTACTCGCGTTGCAGGTTGCGCCCCATCAGCAGATTGAACTTCTGATCCGTGCCGCCAAGCTCGACGTCGGCTGCGAGCGCGACCGAGTCATAAGCCATCACAAGCGGGTAGAGGACTTCATGCAGCGCGAGCGGGCGATTCTCCGCGAGGCGTTGCTCGAAATCGTCGCGCTCCAAAATCTGTTTGACCGTGACGTGCGCGGCGAGCCGAATAAAGCCTTCCGCGCCGAGCTTGTCCATCCATTCTGAGTTGAAGCGCAGTTCGGTCTTCGCGGGATCGAGCACCTTGTAGATTTGCTGTTTGTAGGTCTCCGCATTCGCGTCAATCTCTGCGCGTGTGAGTTGCGGGCGCGTGGAAGATTTGCCCGACGGGTCACCGATCAATCCGGTGAAGTCGCCGATCAAAAAGATGACCGTATGGCCGAGTTCTTGAAACGCGCGCAGCTTGCGCAAGACGACCGTGTGGCCGAGGTGTATATCCGGCGCGGTCGGGTCAGTGCCGAGCTTCACGCGCAGAGGCTTGCCCGTCCGCGCGCTCCGCTCCAACTTCACGCGCAAGTCTTCCGCACGAATGATCTCGACCGTGCCTTTACGCAAGAAATCCAGTTGTTCATCAATCGTCATCACGCACGCTAGAGTAGCGCATCTGCGGACGGCTGCGCTATCCTCTGCCGTCTAGTTTCGGCTAGACAAACACGCGTGCTTACAACGCCGCACTGTTAAGATGGCGACTCCAAACAACACAGACGATTTCGATCAAAACGCGAACGCACTCGCTGACGCGCGGCTCTCTTTCATCGGCGCGGGCGTGATGGCCGAGGCGATGATCGCGGGGTTGCTCAAACAGCGACTCGTGCCGCCCGCGCAGATCATCGGCAGTCATCCGCGCCCAGCGCGGCGCGAAGAGTTGGCGACGAAGTACGGTATCAGCGTCTTGGAAGATAATCGCGCGGCGGCGGCTGAGAGTTCCATCATTGTGCTCGCGGTCAAGCCGCAGAAACTGCACGGCGTGCTGCGCGAGTTGAACGAGACTCTGCGGCCCGAACAACTCGTCGTCTCGATCATCGCGGGCGCACGGCTTGAGACCATCGCGGGCGAGTTGCTACACCCGGCCATCGTGCGCGCGATGCCAAACACACCCGCACAGATCGGCGAGGGCATGACTGTCTGGACTGCGACCGCGCACGTGAGCGACGCGCAAGCCGAACAGGTGCGTGCGATGCTCGGCGCGTTGGGGCGCGAGATGCGCGTCGCAGAGGAACGACAGGTTGACATGGCGACGGCGCTCAGCGCGACCGGCCCAACTTACATCTTTCTCGTCATGGAAGCGCTCGTTGACGCAGGCGTCCACATGGGCTTCTCGCGCGAGGTCGCACGCGAGCTTGTTGTCCAGACGATGCTCGGCGCAACGCTCTTCGCGCAAGAGTCGCACAAGCATCCGGCCGAACTGCGCAACATGGTCACCTCGCCCGGTGGCACATCTGCCGAAGCGATCTACCAGATGGAGAAAGGCTCACTGCGCACAGTCCTCTCAAAAGCCGTCTATGCCGCTTATCAACGCGCCGTCGCGCTAGGCAAAAAGTAGTAGCGAGAGAGACAAAGGATTTGGTCTTGACGTTGCCCGCAGGTGTTCGCGGTCAAGACGCGTCAGACCGAAAAAATTGTTAGCCAACTACATTGCTTCGGTGTATCTTATGCGGCGCTTGAAAAGCGAAACTGTGGGAAGATCAGGAGGTGTAACTTGCGAAACAAGATCGAGTCCGCTTCGGCATTCCTACTTTTGGCGTTCGTTGTAATGGGCCTGTTTCTCGTCACCGGCAACACCGCGGCCAGCCAAGATCAACCAACCATCGCCAAAGACTCTATTCAGGTGACCGCGTTCACGAATGGCTCTTATCGCGGGAGCTACGACACGTGGAGTTGGGTGCCACAGATGACGTATCGCGTCAACGGGCCCATCCCAAGCGGTTCGCAACTCTACGTCGAATTCACGCAGCCCGGCAGCGGCCCTTGGGTGAAGTTTGATTGTAAGACTGAGGAGACACAAGCGGGTCGTTGGTGGAAGACCGAGTGTGGCGGGCGCGACATTCCCGAAGCCAAGAGCACGACCTACACCGGCCCCCTGAGCTTCGCCATAAAGATGCGGAATGAACTGGCCGGCTCAGACGCTACACTCTTCACCGGCAAGATGAAAGTGGCGAAGGCTCATTCCAACGAGACGGGCCCCAAGTTCGTCAATCATTTCGTCTATTACGTGGATCACGATTGGAATCTGCCAATCGGTTACGTGTACCTGACGCCCGATGACACGAGAGGCATGGACTATCCGAATTTCAATATAGCCTTTTGGGTGCGCGGCGAGCCGGTGAATTTTCAGCCCCACCTGTTTTATCAGGGTAAGGAAGTGGGCAAAATCTTTTTCGAGGGGGAAGAGGTTGGCAAGGCCGGTTGCGAATCGGACATAGATAACGGGACGACGCATTACGTGGACGATTCGCTGCCGCAAAAAGCGAAGTGGTCGCGTGTCGTATGCAGCTTCCCAAGCGTGCGCGGCTGGGACAAGACGGGGCAAGAGCCGGGCATGTTTGGCCCGCTCTACTTGCTCGCCGCGAATCCGGGCGATTACGAATTCAAGCTGCTCTGGAATAATCACTTGGCGCGGTCGATCAAGTTCAAAGTCGGGCCAGACGGACTTGTGGACACCGGCATCGCCACTGCCAACAAACTCGGCAGCAACCGCATCATCGTGCCCGTCCAGATCATCGGCGACCAAGACGGCCAATGGGATCGCATGGCATGGAAGACCGAAGCGTTCTACGGGAACCCTTTGACCGGCTTCACAGTGGCGCAGTAAACAAGTTGGTAGTGGCTTGATCTCTCAGATCAAGCCACTACCAATCAACCCTAGCGGCTTAAGTTTTTCAAACTACATTACCTGCTAAGTCCCTTCCTTGACCGGTTGTGAAATCGCGTGCTAGATTAAATTTCTTTAAGGCACATAGGCTTAGTCATCTGTAGTTAAGCAATCACAGTTCGGCGTCAACTGAAGCGTTATGGTCTGCCTAGCCCTAGCAGAAGGCTCTATCCAACTCGTGCCCGACGGCACGATCTTCTTCCACATCGCCCTCGTCATCCTGATGGTCTATGTGCTCAATACGACGCTCTTTCGCCCGATCAATCGCATCCTCGCCGAGCGCGAGGCGCGTGCGCGTTCGGGGCGCGGCGCGGCGCACGACATCTTGAAAGATGTTGAAGCGAACCTGACGCGCTATGAAGAAGGCTTGCGGGCGGCCCGCACTGAAGGCTATCGCATGTTGGAGCAGGAGCGCGCAGAGGCTTTGCAGGCCCGACAGAATCTGTTGACGCAGGTGCGGGCAGAAGCGGAGCAGTTGATCGCAAAAGAACGAAGCGCGATCAGCACGCAGACGGAGCAAGCGCGGGCGACGCTGCAACACGACGCGCAACGCATCGCCGCAGAGATCAGCGCGCAGATTTTGCACCGTTCGGTCGGCGCGTGAGCGGCGCACGACGAGCACAAGGTTGAATGAGGTTTTCATGCGCAGTTGAAAGTTTTTATGTTCGTCACGTTGAGCACAATCTTACTGTTTGCGCAGGAGAGCGCAGCTTCGTCGCCTTGGTACAACTATCCGGGCTTCGAGGCGTGGAAGTTCATCAACCTGTTCCTGTTCGTCGGCGCGCTCATCCTGCTTTTGCGCCGGCCCATCGGCCAGACGATGCAGGCGCGGCGCGCGGCGATTCGCAAAGAGTTGATGCGCGCGCAAGAGGAGCGCAATGCGGCGCTGGCGAAGTTGGAAGAGGTGAACGTGCGGCTCGCACGACTCGATACGGAAGTAGCAGCGTTGCGCACGCAGTCTAAACAAGAGGCGGCGCAGGAGCGCGAACGCATCGCGCGCACGACCGAAGAGGAGGCGCGCAAACTCCGCGAGCAGACGCAGCGCGAGATCGAGAGCGTGGGCAAAGCCGCGCGGCTTGAGTTGCGGCGTTATGCGGCGGAGCAGAGCGTCGAATTGGCCGAGCAGTTGCTCAAACGCGACCTGCGGCCGACGGACGACGACCGTTTGCTGCACGACTACATCGAAGAACTGGGAGGGGTGCAGCATTGAGCGTGCAAGCGGTGGCGCGGCGCTACGCGAAGGCACTCGCGGACGTGGTGCTGGAGCGCAATGAAGCGCGCGAGGTGCAAGCGGATTTGACGGGCTGGGCCGCGTTGCTCGCAGCCCACGCCGATCTCGTCGGGGTCTTTCGCAATCCCGTGCTCGCTTATGAGCAGAAGCGCAAAGTGCTCAACGCGCTCGTCGCACGCACGCGCGTGCGGCCGACAACCGCTAACTTTCTGCAAGTGCTTCTGCGCAACCACCGGCTCACAGATTTGGCCGTCATCAATGAAGCTTTCGCGCGCGCGTTGGACGAGCGCGCGGGCGTCGTCTCAGCGCGCGTAACGACAGCGCGGCCGGTCGCACATCAAGCACAGGAGAATTTGCGCGCGCGGCTGACGCTCCTGACCGGGCGCAACGTGCGTCTGGAGTTTGCCGTTGACGAAGCACTGATTGGCGGCATCGTCACGCGCATCGGCTCGACGCTCTACGACGGCTCCGTGCGCACACGCTTGCAACAGATCAAGCAACAGATGGCAGGGGGATAAAACGATGAACGAGGAACGCTGAACGATGAATAAAGACAGTTCAGCGTTTCTCGTTTATCATTCATCGTTTCAAAATTATGGAACCGATCAAAGCCAACGAGATTAGCGACATCATTCGCCAGCAGATCGAAAACTTCGAGGGCGGCGTGACCGTGACCGAAGTGGGCACGGTGATCAAGATCGGCGACGGCATCGCCGAGATTCACGGCCTCGAAAAAGTGATGGCCGGCGAACTGTTAGAACTGCCGCACGAAGTCCGCGGCCTCGCCTTGAACTTGGAAGAGGACAAGGTCGGCGCGGTCTTGTTCGGCGAGTTTCAAAAGGTCAAAGAGGGCGACACGGTCAAGCGCACTGGGCGCATCATGGAAGTGCCGGTCGGCGATGCGCTCATCGGGCGCGTCGTCAATGCCTTGGGTCTGCCCGAAGATGATCGCGGCCCGATCATCACGCATGACTTCAATCCGATTGAACGCATCGCGCCGGGCGTTGTTGATCGCCAGCCCGTGAAAGAGCCTTTGCAGACGGGCCTCAAAGCGATTGACTCGATGGTGCCCATCGGGCGCGGTCAGCGCGAACTGATCATCGGTGATCGGCAGACGGGAAAAACGGCCGTTGCGCTCGATACGATCATCAACCAACGTGGCAAGGACGTGATCTGCATCTACGTCGCCATCGGGCAGAAGGCTTCGACGGTAGCGCAGGTGATTAAGACCTTGCAGGAGTTCGACGCGATGGGCTACTCCATCGTCGTCAAAGCGACCGCCTCTGATCCGGCCGCGATGCAGTATCTTGCACCCTACGCGGGCGCAGCCATCGGCGAATACTTCCGCGACCGCGGCCGCCACGTCTTAACGATCTACGACGATCTCTCGAAGCAAGCGGCCGCCTATCGTGAAATCTCTCTGCTCCTGCGCCGCCCGCCCGGACGCGAGGCGTATCCGGGCGACGTGTTCTATCTGCACTCGCGCCTCTTAGAGCGCGCCTCGAAACTCTCGGATGCGAAGGGCGGCGGTTCGCTCACGAGTCTGCCGATCATCGAGACGCAGGCGGGCGACATCTCGGCTTACATCCCGACCAACGTCATCTCGATCACCGACGGGCAAATCTTCCTCGAAGCTGATCTCTTCAACGCCGGCATCCGCCCCGCGATCAACGTCGGCAACTCCGTCTCGCGCGTCGGCGGTTCGGCGCAGATCAAGGCGATGAAGTCGGTCGCGGGCACATTGCGTTTAGACCTTGCGCAGTATCGTGAACTCGCCGCCTTCTCGCAGTTCGGCTCTGACCTAGACAAGGCGACGCAGGCGCAGCTTGCGCGCGGGCAGCGGCTCACAGAGATTTTGAAGCAGCCGCAATACAAGCCGATGCCGGTCGAACAGCAAGTGCTGATCATCTGGGCCGCGACGAGTGGTTATCTGGACGACGTGCCGGTTGATCAGTGTCGCCGCTTCGAGGCCGACCTGCTCAACTTCGTCGAGAACTCGCATCCCGGTCTGCTCAACGCCCTGCGCGAGAAGAAGGCGCTGACCGACGAGATCAAGGCGGAACTCAAAACGGCCGTCACCGACTTCAAACAGACTTGGGGCAGCACGCCGCCCGCCCCACGCGACACAAACGCGCCGGCCACGACGGCCGCCGCAAGAGCATGAAAAGCAGAGGTCAGAGGTCAGAGGTTAGAGGTCAGTAAGAACTGATTTCACTAACCTCTAACCTCTGACCTCTAACCTCTATCGTTATGGCCAATCTCCTCGATCTACGCCGCCGCATCAAGTCGGTTAAGAACACGCAGCAGATCACGAAGGCGATGAAGATGCTCTCCGCCGTGAATCTGCGGCGGGCGCAGACGCGCGTCGTCAACGCGCGCCCGTTCGCGCGCAAGATGACGGACGTGCTGAACGATCTCGCGGCGCACACGGACGAGAATTATCATCATCCTCTGCTCGACGCGCGCGGCGACGAGCGTTACTTGCTCGTGCTCATCACGGCCGACAAAGGTCTCGCGGGCGCGTTCAATGCGAATCTGATCAAGGCCGCGCAAGCGTTCATCGGTGAGCATGCTGGCAAGACAATCGAGTTGATGGCGGTCGGGCGCAAAGGACGCGACTTCTTCCGCCGACGCAACGCGAATATCGTGCAGGAGTACATCGGCCTCACCGCCAAAGCGCGCATTACTTACGCCGAAGCGGTCGAAGTTGCAGACGACATCATGCGTCGCTTCATCGAAGACGAGACGCTCGACAAGGTCTTCATCATCTACAACGAGTTTCGTTCGGTGCTCTCGCAGCGCGTGGTCGTCGATCAACTCTTGCCCGTCGCGCGCGCAGACGTTGAACAAGCAGAGCCGACGACCGGCGCGCAAGCGGAGACCTTCATCGAGTACGTTTACGAGCAACCGCCCGCAGAGATTTTCGGTCGCCTCTTGCCGCGCTTCGTCGAGACGCAAATCTTTCGCGCGCTGCTTGAATCAATCGCGTCGGAACAGGGCGCGCGCATGACGGCGATGGACTCGGCGTCGAAGAACGCGGGCGATCTGATCAGTTCATTGACGCTCAACATGAACCGCATCCGGCAAGCCGCGATCACGAAAGAGATCATCGAAGTCGTATCGGGCGCAGCGGCGGCAAGCTAAAGGATCGGATAAACAAATTGCTGTGAGTAGCGAAAGGGAAGCAGCGCGCACGCAAGCTTCCCTTTTTGCTTTAGGCGTAGTTGATGGCAGCGAATAGCGAGGTCAGGCTAACAACGAACGACGGTCACGCCGCGCCGTCTTGGCGCAGACGCCTATGGCGCTACGGGCCGCTTGGCCTCTGGCTCGCGTTTATCTTTTTTGCTTCGACCGGCGCGCTCTCAGCCGCGAACACCTCGCGCATCATCGAGCCGCTCCTGCGTTGGCTCTTCCCCAACATCACCGTGTCGCAACTGCTCGGCGCGCACTTCGCCGTGCGCAAGCTCGCGCACTTCACAGAGTACGCCGTGCTCGCACTCCTCGCCGCGCGCGCTTTCCTCTCTTCAACTAAAGACCTGTTCCGTCGTCGTTGGTTCATCAGCGTGCTCGTGCTCGTCGCCGGCTATGCGCTGCTCGACGAATACCATCAATCCTTCGTGCCCACGCGTACCCCGTCCATCTACGACAGCATGATCGACACAGCCGGCGGCGCAACCGCACTCGTCGCGCTCGCCCTGTGGCGCAGAAGAAAAAGGATGAAGAATTGATTCATCCTTGCCTTTGCATCCCGTTTTCGCGTAAAGAATCTCGTCAATGGCCACAGAGACAGAGACCATTAACGCAGACGAGGCGCAACTAATTCGCGGCGTCGGTTTGCGCGGCGCGACGACGCTGAACATGATCGACATGATCGGCGTCGGGCCGTTCATCACGATCCCACTAATCATCGCGGCGATGGGCGGGCCGCAGGCGATGCTCGGTTGGTTGTTGGGTGCGCTGCTGGTCGTCTGCGACGGATTGGTCTGGGCTGAGTTGGGTGCGGCACTGCCCGGTTCGGGCGGCTCGTATCGCTACCTCGCGGAGATTTACAACCCAAACAAGCTCGGTCGTTTGATGTCCTTCCTCTTCATCTGGCAACTGACCTTTAGCGCGCCGCTCTCCATCGCATCGGGCTGCATTGGCCTCGCGCAATATGCGACCTACATCTTCCCCGCGCTCGGCAGTTCGACGAAAGTAACGCTGCGAGGTTTAGGCGTCGTCGAGATCAACGCGCTGCCGGTCGCGCTCGTCGCCATCGCCGCGCTCGCTTTGGCCGTCGTGTTGCTTTATCGCCGCATCACGCTGATCGAAAAGTTCTCAAAATTCCTGTGGGTCGGCGTGATGCTGACGATCCTCTGGATCATCATCGCAGGCGTCACGCACTTCAATCCGCGCCTCGCCTTCGATTTCCCGCCCGACGCCTTCACCATCTTTAATCACGCGGGCGGCGGTTTCCGTCTGCGCCCCGAATTTTTTACGGGACTCGGCGCAGCACTCTTGATCGCGGTCTATGACTACTGGGGCTACTACAACGTCTGCTTCTTCGGCGGCGAGGTCAGAGAGCCGGGGCGCACGATCCCGCGCGCCGTGCTGCTGTCAATCCTGTTCGTGGCGATCATCTATCTTGTGATGAACGTCTCGATTCTCGGCGTCATCCCTTGGCGCGAGTTTGCTTCAACCGCGAACACACCCGCCAGAGCGTACGTCATCTCGTCTTTCATCGAACGACTCTACGGCCACAAGGCCGCGCTCATCGCAACCGCTTTGATCATGTGGACGGCGTTCGCCTCCGTCTTCTCTCTGCTCTTGGGCTACTCGCGTGTGCCCTACGCCGCGGCGCGCGACGGCAACTACTTTCGCATCTTCGCGCGCGTCCATCCGCGCCATCGTTTCCCATACATCTCGCTGCTCGTCATGGGCGGCATCGCCGCGCTCTTCTGTTTCTTCCGCCTCGCAGACGTGATCGCCGCGCTCGTCGTCATACGCCTACTCGTGCAGTTCCTCGCACAGATCGTCGGCGTGATTGTGCTCCGCATACGCCGCCCCGACCTGCCGCGCCCGTTTCATATGTGGCTTTATCCGCTGCCAGCGATTGTCGCGCTCGTCGGCTTCATCTATGTCCTCATCTCGCGCCCCAATTTTCTGAAAGAGATACGCTACGCCGCCGTCCTCATCATCGTCGGTCTCATCATCTACTTCATCCGCGCCCGCGCGCGCGGCGAATGGCCGTTCCACTAAGAATTGCGGGATGCGGATTGCGGAATGAAACGCAGAAAGCAGAAGGCAGTAAAACCGCGCTGTTCTCTGCCTTCTGCTTTCTGCTTACTGCCTTCTGCTCTTCTAAATCCGCATTCCGCAATCTAGGCGGTGAAGCCCCCGTCAATCGTCAGGCTTGCGCCGGTGACGAAGCCCGCTTCGGGGCCGGCCAAATAAGCGACCAGCGCCGCTACTTCGTCGCCGCTGCCATAGCGCGGCAGCGCCATCAGGCTTCGGAGCATATCGGCGAAGTCGCCGCTCGCAGGGTTCAGATCGGTGTCAATCGGGCCGGGCTGCACATTGTTCACGGTGATGCCGCGCGGGCCTAGGTCGCGCGCCAGACCTTTGACCAGCCCAACGAGCGCGGCCTTGCTCATGGCGTAAACTGCGCCGCCCGCGAATGGCATGCGCTCGGCGTTGCAACTGCCAATCGTGATGACGCGCCCGCCCGTCTGCATATACTTGACGGCCGTCTGCGTGGCGACGAACACGGCGCGCAGGTTCACCGCCAACGTCCGATCAAAATCTTCAAGGCGATAGTCGGCAACGGGCGCGAACACGCCGATGCCTGCGTTGTTCACCAGAATGTCAATGCCGCCGAACTCCGCGACCGTGCGCTCCACGGCCGCCGCCACCGCTTGCGCATCCGCGCTGTCAGCTTGGATGGCGAGCGCCCGCACGCCTAGCGCCTCAGCCGCCTGTGCGGTTTCGTTGGCTTGGTCGGGCTTACTGATGTATGTCAGCGCCACGTGCGCGCCCTCACGCGCGAGCCGCTTAACGATGGCCGCCCCGATGCCACGACTGCCGCCCGTGACCAACGCCCGCTTGTTCTCAAGTGGATGATTCATACTGTTCCTCATGCAACAAGACTTATATTGGGAATATTACTTACGGTGTGTTCGCTCATCAAAGAACCTCAATAATTCCTTAATTACTTCTTTCGCAAAGTCGGGTGTATGTAGAAAGCGACGCTTATAAGCACGTTCTCTCCATCCAACCTGAAAACTTTCATTCATATCAAGATCGTATTCGATTCTCCGAATGATCTTAACCTGTCGATCCAGCATGTTCCCCTTCTTGAATGTCATCAGCACCAAACTAGTCTCTTCGATTGAGTCGGCCATTCTAATCGTCCCGTAACTCCAATTCACACTAAGACCGTATTCACCTATTAGCAGGGTGCAATGCTCTCTGTCATCTCGTTTGAAGGTTATATCAAACGGATAATCCTTAGTGCTCATGCCTTGCACTAATCGTTCAAGCTCAGTGAAGAGTTTATCTAATTCTATGCGAGCAGACTCTACGCCCCGCTCCGACCTTCGCCATGAGTTTCGTCGCTGATCATAATTTAGACGCGCACTCAGTCTTGCTGCGTCATCAAATGGGTCTTCATTCAGTGGAAGCGTTGACGTTTCATCTGTATCGCCGTCAAGACGTTCCTGTTCCGTTGTCCCTTTATCAGCTTTAGCTTTTGCTTCCCTCTTTGGCTTGGACGTTCGTATTAAACGCTTAATGAGATTCTCATAAGCTGCTACCCTGTCGGTTGAGCGGTTGAGCTGTTGCGCCAGCACACGTATCAATTCGTGCACGTCGGCTTCTTTAAACAAACATCCGGCATTTTTCCCTTTCAATGGATCTTTAAGAATATCTGTGTCGGCTGCTGCAACTACGGGTAATAGTGTTCGTCCAGCACCCCAGCGTGCGCCTAACTCGAATAAGACGTATGTTGATGTCAGGCTTATAGGAGTGATTAAGCCTATGAAGACAATTGCGCCGTAAATCTCTCGGCGAAGTTGCTCATTAGTGTCTGCGCCAATGTCGAGCTTATATCCCTCGATACTCGTACATCTAATTTGCTGGGCCGTAAGGTTCAGTGCTTTTTGTAGCACAGCGATTAGAGCCTTAACGATTTTAGCGTCTTGGCTGCTATGGCTGATGAAAATATCAATCGGTAATTCTTCGCTAAGATTAGCCGGCATCAGTGTCACTGCCTTTTCTTGAATTTCTTGTTGTGCTTTCGTTTCCGTACTAGAGAAAGCATATTCTTCTGCTGCTTTAAGCCCTTTATGAGTTAACCGAACTAAAGGTGGGCCGTCATCGCTAAGGGTTTCAACCCAGCCCTCATCCTTCATGTAGTCCGCCTCGTCCCAAGCTTCTTGTTCGTTCGATACATCTTCTTTGAGGACTTCCATCAATTCGATAAGCTTTGTCCGGCTACCATTCGCTGCCTCATATATTTTGTGGAGCCTGCTTAAGTGCATATCTGGATTTTTGTAGTCTTCGATGTCTGCTGGTGCTTCGACCCCTTGGGAACGAATAAGCCGGTTGAATGAGTTAACTTGATGAGGCTGTAGCTCAATAAGATTCAGATCGGAATTCACTATCAGTCTTGCCAGCGTTGGAACTCGCTTTATAGCTTCTGCCGGAACTAGATTCTGACGAACTATTGGACGCACCGCTGTAACTCTCAATGCTTCTTTCTCATCTTCGCTATCGCGATAGGCAACGCTCTTTGTCACGTAGCCCCAGCCATAAAGTTCGCCATAAGCGGCCATCAAATAAAGAATATCGCCAGCTTTAAGACGATGATCTGCATAGATTTTATCGTAATCCCAAGGCATACCGGCAAGATTGGGTTGTATATCAGGGTAATAAGGTGAACGACGCATTAACCAGTAACGCATAGGATTTTCCAAATTCAACTATCGAACTAGGGCGGTATATCTTTACGACCTCAACCACCCTCATACGCTATCACAAAAACGGGAGCGGCGGACGGCGCAGAGTTAATGCGGGCGCAACGGCGTAATCCACGCGCTGCAAAATATTTTCTTCAACGGGCTGCATCTTTTTTCAATGCAAGCCACGTCCAAATCGCCGCCAACAAATCAATCAGACCAAACAACAGCAATGCTTTCGGGGCCGAGATCAGCAGCACGAAAGCGGCGAAGTAAAATATAACCGTGATGCGCGCCCAAACAGTCCAACGGATAAAAATTGTCAATTCATTTCGCGCCGCCTGCATATAATAGAAGCTCAGACAAAGCACAAACATGCCATTAATTCTGATCCAAACTTCGTGTGTCGGCGGCACTCCGAAAACTTGCAAGAGCAGATTTGGGCCGAGCAGCAAAAGCAAACCTAAGCCGCAGAGGTAAATTCCGAACACAAACAAACTTCTAGCTGCTCGACTCATATCTAGCAAAATTCAGTTTTTCCTAAACAACGAACTCTTCGTCGCACAACATTACGTTCGGGAGGACGGGCTTCGCGCAGTTCGGGTTCGGGTAGAGCGGGGTCAAGACCTGCGCCCACCTCCGTATAGCGGCGGGCTAGAATGTTATTATACTTCTGACTGTCGGCCCATTCATTTAGAGAGCGCGCGAACGCGAACGTGTCTGTGCTGCGGCTTGCGTGGGGCGCGAATGCTATCAATAAACCTGCGGCTGGCAACGTTCATCTGTGCAACTGACGACGACGGGCTAACCCAAAAGCGATGAGCAAACAAAGACGAGCGATCAATAAAAGATGGCTAAGCGCGAGCAGCGGCCTGTTGACTGCCTTCTGCCTATTGCTTTCTGCCTTCTGCCTTCTGCCTTCTGCCTACTCGCCGCCGCACGCCCAAGTGCGCGCGCATACGGACGAAGGCGCGGTCGCGCTCGGCTTCATGTTGCGCCGCTTGCAGACGACGGCGAGTGTGCTGCACACGGGCGCGCACCCGGACGACGAAGACTCCGCTTTGATCGCGCGGCTCGCACGCGGCGACGGCGCGCGCGTCGGCTATCTCTCGCTCAATCGCGGCGAGGGCGGGCAGAATCTGATCGGGCCAGAGTTGTTCGATGCGTTGGGCGTCATCCGCACCGAAGAGTTGCTGCAAGCGCGCCGGCTCGATGGCGGCGATCAGTTCTTCACGCGCACGTTCGATTTTGGTTTCACGAAGACGCGCGCCGAAAGTCAGCAGCGTTGGCCCGAACGCGAAGTGCTCGCCGACATGGTGCGCGTCATCCGCGCGTATCGCCCGCTCGTCATCATCTCGCGCTTCACGGGCACACCCGCAGACGGTCACGGTCACCATCAATACGCAGGCTATCTCACGCCCCTCGCCTTCCGCGCCGCCGCCGACCCGCGCGAGTTTCCCGAACAACTCGCCGAGGGTCTGCGACCTTGGCAAGCGCGCAAGCTCTACGTCAGCGTTTTCAATGACGCGAACAAACAAGCAAACGATCCATCCGTCGTCGAGATCAGCACCGGCCAATTTGATCCACTGCTCGGTCGCAGCTACTACGAACTCGCGATGGAAGGGCGCAGCCAACACAAATCGCAAGGCGAAGGCGCGCTCGAACTACGCGGCACACAGACCTCGCGCGTGCGCTTGCTCGAACGCACCCCCGACGGCGTGCAGCACGACCCGCACGAGCAAAGCGTCTTCGATGGTCTTGACACAACCATTCGCGGCATCGCGCGGCTCACGAACTTGCACTCTGACGAACTCGACCACGAACTTACAGACATCGAACGCGACGCGAGCACGGCGCAAGAGAAATTCAACGCGCTCGATCCGCGCACAGTTCTCGCCGCGCTCTCCGCCGGTCTCTCGCACACACAGCAAGCGCGCGCAACCGTCAAGAATCTCAGCACACAAAAGGACGCGAGCAATGAAGCCGACGTTCTGCTGGAGCAGAAAGAATCAGAGTTCGAGCAAGCCTTGCAGCTTGCGACCGGCGTGCGCGTCGAGGCGCTTGCAGATGCGGAGACGGTCACGCCCGGCGACACGTTCAACGTCACGGTGCGCGCCTTTCTGCCGGACATAAAACTCGCGCGCTATCGCGGCTTCCAACTGCGCGCGCCCGCGGGCTGGCGTGTCGAACAGCAAGAGGCTTTCAGTCCGGGCCCGCCCGATGCGCCGACCGCAACCTTCCGCGTGACCGTGCCTGCGGACGCGCCGCCAACGCAGCCCTACTGGTTGCAACGCCCACGCAAAGGCGACATGTACGAATGGACGAAAGACGATCCGCAGACGCTCCCCCCCGTCGAATATCGCACGCTCGATCCCGCGCGCGGCGAGTTGCGCCGCGAGTTGAACGTTGTACCCACGCTAATCGTACAAAGCGATCCAGCCCTAATCATTGTGCCGTCACCGGCGCAGGACAAGACTCAATCGCTGACCGTGCAGTTGACGAATAATCAACCGCGCGCGCGTAGAGTATCTATGTATCCAGATATGCCGGTAGTAGCGGGTAGAGTTAAGCTGGTAGTGCCATCAAACTGGCCGCCTGTGCCGCAGTCCCCACTGTTCACACTTAAGGAGGCAGGCGCGCGCGTCACCCAGCGCGTCAGCTTTAACGTGCCTCCGGCAGTCAAGCACGGCAGTTATCAACTCGCCATCACGGCCGTCGGTCAATATACCGAGGCGGACACAGCGAAACTACAGACATTTAGCGATAGTCAACGCACGATCAGTTATCCGCACATCCAGACGCATCGTTTCTACACGCCCGCTATGACAACGGTGCGCGTCTTCGATCTCAAAGTCGCGCCGGTGCGAGTCGGTTACATCATGGGGAGCGGGGATGAGGTGCCGCAGGCGATTGAGCGGATGGGGTTGCAGGTGACGTTGTTGAATGAACAGGATTTGGCGGTGGGCGATCTGACGCGCTTCGACGCAATCGTGGTCGGCATACGCGCATCGCAGACGCGCCCCGACTTCGTGGCAAACAGTCAACGCCTGCTTGAGTTCATGCAACAAGGCGGCGCGCTCATCGTGCAGTATCAACGACCCGATTATGCGAAGCAGAACTTGCCGCCGTTTCCGGCTGAGCAGGAAGTGAAGACTGAGAACGGTCAGACGATGATCTCGCGCGTCGTTGACGAGACCGCGCCGGTCGCGGTCTTGCAGCCCACACATCCGGCGTTTAATTTCCCGAACAAGATCACGCCCGCAGATTGGCAAGGCTGGGTGCAGGAGCGGAATCTCTACAGCTTCACGATGTTTGATCCGCGCTACACGCCTTTGCTTGAAGCGCACGATGCGAATGAGCCGCCGCAGACGGGCGGCGAAGTCTATGCGCGGGTCGGGCGCGGGCATTACGTCTATACGTCTTACGCTTGGTTCAGACAGTTGCCGGCGGGCGTGCCCGGTGCATATCGTCTGTTTGCCAATCTGTTGAGTCTGCCGAAGAGCGGTCAATAGTGAATGGTAAATGGATAAAGACCGTTTTTACCATTCACTATTTACCGTCCCGCAATGTTATGCTTACTCGCGTCTCCCACATAATTTGATCGTCAGACTAAAAACAAATCAACATGCTGAGCACCTTCCAGCGTCCTCGTCGCGTCTGTATCACAGGCTTGGGGTGTGTCACGCCCATCGGCTTGGGGCGCGAAAATTTTTGGCGTGCGCTGCAAGCGGGCACGAGCGGCGTGCGGCGCATTGAGAGCTTCGATGTCTCTGATGCGCCCGTGCAGATCGCGGCCGAAGTGCGCGACTTCGATTGGGCGGCGGAGCTTAATCCGAAAGACCGACGCCACGTTGCGCGCACAGTTCCGCTTGCGCTCGCCGCCGCGCGCGGTGCACTTGAAGATGCGAACTTGCAAACGTCCGATTTCGACTTGGCAGAGAGACGCGCCACCGGCGTCATTCTCGGCACGGGCGGCGGCGGTCTCGCTTTCACCGAACAACAATATCGTTATTATTTCACCGGCGAAGCGGGCCGTGCGAGCGTCTATACGATTCCAGCTTCGACGCACGGCGGTCTCTCGTCCGAACTCTCGATGGCTTTTGGTCTGCGCGGTCTCTCGCACATCGTCTCGACCGGCTGCACCTCTTCGACTGACGCCATCGCCTACGCCGCGCAGCACATCGCGCTCGGCCGCCAAGAGACGATGCTCGCGGGCGGCTCGGACGCGCCGCTTGCGCCCGGCATCCTCGCCGGCTTCAACTTGATGACCGTCTTAACGAACGAATGGAACGACGATCCCGCACGCGCCTCGCGCCCCTTCTCGCGCAACCGCTCCGGCATGGTCTTGGGCGAAGGCGCTTGGGTCTTCGTGCTCGAAGAGTATGAACGCGCACTCAAGCGCGGCGCACACATCTACGCAGAGATCACGGGCTACGGCGCGACGTGCGACGCTTATCATCGCGTGCGACTCGCAGACGATGGCACAGAGCCTGCGCGCGCCATGCAACTCGCGCTCGCCGATGCCGGGCGCACGGCCGCAGATGTTGATTACGTCAACCTGCACGGCACA
>QHXQ01000122.1 GCA_003223935.1 Acidobacteriota bacterium | reverse complement strand
ATGACGGCTGGCCCGATCTATTCGTCGCCAATGATTCGACGCCCAACTACCTCTATCATAACAATCATAATGGGACGTTCACGGAGGTCGGCACTGAGTTGGGCGTGAGCTATAGCGAGTCGGGCGGTGAGCAAGGATCAATGGGCGTGACGTGGGGCGACTTTGATCTCGATGGTCGCCTTGATCTCTTCATCACCAACTTCGAGAACGAGCCGAACGCCCTGTACCGAAATCTCGGCCGCGAAGGGTTCGTTGATCTAACCCTCGCCGCCAAGATCGGCCAACCCAGCCGCCCTTATGTCGGCTGGGGCACGACGTTTGTGGACTTCGATAACGACGGCTGGCCCGATCTGCTGGTGGCGAACGGACACGTCTATCCGCAGCTTGAACTGGCGCAAGGACCGAATCAGTCGGGCTATCGTCAACCCTTCCTACTCTTCCGCAATCTAGGCGACGGCACATTCGCGGAAGTGTCGAAGGACGCAGGTCTCAGTGCCTTGCCGTTGGTCTCGCGCCGGGGCGCGGCCTTTGGCGACCTGAATAACGACGGACTGGTGGATGTCGTCGTCGTGAACGTGGGCGAGCGGCCAACCGTCCTGCTCAACACCAGCGTCAACCAGAACCAGAGCGTCACCCTAAAGCTTGTCCAGACCAAAGGAAACCGCCAAGCAATCGGCGCGCGCGCGATGCTACGCACGGCCCGCCATAGCTACATACAAGAGGTAGAGGCGGGCGCGAGTTATCTCTCGCAGAACGACCTGCGCTTGCACTTCGGTCTTGGGCAGGGCGAAAAGATCGAGAGCGTAGAAGTGCGTTGGACGAACGGCGAGACGGAGGCGGTCACAGGCGTCACCCCTAATCATGTGCTCACCATCACACAGGGCAAAGGCGTGACAGCTTCGCTTGATTATTAACCGCGCCAAGTGGCGCGATGCGCGTGCAGGGCAGCAAACGCGCCAACTTTCTAACCATCTGAGCTTGAAAAAATCAGACGACTGAGGAGTATCTAGGCGTGGAACAGGATTTGACCGATACGCCGTGTGATCATTTGGGCTTACGCGTTGGTGATTAGCTGTGCGCGTTCAAACTATCTTTGGGCAACACAACCTTTAAGATCAGTTCTGCCGCCTTTCACGGGCGGCAGAACTGATGTGTTTGTTGTATCACGACTGACCGAACCGTGAGCGGTACTCAAAAGATTCGATGAACGCCTTTGCCATTTGGAAGTCACCAACGCCGGCGTTGAGATTACTAAGCCAGAACTGATACCCCAGGAAGTTGTTATCTGGCGGATCCTGTGGGTTCCTCCGCAAGTACCCAATGTACTCCATCAGCACATACGCAGGGTTATACTCCTGATTGGCGAACGTCTGCGCAAACACATATTGATTATTGTTAGCGTCGCGCTGCGAGTCGTCTGCGATCTTCAGCAATACCGTCGCGCGCGTTTCGCTGCCATTGTTCAACCCAGTCACTAGCGCGTTTAGATCGGCCGCACTCGGTGTCACCCCGGCGTTAGCGAAGAGCGAATTAACGTAATCAGAGTTGCTCTGACTGCCATGCACTACTTGAAAATCGGCGCGGGCCACCCAGTCGTTAGCGAAAGACAGTTTATTCGCTTGTAGCAATTGTTGCCAGCCGCTGTTGTTGACGATAACGCCCCACCCGATCCTGCGTTGCGCCTGTAGTAGCTCGTCCTTGAGCGCGAGCGGCACCGAGAAAGGACCGGCCGCCAGAGCCGTCGCTGCGGGTGCCGCTGATGATGCGGGTTGGTCGTTCAGGCCGAACGATGCTTTGTAGAACCGGTACGCAACAAATCCGGTATTTTGGAATTCGATGGACAGGAAAAACGCTCTGGAGGTATTGACCCGCTGCACTTCCGTGCAGTTTGCGTCTGAGCCACAGGAAGTTATGTTGTTGGTCCAGAACTGAAGACCGCCTGCGTCCGGTCGGCGACCAAGGAAATCAATATAATGCTGCCTGACGAAAAAGGAAGCGGTGTCAATCGGGTTCGAGAACGCGGAGAACGAAGGGAGATTGTTCTCGTTGTTCAGCGTATTGATGTCATAGCCAACATTCGTGCCGTCTGCGCCGGCATAGCAGTGTAAGCTGTAGTCGTTGTTGGTGTGCGCGGGATTGTTGTAGCACGAACTGTCGAACGAGAAGCTATTACCGGCTGGATAGGCTTCCGGTGGTCTGCCGGCCAGTAGATTCCCTGTGAGGGTATAGTTTGAGTAAAAGTCATTCAAAGCACCAAGGGAACCGCTTATCCCCTCCCCGCTACAGTCACCGAGGAAGCCGCCGTCCGAGCCAAGATTTAGATTATTCGTGTAGACGAGATTTGTGATTTTACTGTAATCATCGATTGGACCATTGCACGGGGAAAACCCTGGAAACGAAGGCGAGGCTGTAGCGTGAATGATCGTCCCATTCGCTTGGATGACGGTGTTGTGATTCACCGTCAAGCGATCTGTGTCTGACAATAGGATGAATCGCACAACGTTACCATCCCCAGCATCAGTAGGGTTCAGATCGGTGATGAGATTGTTCTCAATCAGAATTCGTGAGGTGCGCCGGGTGCTAAGCTGGACACCATTATCACTCACATCAAAGCCGGCAATGTTAAACCCACTGCCGCTGTGACTCAGGATATTATTTGTAAACTGCACGTCCTGAACCACGACCCACGGCATGGCCCCATTTTCGCTGCGCGGGGTAAACAAGACTGCTGTTCCATCCTGCCCCTCGGACCAGTTGTTCTGTAGAATGTTACCGTCAATCAGCACTCGCTGCGCGTTTTTCAACTCAAAAAGGTTTTTCACTGTATACCCTTGCCCTCTCCACGCAGGGTTTTTGGATAGACTGTTACCGCGAATCTCTATGTCAGACGGGATAAGATTGGGTATGTTGGAAATTCCCCCGCCGAACAGAATGTTTTCGCCCGTCGCCTCCAGATAATTGTTTATGATCTGAAACGGTCCTGGACCGTCCCACCCCTCGATTGCTTGTGCATCCTGACCTGACCGAATAAAACCTGAGATGAGTTGAGCACCGACTCGTAGGCCCCGTTCAAGGCCACGCCGCGCTTGTACTGTTGATTAGTGAAGGGATGAATGTAGCACTAGTCAAGGATGATGTGGTGCGCCCTCGCGTTGGTATTAGGCGGTTGGGGATTGGGGACGCTTTGTTGCCCCAGCTCAACTAAAGTCTGAGCGGGATCAGAGCTACTATTATTCGGGGTGAATTCAATGCCGATGATGCGGTAATGATGTGCGTCAACATTTACGCGGAGTGCGCCGGAGCCACTTGGAGCTCCGATTATTTTGGGGAGATTAAAACTGGGGGTCATGCGCTGCCCCGGTGCAGGCAGTGTAAGGCTTTGCGCCGGGCGAATGGTAATCCAGTTGGAACTGTTGCCACGGTTATACAAAGTGATCGGGCCGGATGAAAGCCCGTAGGTGACGCCCGGCGTAAGGTAGACGGTGTCGCCCGGTTGCACACTGTTTTGCAGAATGTTCTGCAAGTCAGCTCCGTTGGCGGGTGTCCAAGAAGTCTGTGCCTTAGATGTTTGGGCACTGAAGAATGTCCAACCAGCGATGATGAACAGAAATTTTAAGAGGCGAAAAGTGACATCGGCCGTCGTATCGCGACGTGATGTGACTTGGGTGTGCATTTGAGATCTCCTTTTGCATGTTCAGTCAGTACCGTAGCCCCCGCGGACAGACGCTGGCGCAGGGCTAGACAAGCTACTCGCTTGTGAGGCTCAATCGCTTGGTGCGCACACCGCGATGGATTTTGGGCCCTGATTGATCTCCCTGTCGCTGCATCTGTCATAAGCAGTTAGTCTTTACCAACCTGTAGCGCTAGACGTCATTTGTTAGGGGGTACAGAATGGCGGCTTATAGAAGCGCTCCCGGTACTCATTCGAGCTGATAAAAGCGTTCACCATATCAAAGGTGGTTTTGGTGCCACTGTTAAGCTGATTCAACCAGAAGTTATAGCCGCTGAGATTACCGTCCGGTGCATCGTCCGGGTTACGGCGCAGATACCCGAAGTACTGCATTAGGACGTAGGCAGGGTTGTAAAACAACTGTTGGTTTGCCGCGACCGCGTCGCTTAAGGCAATCTTCTTGACCACCGTGCCGCGTCTCTCCGTCCCGTTGTTCAACCCGTTGACCATGGCATCACGCGTTGCTGGGTCGGACACGCCCGCGGTCGCATATAACTTATCCACGAATGCTTCATTGGACATCGAAAGAGGATATTCGTCTAAGAAGCGCTGCCGACTGACCCATTCATCGGCGAAGTTGGTTTGATTCTGGTCTAGCACTTGATCCCAGCCGGGCTGGCCGACAACAACACCGTTTCCTACTTTCTTCTGGTCAATGAAGAACTGCTCCATGCGTGGATTCGGGCTGATGAATCCGTCTTCCCGCGCGAACGTAGAGAACGAAATTTTATTCAAGCGGTAGATGTAGTAGCCCGTCCCCATGAACTCGATGGACTGGAAGAAGGCTTGTGAGCCGTTGATCCTTTTCACCTGGATGCATTGCGGATCGCCGCTACAGGAGTCAATCGTGCCGACCCAGAAATCCCAACCGGACTGATCCGGCTGCCGATTAAGAAAATCGTAATAGTGTTGCCGGATGAAGATGCGCGTGTTGTCAATGGGATTGGAGTCCGGCGGTGATATAAACTCGCAGCCCATGTAAAGAATCAGACCCGACCGCTTATTTTTAATGGCCGCCTGAACTTGATCCGGCTGCGCATTGAAATTACCGGGATCGAGTGAGAACTGTTCCAAGTAGAGCGCCGCCGTGCCTGCTCCAAGGGGAGCAGAGATGGAGGTACCTTGGTTTCCATCAAAACCATAGGTGGTGTTATGACCGGCATTGCGCACGGACCAACTGCCATCACCGCCCGGCGCGTAGGCATCCACGACCGAGCCAAAACTGGAGTAGCTAGCCCTTGCGTCAAGCGAAGGGTCGGGAATGCCCGTGGTTGCGCCGATATTGATAACTCTTTGCAGCCGGCCGGGGCTAAAGTTGGAGGCGTCGTTATTGGCATCACCTGCGCCAGTGACGAATGTGATGCCGTTATTAATCAGGTTCAGAACTGTCGTTTCAAGAGAGCTGACCCCGAAAGCGGTCTTGGGAACAATCACGCTCATATTCACCACGGCGGGTTTTTTGTTATTACTCGTGACATCGTTGAGCACCTGTTGCAGCCCCTGAATCATATCGCTGGTCGTCCCTTGTCCGGTGGCATTATTAAAGACACGCACAGAGTAGAGGAGACAATTCTTGGCGACGCCGTAGGTCTTTGCACCGACGGCACTGGCTGTCAGCGTGCCGTGATTATCATCGCCTGTGGCGTAGCCGCCGATAGAGGTGCTAGGTTGAAAATCCCACAGCGCGTAAGCACGTCCGCCGAACTCGTTGTGCTGGATCCAGACGCGCGTATCAACAATGTAGACGTGCACGCCCGTCCCGGTCCTCGGATAATAATAAACGCCATCCAGCCCGCTTCGCTGGTCAATCCGGTCGAGGGGTTTGATGACATTCGTCTCTTGTGGCCAGAACTGTTGTCCGATCACCCGGGCGTGCGCGCTCTCCTCTACGCTTGTGACCAGCGGGTGCAGGCTGAGCCTCTTGGCTTGAGCCTCAGACATGTTCCGCACAGAGAAGCCTTTGAAGACGTCCGTGTAAAGATATTCGACCTCCCCGCCGTGCGCGCGGGTCAAAGCGGCAGCTAGTGAGGAGACCTGCGAGCGCGGGGTGTCGTTCTTAAGCATCACAATATACTGACCGAGAGCAGCGTTTTTAACCTTATGGAATTTTGTTGTAGCCGCATTCGGTCGTAGCCTTAGGTTTCGATTTTGACCCTGAGCCAGCACGAGCTGAGGCGGTGCGGCGAGCATCACCATTGCCAATACGACTAGAGAGGTTAGCAATTTTCTCATGTTCAATTCTCCTGATTTACAGTCGGAAGAACGCCAAGAAACACAGTTCGCAGTGCTCAGTGTGTTTATTAGCGAGTCGCACGACGTGGATTACTACGCTGCGGCGGGCGCATAGCGGTACCGCACAGCTAATAAGCTAGCTGCCTGCAATCGGGATCATTCAGCGCAGGTTGTCGCGCAGGCGCAGCAGGATTAAAATTTGCTGCGCCCCGAATTCTCTTAAAATCTGTACCGAGCAATGCTCTGCGCGGGTGGAAACTTACACCACCGGCGAGACGAAAGTCTTTAGAGAATTATTAATTGATTATTAATCTGCTGGCGGCCAGAGGTCTGCCTCTATCTTATGTCCTCATACAAGTTCGGCCCATTTCGGTTAGATACCACTCAGCGAGTTTTGCTCCGTGCTGGGCAGCCTGTCCCGCTTGCGCATAAAGCTTACGAGATTCTCTGTGTGCTCTTGGCGCACGAGGGGCGAGTGGTGACGAAGGACGAATTGATGCAGGCAGTCTGGGCTGACACTTTCGTGGAAGAGGCCAATCTGGCGCAGAACATCTTTAAGTTGCGGCAGGCACTTGGCGAGGTACATGGTCAGCCGCGCTACATCCAAACCATCTCCGGCAGGGGCTATCGCTTCATTGCGAAGATTAAATTAGACGAGGGCACAGCGGATGCACGCGCGGTGCCGCGTGCCCGCTTGTCGTCGCGGCGCGCCGCCCGCGCAAAAGAGATTGATTCGCTTGCCGTCCTCCCGCTGGAGAACATGAGCGGTGCGCCGGAGTTGGAGTACCTTTCTGACGGACTAACGGAAAGTCTAATCAATGCCCTGTCGCAACTACCGCAACTCAGGGTGGCAGCGCGTAGTACGGTCTTCCGCTTTAAGGGGCAAGCTGCCGACCCGATTAAACTGGGGCGTGAACTCGGCGTTCAAGCCGTGCTCACGGGTCGGCTCGCGCGGCTCGAGGAGCAACTGACCCTCAGCATGGAACTAACCGGCACTGCTAATGGGACGCAACTTTGGGGTGCGCGCTATACCCATCCTCAGGCGAGCGTCCTTGTCTTGTTGGAGGCCGTCACGCGTGAAGTTTCAACGCAGTTGCGATACAAGCTTCGCGGGAGAGAATGGCAGCAGTTACTCAAGCGGCAGACAGAGAATGTTGCTGCTTACCGATTTTATCTAAAGGGGCGCTATTACTGGAACAAGCGACTAGCTGACGACACGCATCGCGGGCTGGCCTACTTCCGCCAAGCGCTCGATGAAGACCCAACATATGCGCTCGCTTACGTTGGCATGGCAGACTGTTACGATCTGCTTTGTGGGTTAAGTGCGTTACCACCGCATGAGGGTTACCCGAAAGCTAAGGCTGCGGTATTAAAGGCCCTCGAATTGGATGACGATCTAGCCGAGGCGCATGCGTCCTTAGCGCACCTCACCATGCGGTATGACTGGGACTGGGAAACTGCTGAACAAGAGTACCGGCGCGCATTAGAGTTGAACCCGAACTATGCGACTGCCCATCATTGGTTTGCGACTTACCTGACCGCGATGGGACGGCATGAAGAGGCGCTGGTAGAAGGCAGACTGGCGCAGCAACTTAACCCGCTCTCACCAGTGATTAATCTCTTTATCGGCGCGCATCTATACTTCGCGCGGCGGTACGATGAGGCCATCGCGCACATCCGCAAAACAGTAGAGAGCGAACCTGCTTTCGTGCTGGCATATACGTTTCTGGCACAGGCGACTGCGCAGCAGGGTGATTATGAGCAAGCCTTCAGTGCCTTAAACAAGGCGCAGCAGCTTAGTAGTGAAAAAGAGGACATTTCAATCTTGAACATACGTGCCTACTGTCTAGCACGGGCGAGCCGGAAGGAGGAGGCATGCGCGACGCTCAGCGAACTGCGCGCAGGGGCAGCTCAGGAATATGTTAATCCATACGAGATCGCGCAAACTTACGTCGCGCTTGGTTCACACGATGAGGCGTTCGCCTGGCTCGAACGTGCTTATAGAGAACGCGTTGGCGATCTTGCTTTTCTCAAGGTCGCGCCGGAACTCGATCCGCTCCGTAAAGATCCGCGTTTCCGCCGCCTCCTTGAGCGCATTAATTTAACCGACTGAAACAATTGTTCGGCGGGCTTTTCGTTGGGCATTTTTGCTGGAAAATTCTTACTGTTTGAGCGTTTGATGTCTCATAAAGTCATACTTATGATACATCAATTCGCCAACAGTAAATCGGGTAAATTTTTGAGCTTACGGTTCGGTGCGGACGACCTCATGGTTGAGATTTTCCGAGACTATGGTGAAGCGTGCGAGGAAGATTATTTCCCGTTCAGCGTGAAATGAATCACCTCTCGTAAAACGACATACCTCCACCCCGTTTATTCTGCCTCCCAGCTCGGTCTGATTTTCTTCTTGCTTTTCCATGGGGATGAGCATATCGTGTGCGCTGACTTAGTGTTACCACTGTTTTGGAGTTCTTTCGCATTTCTTTTAGCGCCTCACTATTCCTTGATAGGTGATTGAGACGCACCGTCCCATGGTGAACGCCTTCGCGCCAGCTTGCCCGCGTGAGCAGTTAGGCGGAAGTCTGAGCGTTGGAAGACGGGCGGCAGAATCCGCCTGACGAGTTGATTTCCAACAGCGTAACGCCGCCTTTGGGTGGGACTTAACGCAAAGGTCGACGGGCCGGAGGCGTGAGCCGAAGCGCGCCCCAAAGTTTCGAGGGCCGTTCTCAACCTCCACGATTCGGGTAGGCGCAAGGTGACGCGACGCTCCGGGCGAGGACTGCGGAAACCTGCAAAGCAGGCCGCGACGCGCGTCCGAAATCTTCTCTCTCTCTAGTCATCATCCGGCCCGGCATCTTTCATATACCGACGCCGGGCTGTGACGACGACCGACGGCGCGATCCCGCGACCGCACCCGCCTCGGGGTGCCCACGAAGGAGGTCCAGAATGTCATACACGATTGACTACGACATAGCAGTGGGTGTCAGCCAAGCGGCGCTCGACCGCACTTCCGCCGAGCTTTACCGGGCGAACCCTTCACTCTTCTCCGGCGTCGAGAAGACGGAAGAGTATACGATCTACTGGGAGGCGGTCGGCCCGCCGGTCTTCGACCTCAGTCAGCCGCGGCCTAAGACGGTCGCGGCGCTGGCAGACCCTTCGGCCCGCGCCGAACTCGAAGCGGAGCCAGACGGAGAGATAATCGGGCGCTCGCTGACGACTGCATCCAATAACTTCGCCATCAGCAGTCCGAACATGGCCGTGCGGCTCCAGCTAGGCGACGGCCCCATCGGCGAGACTTTAAATCTCCCGGTCACAGCCGAATGTACCGTCGAGACAGTCCCCGAAACGCGGAAGATAGTCTTCAACGTCGAAACCATAACGGTGGGCCTGACCGGCGACCCCTTCACCGACGAGATATTTCAGAAGTACCTCGTTCCGGCTTTGAAAGACCAGATCAACTCGGTGCTGCAAGGGGTGAAGGTCGAGATTCCCGACATCACCGGCGGCAGCCTCTCGCCCCCGATAGTCGTCATCCTCGACAAGTATATCGTCGGGGCGATGTTTCTCGAATCCGGTGGCGGCGGTTCGCCCAGCACGCTAATCAACATCCCGTCAGGCGGCACAGACTTCTTCGCGCTGATGAGCCAGCGGTGCGTCGAGGCGTCTGCCGACTACGGCATTGAGGGGGCGAGCAAAAAAGTCCTGAGCGGCGACGGCAAGAAGTCGTCGAAGGGCTTTTTCGCCACCTACTCGTACAAGGCCAATCTGGGCGACCCGGACGTTGACATGCGCGGCAGGTCGATCAACGCGACCATCCCCGTGAGCGGGAAGGCTTCGGCGAAGGTCGGCAAGAAGATCAACCTCGGGTTCACGAAGCAGACCATCAGCATCGGCATCTCCTACTCCATCTACGCCAAGCCAAACCCGAGCGGCAGATTCTCGTTGAACGTCACGGGCGGCGTCCTCTCGGTGAGGATCGAGACGTTGGAGCCGTTCACGATCCTCCTCAAGCCCAGCGGTAATCCCGTTAACTGGGCGCTCAGCGCCGCGGTCGGTCTGGTCGTGCAGCCCATCGTGGCGGTTCTTACGCCCGCCGTCACGACCACCATCAGGAACATCGCCTTCGACGTTTGGACGCTGCCCGAATATACCGTCGATGCAGGCGATATGACGATGGTGTGCGAGATGGTGGACGCGCGGTTCTACGAGTACAGCACGGACCTCTGCATGCAGGGCACCATCGCCATCAGCTTTGAGGAGCAGGGAGAGGCCGCCGAGGACGAGGAGCGGCCCTCGACGCAGAGGATGTTGGCGGAGGCTGGGCCGGTCGCGCCTTGCGCGCTCGACAAGTGTCTATATCAGAGCATCGCCGTAGGCCAGAAGCTGACGGGCGGGCTGTACTTCGCGGGCGTTTATCAGGAGATGGGGCAGGGTGCGATTACCGAGTACACCACGAACTCGCTGGCTGCGGAGGGGGTCTTCGACTTCGACGTGGTGCTGATGAACCAGCGCATTCAGGGCACAGGCACGTTCTCGGCGCGCGTCTGGTATGACGAGGGGGCGCTCTGGAACGTACACCTACTCGTAGGGGGCAGTTGGAATTTCGATTATACCGGGAAACTCGGGTGCGCGTATCTGGACGGTGCGTGCGTCTTCCAGGGAACGATTGACCTCGGTTACCCGGTCGAGATCAGGGCGAAGATCATGCCGTCGAGCGGCGCGGGGCGGCTCCCCTCATACGTCAGGGTCTACTCTGAGGTCATTTCGCCCGACCCGGAACTGCTCCCGACGGCCTACGCGAAATACACACCGCAGGCCGCCGTCGCCCCTGACGAGACGACAGAGGACGTGCCGGGCGCGGGCGCGATCAGAAAGGAGTTCTCATGACAGAGCAAGAGTACGTGGCAATCAAACGGGCGGCGCAGGGCGCGCTGCTGAAAATCCCCGGCGTGCACGCCGTGGGACTGGGCGGTAAGCGTGTCAACGGACGAAACACGGGCGAGGTCGCCATCCTCGTCTTCGTCACGGAGAAGAAGCTGCCAGACGAGATTCCGCCCGGCGAACTCATTCCCGAAGAGATCGACGGCGTGAAGACGGATGTGATCGAAGCGCCGCAGCCATCACCCCATGCCGATACGAAGGAGTACCGCCCGCTAAAAGGCGGCGCTCAGATTCAGATGGACGCAGGCGGGTCGAAGATTGTATACGGCACGCTCGGGTGCATGGCCCAGACGGTGAACGGCGAAGAGTTCGATAAGACTGTCCTGCTGACCAACAAGCACGTCTTGGAAACCATAAAAAAAGGGGGGCAGGTTCATCAGCCGCTCGAAGAGTCGAATTGCAGCAACTGCTGTCCGACGGTCGTAGCCAAGAAGCTTGACGCGGTGCTCAGCGACGACGTGGACGGGGCCACCGCGGAAATCGTTTCCGGTGTGAAAATAAAACCCACGATCATAGAGTTGGGCGACGTGACAGGCACCCATACCGTCACGCTCGAAGAGGCCGCCAGCGGAACGTATCTGGTCAAGAAACGGGGGCGCACCACCCGGACGACTCAGGGCACCGTCTTTACTATCCACCACTCTGGCACGAGGACTGACGGATGGGAGTTTCAGGATCAGATTGGGGTCAAGGCGGCGGCCCCTTCGACGACTGTCTCGCAGCCGGGCGACTCCGGGTCAGTCTTCATCAACGAATCCAATCAAGTTATCGGTCTTCTCTGGGGCGGCGACAATCAGACGCTAGGTTACGCCAGCCCAATTCAGGCGGTCACGGATCAGTTGGGCATCGCGATTTCAGTCGCCGACTCTTCGGCAGAGGCCGCCGAGGAGGAGGAAGTGACGACAGACCGGCAGACCGTCGCCGCCGCCGTCCTCGGCGACCTACAACAGTCCGAGCAGGGCCGCCGTTACGTGGGGTATTACTTCCGCCATCACGCCGAAATCAGGGCACTCGTCAACACGAACCGGCGCGTGGCGACCGCTTGGCATCGCAACTACGGCCCTGAGATCTTCCGCAGCGTAATACGCCTCGCGCAGGATCGGGAGAGTACGCTGCCAGAAGAGATCGAGGGTAGGCCGCTCGCCCTTTGCCTCGACGGGATTCTCGGAGCATTCCTGAAATATGGCAGCCCAGTGTTGAAGAAGGACATCATCATGGAGTTGCCTGACGCGTCCGGCCTCGGCGGCCTCTCCTACGAGCAACTGCTCGAACGGCTCGGCACGTCCAGCCGCGAGTAGAGCGTTTACGACCGCGGATAGCATTGCCGCCTCGCGTCCGGACTGTAGCGCCGCAACGCCGCCGCGCTCCCGCGCATGTATTGCGGTCGTGAACACGATGCGCCGCCTGTCCACGCAGACTCAGGGCGTTTGTGCGGACATAACGCGCATACAACTCGGTGGCGGATCGTTCGGGTGCGATAATCGGCGCCGCTACAGCGTTCGGCGGCGTCGTTACCCTTGTAGGCACCTCTTACCGCATTGATGAGACCTACGTGAAGGTTGGTCGAGAGTGGAAATATTTATACCGCGCGGTGGACTCATCAGGTAATACAATCGAGTTCATGCTCTCTGCAAAACGCGACGCTTCGGCAGCGAAGCGATTCTTTAAAAAGGTGACGAGGGCTGACCGCAGGCGGCTGCCATTCACCAGCGGCATCGATAAACACGCTACATATCCGGAAGCCTTCGCCACCTCCGTAAAAGAGAAAGTCTTGCCCTCTGACTGTAAGCTCAGGCGGGTGAAATACCTTAACAACATCGTCGAGCAGGACCACAGAGCGATCAGGCAGAGGTGGCGCGCGGCCCAATGCTTCCGCTCATTTCACACGGCTGAGCGGACGTTGGAAGGAGTCGAGGCTTTGCACATGATGCGGAAGGGGCAAGTGAAAAGAGTAGATAGTAGAGACGCAGTTGGTCAGGCGAAGTTCGTCGCGAGCCTCTATGGCGTCGCCGCGTAGTAAGAGGTCGCGAAGCCTTCCTGTGCCGCAAAGCGATGTTTGCAACACAACCTTATCTTTGCGTGTAAGCCTTGGGACGCTCTCTAATTGTTATGGAGATGAGTGTTTGGCTGTTCTTGCAACATTACTGGGCTGTGAATATGATGCGCGAGGGACAGGTCAAGAGATTGGATAGAAGAGATATTATGAATAGGCGCAGGCCGCCACGAGTCTCTTTCAGGTCACAGCATGACGAAATTCGCTCGACTAACTTTCGCGCCTCAACTTATCTTTGCAACGCATCCCATGACCGATGGCTGCGCAAAGTGATAGTGCATATCTTATTTGTCCAGTTGTATCAGCAGCACGAGTTGCCACCATTAAGGTATACAGAACTAGAAGTCATTCCGAAACTGGTTGACAAGTAGTTTCGCTTCGATCGCTTACCAAGTCTATGACTTGACGAGCGGTGACCGATAAGCAGTGGAAGCTCATCGAGGCGCAGCTTCTTAAACGCAAGCGCAACCCGCGCGGCGGTCGCCCGCCCCTTGCTGACCGCCGATGCTTTGAAGGTCTCCTCTGGATTCTATGGCCGGGCGCGCCGTGGAGCGAGTTGCCGGGAAGATACGGCTCGAAGACGGCGGGGCATCGCCGCCTGAGCCGGTGGGCTGAGTCGGGAGGGTTGCTCGACCTGTGGCGCGCCTTCCTCGACCAACTCAATGACCGGAAGAAAATCCGCTGGAACGAATGCTTCGTTGACGGGCTGTTCGTCACCGCTAAAAAGGGGGCGAC
>QHXQ01000052.1 GCA_003223935.1 Acidobacteriota bacterium | reverse complement strand
GAGTTCGCTCGCGCCAAACATCTTGCGCATGACTTCGAGCATGCCGCGCGAGTCAACCGAGATGGCGCGGTTGACCGACTCGTCGTAGATGAAGTTGCCGACGAGCGATTGGATGTTGCCGTCAAAGATGAGGCCCACAAGTTCGCCTTGCTTGTTGATCGTCGGCGAGCCGGAGTTACCGCCGATGATGTCGTTGGTCGAGACGAAGTTGAACGGCGTCTTGAGATCGAGCGCCGTTCTCTTGTCGAGCCAACGCTGCGGCAGATTGTAGGGGAACTGATACTTGTGCTGCGCCGCGCGTTCGTACAAGCCGCCGAGCGTGGTGTAGGGCGCGACGTGTCGGCCGTTCTCGTTGTAGCCCTTGACCGCGCCGTAGGAGATGCGCAAAGTGAACGTCGCATCGGGATAGAGCTTCGTGCCTTCAGTCTCAAACAGCGCATGCGCGATCTGCCCGTAGGCGTTGCGTTCGACGCTGACGACACTATCTTCGTAACGCTTACGCACGGCACGCGCTTCCGCGTCAATCGAGCGCGCGAGTTCGAGCATCGGATCGGCCTCAGCATCAATCGCAGCTTTGCCGCCTTTGAAGAGTTGCGCGCGGAAAGCGGCGTCTTTCAATTTCGTGCCGTCAATCAACTCGGCGGCGCGCGCTTCAGGCGTCTTGCCTTTCAAGACGCGCACGACGAGCGGATCGTCTTTGCCGTATTCGGACGCCATGAAGTTGAGCGAGTCTGCGAGTTTCAGTTTCTCGAAGTCGAGATAGAGCGGCGTGTCGGCGGCGAGGGCCGCACCGAGCGCGGGCAAACGTGGGTCGGCGTATTCTGGCAGCCGCTCGCCGTTCGGCTTCGCGCTCTCGGCCGCATAGCGCACAAGCGCACGCGCGTAACCGAAGAGTTGCGTGTTGAAGCCGGCCGATAGATCGAGGAAGCGCCGGTCGCGCTCATACGACGCGAAGTTTTTGCGTGCGCTGGCGATGGCATCGAACGCGCTACCGTACTCTTTCTGCCGACGCGGATCGGATGCGATAGATTGCCGGAGCGCCTGCTCCTCTTTCGTCTTGCGCGCCATCAGGCTCGCATCTTTCAGGCCCCCGAGTTGGCCGCGATAGACCTTTAAGCTGTTCTGCACGCCGTTCAATTCGTTCTGTCCGCGCCGCGTCTGCTCTTCACCTTGCGCCATGTAAGCTTTCAAGACCGCCTCGCGGTGTTCGAGCGTGCGGATGATGAGCGGGATCGAAACGTCGCGCAAGTATTCGAGATTGGCGACGGTGTTCAAGCGCGAAGTCGAGCCGGGGTTGCCGGTGACGAACACAAGGTCGCCCTCCTTCGTGCCCGTCGTTGACCACTTCAGATACTCGGCCGGATGCACCGGCTGATCGTTTTCATAGACGCGCACGAGCGACATGTCTATGTTGAAGCGCGGGAAGTTGAAATTATCTGGATCACCACCAAAGAACGCCGCTTGAAACTCCGGCACAAAGACGAGCCGCACGTCCGTGTACTTCTTATAGCGATAGAGATTGTACTGCCCGCCTTGATAGAGCGTGATGACATCCGAGCGCAAGCCCGTCGCTTTCGTTGATTCGGCTTCGATGGCCGCAATCGCCGTGCGGCGTGCAGCGAGCGCATCGGCCGCAGACATGTCGGGCTTAACGTTCGCGTTCACGCGATCTGTCACATCCTCGATGCTCACAAGTTCGTTCAGTTCGAGGTTTGGAATCTTCATCTCCTCGGCGCGCGTGCGCGCAAGGAAACCTTCTTTGGCGTAGTCCTTCTGCGCCGTGCTGAACTCGCCGACGAAATCCTCGACGATGTGATAGTTCGTCAACACCAACCCTTCGGGCGAGACGAACGAACCAGAGCCGCCGTTGTTGAAACGCACGGACGCAAGCTGCACGTGCTTCAACCATGCGTCGGTCACATCGAAGCCGTAACGCTTTTTGATCTCAGCCTTCGGCACGTTATTGAACGGCCACATGCCCTCGTCCGCTCGCGCGATAGAGCCGAGCGACGAAAGCGTCAGCAGCACGCCCAACAGCGCGCACATAAACCGTCTAATTTTCATCGTGAACCTCAAGAGTAAAAATTGATTGGGAGTTGAACAGATTAGAGTATCATAATCGGCAAACGGATGCCTCGCGGCAGAAGCAAAATTGGCGAACGCAAGCTGCCCGGCAGACGGCGCAAGCACGGCTTAACCACACAACTGCGAGCACTGAAGCGGCGGACATTTGGCCTCTTCACCGGAAAGAGTTTTATGACCAACGAAGAGATCGCGCGGCGCTTCGAGCGGCTGGCCATGCTGATGGAGATACGCGGCGAAGATCGCTTTCGCATTCGCTCCTATCGCAACGCCGCCGAGATGATCGAAGTTTGGCCGACTCCACTCGAAAAGATCGCGCGCGCAGAAGGTGTCAAGGGCTTGCAGGAGATTCCCGGCGTCGGCAAAGCCATTAGCGGCAAGATCGTGGAACTCGTCGAGCGCGGCACGTTCGAGGCTTACGAACGACTCACCACCGAGACGCCCGAATCCGTCCTTGATCTATTGGACATAAGCGGCATCGGCCTCAAGACCGCCGCCACGCTCTATCAGCAGTTCAAAATCTCATCAATTGACGATCTAAAAAAATTCGTCGGCGGCGGCGGGCTTGAGTTGGTTGACGGCATCGGCGAGAAGAGCGCCGAACGGATCAAAGAGAGCCTCGCGCGGCGTTGAATGATCAACCGCGACTTGATGCGACCATCACGCCTTCGGCTTGGCGTTTGACGATGACGAGGGTGATGTCGTCACCGGCGGCTGTGCCTTGCGCGAACTTGGTCAGGGCGGCTTCGATCTTGTCGCGGATGCCGGAGGCGGTCGTGTCGAGGTTGCGCGCGACTACGTCGTAGAGGCGGAGCGGGCCGAACTCTTCGCCCTGTGGGTTCTGCGTCTCGGTCACGCCGTCCGAGTAGATGACGAGCGCGTCGCCGGGTTGGAGTTGGGACTTGCCTTCGCGGTAGGGCGCGGTCTGGAGGATGCCGAGCGGCATGCCGCCCGCGCCGAGTTGTTCCATCGTGCCGGCGGCGTGGACGATGAGCGGCGGGTTATGGCCCGCGTTGATGAAGGTGAGCGCGCCCGTCTCTGAGTCAAGCTCGGCGCAGAAGAGCGTGATGAAACGATTGGGCGGAATCGTGTCGGCCAGATAACGATTCACAGCCGAGATCATGGCGCAGAGCGACTGATGCGCAGTGATCTGCGCGTGAATTGCCGCATGCAGCGACGACATCAGTAGTGCCGCCGAAGTACCTTTGCCCGACACATCGCCCAGCGCGATGATGAGCCGGCCGTCGGGGCGCTCGATGAAGTCGTAGTAGTCGCCGCCGATCTCGTAGCAGGGGAAACTGATGCCTTGCAACTCGTAGCCGGACACAACGGGCGGCGAGGTCGGTTGGAAGCGCTGCTGAATCTCGCGCGCGAGATTCAACTCGCGCTCCAGCCGCTCACGATCAATCTGTTCTTCGACGAGCCGCGTGTTCTCGACGCGGATCGCGGCGACCGAAGCAAGCGTCGTCAAGACCGTCAAGTGGTCTTGTGTGAAGCGCGCTTCCGCAAGCGGTGAGTCGGCGTAGATCATGCCGAAGATTTTTTCGCCGACGCCGAGCGGGACGGCCAAGACAGAGCGGATACCCTGAATCGTCATCGTCGAAGACATGAAACGCGGGTCGTGCTGCGCATCGGAAGTTAGCACCGAGCGCCCTTGGCTGATAACCTCTTCGATGATCGAGCGGCTGACGCGAATCTCGCCGATGTCGCCCTTGTTCTCGCGCAGTTGCGCCACGCGCACTTGCAACTCGCCAATCTTTTCGTCGCGCAGCATGATGAGACAGCGGTCGGCCGGCACGGCCTCGAAGACGAGCGCCGTCACTTGCCGGAGCGTTTCGTCGAGCGTCGCGGGCGCGAGCAGCGTGACCGAGACCTTGCTGATGAGTGCGAGCAGATCGCCGTGCTGATCGACTGAGGTGGCGGGTGCGGCTGCGACTTGCGGCATGCTCGGCTGCGCGCGTTGCTGCGCGAGCACGGTGGTTGCGCGTCTGATCTCGCCGGACTTTTGCGTGCGCGCGCCTTCGATGGCTTCAAGGAGGCCAGATGTGGTGCGATGCCCGGAGTCGAAGGCGATGGTCGCGTCGGGCGGCGGCGAAGGCATGTCGTTGATCATCGTGGCGACGGGCGCGCCGCTCGTCTGATCGAAGAACTCGATCTCGGTCTCGCCGATCTGGATGCGCCCGCCGGGCGCGAGCGCGACCACGTTCTCGACCCTATCGCCGTTGTAGAGCGTGCCGTTTGCCGATCCCAAATCTTGCAAGACGTACTGATCGCCTTCGCGCCGCACTTCGGCGTGGACGCGCGAGGCGAACGGATCGGGGATGCACAGGTCGTTGCGTGCCGAGCGGCCGATGGTGATGCGCAAGCGGCCCAAGTGAAACGTGTCGGGCGCGCGGTCGGGGTATTTGACGATCAGATCAGGCATAACAACTACAGTGACAAGTGACGAGTGATAAGTGACAAGCCGAACGACAGGAACAAAGTTTAACCTGTCAACTGTCACTTGTCATCTTTAACTCGTCACACGTCGCCTGTCACACGTCCCTGCTTTTATTTCCTGTGGCGGCGGTCGAACTCTTGACCGAGTTGGTCTTCGTAGCGGCGTGCTTGGGCGCTGAAGTGGCCCGTGCGCGCGCGTTGGAAGAATTCGAGTGCGGCGACGAGTTCGGCGCGGCCCAACGTGCGCGGGTCGCGCCCTTCGGCGAAGTTGAGACCGAGATAATAATAAGCATCGGGGTTGCCGTTGCCCGCAGCCGCCGCGCGAAACTCTGCGACGGCTGCATTGCGATTCGTCGCCCACAGGCTGACGCCGCGTTGATAGTGTTCGGCAGGTGAGAGCGCAGACGGATTCACGGGCGCAGGCGATGCGTGCGGGCGCGGCGTGGCGTTGGCGGCTGCTTGGTTCGCAGGCGTGGGTTGCGCGTCGCTCGCTTCGTTTGTGTTCTGTGTGCGCGGCGTCTCGGTTGGTTTGGCCGACGCGGTTATATCTGCCAGCCGTTGTTTGCTCGTGCGCGCCACATCGGGCAGCGGCGAGGCGACGAGTTTTATGTAGATCGCGCTTGCATCATCGGCGCGGCCGGCGAGGCGCAAGGCGTCGGCGTAGGCGAGTTGCAGGCGTTCGTCGGCGCGCTCATCGGCCGATAGACCAATGAGCGTGTGATAACTGTCGGCCGCGTCGGCGTACAACTTTTCGGCGAACTGCGCTTCGGCCAACTGCCGCCAAGCATCTCTGTCGTTCGGCTCAAGGCGCGTGACGGCGCGCAACTCTTCAATCGCGGTCTGGCGCGCGCCGCTCTCCAACAACAACTGCGCGAGTTGCCGGTGCGCCTCCGCGTTCGTCGGGTCGAGCGCAATCGCTTCACGCAGCCGCGCCGTCGCGCCGACCGTATCGCCCGCGCTCAACAGCCCTTGCGCTTCCGCCACTTTCGCCTGCGCTTGTTGCTGTGCATCCGGCGCAAGCGTGACCGGCGCGTTCGTGTTTGTGTTCGTCGTCGCCACTGTCACGCCGCGCCGGTGCAACACGAACCAGACGCTCGCGCCCAAGACACACAACAGCAACAGCGCGACGGCGCTTACGCCAACGACGCCCCCCACGCGGCTCGCGCGTCGTTCAGTTGTACGCGGCGCAGGCGGCGGCGGCACGACTTGAACCGGCGCGCCATCATTGGCCGGCGCATCATCGCTTGGCTGTGTGGTTGCAGATGAAGCATCGCTCGTTGTTACCGAAGCGCTATTTGCTTGTGCTGGCGCAACTGTGTCCGGCGCGCTTGTCGTCGTTGTCTGTTCGGCGCGTGCGGCGCGCACGACGGGGATCGTGATCTCGCCGCTGTCGATGCTCGTCTCAGCACCCAAGCCGGAGGGCGGCGCAGGATTAAGTTGCGTCTCTTTAACATTGAGTTCGCCGGTGTCGAAGAGCGGCGCGACGAGCGGCTCTGTGTTGGCGAGGGGCGAGATGGTCTCAGCGCCCGCGCTGCCGGTCGTGCGTAAAGCCGTGCCGCAGTGGCGACAGTAGCGCGCTTCTGCGGGAGCAGTCGCCCCGCAACCGGGACATGTTTTTGTCATAGTGTGTCTAAAACGGCGCGTCTTTTTTAACGTGGCCGCACACGCGCGCTCGCGCGCACGACTACTGTGCCCGCGAGCAGGTCGTGCAGCGCGCGCCCTTCACGGTTGAAGGCTGCGAGGAGAAAGCCAAGCCCCAAGGTCAGGAGCGAGACGAGATAACCGATGGTGTGGCGTACGAGCGCGCGCAAGAAGCCGACCGGCTCGCCGTCGCGCCGCTCGATGCGCAAACCCGTGACCCACTTGCCGAGCGTCCGGCCCGTCAAGCCCGGCAACACGAATAAGTCCGCGAGCACCACGACGGCGGCGGCGATGAAGCCGAACTCCATGACGGTCGCGCCTGCGGTGCGCGAACCGCCGCCGAACATGCGTGCCAGCAGCGTCGCAAACGCCGCGATGCCGGCCACGACCGTGTAATCAACCAACGCTGCGCCGCAACGCAACGCGAACGGCGCGCGCAACTCCACATCCTGCGTGCGCGCAACATCACCAACCATGCTTAAATCCGCCTGCTCAATACTCATAAGACAGTGAGCAGTGAGCGGTGCGCAGCGCGCAGTTAAGAGCAGCCATTCGTCCTGACTGCTCACTGCTGACTGCTGACTGCTCACTTGCTTTTCTCATCCGATCAAAAAATGCAACGTCGTCTCGCCCAGACGCAGTTTGTCGCCGCTCTCTAGGGCGCGCGGTTGATGGGGTGCGAGCCGGAGTGAGTCGTTGATGACCGTGCCGTTAATGGAGCCGAGGTCTTCGACCAAATAGACGTCGCCTTTGCGAAAGATGCGCGCGTGCCGGCGCGAGACTTTCGTGTGCGGATCGAAGCGCGAGAGATCGACTTCGGGGAAGATGCCCGAATTCGGATCGATGCGCCCGACCAGACTGTTCTCTTTGTGCAACTGAAACGATGAGCTGATCTCAATGCCGCACTGGCGACGGCGAGCGGTTGGCGCTGACCGCAGTGTGCGCAGTAGAGATCGTCGGCTGCGATCCGGCCGCCGCAGAAGCCGCAATAGACCATCTCGGTCTGAATGGTCTTCAAACCCGCAGGCTCGCCCGGTGTGGTGTATGTCACTTGGCCCGTGCGCAGTCTGTCGAGATGAGTCGCGAGCATGTCGCGCATCTCCGCCGCCGAGCGGAAACGATGCTCCGGTTTGTACTCGACGGCGCGCATCAGCATCGCTTCCATCTCGTTTGAGATCGCAGGCGCGAGTTGACGCGGGCGCGGGTTCTTGTTGAAGTCGAAAATGAGTAACGGATTGTCTTGCGGGTCTGCGCCGGTGAGCAGATGAAACATCGTCGCGCCAAGGCTGTAGATGTCCGTGCGCGGCTCGGCCTTGCCGCCAAACAACTCAGGCGGCGCATAGCCCATCGTGCCGACGGCCGTGACGCCCTTCTCCTGCGGCGCGACCCAACGCGCGATGCCGAAATCAATCAGCATGATGCGGCCGGAGTTGCCGTCAATCATCAGATTCGCGGGTTTGAGGTCGCGGTAGATGATCGGCGGGTCGCGCCGGTGCAGGTAGTCGAGCACGTCTGCGACTTGCAGGCCCCAATCGGCGACGGTCTTCTCGTCGAGCCGGCCCGTCTGCGCGTTGCGCAGGCGCGCGAGCAGGTCGCCGCCGGAGATGTATTTCATCACGAGGTAGAAACGACTGGCCGCGTCGTCGTAAAAATAGTCGTAGATGGTCGGGATCGAAGGATGCTCCAGAGAGGCGAGCAGCATGGACTCGCGTTTGAAGTCGCCGATGGCCTTCTCGTGCTGCGACTCGTCAAGCTGCGACTGGATCATCTCTTTGACGGCGCGCGGCTGATCGCCCAGATTGCGATCCTTCGCCAGATAAACCGCGCCCATACCGCCGCCGCCGATGCGCCGCACGATCTCGTAACGACTATAGAGGAGCGTGCCCGCATCGAGTTGCTTGGCGGGCGCACGCAGCCGACCTGTCGAACCACTGCGCACCGTCGCCGCCGGCTTTTGCGCTGCACCGGCCGACTCGCCTATGACAGCGCTGGGCGCAGCCGTCTCCTCAACCGGCGCGGCGGCCGGCTCAACCAATGTGGTGGCAGCAGCTTCGGCGTGTTCAGCCTTAGCTTCGACATGCTCGGCCGCAACTGCGCCGGATGCGGCAGCCTCGTTGTCTCCAGACGCACGCGCCCCCGCGCCTGTGTCCGCGCTCTGTTCCGTTTCGCGCACCGCTTGATTCGTGTCCGTTGACGTTGCGGCGGCCACGCCGGCCCGTGAAGGCTCTTCGCGTGCTGGCGGCGGCGCGGCGGTCGTATTGTCTGTTGTGTTGATGACGGTCAGGGCGTCTGCACGCTCAGCCGCGTCTGATCCGGCTGCGGCTGCGGCTGCGCGCGCGGGCGCGTCCTGCGGTGCGGCCGACACTTCGCCCGACATGGCCATCGGCGGCGGCAAAGCCAGCCCGCAGTCGCCGCAGAAGCGATCCGATGGCGACGTGCTCGCACCGCATTGAGGACAAAGAGACATCTGTTTCGAAAGTTGTTATTAGTTCTTTGTTATTTACTCAACCTCAGCTTCAACCATTCAATTTAGGCAGCCAAGCACAAATAACCAAGATCAAATAACCAAGATGGAATTACTGACCGAGTACCTTAAATCTTAAAAACGTCTTGCCAATGATGATCTCGTCGCCGTCATTGAGCGGCTGGCGGTCGCCGGGGAGCAGGCGACGCCCGCGATTGATGAACGTGCCGTTGGTCGAGCCTAAGTCTTCGATGAAATGCTGCGGGCCGCGCCGTGTGATGCGCGCATGCCGACGCGAGACCTTCGCCTCCGGGTCGTCTGCGTCCAGATCAACGTCCGGGAAGATGCCGCTATCTGCGTCCCAACGCCCGATGTAAGACTCGTCTTCATGCAAGGGAAACTCTTTGCCCGCAGAGCGTCCGCGTTGGATCGTAAGCGTCGCGTGCGCCGCCTGCTTATTGGCCGGCGCAGCCGCCGCACTACTCCAAGAGTGCGCGCCCTGTCTGGCCGCCGCCGCCTCCGAGATGGCCACGACCGAGGCTGCGGCCGGACGCTCTGAGCAGTCGAGCGGTGTGCCGCATTCGTCGCAATACTGCGCGTCGTCCGCGTTCTCCGTCCGGCATTTGTCGCAGGTGATCATGGCCTTTTAATGTAAAGCCCATCCCGATAAGAGCGTGTCTGCTGCTGGCGAGTTGTCGCGTTCGCGCGGGCGACTCGGCGCAAGCTTGTAGGCTCGAAGCCATCGCCGCCGCGAAGCGGTTTATTGTAACGCGAAACGGAAAGGCGCGCCAACAGAGTTGATAAATGGGTGGTGGCACAACTCAAAACCGCGCCCTATCGTGTATGGGTTGGGTCGCTCGACGCTTGCCGAATGCGCGCTTGATTACCCGAATCTCAGGAATTTGGCAACTCGCTTATTGATTGAGGGTGAATTGGAGCTTGATCAGGCAAGAGAGCGGCGCACCGAAGATCACGGTCGGCGCGCCGCCCTAATTTCAGTCAAGGGTTATTGTGCGGTTAGCAGAATCACATCCCATGCCCAACGCCCGGACTGCGCCCCATGCGCGTCATAGACCTTCGCTCGGTAGCGGAACCGATTGCCGTAACTATCGGTGCGCTTTGACTCTTTGTAGTCGAGATCAATCGCCGTAATCTTTAGTTCCGGCAAGGTGTGCAACTCACCGGGTTCAGAGAGTCCGTTATGATTCGCGTCTTGCCAGAGCCGGAGTTGCGAGAAGATCGCATCGCGGCTGTCAATCACGCCGTCGCCGTTGCCGCCATTGGCGGGCTTGTCGTACTCAGCGAGCGCAAGGAAACCGTTCTTCGCTTGACCGGCCGGCGGAGCGGGTTGCGGAGTGGAGTTGCCGAATAGCTCTTTACCATTATCAATCGTGCCGTTGCCATTGCGGTCAAGCGCAAGCCAAGCATCATCCGAGCCGGCCGCCGTCCATGATGTTTTATCTGGATGCCTGTCCGCATTGAGATCAAAGTTTACACCGCTCGCATTATCGGTGAGCGCAAAGCCGTTGCCGGCCACATCAATGAGGATTGGCGTTTCAGGATCGTTACATTGGCAGGTCTCCCCGTTCCACATAAAACCTAGCCCACAATATTGCGCTTCAACACACCATTGGTCGGTCTGACAGTAGCGGCCCGAATAGTTCCAAAACCAGCCAATGTTTGTGCAAGCCTCTGGGGTGTTGGGGATGGGTGAGCAACAGAAATCCCCAGCGTAATAGTAGCCGACGAGCGGACAGCCTTGGTTCAGCATTCCATAAGCGTGATAATCCTGCTCAATCTGCGGGGAAGTGCAAAAATGACAAATCCAATTTACAAAGCACCCCGGGAAGATATTAGCGGAGCAGCTTGGATTGGGCTGCTCATGTATATCGGGAGTCGGGCAAGACGTTGGTGTCGTGGTTGGAGACGGATTTGGTGTCGGGGTTGGTGTCGGGCAGGATTCACGAAAATAAGACGTACAAGTGTGCGAGGTGCCATCGGAGCACACGAATTGTATTGTATGTTGAAGGCCGCACAGTCCGTCAGGGTCTGTACAGGCGGCTGAATCCACACTAATTGCCGGCTCTCCAAGCTCATCTTCGCAAAAACAATTACCGCCAAGTGTTACTTTAAGGTTGGAACAAGATGTGCTTGGACAGCATATATCTGATGGAATAGGAGGCGAACTTGGAGCAAGCTCAATAGCCTTGCTCGATAAAAAATTTACCGGCAAGAAGCTTGCCGGTAATAAGGATAAAAACTGAGGTTGTGCATTGGGCGGTCGATCCGATGAAATACTTTGATTAGCTTTAAGAATCGTGCCGACATTGCTCGGATTAGCACAATGAGGATTAGAACTTTGTGGTCGCGGGGTAGGATCGCCACCCGTGCCAGAGAAGCCTGTGCCATCGCCAAAGCTTAATACCTCAAACAGCAAACCTATTTTTTTAGGCTCGGGCAGATTATGGCTTACCCTATGTTTTTCCCATCCTGTAACCCTCCCGGTAGGAACTTTGAAGATATAGCTCTCGCCCGGTTGAATCGGCACATCATCAGGCGTCGCCCGATTGCTTATAACAACCAATTCCGGTCTGCCGTACCTGAGTGGCCAACCATACACGTCGGCTGATTCAGCCTTTATATCTAAAAGATCCAAATCGAAACGCAAGTAATAGATTGGCTTGCTGCCGGTATTCTTCACTTCAATTTCTATATCTCGCGCCCAATGCTCATTCTTTAAATCTTTCACCTTTTCCAGATTCTTTATCGTCACTTTGATCGGCAGGTGCTTAGGAATCTTATCTTCTATCTCACGCTCCTCGCTCGGCTGGTCTTGTGCTGTGCTCGACACCATGCCGCCGCCCCCCAAAACTAGAACTAAGACTAGCAAGGTAAATGGTAGAAGTATGTGTTTATGGCTCTGCAATGAGGTTGTAACAACATGAGGCTTCATATTAGTTCTCCTTTTATTTGTTGGCGGGCGATGCGGAAGACTTAGATTAAGTAATGAGCAGCGACAGGTGGCTTATACGCCCGTTATACGTTGCTGTCAAGAAGATACTTCCAAGTATTACAGACTTGTTCGCAATGATTATTTTCAGCCTAAACGAAAAATATCTTTGCTTGCGTCAAGAGATAAAATACACCCCATGCTGCGCTTAGTATGTATTGTACGTCACTCTTCTTTGTGCGCTAGATCACTAGGCTAATTAGGACAGTACCGATAAATGATAAGTACCGATAAATGATAGTTGCCGCGTGCCCGGCAAGCAGTAGTTTGCCATTGCGCTGCATCTCAACGGCTGACGAAGCTCATCCCGACTGTAACATTCGTCCTGCATCCCACGTCATATATCGTTCTCTTTTGAAACTGTCTGCGCCTTTTCGACGTAGAAGAGACCGGACGCGAGACGGGCGGAGCGCATGGCGCAAGGCTTGACGCGCCGCACGCGGCACGTTCAAGCGAGCCGGTTGACCCGACAGGCATTTAATCAAACTATCAGAGGAACCGAGAGAAGGATTATGGCCCTGAGCCGCAAGAAGAAGATTGTCATCACGGTCGCTGCGGTCGCTTTGGTCGCGCTGGTCGTTATTATCAGCATCGCCGCCGGCCGCAAAGACGAGCCGGAAGTGACGGTCGTCAAGATCGAGCAGCGCCCGGAACTGCGCTCGACCGTAACCGCATCGGGCGAAGTGCGCCCCGCTAATTTTATCAACCTGACGAGCGAGGTCGCGGGCCGGATCGAAGAGATTTTCGTCAACCCCGGCGACCACGTGTCGAAGGGTCAGGCGCTCGTCCGGCTCGACCCGACGCAGTTGCAATCGGGCCAAGAGGCGCAAGCCGCCGCCGTGCAGGCCGCTTACAGCGACGTGCAGAATGCGCGCGTCGCCGTCACTTCGGCCGAGAATAACGTGGCGCAGCAGCAGCAGGCGCTGAACGTCGCGCAGGCCAGTCTCGCGCAGGCGCGGCAAGCGGTCGTGGCGTCGCAGACGAGCGTGGACCGCGCGCAGGTTGATCTCAATACGGCGCAGCGCGAGTTGAAGCGCTCAACGCAGCTTGTCGAGTCGGGTGTCTCTTCGCGTTCGGAATACGATGCGGCGCGCGACAAAGAAGAGCAGGCGAAGGTGGCGCTGCGCACGGCGCAGGCGCAACTCGAACAGCAGAAGATCGCGGTGGAAGAGTCGAAGGCACGTGTCAATCAAGCGCAGGTCAACGTGCGCGACGCGCAGATCGGCGTGCAGCGCGCGCAGCAGAGCGTCAAGTCGAGCGAGGCGCACGTCAACCAGCAACAGGCGACGCTGCGCGGCGACGTTTCGTTGCGCAACAAGGCGACGCAGTATTCGCCGCTCGACGGCGTCATCGCAGACATCCCTGCGCGGCAAGGTCAATATGCGCTCGCCAACTTCTCCTCCACGCCTCTGATGACGATTGCCGATATGTCCGCGATCAACGTCGAAGTGAACGTGGACGAGACCGAGATCAAGTCGGTCAAGGAGGGGCAGGTCGTCAAGATCAAAGTGGACGCGATGGGCGACAAAGAGCTTGAGGGCACGGTCAAGGAGAAGAACCCGCTCGCGATTGGTAAATCGCAGACGACGAGCGGCGGCTTGCAGGATCGCGTGAACGTGCAAGAGGCCAAAGAGTTCAAGGTCGTCATCGCGCTCGACATGTCGAAACTGCCGCAGGACGTGCGCGACGCGCTGCGTCCCGGCATGACTGCGACCGCGACCATCACGACCGACACCAAGAAGGAAGTCTTAGCCGTGCCGCTCCAAGCCGTGATCGAGAAGCCCGCGCCGACGCCAACGCCGGTCGCCGGCGCGACGCCGCAGGGCAGCGTGCCTGCTCCGTCCCCCAACGGCGAGAAGCCGAAGGACATCAAGGGCGTCTATATTCTACAAGGCAACAAGGTGAAGTTCGTCGAAGTGGCGACCGGCATCACGGGCGAGTCCGACATAGAGATCACGAGCGGCTTGCAACCCGGCATGGAAGTCATTACGGGGCCGAGCCGCGTCTTGCGCACACTCAAGGACGGCACAACCGTCAAACGCCAGACGCGCGCGCCCGGCGCAGATAACACGAACGCGAACGCCAAATAAGAGGTTAGAGGTTAGAGATCAGAGGTCAGTGAAAGAAAAAGGTCTTTAACTAACCTCTAATTTCTAATCTCTAACCTCTGTCGTCATGATTGAGAGAGAAGCAGAAATGAGTCAAGCAATTTTGGAAGCGCCGCCCGAAGAGCGTTTGGAGCCGGGCGACCTGCTGGCGCACGACGCAGTGCCCGCCGCGCTCATCTCGATGCGCGACATCTGGCGCACCTATCAGATGGGCACGGAAGAACTCCACGCCTTGCAGGGCGTCTCGTTCGACGTGCAGCGCGGCGAGTACCTAGCCATCATCGGCCCTTCGGGTTCGGGCAAGTCAACCTTGATGAACCTGATTGGCTGCCTCGACACGCCAAGCAAAGGGCGCTACTGGATCAACGGCAAACTCGTCTCCGACATGGACGACGACGAACTCGCGCGCATCCGCAACAAAGAGATCGGCTTCGTCTTTCAAACCTTCAACCTGCTCGCGCGCGCGACTGCTTTGCACAACGTCGAACTGCCGCTTATCTACGCCGGGATCAGTTCCGGCGAACGCCACGACATGGCTAAGCGTGCGCTTTCGTCGGTCGAACTAAGCGACCGCATGACGCACCGGCCCAACGAACTTTCAGGCGGACAACGCCAGCGTGTGGCCATCGCCCGCGCGCTCGTCAATCATCCGTCACTGTTGCTCGCGGATGAGCCAACCGGCGCGCTCGATTCACACACCAGCATCGAGATCATGAACCTGTTTGAGAAGTTGCATTCGGAAGGCAACACGATCATCGTCGTCACACACGAAGCCGACATCGCCGCCCGCGCGCACCGCGTCATCTCGATCCGCGACGGACAGATCGAAAAAGACGAACGCATCAGGTGAAGGCAACATAAACATCGGACGAGCGGCGCGGCGATGACTAACTCTCGCCGCGCTCTTGTTTTAAGGTGCGCGTGCAGACCGGCGATAAACAAATCAGCTTGCGCGCCGTAATATGGTCAGGCACGAGCGCGGGCGAGAGCAGCGCAAATAACAGCCCGCAAGCGCGAGCGACAATGTTAACCGAAGAGACGATCACGGACGCAGGACTTAACGCGACCCCGGCGCAACCTAACGGCGCGCCGCGTGGCCGTTCGTCTGCGCGCCGTCGCTTCGCCGAAGGCTCGCGTTGGTTGTTCGTGCATACGACGCTCGAATCGTTGCGCATCGCGGGCGGCAGCTTGCGCGCGAATAAGTTGCGCACGCTGCTGACGCTCGTCGGCATCGTGGTCGGCGTCGCTGCTGTGATCGCGGTGGTGACGATCATCAAGGGGTTGGATCAGACGGTGGCGCAGACCTTCTCGTCGCAAGGCTCGACGGTCTTTTCAGTTTCGAAGCGCCCGCAGGTCATCCTGTCGCGCGAGGACTTCGTCAGGTTCAATCGGCGGAAGGACATGACCGAAGAGGACTACGACGCGATCACGCGCCTGTGCAATCTGTGCGCGCGCACAGGCATGGCTTGGAATACGAGCGCGATTGTGAAGCACGGCGATCAGAAGTCCGAAGGCGTGTTGGTGCGCGGCACGACCGAGTCTGTGCTGGGCTTCGATAACATCAACGTGACGGCGGGGCGCGAGTGGACTGAGCCGGAAGAGATGGCGGGGCGCGACGTGTGCATCGTCGGGCCTGACGTGGTGGACAACGTCTTTGGCGGCGCGCCGCCAGCGCAGGTGGTCGGGCAGGAGATACGCATTGAAGGGCGTGAATACAAGATCGTCGGCGTGCCCGAACGGCTCGGCAAAATCTTCGGCTTCTCGCGCGACAATTATGTTTACATTCCCTATCAAACCTATCGCAAAGCCTTCGGCACGAACACCGGCGCGCTCGTCGTCTTCGTGCAGACGCCGAAGGCTGAGGTGATCGAAGAGACCGAAGATCAAGTGCGCACGATCATGCGCGTCCGGCGCGGCAAGACTTTCAAAGACGACGACGCGGACGACGGCTTCACGATTGAGACGCAAGCGGTCTTTCTCGATCTCTACTCGAAGGCGACCGCCAACATCTATCTCGTGACCATCGGTGTGGCGGCCATCTCGCTCGTCGTCGGCGGCATCGTCGTGATGAACATCATGCTCGTGTCTGTAACCGAACGCACCAAAGAGATCGGCATCCGCAAAGCCATCGGCGCGCGGCAGAAAGACATTCTGCTGCAATTCCTGATCGAAGCCGTCATGCTCGCCGCGACCGGCGGCGCGCTCGGCGTCCTGTGCGGCTTCGGTCTCGCCTACGGCATCTCCGCGCTGATGAGTTTCCCGCTCCTCATCAGCATTTGGTCAGCCATACTCGGCGTCAGCGTGTCATCCATCGTCGGCATCGTCAGCGGCATCTGGCCCGCGTGGACAGCAGCCAGACTTGATCCGATTGAAGCGTTGCGGGCTGAGTGAAAATTTATGACGTTCGATGACATCAAAGAATCGGCGGCGATGGCCGTGGATACGATCAGGGCGAACAAGTTGCGTTCGGCGTTGACGATCCTTGGTGTGGCCATCGGCGTCATCACGTTGACCTTCATGGTCTCGATCATACAGGGTCTCAATCGCGCGTTCGCCGAGCAGATCGAGTCTTTGGGGTCGAACACGATCTTCATCTCGAAGTTTGATCCGAGTTTTGGTCGCCCGCCATCGGCGGAAGAGCGTCAACGCAAGGATTTGACGCTTGACGATGCGGCGGCGATGCGCGAGTTGCCGGGCGTGGACGGCGTCTCGCCGATCTTTCGCAAGATCGCAGAGACCTTGCGCTATGGCGATCAGCAGACCGACACGCCCGTGCTGCTTGGTGTGACGCAATACTTCGAGTTCACACACTCGCAGTACGTTGAGCGCGGGCGCTTCATCAACGAGATTGATTTGCAGGAGCGCTCAAACGTCTGCGTGCTGGCACAGGACGTGGTGCGCGCTTTGTTCAAGTATGAAGACCCGCTCGGCAAAGAGATCAAGATCGGCGGCACGCCTTTCCGCGTCATCGGCGTGATGCAAACGCTTGGCAACTTCTTCGGCCAATCGCGCGACAATTCGCTGTACATTCCGCTCACGACCTATCAGAAATATTATCCAGAGGTGCAAGCGCCGCTGACCGTCTATTTCATCGTCGTGCGCCCGCACTCGCGCGCCGATGTGCAGCACGTGATAGACGACATCAAAGACCTCTTGCGCCGCCGCCGGCGTGTGCCATCAACCGCGCCGAACAACTTCGGCGTCTCGTCGCAAGACTCGCTGCTCGATTTTTATAATCAACTAACGGGCGCGACCGCGCTCGTCCTGACGGCCATCTCGTTTGTCGCGCTGATGATCGGCGGCATCGGCGTGATGAACATCATGCTCGTCTCTGTGACCGAGCGGACGAAAGAGATCGGCGTGCGCAAGGCGGTCGGCGCGACGCGCGCGAATATCCTGTCGCAGTTTTTGATCGAAGCGGTGGTCTTGACCGGCATCGGCGGCCTCGCGGGTCTCGTCGTCGGCGAACTTGTCAGTCTGGTGATGAATAAACTTTCGCCGTTGCCCGCTTACGTGCCCATCTGGGCCATCGGCGTGGGCATTGGCATCTCCGCGAGCGTCGGCATCATCTTCGGCATGTGGCCCGCGTGGAAGGCGGCGCGGCTTGATCCGATTGAGGCGCTACGCTACGAATGAGAGGACAGAGGTTAGAGGTTAGAGGTTAGTAAAAGCTGAACTGCTCTTACTAACCTCTGTCCTCTGACCTCTGCCTTTTGCATATTTTTCGCGTCCCCGCGCATCCAACTCCCTCCCGACTTAAACTATTTTCTCGCGGGCGCGTAAAATAGCAGCACGTGAAATTCATCGAAACATTAAAACTCGCGGTCGCGGCCATCTGGGCGCACAAGTTGCGCTCGGCGCTAACGCTCCTAGGCATGATCATCGGCGTGACGGCCGTCGTCGTGGTCGTCTCGCTGATCGAAGGTTTCAATCGTTACGTGGACGAGAAGATCGCGGGCGTCGGCGCGAAGGCGTTCACGGTGCAACGCTTCAACATCTTCGAGGACTTCAAAGACACGGACACCATCGCCGCCGCCACGCGCCGCAACAAGGATTTGACGCTCGACGACTTCGAGTACCTGCGCGAACACGCCACGCTCATCGGCAAACTCGGCGCGGGCGCGCGCGCGTCGCTCGCAGAGATCAAACGCGACGCGAATGTGCTCGACGACGTGGCTGTGGATGGCGTCACCGCCAACGTGGCCGACATCAAAAACATTGACGTGGCCGACGGCCGCTTCTTCTCGGAGACCGAGAACAACGCGGGCGCGCGTGTCGCTTTCTTAGGCGCGGACGTGGCCTCGAAACTCTTCCCGACGACAAGCGCGATTGATCAGGAGATTTACATCTCCGGCATGCCCTATCGCGTCGTCGGCGTCGCCGTCGCCAAAGGCACAGTGCTCGGCATCCCGCAGGACAACTACGTCACGCTCCCTTTGAAGACCTACGCCAACAACTTCGGCGGGCTGACGCGCAACCGCTCGCTCTACTTCATCGCCACCGCACGCGACGACAAACACTTCAACGATGCGGTCGAAGAAGCGCGCCAGATCATGCGCGTGCGCCGTCGTGTGCCCGCGAACGAAAAAGATAACTTCGGCATCATCACGCCCGACGCGATCACGGGCTTGCGCGACCGCATCTTCGGCTCGATCTTCATCGTGGCGATTGCCGTGCCTGCGATTGCGCTCGTCGTCGGCGGCATCGTAATCATGAATATCATGCTTGTCTCCGTGACCGAACGCACCAAAGAGATCGGCATCCGCAAAGCGCTCGGCGCACGACGCGGCGACATACTTAAACAATTTCTCGTCGAGGCGACGACGCTCTCGGCCATCGGCGGCGCAACCGGCGTCGTGCTCGCATGGATCGTCGGGCGCGTACTGACGGCCGTGTTCTTCCCAACGTTTTTATCCATCATCGCGATCATCCTTGCCGTCGGCATCTCCGGCGGCATCGGCATCGCCGCCGGCATCTTCCCCGCATGGAAAGCCGCGCGGCTCGATCCGATTGAGGCGTTGAGGGCAGATTGAAAAGCAGTGATCAGTGGTCAGTTAAAAATTTGTCTTTCACTGACCACCGACCACCGACCACCGACCACTGAGTTATGAACTTACTCCGCAGCGACATTTACGAAAATTTTTGGATGGCGTTGGCGACGCTGCGCGCTAATAAGCTGCGTTCGATCTTGACGGTCGTGGGCGTCGTCATTGGCGTGTGGACAGTGATGGCGATTGCTTCGATCATCAGCGGCATTGATCTGGCGGTGACCAAAGAGATCGAGTCGTTCGGCACGCGCTCGATCATCCTGACGAAGTATGAGACAGGCATACACGTCGGGCGCCGCTCGCGTGAAGAGCGCATGCGTAAAGACTTGACCTACGACGACGCGATGGCTTTGCGCAGTCTGCCGTCGCTTGAACTGTCTGTGCCGTTCCTCGACATCACGAACAGTTTCTTCGGGCAGAAACTGCTCGTCTCAGCGAATGGCAAGACCTCGTCGGCCGTGAACCTGAACGGCACGCTGCCGGATTATGAGCGCGCAGGGATCGAGAACATCGCCGAAGGGCGCTGGTTCAATCAGTTCGAGAACGACACGAACCAGCAGGTCTGCGTCGTCGGTGCAACTGTGGCGGACGATTTCTTCCCCTTCTCGTCGCCGCTCGATCAGACCATCAAGATCGGCAATCAAGAGTTTCGCGTGCTCGGCATCTTTGAGAAGCGCGAGCAGTTTGGCGGCGGCAGCGGCAACAACGACGAGAACAACGTCATCTACCTCCCTTACGAGGTGGCGCGCAAGCTCAAGCCGAACGCCGAAGACGTAACGATCCTCGCGGTCGCCAAGCCCGGACATATGGAAGAGGCGGTTGATCAGGTGACGGACATGATGCGCGTGCGCCGCCAAGTGCCGTTTGATCAGCCGAACAACTTCGGCGTCACCACGGCCGAATCCGCCATCGCCAGTTTCCGTTCGATCACAGCGGGCGTCGCGATTGCGATGGTCGTCATCTCTTCGGTCGGTCTGATGGTCGGCGGCATCGGCGTGATGAACATCATGCTTGTGAGTGTGACTGAACGCACGCGCGAGATCGGCACGCGCAAAGCGGTCGGCGCACGCAAACGCGACATCCTCTGGCAGTTCTTGATCGAAGCGATGACCTTGACGGGTTTCGGCGGACTCGTCGGTTTGCTCGTCGGTTGGGCCACGACGCTACTGATTCGCCTCTTCGTCCCCTCTTACGTGCCCATCTGGGCCCCCATCGCCGGCTTCGTCGCTTCGGTCGGCATCGGCGTCATCTTCGGTCTCTGGCCCGCATGGAAAGCCGCCCGCCTCGACCCAATCGAAGCATTGCGATACGAATAAAAAGCGGTCAGCAGTCAGCTTTCAGCCGCCAGTTTTTTGTCTTTAGTTGATCGCTTAAAGCTGATTGCTGATTGCTTCTTTTAAGTGACGAAGGCCGGGAAGAGTGCCGCCGCACCGAGCGCCAGCAGCATGCCGAGAAACCAGAGCGCGATGGCGACGAACCAAGCCGTGCCTTTGCTGACCTTCTCGCCCGCGTTGTGCAGTCCTGTCGCCGTCAACCACAGCGAGTAGATCGTAAAGAGGCCGATTGTGCTGCCGAGCACATAGAGATACGGATGCTCGGCCGGCGTGAAGAGCAGCCCTAGGTCTGCGTGCGCCAATCCGCGCTGGCCCTTGATCGGATCAATATCGTCGGGCGACTTCACAAACAGGATGATGAGACTGATGAGATTCTGGAGCAGGAGCGGCGGCATGGCCGCATAGACCGCCACACAGAACGCTTGCCAGAACTTAATGCGCGCGCCGGAGATGAGCACGCCGAGCATGTAGAGTCCGGCCAGTATGCACATGAAGACATACACGCCGACGACCGCATTGATCGGGCCGCTCAAGCGCGTGCCTACCGACTTGGCCGACTCGATGGCCTGCGCGCGGACTTCCGGCACGCGATCCGCCGGGATGAAGCCGCTCTCAATCACCTTCTCTATCGTGGCTGTGGCGATTGTCTCCGCGCCGATGCGTTGCGTGAACGCGATTTGAAAGGCGGCGGCGGCGACCGCGATGACGATGAAGGCCGCGAGCCAGCGCGGGTGCGCGCGCAGATTACGAAAGACGCGCGCCGGTTCATAGAAGATGGCGGTCAAGCGTTCGCCCACCGATAGCGGCGGCTCTTCGCTCGCGCCCGAAGGCGTCACGGGGATGAAGCTCAACCCGAAGATGATGATGCCGAACAAGCACAATCCGCCGCCGCCACTGGCCGCGCCGGGCAGAATCTTCGTGACGCCTAAGATCACTAAAACGAGACCGAGGACGAACAGCACAATCGCAGCGATTCGATTCATTGGGAGACCTCCGTTGTGGGGCAGAAGATCGCGCGTTGCTCCGACACGAACGCGCCATCTCAAAGTTGTCTTGCGTCTCTCTGAGTACGCAGCCTGCGCAGGCCAAGTTTCAAGCCCGGAAGGATTGATTCATCGGTTCATTGAATCAATGAACCGATGAATCAATTTCTCTAAGCCTCCGTTTTCGCTTCCGCCCAACCAGGCACGCGGATGCAGGCGACCGTGTGACCGGGCGCGACTTCGCGCAGGTCTGGATCAACTTGCGCGCACTCAGGGATCGCTTCCGGGCAGCGCGTATGAAAACGACAACCCGACGGCGGATTGATTGGCGTCGGCACGTCGCCGCGCAGCACGATGCGTTCGCGTCTGCGCGTCGGGTCGGGCACAGGGATCGCAGACAAGAGCGCGCGCGTGTATGGATGGAGCGGGTTCGCGTACAACTCGCTGGCGCTCGCCACCTCGACGATGCGGCCCAAGTACATCACTGCCACGCGATCAGAGATGTGCTCGACCACCGCCAGCCCGTGCGAGATGAACAGGTAGGTCAACTGAAACTCCGCCTGCAAGTCCGCGAGCAGATTGACGACCTGCGCCTGCACCGACACGTCGAGCGCCGAGACCGGCTCGTCCGCAACAATCAATTTGGGTTTGAGCGCGAGTGCGCGTGCGATGCCAATGCGTTGGCGTTGCCCGCCAGAGAACTCGTGCGGGTAGCGATTCATGTAATCTGGATCAAGCCCGACCTTGCCGAGCAACTCCGCGACGCGCGCGCGTTGTTCGCGCCGGTCGCCGATGCCGTGAATCACGAGCGGCTCGGCCACGATGTCGCGCACACGCATGCGCGGGTTGAGACTCGCATACGGGTCTTGAAAGATGATCTGCATCTCGCGCCTGAGCGCGCGCAAATCGCCGCCCTTGAGTTGCAAGACATCCTTGTCTGCAAACTCAATCTCGCCGCGCGTCGGCTCGATGAGACGCAACAGGCAACGACCCACCGTTGATTTGCCGCAACCCGATTCGCCCACCAGCCCCAGAGTCTCGCCCTTGTAAATCTCAAACGTCACGCCGTCCACGGCGCGCACCACATCTTCGCTGCCTGCAATCGAGAAGTGCTTGAAGAGGCCGCGCACGCGCACGAGTTCCTGCGCGCGTTCACGCGACAGCGCATTACGCACGTGCGCCGCCTGTGCTTCCGTCTCAGGCACACTTTGCAAACGCTCGTTGGTCGTGCCGTCCGTCAAGGCGCTCTGCTTCCCTTCTCTTGTTCCGTCTGATGATCGGCCGCGACCGCCGCCGCCAAATCATAGAGCACACAACGCACGCGCACATCGCCTGCGAGTTCGTAGAACGGGATGCGCTCGCCCGTCGTGCAGCGCGGCATGCGATGCGGACAGCGCGGCGCGAAGTGGCAACCCGCAGGCAGGGCGGTCAACTTCGGCACAGTGCCTTCGATGGTCTGCAAGCGTTCGACCTTCTGCGCTTCGGCGGCCGTCAACTTCGGCACAGAGCGCAACAGCCCTTCGGTGTACGGATGTTTAGGCCGCGCGAACAACTCTGCGACCGGCGACTCTTCGACGATCCGCCCCGTGTACATCACCGCCACGCGATCCGCGACCTCTGCGACGACGCCCAGATCATGCGTGATCAAAAGCACCGCCAGCTCGCGCGTCTTTCTCAGCCCGTCGAGCAGTTCGAGTATCTGCGCTTGAATCGTCACATCAAGCGCGGTCGTTGGTTCATCTGCGATCAATAATTTCGGATCGCATGCCAGCGCCATCGCGATCATCACGCGCTGGCGCATGCCGCCCGACAACTGATGCGGATAATCGTCCGCGCGCCGACCGGGATCAGGGATCGCCACCTCGCGCATCGCTTCAATCGCCGCTGCTTTCGCTTGTTTGCGCGAGAGCTTGCGATGCAGCCTCAACGCCTCCGCGATCTGCTCGCCGACCGTATAGACCGGATTGAGCGAAGTCATCGGGTCTTGAAAGATCATCGCAATATCGTCGCCGCGAATCGCACGCATCTCGCTTTCGGAGAGCTTCAACAAATCCCGGCCCTCAAACAACACCTCGCCACCGACGATACGCCCCGGCGGCGCAACCAAACGCAGCAATGAGAGCGCCGTCACCGACTTCCCACATCCAGACTCGCCGACCAAGCCCAATAACTCACCACGATCAAGTTGAAAGCTCACGCCATCAACTGCACGCACCAATCCCGCGCGCGTCTGGAAGTGCGTCTGCAAGTTTTTGACTTCGAGCAAGTGCGCCACAGACTGCAAGAGTAATTGAAGTTGTTGACGCTGCCAAGCGTGCGTGTGAGTTCGAGCGTGGCGACAGTTTTGTGATTTGCGTTCGGCAATTGAGCGGCAGTAGATAGCCTTTAGGTTTTAGGCCATAAGCCTGTTCCGTTTGCGACTCTCTTCTACACCGTCACGGCTTCTCTGTACTCGCCCCAGACGCGGCGCAGGCGGTGGCTGATCTCGCCAACCGTTGCATAAGCTTCGACGGCAGCGAGGATGTGCGGGAGCAAGTTCTCTGTGCCACGTGCGGCCGCTTGTAAGGAATCAAGCGCGTCTTCGGCTTGTTGATTGTCGCGCCGCCCCCGCAAGTGCCGGACGCGCTCGATCTGATTTTGTTCGATTGCAGGATCAATGCGGAGCGTGGGCGGCGCGGAGTCTGCTTCGATCTGAAAACGATTGACGCCGACGACGACGGCCTCGCCTTGTTCGACGGCGCGTTGGTAGGTGTAAGCCGCTTCTTGAATCTCGCGTTGGATGTAGCCGATCTCGATGGCGCGGAGCATGCCGCCGAGCGCGTCAATTTTCTTCAGATAATCTTCGGCGCGCTCCTCAAGCTCAAAAGTCAACTGTTCGATGGCGTATGACCCGGCGAGCGGATCAACCGTGTCGGCGACGCCGGACTCGTGTGCAATGACCTGTTGTGTGCGCAGGGCGACGCGCGCCGCCCCTTCGGTCGGGAGCGCGAGCGCCTCGTCCATCGCGTTCGTGTGGAGCGACTGCGTGCCGCCCAGCACGGCAGCGAGCGCTTGAATCGTGGTGCGGACGACGTTGACTTCGGGTTGTTGGGCGGTGAGCGTCGAGCCGGCGGTCTGGGTGTGGAAGCGCAGCATCAGCGAGCGCGGGTCGCGCGCCCCGAAGCGTTCGCGCATGATGCGTGCCCAGAGCCGTCGCGCGGCGCGAAATTTGGCGACCTCTTCCAAGAGGTTGTTGTGCGCGTTGAAGAAGAACGAAAGGCGCGGTGCGAACTCGTCAACCTGTAAGCCCGCACTCGTCGCCGCTTCGACATAAGCGATGGCGTCGGCCAAGGTGAAAGCGATCTCTTGGGCGGCGGTCGAACCGGCTTCGCGTATGTGGTAGCCGCTGATCGAGATGATGTTCCAGTTCGGCACTTCGCGGGCGCAGTAAGCGAAGGTGTCTGTGATGAGGCGCATCGAGGGCGCGGGCGGATAGATGTACGTGCCGCGCGCGATGTACTCCTTCAAAATGTCGTTCTGGATTGTGCCTTGCAGTTTATCGGGACTGACGCCCTGTCGTTTGGCGACCGCGATGTAGAGACAGAGCAGCGTCGAAGCGGTCGCGTTGATCGTCATCGAAGTTGAGACTTCACTGAGCGGGATGCCGTCGAAGAGCCGCTCCATGTCTTCGAGCGAATCAATCGCGACGCCGACTTTGCCGACTTCGCCGGAGGCTAACGGGTCGTCTGAATCGAGACCGATCTGTGTCGGCAGATCGAAGGCGACTGAGAGGCCGGTCGTGCCTTGCGCGAGCAGGTATTTGTAGCGCGCGTTTGATTCTTCGGCGGTGGCGTAGCCCGCGTATTGGCGCATCGTCCAGAGCCGCCCGCGATACATCGTGCGGCGGATGCCGCGCGTGTACGGATACTCGCCGGGCGCGGCGAGGTCGCGCTCGTAGTCGAGCGGTTCGGTGTTCGCCGGATTGAAGTCGTTCGGCAACTCTATCCCCGAAGAGGTCTCGAAGCGTGCGCGTCGTTCGCCTTTGTCTGTTTTCGTGCTCATAAGCCGCTTGCGTCGTCTGTTGAAATAATGGCTCTCGCTCGTCGTCTTTGCCGGCCACGCTAACACACGCTGCGCGCGGGCGGCAATCGAATCAGGACTCGTCGGGCGCACTGTTTCTGTCCACTGCGACACGGCAAATTGAGAGCCTCGCGGCGTACAACCGAAGCGACCTCTGAGGCGTCTGTATATCGTCCCCCGACACACCACTCCCCGCAATCATTCGGACAACTGCTAGGCTCGATAACGATGAGACAAGTATATCTGTTTGCCCTCCCGCTTCTCCTGTTGTTTGCGCCGGCCCTTGCGCACAAGCATCTGCGCCCGGCCAGCACCGATGCGGCGCACACAGGTGCGGTCGAAGCCGCCGCGCTCTCGCCGGATCAAGCGGCGCTCAATCTCGTCCAGACGCGCATACACGACGCGCGCCAACTGCTGGACGCACAGCCCGCCACGCCGGACGACGCCGTCACGCTCGCGGTCGCAGAGGCCGACACGCCGTCTGCGCCGATCCAGTTCTTACAAGTGCCGAAGGCGGTCTTTCTCCAACCGGACGCGCAGACGCTCGTTAAGACGACGGCGGGCGCACAACTCACGCTCAAAGTCGTGCGCCCCAACTACGTTAACACGGCCGTCACAGTGACGGACGCAAGCGGGCGCGCACTCGATCCGCTCCTCGTGCGCTACCCCGTCGAGAAGAGCGGCGCGCTCAGCGAGATCGCTTATTACACGTCGGCGCATCCGGCGCTCGCTCAGCCCGCGCTCGTGCGCGCAGGCGGCGCTTATGTCCAACGCACGCTTGCAGGGGCGGCGGCCTCTCTGGCGCAACAGGGCATACAGATCGCGCCCGACGTGTTGGACGTGGCCGAGCATCTGGCCATCGTCGAGCACACAGACCACAAACGCTTCGAGCACGAAGACCACGCCGCGCTCTTCGCGGAGATTCGCACGCTCTACGCGCTGAACGCGGGCGACACCTTCCGCTATTCGGTCTCGACGGCCGGCGCAGGCGGCATGATCCAGATGATCCCGCAGACCTACGCAGACATCCGCGCGCACCATCCCGAAGTCGGCCTCGAAGCCGATTTCGTCACAGGCATGCGCGATCACCAGAACGCCGCCAAGGCCATGCTCCTCTACATGCAGGACACTTGGGACGGGCTGCTAAAAAGCGATGAGGTCAAGCAGGCGCTCGCCGCGCACACGGCCACAGAGGCCGATCTCTTAGCCGCCGGTTACAACTCGAACCCCGCACGCCTGCCCGCTTACCTCAAACGCGGCGGCGCAGGCTGGCGCACGCTCATCCCCGCCGAGACGAAGATGTACCTGCGCATCTACGCGGCGGTGGACAATCTAGTGGATTTTAGTTAGCGCAAATAAGTAGCGCACGGATTCGAGCGACCGTCAGGGCTATAGCGTTTGACCGCAGCCCCGACGGTCGCTTAGCATCGCACGCGAACAAACCTTCCGGCCGCGACGTGCCGTGCTGAGGATTCGCAGTTGGAACTGAACGACGACGCCAAAGAGATCGTGGAAGAGTTGGGCCGCGCCATCAATGCGGCGGTCGAACGCTCAACGGAAGTCGCGGATGCGATTGCGCGTCTGCGCACGGCCGGCTTCGAGATGGAGCTATCGCTCAAACTCGTCATCGGCTTGCGCGAACTCGACGAGTTGCCGGACGCGAGTGTCACGCTCGACCTCACGGACGAAGACCGGCGCACACTTCGCAGCATGAAGATTCGTTTCGACGACGGCGATTGAACCTTCGCGCCCGACTCGCACACAAACTCGAAGCAAGCACCGCCGCCACATGCAAGATCAGATTCAAGTCATACGCTGCCCGCATTGTAAGGAGTACATTGACGCGCGCTCGGCTCATTGTCGCTTCTGTCATGGCTACATAGACACTCTAACTACGCAGGTCGCCGCGGAGATGCAGCAGCGCGTCAACGCCGCTTACAACGACGCCTTGTGGCTCAGAAATGGCGCGGGCGCTTATGCGATCATCGCCGTCATCCGGCTCATCGTGCCCTTCTTCGGTCTCGCCACCAACGTCGTGCTGCCGATCATGTTCGTCGCCTTGCCGGTCATGCTGATTCGTTGGCGCGTGCGTTTCGGCCGGCTGCAAACAGACGATCCCGATTACCCGCGCGCTAAACGAAACTGGCAGGCCGCGCTCTTGCTCTGGCTGCCCGTGTCGGTCGCTTGGCTCATCCTCGTCTTGCTCCTTGAGGTCGGGTTATAAACGCGCGCGTGGCCCTTTTGCCTTGACCCGCAGCCGTATGCTATCTTTCACATTCTTAAATACCTGCTGAATTTTTCACACGCATATCTATCAGAGGAGTTGGCACTCAAGTTATGTCTAGCTACGGAAACATAAGCAGCGACGGCCGGCCCACAGGCAAGGTCGTGCAGGTCATCGGCCCGGTCATTGACGTTGAGTTTAGTGAACAGTATCTGCCGGAGATTTACACCGCCCTGCGCGTCGTCTCGGAAGGCTTCGACGTGCCGACGCCGATTGACATCATCTGCGAAGTCGAACAGCACTTGGGCGAGGGGCGCGTGCGCACCGTCTCGATGAAGCCGACCGAAGGGGTGGTGCGCGGCATGACGGCGATTGACACGGGCGGGCCGATCACGATGCCCGTCGGCGAGGTTACTTTGGGGCGTATCTTGAACGTCATCGGCGAGCCGGTTGACAACCTCGGCGCTGTCTCCACCAAAGAACGTTATCCGATTCATCGCCGCGCGCCGGAACTCGAAGAGCAATCAACCAACTTGGAGATGTTCGAGACCGGCATCAAGGTCGTTGACCTGATCCAGCCCTTCTTGCGCGGCGGCAAGATCGGTCTGTTCGGCGGCGCGGGCGTCGGCAAGACCGTCTTGATCATGGAGTTGATCAACAACATCGCCAAAGCGCACTCTGGCTTCTCCGTGTTTGCTGGCGTCGGCGAGCGCACGCGCGAAGGCAATGATCTCTTACGCGAGATGGTCGAGTCTGAGGTCATTCAGTACGGGCAGACCTTCAACAAGCACTTTCACGAGACCGGCGAGTTCGACATGACGAAGGTGGATATGAAGACGCTCGGCGAATCGAAGGTCGCGCTCGTCTATGGGCAGATGACCGAACCGCCGGGCGCGCGCCTGCGCGTCGCGCTTTCCGGTCTCACGGTCGCCGAGCACTTCCGCGATCAAGGTCTCGACGTGCTGCTCTTCATTGACAACATCTTTCGTTTCACGCAGGCCGGCTCGGAAGTCTCGGCGCTACTTGGCCGTATGCCTTCGGCGGTCGGCTATCAACCAAACCTTGCGACCGAGATGGGCGAGATGCAGGAGCGCATCACTTCCACGAAGACCGGCTCGGTCACTTCGATCCAAGCCGTCTATGTCCCGGCGGACGACTACACAGACCCCGCGCCCGCCACGACCTTCGCGCACCTCGACGCCGTGACCGCGCTCTCGCGCCAGATCGTCGAACTCGGCATCTATCCGGCGGTCGATCCGCTTGCATCTTCGTCGCGCATTCTCGATCCGCGCATCGTCGGCGACGAGCACTACAACACGGCGCAGGACGTGAAGAAGATTCTGCAACGCTACAAAGAGTTGCAGGACATCATCGCCATCCTCGGCCTCGACGAGTTGTCGGAAGAAGATAAATTGGTCGTCTCGCGTGCGCGCAAGATTCAACGCTTCTTCTCGCAGCCGTTCTTCGTCGCCGCGCAGTTCACGGGCCTCGAAGGCAAGTACGTCGAGATCAAAGACAACATTCGCGGCTTCCGCGAGATCATTGACGGCAAGTGCGACGACCTCCCCGAACAAGCCTTCTTCCTGCAAGGCACAATCGAAGACGTGCGCAAACGCGCGCAGGAGATAGCTAATGCATAGAGGTCAGAGGTCAGAGGTCAGTGAAAAATTGGATTTGAACCCGGAACGCGGAACACTGAACTCGAAACTGCTACTAACCTCTGCCCTCTAACTTCTGACCTCTGCTCTTATGGCTGACAGAATCCAACTCGACGTGATCACACCGGAGCGCAGCCTGCTCTCGGAGACGGTGGATTTTGTATCCGTGCCGGGCTTGGGCGGCGAGCTTGGCATCCTGCCCGGCCACACGCCGCTCATCTCGCAGTTGCAGACCGGCGTCTTGACCTACACGCAAGGCGCGACGACCGAACACCTGCTCGTCTCCGGCGGCTTCGTCGAAGTCAATAATGATCGCGTCTCCGTGCTCGCAGACTTTGCCGAGCGGCCCGAAGAGATCGATCCCGCTTCGGTGCGCCAAGCCTGCGAACAGGCCGAACGCGCGCTCGCCACCTTCGCCGGTGAAGAGGCCGATTTCGAGCGCGCCTGTAACGAACTCGCACGCGCCAGCGCCCGTCTCCAACTCGCCGAAAACAACCCGCCGCGCTCTTAAGTTTTAAGCCAACAACTATAGAATCAGGGCTTGCCCTTGCCTGCGCTTACTAATCTCACGGACGGGCAAGGACAAGCCCTGGCCCTTACAAAATTATCTGTGCCTCATCGTGTTTCATAGTTGAAACAATGATTCAAACAAGGTATAATCCTACTCGTTTCGATCACAGCGACAAGGGGTACGCGGATGGCACAGTTGGAAGCGACATTGGCGGCGGAGATGGCTGAAGTGCCGCGCGCGATTGCGGGCGAGGCGACGCCAGAGGATCGGCAGGTCGAACCCAGTTTGCGCCCGCGCGCGCTCGACGAGTACATCGGGCAGACGAAGATCACGACCAATCTGAAAATCTTCCTGCGCGCCGCGAAAGCTCGGCGCGAGGCGCTCGACCACGTGCTCTTCTTCGGCCCGCCGGGCTTAGGCAAGACTACGCTTTCGCAGATCATCGCGCACGAGATGGACGCGCCCTTGAAAGCCGTCAGCGCGCCCGCGATTGAGCGCGGCGGAGACCTCGCGGCCGTGCTCACCAATCTGCAAGAGGGTGAGGTGCTCTTCATAGATGAGATGCACCGCCTCAAACCGCAGATCGAAGAGGTGCTCTATCCGGCGATGGAGGACTACCAACTCGACATCATGATCGGACAAGGCACAGCCGCCCGCTCGATCAAGTTGGACTTGCCGAAGTTCACGCTCGTCGGTGCAACGACGCGCGCGGGTCTCATCACCGCACCTTTGCGCGGTCGCTTCGGCATCGTCTTTCATCTCGATTTTTACGCACAGAAAGATTTGGAGATCATCGTCCATCGCTCGGCGGAGATTCTTGCAGTTGAGATCGAAGCGACGGGCGCGCGTGAGATCGCGCGGCGTGCGCGCGGCACACCGCGTATTGCCAACCGTCTGCTTCGGCGTGTGCGCGACTACGCGCAAGTGATCGGCGACGGGCGCATCACGCAAGCGGTCGCACGGCGCGCGCTCGACGAGATGGAGGTTGATAAGTTCGGCCTCGACGAAGTGGATCGCAAAATCCTGTCGGCGATCATCGAGAAGTTCGATGGCGGCCCCGTCGGCATCGGCACGATCTCCGCTTCGATCAGCGAGGAGCGCGAGTCCATCGAAGAGATCATCGAGCCATATCTCATTCAGATCGGCTTTCTCAACCGCACGCCGCGCGGGCGCATGGCGACACGAGCCGCGTACAAGCATCTCGGCCTCACGCCGCCCAAGCGCGAGCAGGACGCGCTGGCCGGTTGAACGAGTGGTTGATTTGCGCGCTCAAATTTGTAATTTGAGCGCGCAAGCAGATTCTTTGAGCTTGCAAACGGATTCGGTCTGATGCCATGCGGCGTCCGACCGGAGCAAACGCCGGGTGCGTTGCGTGTTGCGTGTGGACGGATCGGGAGCCGTTCACACAGCGCGTGCGCGCTCGGCGTTTTTATGTGCGCTCGTGTGTGAGTGTCTTTGCGCCGCGTCTGATGGCTGCGCGCATCTCTGTGACGGCGCGTTCAAGGCCGACGAGGACGGCGCGCGCGATGATGTTGTGGCCGATGTTGAACTCGTGGATTTCGTGGATCGCCGCGACCGCGCCGACGTTGCGATAGGTCAAGCCGTGCCCGGCGGCGACTTGCAAGCCAGACTGCGTCGCGAGCATCGCGGCTTCGCGCAAGCGATGTAACTCCTGCGCCACGCGCTCTGCGCCCGCGCCGTGCAAGCCCGCCGCGCCGAGCGTCGCTTCGGCATAAGCTGCGGTGCAGAGTTCGACCTGTTGCGCGCCCGCATCGCGCGCCGCCGCGATCTGCGCGCCGTCCGGATCAATGAAGATGCTGACGAAGACGCTGGCAGCGCGCAGTTGTTCGACGGCTGCGCGCACCGCATCGAAGTTGGCGCGCACGTCCAGACCGCCCTCGGTCGTGATCTCGTTCGGACTTTCGGGCACGAGTGAGACGGCATCGGGGCGCGCCTGCGTCGCGACCTTGATCATCTCTTCGGTCGTCGCCAGCTCGACGTTCAAGTAGGTCGTCAACGCCTGCCTGAGTACATACACATCCGCGTCTTGAATGTGGCGACGGTCGCCGCGCAAATGGATCGTAATGCCGTCTGCGCCTGCCTGCTCGCAAACAAGCGCCGCCGCCACAACGCTCGGCTCCGGCGCACGTCGCGCCTGCCTGATGGTGGCGACATGATCAATATTGACGTTGAGTCGTGCGGTCATAATCTCAAGCGACTGCCAATCGCGTTTCGTTCTGCACTGTCACTGTCGGATTGGGATTTGGATCGGGCACGGGCAAGCCCTGCTCTTGCAACAGCGCAACGTGTTCTTCCATGCCCCACTTCGCTTGATACAAGCAATCTTCAATTGAATGGCCGACGCCGGTGAATCCTTCAAGCTCCGGCGAATAGAAGCCGAAGAACGTCGGGTCGGCTGTCGCCTCAATGATGAGCGAGTATTTCAGATCAATCATTGTCCCTAACCTTTCTTTATGCCGGCCGCTTTCAAGATAGCATTACACGTGCCGGTCGGGACCTCTTTTGCGCCATGATAATCAACGCGAATCAGCCGATCATGGTTCGGCTTGCCATAATAACGGATCGAACCTTTCTCCTTTACCAGCTTGAAGCCGTGGCTTTCTAGTAGCCGGACTAATTCACTGAACTTCACTTAGGCAGCGCCATCCTTGGCCCAACTATAATCTCATTTGCAACTGAGTTACAGGGCCACTTATCGCGCGCTGATTGATGTGAGTGGATCGTGTAGGCCTATTAAATTCGTCGCGCGGGGCTGGCGAGTTCGGGTGCGATGTCGCTCGTGGGTGCGTCGTTTGAGTCGCTGACGATGGGCGTGCGCATGTCTGTCGCAGCGACGATGGCGCGGGTTTGCTTGATCGCTTCGTCGTAGATGCCTTGGCGGGCTTGGCGGCGCACTTCGCGTAGCTCCGCGAAGCCATCGAGGCCGGCGCGGAAGTTGACCTTGCTGCCGGGCGCGTCGTTCCAACGCACGGGCCATTCTTTGAGGCGCAAGCCCGCAGCGTGTGCAACGTAGAGCAGTTCCACATCGAAGCCGAAGCGATCTATGACGCACGCTTCGATGAGTGGGCGACACACGTCCATGCGAAACGCTTTGAAGCCGCATTGCGTGTCGTGGAACGGTAGCCCCGTCGCCGCGCGCACCATCAGATTGAAGAAGCGCCCGCTCAACTCGCGCGACCAAGGTTGATGCACGCCGACGAGACTGCGATCAAGGGCGCGTGAACCGAAGACGAGATCGTACTGGCCGGCGCGTATGGGGCCCGTTAGTTTTGGTGTTTCCGTGATCGGCGTCGAGAGGTCTGCGTCGGAAAAGAGCGCGATGGGCGCGTGTGCCGCCAGCAACCCAGCGCGCACAACGTAACCTTTGCCGCGATTCGGCGTGCTACGGATCAGATTAGTGCTGACCCGCCCCGCCGTCGCGAACGCCTCTTCGACCACGCACACAGTCCCGTCCTGCGAGCCGTCGTCCACGACGATCACCTCGCTCGCCGCAGCCTGCTCGTTCAGATAAGCGAACACCTCGCGCAGAGTCCGGCCCAGCCGCGCCTCTTCGTTGTAAGCCGGGATGATTAGCGAAAGAAACATATGAGCAGCGACAAGTGACAGCCTGATAAGCAGTTTAACTTGTCACTCGTCGCTTGTCACTCGGCACTGTTTTTTGAGCTGTGTTAAGATTTCAGCGTGCCGTTTCCCCAGCTAGAGTCTGTTAGTCGTTGAATGTGAGGGTTGGAGTTTTGCTTAGAGGGCGACAGATTGGTTTGCTGTTCGGCGTGATGCTCATCGCGCTGTCGTGCATATTTGGCGGCGCGTTGAGCCGGCGTCTGCGCGCGCACGGCGCAACCGGCGGACAGAGCAACGCGGACGTGAATGTTGAGCGCGATTATCAGGAGGCGCTCTCGTTCATCACAGACAATTACGCCGACGAGATTGACTACGAGAAGGCGAATCAAGCTGCGATTCAGGGCATGCTCTCGACGCTCGACCCGCACTCGACCTTCTTCCCGCCCACAGACTTCGCGCGCTTGAAAGAAGAACAAGACTCGCAGTTCTACGGCATCGGCGTCACGATCCTGCGCCACAAGGACGGCGTCTATGTGCAAGCGCCCGTGCAGAACACACCGGCGGCGCGGGCGGGCTTGCGTTATGGCGACAAGATTTTGGAAGTTGATGGCAAGGACGCGCTTGACTGGACGAGCGAACAGGTATCGAAGGCCGTGCGCGGCGAGCGCGGCACGAAGGTCACGCTCAAGGTTGAACGCGCGGGCGCGCTCGCGCCGCTCTACTTCACCATCACGCGCGACACAGTGCCGCTCCCCTCGATCCGCACAGCCTTCATGTTTCGCCCTGCGACAGGTTACGTCGCGCTCGTCGGCGGCTTCACGCACACGACGAGCGATGAGCTGCAAGCAGCGCTCAGCCGCTTACAGAAAGACGGCATGCGTCAACTCGTGCTCGACCTGCGCAACAATCCGGGCGGCTTGCTCGATCAGGCCATCGAAGTGGCGAGCCAATTTTTGCCGCGCGGACAGACGGTCGTCTCCGTGCGCGGGCGCGGCGAAGACGGCCAGACGAAGGTCTATCAGAACACAGATTTCGATCCGGAAGATTTTCCGCTCGTCGTCCTTGTCAATCGCAACACCGCGTCGGCTTCTGAGATCGTCGCCGGTGCATTGCAGGATCACGGGCGGGGCTTGCTCGTCGGTGAGACGAGCTTCGGCAAAGGTCTCGTGCAACGCGTCTTCGAGTTGCGCCCTTGGGGCGCGGGGCTGACCTTGACGACGCAGAAGTATTACACGCCTTACGGTCGTTCGATCCAACGCGACTATTCGAGCGGTTCGCTCTACGACTATTACGTGCGCCGCAGCACGCAGGACGAACCTGAACCCGCGCAACCCGTCGCGCCCAGTCTGCCCGCGCAACACAACACGAAACCTTCTCTGCCCGTGCCCACGCCGCAACCGACACCCGTGCCTGCGCCGAAGGGGCCGGCCGTTAAAACCGCAGGCGGGCGCGTCTTCTACGGCGGCGGCGGCATCACGCCCGACATCGAAGTCAAACCGCTCGACGTGACCACGCCCGTGCGCGTGCGCATCTTCGACGCCGCCTTCGCCTTCACGCGCGAACTCACGGCCGGCCAGATCGCCGGGCTTGAGAACTATCGCGTGGACAAAGTGCAATACGATCACGAACTGCGTCCGACCGATTACCCCGTTACGGATCGCGTCATCGAAGCATTTCAAACTTACGTGCAGCATCACCCGGAACTCGGTCTCACGCCCGCGCAGGTCAAAGCTGAAACGGACTACGCGCGCATCCGCCTGCGCGAAGAGATCGCCACGGCCGCTTTCGGCTCAGAGGCCGGCGCGCGCTCACTGCTCGACAGCGACCCGCAACTCCTGCGCGCGCTCGAAGCCTTCCCCGACGCCAAGCGGCTCGCCGAGGCGATCCGCAACGGCGGCTCCGTGAGTCTGAACCTAAACACGAGCGCGCCAAGTTGGCCGATGTGGAGCGATGATGATTGGTTTTTGGATAGTCTCCTCACTTAGATCGAGATGGCAATCGCATGCGGCTAAGGGCAGGTCAGAACCGCCTGCGGTAGCGGGCGGGACTTGGTTACGCCACAAACCCGCCCGCTACCGCAGGCGGTTCTGACTTAACTGACATCGAGGAGCAACAGATGAATCGTCTGCAAGGCAAACACATACTGATCACCGGCGCATCGCAAGGGCTTGGACGCGAACTAGCATTGACTTACGCGCGCGAAGGCGCGAGCGGGCTGGCGCTCGTCGCACGCAACAACGAAGCACTAGATGAGGTGCGCGCGCGCGTCCGCGAACTTGCGCCGGAGACGCGCGTGCTAACCATCAACGCAGACCTGACCCGCCAAGCGCAGATCGAGCGCGTGATCGCAACGACGCTCAGCGAGTTCGGCGGCCGGCTCGACGTGCTCGTCAATAATGCTTCCGCGCTTGGGCCGACGCCGATGCCTTTCCTGCTCGACTACCCGCTCGAAGATTTTCGCGCCGTGCTCGACACAAACCTCGTCGCGCCCTTCCTGCTCATCAAGAAGGCGCTGCCCGCGATGATCGAAACGGGCGGCTCGATCATCAACGTCACGAGCGACGCAGGCGCGACCGGCTATCCCGGCTGGGGCGCATACGGCATCTCCAAGTTCGGACTCGAAGGCATGTCCGAGACTTGGGCGGCGGAACTTGCCGACGCGGGCGTGCGCGTCAACCTCGTTGACCCCGGCGAGATGAACACCAAGATGCACCGCGACGCCGAACCCGACGAAGACCCAACCCAATGGGCCGACCCCACTTCCGTCACCGAAGTCTTCATTTACCTCGCCTCCGACGAATCGCGCGCCGTCAACGGCAAACGTTTTCAGGCGCAGGAAGAAAACTGGGGGCAAGATGAAGCGGCGAAAGCGGCAAGCAATGATGAATGATGAGCAATGAAGCAGTAGTTCATTTTGGGAAACAATGATTCGGCATTGTATGAACAAGCGCATTGTGCTTTGTGCTGCCCTACCGTTATTGCTGAATTGTGGCGGCTCAATTCCCCGAAACACTACAAAGCCAGAAGCGCAGACTGTTGCTGCCGTTCAACCCGCCAACACACCTGATGCCAACGTGCCGCTATCGGCAATCAACCTTGCCGATATAGGTCACATCGCGCCAAAGGGTAGAGTGCAAGATCGAGAATATAATCAATTGCCCGTAGTCGAACAGTTGCTCGCTCACGGCAAAGAAGCCATTCCCTATCTCATTGCTCATCTCGAAGATGAAACAAAAATTAAAGGACATGTAATTGATTATTGGTCAGAAGTGCGTGTCGGTGATGTGGCTCATATCATCCTCTCAGACTTCTTTACTGATAGTACATGGCAGCACATGACGATTGCGGGCGTCAATTGGAATGAACTTCTTGGCAGCAATGCTAATCTCACCGGAGAACAACGGTGGCGTAATTACATCGCGAAGCACGGACGCAAGAGTATTAGGGCAAAGTGGCAGCAGCTTTGGGATGAGAATAAGGAAAATATATTTTGGGATGAAAGCGAAAGGTGTTTTAAGGTAACAAAGCAATAATGTATTGCTTGCACGAGGACTAAACATGAGGACTTATACCTACATCGTTGAAAAATGCCCAGACACGGGACTCTACGTCGGCTACGTGCCGGGATTCAACGGCGCGCATAGTCAGGGCGAGACGCTGGACGAGTTGCACGCAAACATGCAGGAGGTTATCGGCATGTTGCTTGAAGATGGCGAGCCGGAATTGGAGGCGGAGTTTGTCGGGATGCAGACGGTTAAGGTCGCCTGAAGATGGTGAAGTTGCCCGTCTTGAAGCCGCGTGAGGTGGCCGCAATTTTGGCGCGGCTAGGTTTTGTCGAGGTGCGCCAACGCGGTTCGCATAAATAGTATCGGCATGCGGACGGACGCAGCACGACAGTTCCTTTTCACGGCAGCGGAGACATTGCACCGCCGTTGCTCCGTCAGATCGCTAAAGACATCGGACTCACAGTTGAAGAGATGCTGCAATACAGATGACCGCGCCATTCACTTTCAATCTGCCGCCTGAACTATCCGCGAAAGAGCCACCGGAGCGTCGGGGGATTGCGCGCGACAAGGTGCGTCTGTTGGTGATTGATCGGGCGACGCACGCGGTTGTGCATACACGGTTCGATCACTTGGGCAAGTTTTTGCGGGCGGGCGATCTGCTCGTCTTCAATAGCAGCCGGACGCTGCCGGCGGCGCTCGAAGGTTGCGGCGCGCCTCAGGGGCCGTGCATCGAGTTGCGCCTCGCAGAGCATCTGCCGGATGACACTTGGCTCGCGTTGTTGTTGTGCCAGCGCGGCGACCCGTTTGGCTGCGGCTTGCGTGCGGGGATGCAGATCGTTTTTGGCGATGGACTCACAGGTACGGTGCTTGAACAAGACAAGCGCATCCCGCGTCTGTGGCGTGTGCGCTTCTCGCAGACGGGCGCAGAGTTGCTGGATACGCTCTATCGTCTGGGCCGACCCGTGCGTTATGAGTATGTGGCTGCGCCTTGGGATTTGGATTACTACCAGACCGTCTATGCGCGCGAACCCGGCTCAGCCGAGATGCCCTCGGCCGGTCGTGCCTTCACTTGGCAACTGCTCTTCGATCTCCGGCGGCGCGGTGTTGAGATCGCTTACATCGTCCTGCACACTGGTCTCTCATCCTACATGGACGACGACTTGGACGCGCAGCACCCGGCTTCAGAAGAGGAATACTTCATCGGCCCGCAAGCCGCCGCGAAGATCAACGATGCGCGCGCCGCAGGTCATCGCATCATCGCCGTCGGCACGACGGTCGTGCGCGCGCTCGAATCGGTCGCAGACGAGGACGGCCTCATCCGGCCCGGTCGCGGCTACACACGCCTGCACATCACCGCTAGACACCAACTCACCACCGTCAACGGCCTGCTCACGGGCTTGCACGAACCCGAAGCCAGCCACCTCGACCTCCTAACCGCCTTCCTCCCCGCCGACACCATCCGCACGGCTTACGAAGACGCAGTTCAGCGCGGCTACCTCTGGCACGAGTTCGGCGATCTGAATTTGATTGTTTGAGCGGCGAGCGAGAAGAGCCGTAAGGAAAGATGATGCGCGCCAACTTATCGGGCGGGTGCAGCGAATGATCGGTTAAGCGGAGTCTGGGCCGTTAGACCTGCCGTTTCTGCCTTCGCTGATATAACGCTCTAAGACGCCGATGAAGGCGTCGAGTCTCGCTTCGGTTTGCCGGTGCGTATCGGACATGGCGGCAATGACCTCATTTATGTGCGCCTGCTGCCGCGCGTTGTCCGCTATTTGCCGCGTGTTGTCCGCTATCTGCCGCGCGTTGTCCGCTATTTGTTGCGTTGCGACGGCCAGAGCTTGCGCTATGGTCGCCGCATGCGTTTCGAGCCGCGTGACTCTTTCGTCAAGCTGCTGCTGATTGGCCGCAAACTGAGCCTGCTGCGTGATAATAAACTGCATGGCTCTTTCCAACTCTTCATTTGTCATATTCAATCGCTCTGCCGAAGTGCTGCATACCGCTGATCTAAGTTTAACTAAAACATCAGGACAAACAAAACAGGCAGCGACCAAACGCCGACACTGAGCCGCCACGCGCAAGGCGCACCGAGAATCTAACAATCGTTGCGCCCTGTGCGTGTGGCGGGTTAGTGGTTAGGGTTTGGGTTTTGGTGGTTTGCTGGTGCGGTGTTGGCGTTCGCTGTCGCGGATGCCGCCCGCTAGTTCGTACTCGCTGCTGTCGGAGCCGTGTTTGGCTTTGACGGCGGCGAGGATACGTTTGGATAGGTCTTTGAGTTCGCGTTCGCTGGCGGTTAACTCGTTGAGTTGATCGTCGGCGGTGGCGAGCGTCTGGTTGTAGGTGTTGAGTTTGCCGCGCGTGGTCGTGAGCGCTTGCTCGCAGACGGCGGCGGTTAGACCGTTGCCGAGGTCAAAATTTGGGTCTTTTGACTTGAGACCGTTGATGCGGGCTGCGACTTGGTCAATCGCGGAGGAACTACGTCGTAAACGTCCCATGTTATGCACCTCCTTCGGTTAGTGGAACGTGAGCTAAAAGGCGTGCGAGGCGGACGCGGGGAGTATATGGACTTTAGCCTAAAATGCAAGCACTTTTTTGCGCCGCCGTAAGTGCTGGCCGGTACGCGGTGCGCATTTCAGGGTTGGCGCAAGCCATCTATGTGTACCCGCAAGTCGCTAACGTGTACCCAAAACTGGCTGCGGGGTTCCCTAAAGTCAGTTTTGGGTACACAAAAGTCACTTAGGGGAACCTTGAAGTGAGTTTTGGGAACCCTGAAGTCACTTTAGGGAACCCAAAACTGACTTCAGGGTTCCCGATAGTGACATCAGAGTACCCGAAACTCACTGTGGGGTACTCAATAGTGTCTGCGGAGTACCCCGTAGCGACTTTAGAGTACCCAAAAGTCATATTTGAGTACCCTAAAGCGACATTTGCGTACCCGTCAGCCGCTTTTGTCTGCCCGGAAGAGAGCTTGCGCAGCCTTCAACGGATGGTGGTCTCAAGCGTATAGGGCGCGCTCCGGGCATCGGTCGAGATGGTAATGGTGTATTCGCCGGTTTCGGGGAGCGAGCCTTCCCAGTCTTTGACGCCGTCCGCAGATTCAATCGCGGCACCGCCGTTGGGCTTGTAGATGGTGAAACTCGTCTGCTTGGCGACGAGATGGACGATCATCGTCTGCCCGCCGCGCGCGGCGAGTAGATACTCGTGCGTCGTGCCGCGCCGGATCGTGTTCTTGATGACGGTCGAAGTGCGCCCGCGCTCGAAGTGGACTTGCTGGCGCAGCACGTTTCTGTCTTGCGCTGCGCCCGCAGCAGACGCGGGTACGCTGGCGACGATGAACACAAAGGCGAACAGGTATGTGCACATCAGTTTCATAAATCGGGTCTCCTTTCGACGGATTGAGCGAAACGAATTTGACGGTAAATGTACTGCACTGCTCGGTCAATACGCGCAACCATAGAACAACTCAGGGCCGCGCCGGAGTAGCCGCAGTTTAGCAAGCACGTCCGCGTTGCTCAATCAATGACGCGCGCGATCAAGCATTTCAAGTAGAGCGTCTCGGGCACGCCGACGAGGATGGGATGATCGCGCGCCTGTATGCGCTTCTCTATGATCTGAACGCGCCGGTGCGCGTCGGCGGCGGCGGCGGCGAGCATCTCTTGAAACATCTGTTCGGTTATATGGTAGGAGCAGGTGCAGGTGATGAGCGTGCCGCCCGCGTTGAGTAGTTTCAAGGCGCGCAGGTTGATCTCTTTGTAGCCGCGCGCGGCCGGCGCGACGCTGGCGCGATTCTTAGCGAAGGCAGGCGGGTCGAGCACGATTGCGTCGTAACTCGCGTGTGCGTCCTGCAACTCGCGCAGGGCGTCGAAGACGTTCGCTTCGCGGAACTCGACGTTGGTTGCGCCGTTCAACTCCGCGTTGCGCCGCGCGGCCGCGACAGCTTCGGCTGAGATGTCTATGCCTGTGACGTGCTCGCAAGTGCGCGCCAGGTTGAGCGCGAACGCACCGTTGAAGGTGAAGCAATCGAGCGCGCGGCCTTTTGCAAGGTGGCCGGCGGCAACGTGGTTCTCGCGTTGATCTAAGAATGCGCCGGTCTTCTGGCCCGCGAGCGGCGCAATGAGAAAGCGTATGCCGTGCTGCGCGACCTCCAACTCCGCAGGCGCGTCGCCGTAGAGCGTGCCGGCGCGCATGTCTAAGCCTTCGAGTCGGCGCACGCGTACGTCGTTGCGCTCGACGATGGCGCGCGGCTGCAACTCTTCAAGCAACAACTCGACCAGTAAACTTTTGATCGCCTCCGTTCCTTGCGAAAGCGTCTGCAAGACAAGCACGTCGCCGTAACGGTCAACGATGAGCGACGGTAACAGATCGCCTTCAGCGTAAACCAGACGAAAGGCGTCCGCTTCACGTTCAAGCCCTTTGCGCCGCGCAATGGCCGCACGCAGCCGCGTCCGCCACCACGCGCGATCAATCAACTCGTTGCGCCACGTCAACAGCCGCAGCGCGATCTCAGAACGGTCGCTGTAGAGTGCTTGGCCGACGAAGCGCCCGCGCTCATCTGTGACGCGCACGACCGCGCCGCCGGTCGCCGCGCTCGCATCGCTCACGTCGCTACGATAAATCCAGAGGTGGCCTGAGCGGGCGCGGTCTGCGCCGCGTCGTGTGATGGTAACAACGGGCTGTTGCATGACAGCAGAGTGTCGGCAAAAAGCGCGCTTGATTCAAGTGCAGGCGGCGCTTTAACGTGCCGCGCAAAGCACGAGGGCCGCTGCATAGTTGAGCATGCAGCGGCCCTTTTGCTTTTATGCGGTGTGGCAATCAGCACAATGCGCCGCTCAGTTTCGGCCGGCAGTCTTTAAGGTTTGCGAGCGTGTCGCTAGTTTGTGTCTGTTTGGGCCCCTAATCAGAGTGGGTGCTGATGTCTCGGTCAGGGCCTCTACGTTGACGAAGATGCGATAGTTGCCGCTCTTGACTATGTTGAGCAGAAACTGCACGTCAATCGTCGCGCCGGGCGCGAGACCGCCGCCCGGCACGAACGCGGTCACGCTGGAGTTCAACCCACCGCCCTGCGGTTGTGCGGGCGGCTCTTCCAACACAGTGCCCTGCACCATCAGATCGCCGAGACTCGTCGTGATCGTAAAATCGCCCGATGTGATCAGACGCAAGTCCGCTTGCGGTGCGACGCTGACGGGTGTGTTCTGTGTCGTGATGTTTACGGCGCGGAAGCGCAAGCGCGTGACGGTCGCGCCGGTGTTGTTGGTAAAACGCCGCCGAATCGAGAGCGTGCCGGAGTCGCCGCTGCCCGTGCGCACGCGATTGGGCGGGGCGAACGAAGATTGCGTCGGCTCGATCAAGCTGGACTTGATATCTATGTTATGTTGGATCGGACTGTTGAGATTCTCCGGCCCCGGCGCGCCGAGTTGCGCGCTGGCAAGCGTCTGGTTGCCGTCGGTCGCCACCAGCACGAAGTCCGCCAGATTGTTATCCGTGTCTTGCGGAAAGCCGGACGTGAGTTTGCGCACGAAGCTGTGTTCGACATCAGTCGTCACGGGGACGCCCAGCCCGTTACCCTCACGATAGAGCGGATCGATCACGGCGCTAAAGCCGACGGCGTCGAGGCGATGGTTGGCATCGAAGCCCGCCGGATCGGCCGTCTTGAACAGAGCGATGCCGGCGTTGTTGGGAATGTCTGCGGTGTAGGTGACATCGCCGACAGCGTTGATCGTCGTGCCCGCCGGATAACCGTTCAAGCTATAACCGTTCGCATTGACGCCGAGGAAATGACCGCGTGCCGGAATCGTCGTGCCATTGGGGACGACGAACTTAGACGTGCCGGTGTCATCAGAAGAGACGAGCGCCCAACCGTTGCTGCCTAATGAATCGCTCACAACAATGTCAACGTCTGTGTTGTTGTAAAGCTCGATGAACTCGTCCGATGCACCGGTGACGGCCAACGTACTGGTGGTCGTCGTGCTCGAAGGTGTCGGCCCGCGAAAGCGAAACTCGCTGATCAACACGTCGCCGGGGAACGGGCCGGTCACGAAGGTGTTCGCGGTCGCTGAATTGGTGGACGGGTCTGGATCGGGCGTGTCCGATGTGGCCGTGGCCGTGTTGCTGATCGTCGTACCGCGCGGCGTGTCGTTGTTGACCGACACGACCAATGTAAGGCTTGCGCCGTTGAAGGCAGTGATCGTGCCGAAGTTGGCGGTCACGGTCGTACCGTCGAACATGGCTGTGCCCTGACTAGCTGACGCATTCACGAAAGTCGTGTGTGCCGGGATCGGATCGGTGAGCACTACGTTGGCGGCATCGTCCGGGCCGCTGTTGTTGACGACGATGCTATATGTGATCTGGCCGCCGAGAGGGGCCGTGTCATCACCGCTTTTGGTGACGACGAGATCGGCCGATGGCGCAGCCTGCGCCCGAATTGCGCGCGGCCCGATGCGCAGCAACGCGAGGACGCTCGCGCAGATGAGCGTCCAGAGTAAGAGACGGACGTATGCTCTTTGCGGCCGCCCGCGTCGCCGCGCTCGTGCGGCTGATGGGTTGAGATGTTTCATTATGAGTCCTCCTTGAACGGTCTGGATATTAACGTGCAGGCTGTACACGGCAAACTACCGGCCGCCGAAGCTTGAGGGAAGGCCGAGACGGTTAAGGGCCGAGACTGAGCTTTGGGAACTGCGCAGCCAAGCGCGCGGCGCAACCAAGACGAACATGCGATAGGGCGAGTTGCTTCACGAGTCTTAGCTCACATTGCAACAATTGCGGGGGATGAATTCGAGGAGACATGATCATTCTATGCCCGCCGCCCTATCGGAGTAAATAGATTTCGTTAGACAGTCGGCGCGCCGCAGGCGGGAGCGCGCACAAAAATGTGAGCCGCGCGCGCTTGAATCGCGCGGCGTTTGTCTGTAGTCTTAAGCGCAGTTCGACAAACGCAACAACTTAAACGTCAAGCGAAGGAGGGTCATCTCAAGATGCCTGAAGTCGGCGACATGGCCCCGGACTTCGAGTTGAAGAGCCACCTTGAGAAAGACAAACGGGTGCGCCTCTCGGACTTTCGGGGTAAGCAGAATGTGGTGCTGGCGTTTTATCCGCTGGCGTGGACGCCCGTCTGAACCGCGCAGATGCCGGCCTATGAAGCAGACCTTGAACGCTTCAAAGGCTACGATGCTCAGGTTCTGGGCATATCAGTTGACAGCGTGCCGTGCAACGCCGCTTGGGCCAAGAGCTTGGGCGGTCTCTCTTACGATCTCTTGAGCGATTTTCATCCCAAAGGCGAAGTGGCGCGAGCCTATGGTGCTTATCGTGAGCAAGACGGCATCTCCGAGCGCGCGCTCTTCATCGTGGACAAGGACGGCAAGATCGCTTACAAAGACATCCACAACATCGCGGATCAACCCGACAACGAAGACCTGTTCGAGGTCCTGCGCAAACTGTGAGAGGCAGTGGTCGGTGGTCAGTGATCAGTAAAAGATTTGAGTTCCAAGTTTCGAGTTTCGAGTTCTTCCTAACTGACCACTGACTACTGACCACTAACCACTGATCGCCATGACACTCGCGCGCAAATGCGTCCCGTTCACGCCGTTTGATGGCGACTTGAAGCGCATGAGCATCGCCCTCGTGACGGCGGGCGGCGTGCACCTGCGCGAGCAAGAGCCGTTCAACATCGCGGACGAGTTGGGCGATCTGACTTATCGCGTATTTGCGGACGACGTTGAGTCAACGCAGTTGATGGTCACGCATCATCACTACGATCACACGGACGCCGATCAAGACATCAACGTTGTGTTTCCGATTGACGTGCTGCGCGACTTGGCAGCCGAAGGCTTCATCGGCGGCCTTGCGCGCAAGCATGTCGGTTACATGGGCTACACGATGCAACTCAAGGCGATGTATGAGGGCACAGCGCCGCAGATCGCCAACGAGATTGATCGCGGCGGGCGCGCCGATGCGGTCGTCTTGACAGGCGGTTGACCGAGCGTGTGCCACCGCACGGTCGTCGCGGTCCAACGTGAGATAGAGATGCGCGGCATCCCGACAGTTTTGATCACGGTCAGCCCGGAAGTCTCTGCGCAGATGCGCCCGCCGCGCGCGCTCTATCCGAAAGGGTTCAAGATCGGCAACAGCTTGGGCCGCCCCAACATGCGCGAACTGCAACGCCAAGTCCTGCGCGACGCGCTCAGCCTATTGTTAGAGAACACGCGCCCCGGCTCAGTCGTCACGCGCGAGTACCCGGACTATGGCGAACAGTACGAGCCGCCGCACGTGAGAAACTAAAGCAGTGCCGAGTGCCGAGTGACAAGCAAGCACTTTTTTACTCATTACTTGTCACTCATCACTCGTTACCGTTTTTTATGATTCGCACCATCGGACTGATCACGGGCGGCGGCGATGCGCCGGGTTTGAACGCGGTCATTCGCGCGGTCGTGAAGACGGCGGTGTCGGAGTATGGCCTGCGTGTGGTCGGCATCGAAGATGGATTCGAGGGTCTGCTCGGCGAGACGCACACGCGCCCGCTGACGCCGGCCGATGTGCGTGGCCTGTTGCCACGCGGCGGCACGATCCTCGGCACGCGCAATCGCGGCCAGTTCGTCGTCCGCACGGGCGAAACTTCAAGCACGCCGGATGAGATTTACCGCGTAGCGCTGGCGAACCTAAAGCGGCTTGACATTGACGCGCTCGTCGTCGTGGGCGGCGAAGGCTCGCTCGGCATTGCGATTGAGTTCGATAAGCGCGGCATCCCCGTCGTCGGCGTGCCCAAGACGATTGACAACGATCTCGGTTGCACAGAGCTGACCTTCGGTTTCACCACCGCGCTCGACATCGCAACGGAGGCGCTTGATCGTCTGCACACGACTGCCGCCTCGCACGACCGCGTGATGATCTTGGAAGTGATGGGCCGGCACACGGGTTGGATCGCGCTGCATTCCGGGATCGCGGGCGGCGCGGACGTGATCTTGATTCCCGAAATCCCGTTCACGATGGAATCAATCGCGCAGAAGATTCACGAACGCGATCTATGCGACTCGCAGTTCAGCATCATCGTCGTGGCCGAAGGCGCGAAGGAGGCGGGCGGCCTTGAAGTCTATCAAGACCCCGGCGACCGCGCGCATGCGCCGCGCCTCGGCGGCATCGGTAATCGCATCGCACAAGAGATCGAAGGGCTGACCGGCAAGGAGGCGCGCTGTGTCGTGCTCGGCCATCTGCAACGCGGCGGCACGCCGAACTCTTTTGATCGACTGCTCGCCACCAACTACGGTTCGTGCGCCGTGCGTGTGCTCATGCGCGGCGAACATGGCAAGATGGTTGCGCTCCATGCGGCCGACATCATCACCGTCCCGCTCGCGCGCGCCTGCGCCAACATCAAGACCGTGCCCACCGACAGCCAACTCATCCGCACCGCGCGCGACGTCGGCATCTCCTTCGGCGCAGCCGACGAAGCGAAGTATCACGGGCAAGAGATTTGTTGACGAGTCCCGTCGGGGGCGTAAATGATGGCCGGCACTTTCGTATGAGGCTATTGTCAAACCCACCTGACGGGGCTTATAACTTTTGCATCTTTGATTGGAGTAAGAACGAAGGTGACACAGGACGTTAAGGATCGGCTGCGGGCCGAGTTGGAAGAGCTTGAGACGGAGTTGCGCGTGCATCTGCCGCGCGAGATCAAGCGCGCGAAAGAGTTTGGCGACCTGCGCGAGAACGCCGAGTATCATGCCGCGCTTGCGCGCCAACAGTTCGTCCAAGCGCGCATCCGCGACCTGCGCCAGCGCCTCAGCGAAATCTCTTCGATTGATCCGACGAAAGTGCCGCACGGCAAAGCGGCTTACGGCTCGACCGTCTTGCTCTACGACGACGAGCGCGACGAAGAGGTGACTTATCGCCTCGTCACGCCCGAAGAGAGCGACCCGGCGAAAGGTCTCATCTCGACGACCTCGCCCATCGGTCGCAGTTTGATGGGCCGCGAAGAGGGCGACGAAATCAAAGTCACCACGCCCGGCGGCGCGCGCAAGTTTGAAATCCGTCGGCTGACGACGTTGCATGATCAGCAGGAAAGCTGACGCATGACGTTTGCGCGGACGCTGCTTGTTGAATAAGGAAAGTGCCCGAAGGTGAGCACAGCGCAACTCTGCGCTGAAGCCGAAACAGTCTCAACCTCTACCGTTCCGGCCTTCGCTGATGCGCCGCTCGACTATATTGATGAGCGCGTTGAGGCGTTCGTCCGTCTCTTTCATCTCATGGTCGTGAATCTCCGCAATGGCCAATAAGGCGGTCACACTGTCGGCCGTGCGATCAACTTTCTCTGTCAGCCGCTCAACCTTCACTGTGAGTTGCTCAACATTCCCTGTGAGTCGTTCAACATTCCCTGCAAGCTGACCAACACTTCCTGCGAGTTGATCAACTGTCCCTGCAAGTTGATCAACTGTCCCTGCGAGCGATCCGACCGTCGCAGTCAGTTGGGCTTGCTGTTCGATGATGAAGTCTATTTGTCGTTGCTGTTCTTCGTCCATCATTAGTCAGCGCCTCGCTTGAGAAGAATCACGGCCAGAGGGTAGCGCAAGCAGAAGAGTCGGGCCAAGTCGGCGGCTTGAGCTTTTCTTGACACCCGTCTGCGGCGTCCCTATCATGCTCTGTCAACGTGGCGGGTCTGAATCTGCTTCCGACCCGTCGTTTCTGTACCGGAAGAAAGGCTTAAGCAAAATTGTTTGGGGCGAGTATCGGGCGCGGCGCGCAACGCATTATTAACGCGATGGTGCGCTGGCTGGCGCACGGCGGGATCAATCCGAACGCGCTCACCGTCATCGGCGTCGCGATCAACGTCTTGTCGGGCCTTTTGTTCGGTCTCGGCTATTTCTTCGCCGCCGGCATCGTGCTCATTGTCGCCAACCTGTTCGACATGCTCGACGGACAGGTGGCGCGTCTTTCGGGCCGCGTCACGCGCTTCGGCGGCTTTCTCGATTCGTCGCTCGACCGCCTCTCCGACATGGTCGTCTTCGTGGGCCTCATGGTCTTCTACGCGCGCGACACAGGGTTCCATTCGACCTTGAATGTCTTTCTCGCGGGTGCGGCGATGATGGGATCGGTGATGGTGAGTTATGCGAGCGCGCGGGCCGAGAGTTTGATCCCCAAATGCGACGTTGGTTTCTTGCGCCGGCCTGAGCGCGTCGTGCTCTTGATCATCGGTGGGCTTTCGACGCATCCCGGCTCGCAGAACTTTTTCGCCAACCGCATGCCCGCAGTCCTCTGGATTCTCGCGGTCGGCTCTTATTGGACGTTCGCGCATCGCATGTATCACACGTGGCGCGAAGTCTGGCGCACGGACGCGGCGCAGCTCAAAGCGGCGCAAGCCGCTCGGGCCGCACGCGCCGCCGCCGCGCGCCAAGGCGCGCAGAAGGCGGACGCGGGCGAGAGCGACCGGCGTAACGCACCGAACGTTGTGAGCGGCGCGACGCCGACGCACTGAAGAGTTTTAATTAACAGTGAAACGCGCGTGCGGCGCGCGACGTTATTCAAGCAGCGAGGTAATAACTACTTTGACTATCTGCCCCTGTTGCGGTGCGAAACTGTCCGGCGAACAGACGCTGGTGGCTTGCAGCGCGTGTGGCGCGCGTGCAGTCGGGCCGCCGCTCGTGCGGCCCGAACAAGAGTTGCCCGGTTATGGCCTCGCGCTCGCATGCGGCGCGTGGGGCGCGCTGCTCGTCATCATCTTCCTCGTCGGCACAATCGCCGCGCTCATCGAACGTCAACCCTTTTCACTCGCCTTCTGGAACGTCGTCGCTTCAGGCGAGACGGCCGCGTGGCGTCTGAAACTGTTGGCGCTGCCGCTCGCGCTCGTCGCGCTCTGGCCATCTATGCGCGTCCTCAAAGCCTTGCGCCGTGAGCCTGCGCGCTTCGCGGGCTTGCGGCTGGCACGTGCAGGGTTCGGCATGTCCGCTTTCGTCGCGCTCCTCATCGTCGCCCTGATCGGCGTGACCGTGCCCGCGCGGCTGCACCAACGCGCGCTCGCCGCCGACGCCGCGCGGCAAGCCGAAGCTTACGAGTTCAGCCGCGTGCTGCTCGCGTATCAGATTCGTTATGGCACGTACCCGATGGGCGCGGATGATCTCTCGAAACTGCCTGATCCAGATGGCGCGGTCACCAGAGTCGCCAGCCAACTCAAGGGTGGCGCGCTCAAGTACGAGCCTGTATCCGACATCGCGTCATTGCCCACGTCGGTCACGAAAGCGCGCGCGCGGCGCGGCGCGGTTGTGCGGCTGCGCAACGCCGCTTTGCACACAGACGACGCGCCGGATGAAGGACTGTCGTTTACAAGCTACACGCTCGTCCTGCCGGGTGAGGACAAAAAACTCGGCACGGCCGACGACATCACACTGCGCGACGGCCGGATCGTGCCCACGCCGCCGGTCGCCGCAGGCAACTCGCACAACAGTCAGAGCAACAACACGCCTTGAGTTTCGGCGTGCACGGTCATGAGTCTGTTAAGACTTTTCCGCCGCAAGCAAGACAACACAGAGGCCGCACGGCGCGCCCGTCTGCTCCGCACGGGCCGCATCGCCGAAGGCACGATCTTCGACATCGCCACAGACGAGCAAGGGCATATCACGCACGTCTTCTACGCCTACGAAATCAACGGCGTCGAATACGAATCCTCACAAACCCTCGACGAAGCCCAACGCACACACGCCGCCGACTACGTGGCCGGCGCACCCATCACCATCCGCTTCGATCCACGCCAGCCGGCAAACTCAGTCGTGGTTTAGAGATCGGATAAGTCTAATGCCCCATGATGCGGCATTAAGATGGCCAGCGACACGTCACCGACTTTGGACGTTGGACTTGGGACATTGGACTTTGAAGTTGGTGTTTGACTTTTCTAACCTCTGACCTCTAACCTCTGACCTCTGCCTTTTATGTTTCGCAAAATCCTGATCGCAAATCGCGGCGAGATCGCGGTGCGGATCATACGCGCGTGTCGTGAGTTGCACGTTGCGCCGGTCGCGGTCTATTCCGCGGCGGACGCGGCGGCCTTGCACGTGCGACTGGCCGACGAAGCTTACTTGCTCGGCCCTGCGCCGTCGGTCGAAAGTTATCTGCGCATTGACCGCATCATTGCAGCAGCCAAGCAGAGCGGCGCGGAAGCCGTGCATCCCGGTTACGGTTTTCTCGCTGAGAACGCGAAGTTCGCGCGCGCAGTCGCCGCGGCGGGCTTGACGTTTATCGGCCCACCGCCCGACGCGATGGAGTTGATGGGATCGAAGACGAACGCGCGCCGCGCGGCACTCGCAGCAGGCGCGCCCGTCGTGCCGGGCACGACTGAGCCGTTGCCATCGCTTGATGAAGCGCGCGCGTCGGCCGCAGCGTTGGGCTATCCCGTGATGCTCAAGGCGGCGGCGGGCGGCGGCGGCAAAGGCATGCGACTGGTCGCAAGTGAAACTGAGATAGCTGCTGCTTTTGCGACCGCGCAATCGGAAGCGGCGGCTGCCTTCAGCGACTCGTCCGTCTATCTCGAAAAGGCCGTCGAGCGCCCGCGCCACATCGAGATTCAAATCTTCGCCGACACGCACGGCAATTATGTTCATCTCGGCGAACGCGAATGTTCGATTCAACGCCGGCATCAGAAGGTGATCGAAGAGTGCCCTTCACCGATAGGTGACGCGGACTTGTGCGCGCAGATGGGCACGGCGGCGATCCGTGTCGCGCGTGCGGCCGATTACGTCGGCGCAGGCACGGTCGAGTTTTTAGTCTCGGACGTGACGCGCGAATTTTATTTCCTTGAGATGAACACGCGCTTGCAGGTCGAGCATCCTGTGACCGAGTTGGTCACAGGCATTGACCTCGTGCGCGAGCAGATCACGGTCGCGGCGGGCGCGCCGCTTTCGTTCACGCAAGCCGACATAGCGTGGCGCGGGCACGCCATCGAATGTCGCGTCTATGCCGAAGACCCGGACGACAACTTCATGCCGTCGCCCGGTCGCATCACGACGTTGCGTCTGCCGCAGGGGCCGGCGGTGCGCGATGATGGCGGCGTCTATGCGGGCGCAGAAGTTTCGATCTACTACGACCCTTTGATCTCTAAGCTCGCTGTCTGGGGGCGCACACGTGCCGAAGCGATTGATCGTTTGCGGCGCGCGCTCGACGAGTACACGGTCGGCGGCATCAAGACGACGCTCTCATTCTTCCGCGCCATCGTCCGCGATGAAGAGTTTATCGCCGCACGGCTCGACACAGGCTTCATCGCCCGCTTCAATGAGCGCCGTGCGGCGCGGCCGACAAGCGAAGCGATTGATCCAACCGCGCGCGACATGGCCATCATCGCCGCCGCGCTGGCGCAGCAGACGCAAGCGCAGACGACTGACGGCGCACGTGCGCAACAACAGCCCGTCAGTCATTGGCGCACCGCCGGGCGCATCGCACAGCAGCGTGGGCGCGATCTGTTTTAAGTTGAGCATGAAACTGACAGCCGAACTTGCAGGCACAGAGCACGCGCTTGAGTTAGAGCGCGACGGCGTGCGCGTTGTCGCAACTGTTGACGACCGGCGCTATGAGATCGAAGCGCGCGCGATTGAGCCGGGCATCTATCTGTTGCAAGCGGGCGGGCGCGTCTATGAATGTCGCGTCGGCCATGCGCAGGCGACGAGCGATACGACAGAGGTGCAGATCGGGTCACAGGTTTTTCAGATCGCTTTAAGCGATCCAAAGCGTCTGCGCCACACGGCAGCAGCGGGCGCACAGGCGGCCGGTCGGGCACAGGTTTTGGCGGCGATGCCCGGCAAGGTCGTGCGCGTCATCGTCACAGAGGGCGCGCAGGTCGAAGCGGGCGACGCGCTGCTCGTGGTTGAGGCGATGAAGATGCAGAACGAGATGAAGTCGCCAAAGTCGGGCACGGTCGTCGAACTACACGCCACGGCGGGCGCGACCGTCAACGCAGGCGACGTGCTGGTCGTCGTTGAATAGAAAGATTGTTTCATTGATTCATTGATTCATTGTTTCATTGAGTCAATGAACAGATAAACAAATGAATCAATTTCATGATCTGCGCGTCTTGTTGTGGGATGTGGACGGGACGCTCGTGCGGACGGTGCGGCGGGGCGCGTTTCTCGACTATACGCGGCCGGCTTTGGAGCGCGTGTTCGGCACGTGCGGGCGTTTGACTGAGTTGACCGTCTCAGGCATGACCGACTTGCAGATCGTCGCTGAAGCTTTGCGCGACGAGGGCTTCACGCACGAGCAGATTCGCGCGCGCCTCGACGATTTGCGCACGCATTACGTTGCGGAGTTGGAGCGCGTCACGAGCGTCGAAGCGTTGTACGTGCCGCTTGCGGGCGCGCACGCGACATTGACTGCTGTTGCGGCAGAGCCGCGCTATCGTTCGGCACTGCTGACCGGCAACGTCGAAGCGGCCGCCTATTTGAAGTTGCGCCTCACGGGTCTCGCAGGCTTCTTCCAACTGCCCGGCGCATACGGCGACGACTCGCACGACCGGCGCGAGTTGCCCGCGCTCGCCGCCGCACGCATCAATCGTCATCTTAATTTGGAACTTGCGCCCGCGCAGTTCATCGTCATCGGCGACACGCCCAACGACATAGCCTGCGCGCGCCACTTCGGCGCGCGCGCCATCGCCATCGCTACGGGCCGCACCTACACCGCGCCGGAGTTGCGCGCGCACAAGCCCGACGCACTGCTCTCCGATCTCACCGACACAGACGCGGTGCTGCGCACCCTCGCAAGATTGTAAAAAGCAGAGGTTAGAGGTCAGAGGTTAGAGGTTAGTAAGAGTCAATCACTGACCTCTAACCTCTAGCCTCTAACCTCTTTTTTTACGGCCGGTGAAAGCCACGTTCGATGTCGCGCGTGGTTAAGCGCAGGATCGCGGGACGACCGTGCGGGCAAGTGGTCGGCGAAGAGGTGACGAGCAGACGATCAATCAGCCAGCGCATCTTTTCGGGCGCGAGCGGTGTGTTGACCTTGATCGCGGCGCGACAGGCGAGCGCGGCGGCGACGCGCTCGCGCAAGGTCGCGCGCGTGCGCCCGCGTCGTTCGTTGTCCACCGCGTCGAGCACTTCGACAAACAGGTTGCGCGCCTCAGACGCGGGCAGATCGGCCGGCACGGCCTTGATCGCAACCGTGCGCCCGGACAGGCGCATGAGACTGAAGCCGTAAGCTTCGAGGTCGGCGACGACCGCATCGAAGGCGGCGGCTTGCGCGGGCGTCAGGTCGAACGTTTCGGGCACGAGCAACTGCTGCGCGTCTGCGCGGCGCTCAACTTCGAGCGCGCGGTACTTGTCGAACAGGATGCGCTCGTGCGCCGCGTGCTGATCAATCAGCAACAAACCTTCTTCGTCTGTGGCGACGATGTAACTCTCTTCGAGTTGATAGAGCGGGCGGATGTTGTGCGAAGCCTCCGCGATTGGCACAGCGCGCAGCGCCCCGGCAATCGAATTGAGCGGCGGCAGCGACGATGCGCCGCGTACGTTCGCGTCGGCTGCAATAGATTGATCGTTAGTGCTCTGCGCGTGCGGTGCTGCTTCGGCGTGGCGCGCAACCGCCGACAAAGCTGCATCAGAAGGCGCGGCGAATTGCGTCGCCGCTTGTTCACGCGCAAAGTTGAACTCATCACTCGGCGCGTTGAAGCCGAACTCAATGGCTTCCTGTTGCGGCACCGGCGTGCGGTCAGGCGAATGATTATTCGATCCGCGCGCGCTCGTCTCGCTGCTCTCGGCGCTCACAGGCTCATTCGACAGCGCGCGTGCATTCATTGTATCGGTCGTCTCAACGCGCGCAGCACGCATGAAGTCTGCGCCCTCATACGCGTGCTCGGCTTCAAGCACAACGTCGTCCGGCTCGCGGCGCACGTAGCCGCCGCCGGCCAGCGCAGCGCGGACGCTCTCGCGCACGATGTCGGCGACGGCTGCGGCGCGCCGAAAACGCACTTCGGTCTTCGCCGGATGGACGTTCACGTCCACTTCTTCGAGCGGCACATCTAAAAAGAGCAGCGCCGCCGGATAGACGCCGTGCGGCAGCACCGTGCGATAGCCTTCGGCGAGCGCGCGACTGATCAGGCGGTCGCGCACGAAGCGGCCGTTGACGAAGAGATATTGCGCATCGCGCGTCGTGCGGCGTTCGCGCGGTGCGGAGATGAAGCCGCGCGCACGTGCGACGTTCATCAAGCCACCATCAACCGTGAGCAGGCTGTCGAGAAACTCCGCGCCGAAGATTTGATAAGCGCGTTCGCGCAAGTCCACGGCGGGCGCGGCGCGCAAGGTCTCGCGCCCGTTGTTCGTCAAGACAAACTCGATCTCTGGATGCGCGAGCGCGTAGTGCGTGACGAGGTTCATGAGATGAAAACTCTCGGTCGCTTCGGAGCGCAGGAATTTGCGGCGCGCAGGCACGTTGAAGAAGAGATCGCGCACGGTGACGGTCGTGCCGCGCGGGCGCGCGGCCGGTTGCACGTCGCGCATGCGCCCGCCCTCGATCAGCACGCGCGTGCCTTCCGTCTCATCGGCCAACTGCGTGATTAGCTCGACGCGCGCGACCGAGGCAATCGAAGCCAGCGCCTCGCCGCGAAAGCCGAGCGTGCGAATGGACATTAAATCTTCGGCGCGACTGATCTTCGAAGTCGCATGGCGCTCGAACGCAAGGAGCGCGTCGTCGCGCGTCATGCCGCCGCCGTCGTCCGCCACGCGCAGGAGTCTGCGCCCGCCCGCTTCGACATCAACCTCGACGCGCCGCGCGCCCGCATCAATCGCATTCTCCACCAATTCTTTCGCCACCGACGCGGGGCGCTCCACCACTTCGCCCGCGGCGATCTGATTGATGAGATGATCTGAGAGGACGCGAATTTTTGACATGATTTGCTGTCAGCGATCAGCTTTCGACTTCAGTTTTTGTTTTAGCTGATCGCTGATTGCTCATAAATAAACGATCTGGTGATCGACCGAGCCGAGGTCAATCGCGTTGAAAATCCAGTCCATGCAGTAGCGGCCGTGGCGCGCGAACAAGGAAGTGATGTTGAGCCGACGCTCTTGCAAGGTCTTGCCGGGGTAGAGGGCGGTGTCGGCGCGCTCCAGTTGGCGATGGGCAGCGCGGTCGCGCGCGAGTTGGGCGCGATGAAAGCGCGTGCGCAGGCCCGCGAGTTGATGCTCGATCTTCTGTGCGCCTTTGGTGAGCGCGTCGGCGAGCGTCGGCTCGAAGCGTTGTAGCTCGGTGCGCAAGCTTGCGAGGGCTTGATTGATCGCAGCTTCAGTCTGATCGAAGACGCGCGCTTGCTCAGCACCCAAGTGTTCTTCGACGACGCGCGCTTCGACGTGATCGAGGCCGGCGAAGAAGTCCGTCAGCTTGAGACCGTAACGCTTGAGCGTGCGCGCGGTGCGGCGCTCGACAATCGTCATGCTGACGCGGGGCAGGATCGTCGTGGCGGGGCGCGCGAGCACGCGATAGGCTTCGGCGGTCTGTGCGAAGTAAGCCACTTCGGCCGAGCCGCCGAAGTAAGCGATGGTCGGCAAGAGATAATCTTGCACGACGGCGCGCAAGGTCACGTTCGGACTGAACGCTTCAGGCGCGCGCACGGCCCAAGCGGCGAGTTCTTCGGTCGTGTACGCAGTCTCGCTGCCCGTGCCCTTCGCGTGATAGCGGCCGTCGTCGGTGCGCGTGAGCGCGTGGCGCGCGCCGTCGAGATGTAGGAAGAGCGGGAAGGCGTCTGCGTTGGCGTGAACTTGCGCGTGATAGCCGGCTTGTTCAAGCTCGCGGCTGCGCGCTTCGATGGCGGCGGCGATCTCTGGCGCGCGTCGTGCGGCCTCCGAGTAGAGCGGCGCGGCGAGTTGTTTGAGACGCGCGTCGAGCGGGTCGAGCAGGATGAGACCGTAAGACTTGACGAGCGCGGTCATCAAGCGCGCGAAGGCTGCGGCGTAAGTGCGACCGGGCGCATAAGCGTCGCGCACGAGCGCCGCGAGTTCGTCGGTGAACTCGCTCGACGGCAACACGTCGAACAGACGTTGCACTGTGTCTTTGATCCGCTCGTCGAGTATGACGCGACCGACCGGCGCGCCGTCTATGTGCAAGTCTGCGGGCAGACTCACGCCTGCGAGCCGGCCGTCGCAGGCGATCACTTCGGCGGTCTGCACTTCGGGCCAATCATGATCTTCCGTCGCGAGCCAAAAAACAGGCACGGCCTGTGTGCCACGCTGCGTCAAACAACTGGCGAGTTTGACGGCCGTCAGAGCTTTGTAGATCGTGTAGAGCGGGCCTGTGAAGAGGCCGATCTGTTGCCCTGAGACGACGGCGACGCAATCGTCCGCGCGCAGACGTTCGATGTTGGCGAGCGTCTCTCGACTCGCGCCCCATTCAGCGTTTAATGATTGGAGCGTATCGCAGAGCGCGTTGCGATCAGTCTGGTGTGCGGCTAAGACTTCGGGAGCGCGCGCGGCGAGTTCGTGATGAAAGCGGACGGCGTTCGGATAAAAGCGATGCAGCCGGACGGGGTCGCGCAGGTAGTCGAGGAAGAGGCGCGTCTGATGCGGGATGCGCTCGAAGGACAAAGGTTCGAGGTGCAGGCCCGCCTCTTCGGGGGTGCTGTAACAAGCGGCTTCGGGGCTGCTCACACGTTTGCTCCTGCGCTGAGACTATCCGGCTCAACCGCGTCATAGTCTGCGGCTGTATCTGCATAACGTAGAGCATCGCTCAAGAGTTGCGCAATCTCGCGGCGCGCTTCCGTTGCAGGCATCCTGAGCGGCGCGCGCACAGAGCCGCCCGTGTAGCCTGCCAGATCGAGCGCATACTTCAAGCCGCCGATGCCGTAGCGCACGGTGACGGCACGCGCCAGCGGCGTGAAGGCGCGTTGCAACTTGAGCGCACGTGCATGAGCGCCGCGCTTCAGGGCCGCGAAGATTTCGACTGCGAGTTGCGGCGCGCAGCAGGCGGCGGCGAGGATCGCGCCGGTTGCGCCGGCCGTTAAAGCCGCGTAGAGCAGCGGCCCGTTGCCGGTCAGGACGGCGAAATCACGGGGCACGAGGCGCAACGTCTCGGCAAAGTTCAGGATGTCGCCCGCGCTGTCTTTGACGCCGATGATCTTCTCGTGTTGGCTCAGTTGGGCGATTGTTTCTGGCTCTATGCGGATGCCGGTCAACTCAGGCATGCTGTAGAGCAGGACGGGCACGGGCGCTGCATCGGCGACCGCCGTGTAGTAATCAATGAGCGCGGCTTGCGTCATCGCCCCACGATAAAAGTGCGGCGTGATGACGAGCACCGCATCTGCGCCCGCATGGGCGGCGCGCTCGATCTCACCTATTGAATGGCGCACGCTCTGTTGCCCCGCGCCCGCGATCAAAAGACGCGACGCAGGCACGACCGCGCGCGCCGCTTCGAGCACAGACAGATATTCGCACGCATCCAGATGCACGCGCTCGCCCGTCGAGCCAAGGGCGATGTAGCCGGTTATACCTGTCTCGTGCCAGCGTTCGATGTTGCCACGTAGAGAGGCTGCGTCAAACTCGCCTCCCGTTGTGAACGGTGTGGGACATGGGAGCAAGACGCCGCGCAGTCGCTCAAGCAGACGGGCGGCGGATATGGACGTTGGCGGTGTGTCGTTTGTTGATGTCAAGCGTCGGCATTATAACGACCGCGCCGCAGCGCACGCAATCAACACCACATATCGCCGCTGGCTTTCTGTTGAAGTCAAACCGAATTCATGCTCGGTGCAACTCAATGAAATGTTTTGCCGCGAAAGCGCATAAGCGAATAGAAAGTTATTTAAGCAGCGTCCGCAAGCTTTTAGAGTTAGCGAACAGAGCAATGACAAATATGCAATTGCCCTGCGACGGCATAGGCAAAACGTTCTGGCGCGCAGACAGCTTGCGGCGCAAGCCAGCGCGAGCGGCGCAGGTGCTCGTAAAACTCTCCGCCCGTCTTCGCATAGTATTCAGCAAAGAGCTTGACAACTTATTCGTCCAGTCATACTCTTCGCACGCTTTAAGTTCTTAGCCTCAGTTACCCTTCAGGAGAAATCTCATGCCCCTAAACGCGAAACAAAGAGCCGAATATCTCGACATCCTGAAAGCTCATGGTGGCGAGAAAGCCTATCACGCCGGATTGGACGTGCTTCAGACCGTAGATTCCGGCAAGTCATTGCCCAAACCGAAAGTCGCCAAAGGCGCACAGAAAGTCAGCGCGGCGGACGCGAAAAAGTTTGGGTTGGGTTCGATCCTAGGCGGCGCGACGAAGGTTTTTTGCGGCCTTCAGTGCGCCAAAGATCATAACCCGAAGAAAGACCCTCTCGGCTTCGCCGCCTGTGTCTTCCAGTGCATACAGAGTAGCAGCGGCGGTGGCGGCGCGGCGGGCGGCGGCAATCCGTAAGTCTTCAACGAGCGGCGTTGAGTCTTACCTGAACGCGCCCGCGTTAGCTTGAGTACACCGCTTTCGTTGTCAACTAAGCGGCCAACAAGATCGTCAATTGCGGCGATCTTGTTGGTCTCTAACTGCCCGCGCTTTCCGCGTCGGCAGTGAGCGCCTGAAGCGCCCGTATCTCACAGCCTTCACGTGCGTCTCCCCAGCCACATTTTGCTTTAAGGAGTTAAGAACGATGCCTGTTGATAAAGTGATCGTGACGAACCTGACGGCGCTCAGGCAGAAGTATGAAGCCGCTGGGGTGAAGACCATCCAAGCGGCGGTGCAGGCTTTGATCGCGGCGGACAAGGCGCGCGGGCTGACCACTAAGCTCATTGCGTTGGACGACGAGGCCGGCATGAAGAAACTGAAAGCGCCGCCCGTTAAGGATGCCACTGATCCCAAACAGAACAAGCGGGCCATTGACGGCGTCTATAAGGCGCTCGTGCCCGACTACTTGATGATTCTCGGCGCGATTGATGTCGTGCCGCATCAGGACGTAAAGAATCCGCTCTACACGCCAAACCCGGACGGCGACACAGACGAGTTCGCCTATAGCGATCTGCCTTACGCTTGCGACGCGCCCTACAGTCAGGATGTAAACGACTTCACCGGCCCGACGCGCGTCGTCGGTCGCTTGCCCGATCTGACCGGCGCGAACAACCCCAAGTATCTGCTCGGGCTGTTGCAGACCGCGACCAAGTGGAAATCGCGGCCGCGCACGGATTATCAAAACTATCTCGGCATCAGCGCGGAGAAGTGGCGCGACTCGACCTCCGAGAGTTTGCAGAAAGTCTTCAACACGGACGCAGACCTGCAAACCTCGCCGTCGAGAGGTTACAAGTGGACGTCCAAGCTCATCAACCGACGGTTACATTTCATCAACTGTCACGGCGGCGACATGATCCCGGACTTCTACGGCCAATCTAGCACGGACGATGAAGAGATGCCGGTCTCGCATCAAGCGGCGTTCGTGGCGCTGCCGAAGAACATCATCGAGGGCACGGTGGCGGCGGTCGAGTGCTGTTTCGGCGGGCAGCTATACGATCCTTCGGGCGCGGAGAACAACCAGATGGGCATGTGCAACACCTATCTGGACAGAAAAGCTTACGGCTTCTTCGGCAGCACGACGACCGCCTACGGCCCTTTCTCCGGCAACGATCAAGCCGATCTGATCTGTCAATACTTCTTGCAGCGAGTCTTGGGCGGCGCGTCACTGGGGCGCGCGGCCCTTGAAGCCAGACACAAGTTCGTCGAAAAGACCACGCCCTTGAACCTGAAGAACCAGAAGACGCTCGCGCAATTTAATCTCTTCGGCGATCCATCCATCACGCCGGTCGCCGCGCCGACCTCCAAGCTCGCGGTCGGGGCGAAGATCGTCCACTTGACGACGGGCGTTGCGGCGGCCGGCGCAAAGAGCGCGGCCAACTCAAAAGCCGTCCATCAAGCGGCGGCCTCAGAGCGCGCCGAGCGCCGCCAGACGTTGCGCGCCAAGGGGACGATGCTCGCAGGGATGCAGCCGGCGATGACGAAGACAAAGACTGCCCCGCCCAAGAACGTCGCCGCTTCTTTGCAGAAGCTCGCGCGCCAGTTGAACCTGCAACACGTGGATACCATCTCCTATCGCGTCGAGGCCCCCGCACAAGCGCACATTGCGCCGCAGAATGCGATGGCCAAAGGGATCATGAAGGTGGCGGCGGCGAAAAGGCCGGAGACCACAGCCTTTCACGTCTTTATCGGCACGCCGCAGTCCACCAGCGCGAACATGAAAGGGATCAAGAAAGGCGCGGCCAAACAGGGCGCAACCAAAGCGGGCGCGGACGGCGGCACGAGCGCGAAGAAACATCCGATTCGTAAGATTGTCGTCTTGGAGGCAAAGGAGGTTGGCGGTAATATAGTCATCAGCGAAGGCCACTCAAAGTAGGATCGTTCATCCGGCGCTAAAGGAAAGGATCGCCGTCCGTGCCCGTAGGTTATCAACCGCTTGAAACGACCGGACAGGTGATCAAGCATCAGACCGCGACCGGCTCAAAGAGCGAGCGGCAGGCTATGTTCCTCGCCACCAAAGACGGCACGTACGTCCTGCGCCGGCGCGGCGGCAATCCTTTCTTCGATCCGGTGTTGGAGCGGTTGGTCGGCAAGACGATCCACTGCAAAGGCATACTCACGGAGCACACCTTGATCATCTCCAGTTGGGACGTGCAGTGAGTGGCGACCGCCAAGACTTTGGTGCGTAGCGTGCAGACAAGCAGAGGTGCTGTCGTCCGGCGCGCTTCACCAAGTTAATTCTTAACCTCGCAACCGCGTAACTTGAGCCAAGGCAACGCACGCCACGCGGCAAACCTCCGAACCAAAGGGGCCAGCCCCTGACATGCCCTGTAGGGCGAGAAAGCGAGAAGCTGAGCAATGGCCAATCATCGTAACTATCCAATCGTGCTTGCGCATGGTATCGCCAGATTCGATTTTTTGCTGGCCCACCTGCTCCACACAGCCAATCTCTTCGGCTTGGACTTGACCCTGCCGACCGATGGCGTGAACTACTTCAAAGGCATCGCCCGCCACTTGCGCGATCAGGGCTTCGACATCTATCAATCCAACGTCAGCTTCGCCGCGCCGGTCACCAAGCGCGCGGAGGATTTACGCGCTGAAGTGAACAAGGCGCTAACACTCAAGCAGAGCGAGAAGGTACACATCATCGCGCATAGCATGGGCGGCTTGGACGCGCGCCACATGCTCGTGAACTTAGAGATGGCCGGCAAGGTCGCTAGTCTCACCACCATCGGCACGCCGCACAACGGCACGAGCTTCGCCGATTGGGGCATCAAGAACGGCGGCAGCGTACTGATCGAGTCGTTGAAAAACGTCCTCGACATCGCTGGCTTGCAGGATTTGACTACACAATCGTGCGCGCAGTTCAACCAGACGGCGCAGAATGCCGAAGCGAAGAACGAAGTGGTCTATCAAACTTACGCGAGCGCCGAAGAGAAGGCCGCCGTCTTCAGTCCATTGCAAGAGCCTTGGCAGATCATCCACGACGCCGAAGGCGACAATGATGGCCTCGTACCCGTCACCTCGCAGCAGTGGCAAGCGCAACTCCGTAGTGACGATGGCACGACCAAGCCCATCAAGCAACATCAGTTCCCTGTCCCGGCCGATCATCTCAACGAGATCGGTTGGTGGGATTTGCAGGAGATGCAACGCATGGGCGGCTTGAGTCTTTCATTGCTCAGCAAGATTAAAGATTATGAGTTGAGCATCAGGAACGTCTATCTGGACATCGCCCGCAACCTCTGAAGAATTTCCGGCCGGCGGGCGACAACGAAGCCGCGCGCCCGAACGCACGGACAGTCGCTCGACCTGCTGTGAACGCTCTTACATTTCCGCAACCACGAACGAGGCACAAGACATGAACGAGATAACAGGCGATAAAGATTTCGTCCTCGCGCTGCTCCGAGACACGGCCAGAAACTTGGCCGCCCGCCACCCGGAAGTGAAGACATCTGATCTAAAGAAGGCCATCAAAGAGACCACCGGCGCGCAAAAGGTCGAGCGCGATCAGATCGTCGAGCGTCTCCAACGCGCTTACGAACAGGCGCAGATGCAACCCGTCATGCCGGTCAAGAAGAGCGCGAAGAAAGGCGCGCAGGGCGCGAAAGCATTGAAGGCTGCGACGGGTCTCGTCGGCGCGGCCGTGCAAGATGTCTGGTACGCGCCACGCGACCGCACCATCGCGCTCCTGCAAGCGGCGATGGATGAGCACATCAATAATCAGACGGGTGCAATAGTGGAAGCAGCGGAGGCGAAAGGGATCACAGCTAAGGGTAAAGGCGTGCGGAAGAAGAAACTGAGTAAGATGGCGGCGAAAAATATCTTCTACCGGCCGAAGCCGCCGAAGAAGAAGGGCGCGGCCGCCGAAGCCAAATTTTTTATCGGCGAACAGTTTGACAACCTCGATACGGGCTGGCTGGAATGGGCTACGGAGAAGCTGAAGCTCGCCTTCAAAGGCAAGCATCCGTTCATCAGACATGAGGAACTAACAGACTTTCGCTATGCGATGAACAACCAAGTCACGGTCGCACTGTTAGCCGACTGGGGCGGCGGCAACGACCACGCGCAAGCCGTCGCCAACGAAGTCAGGAAGCGCAACCCCGACATCGTCATCCATCTGGGCGACGTCTATTACGCGGGCGTGGAGAGCGAAGTGCGCGACCGCTTCTTGAAGTTCTGGCCCGGCGCGCACGAGCGCGGGCGTTCCTTCGCGCTCAACTCCAATCACGAGATGTATAGCGGCGGCTACGCCTACTTCGACATCACGCTCAAGGAGTTCAAACAGGATGCCAGCTACTTCTGTCTCGAAAACGATAACTGGCGTCTGATCGGCTTGGACACGGGCTACGTCGAGCACGACTTGACGCAGGATCAGATCGAGTGGCTGGGCGCGCTCTTAAACGACGGCTCGAACAAGACGAACATCCTGCTGTCGCATCATCAACTCTATTCCGGTTACGAAGCCTTGCCTTCGGAGGTCGAAGGCGAGAAGCGTCTGTTCGAGTGGCTCAAAGGTTTCCTGCAAGCCGGCCAGATTCCGCACTGGTTCTGGGGCCACGAACACCTGTGCGTCGTCTATCAAAAGTATCAAGGCGTGAAGGGGCGCTGCATCGGGCACGGCTGCTTCCCTTACAGCATCCCCAGCGCCAAGCCGCCGCTGGCCGGCCCGCAGGTCGAATGGGTCGCACGCCAGAGCGACCCCAAACGCCCCAAGCGCGGCATCCACGGCTTCGCCCTGCTCACGCTCAACGGCGGGAACATGAGCGTCAGCTACATTGACGAAGCGGGCAACGAAGACCACACGGAGATGCTCTGAGCGATCAGTCCTTCAGTTGAGCGTTTGGTGCGTTGTGGTTCACCGCCGGAAGCGCAGAGAGCGCGGAGTTAACGCAGAGAGAGTTGAATATTTCTCTGCGCCCCCTTTGCGCTCTCTGCGTCTGCGGCGGTGAACGTTTTTTACTCCACACTCAACTGAAAGCCCGACGTTGTGCGCCGCACGGTTGCCGACGCGCGTCTCCTCATGCGAGGATGTTGGCACGCAGATATACGTCATGGCTACAGAGACTTTGGATTTATTGATCATCGGCGCGGGGCCGGCCGGCTTGTCGGCGGCGGACGCGGCCGCGCGTGAGGGCTTGAACTACTTGGTCGTCGAACAGGGTCTCATCGCCAACACGATCTATCAATATCCGGTCGGGCGCACGGTCTTTTCCACGCCGAACGAATTGGAACTGCGCGCGGGCGCGCTGCAACCTTGCCGCGAGAAGCCGACGCGCGAAGAGTTGCTCTCCTACTACGTGCAGTTCGCCTTGCGCGAGGGCTTGCGCATCAACACCGAAGAGCCTGTGACGCGCATTGAGCCTATCGAACCGGAAGGCTTCAACGTACACACGACGAAGGCTGTCTATCAGACGGCGCGTGTGCTGGTCGCCTTTGGCGCGATGGCCTATCCGAGACGGCTTAATGTGCCGGGCGAAGATTTGCCGAAGGTGCAGCATCGTTTTACTGAGCCGTACCCGTATGTGCGCAAGGACGTGCTTGTCGTCGGCGGCGGCAACTCCGCAGCCGAAGCGACGCTCTTTCTCGCAGACGAAGGCGCGCGCACAACGTTCGCCATCTGGCGTATGGATTGGGAGAATCGCGACCCGAAGATGAACGCGATCAAGCCTTGGGTGCGCGGGCCGCTCGAAGCACACATCGCCGCCGGGCGTCTGCGCCTCATGCTGTTCACAGAGCTTGAAGAGATCACTGAGGATGCCGTGCGGATCAAACAAGAGGACGGCCGGGGCGTAACGCTGGCGAACGACGCGGTCTTCATCCTCATCGGCGCGGACGCGGACTTCACGCTGTTGCGTGAAGTGGGCGTCGAGATTGTCCCCGCCGGCTTAAACCAAGTGCCCGTCTATGACCCTGACACCTTCGAGACCCGTGTGCCCGGTCTCTACGTCGCCGGTCACTTCACCCACGCGCGCCACATCAAACAAGCCATCGAAGTCCCACGCCGCATCGTCCCTCTCATCGCCCAATCTTTGCGCGCTTCCGTCTAACGACCATCGGCGCGGCCTGAAGTTGCGCCTCGGCGAAGTCAATAAACTGCGCGATGCGAGAGAGAGAAATGCTTGTGACGCGCTCGCCAGTATCGCTTGCCTGTGCTTGCAAGATGATCTCATGCCATCTTGCGGGCAGATGTTTGAGCGCCCACTTGGCGGCGCGTCGCTTCGAGACAATCGTGCCGTGCCTGAATGAATACAGAATCCGGCACAACGTCAACACCGCATATACGCGATACGATGGCATGTCGCGCCATTCGCTCTGCGGCTGCTCTGTTATCTCCGCGCGCAGATAACCGACCTCACGCGCCAAAGCCGCAGACAGAATCTCCGGCGTAACCTCTGGCACGAACGACTCAGGCTGTGGGCCGTACAGCACTACGCCGCTCCGCAGCACATTCAACCAGATGATCGGATTGCCGTCCGACCCGCTCCGCTTGAGTTCGCCAAACTGATAAAGGCACGCCTTCGCATTCATCGTGAGAATCTCATCACGGATCAGAAACGACCCTTGCAAGCGCTCAACCCAAGCGTTCGACTCGCGTGCGCGTGCAAGCCACGCGTCGAGTCGCTTGAACTGCGCCGCGCTCAAGTCGCGCCGCGTCACCACAATCAAATCAACGTCGCTACGCTTGGGATTGAACGCACGCTGCGTGAGCGAGCCGTACAGATAGATGCCGACCAAGTTCCGACCTAGAATTAACGGCAGTTGCGTCGTCAGTTCTTGGAGCAGAGCGGAGACTTGCGCGGGAATGCGTGTCATAGATTACAGACTGGCGTGAGGTCTAACAGTGGCAATGAATTTCCCCTTCCGCTTGGCAAACTCCTTCATGCGCTGCAAGGCTTCTTTCTCTGACGCTTTGGCGCGGGGCGGGTGTTCAACTTTGCTCTCTTTAATATCTTTCGCTCTCTTCATAACTCTTCCACGACCATTCTCTTATATTCGGAGCAGATGTCAACGTAGTCGCCAAACGTTCGACTGTATGCTACCTGATCTCCAGAGACAACAATGGAAGGCATGCTATCGAGGCGTCGGGTTGAACGAGTTGTCAGGCGCGGCTCATCCTTATGAGATGGCCCGCGCGATCGCGAATGCGGCGGCGGCCGCTACTCCGCCGACGAGCATAGTCTGAATCGCGCTCCGGAGCGGTGCCGTGCCAGTAAAGTGCCCTTTGACGTAGCCGAACACCACCAAGGCTGCAAGCGTCACAAGCACGGACACCCTCAAAGCGGTCTGCGCTTGGGTTAAGAGAATGTATGGGCTGAGCGGGATCAGCCCGCCAGCGATATAGGCGCCAGCAATAGTGAGGGCACTCGTCAACGCACGTTTCGGATCTGGCCGCTCAAGCCCTAATTCAAAACGCATCATGAAATCTATCCACGCATGCGGACGCTCACTCAAGGCTTTTACTAATGGAGCAGCTTCCGAGTCAGTAAGCCCATAGGAGCGGAACACCTTCGCCACCTCTGCCATTTCCTCCTTAGGCATCGCTGCTACTTCCTTCTGCTCACGTTCGCGCTCACTCTGATAGTGCTCAGCGTCACTTTTAGCCGCCAGATAGCCGCCCAATCCCATCGCGATTGATCCCGCAGCAATCTCTGCAAGGCCCGCAGTGATGATGATGGTTGAGGAATTGACTGCGCCGGAGAGTCCGGCGGCGAGCGCAAAAGGAACGGTTAAACCATCTGACATTCCAATGACAATGTCACGGACGGTATCACTGGCTGTAAAGTGTCGCTCAAGGTGTCTAGTCTGTGGCATTAACGAAGATTATCTTAGAGACCACGCTCTAGCAAAGGGAAAGCGCCTTGGACTGCATGGCGCAAGATAATACTCTTCACGCGCGTATTATCATGCGCTTTGTATGCTGACACCGCTTTGGCGTGTTAAGGACGGCAGCGGGCGGATGCTGCGGCGATTGGCGGCTTGGAGCGATGCGCGGTTGGGTTGCTGGCGGCGTGGCCTAGTGCCAAGCTTAGCGATGCAGTTTGAGCCTTGAAACTTACGAAAGATAAGCTTGGCGGCGTAGGTTTGGGCTTTTGCTGTGCAGCAATAAAGCTTTGACTTGTAAGTTTAAGCTTTTGACTTGCAAGTTAAAGCTTTATTGCTACAACTCAAAGCTTTTAACTTGCAGATTTAAAGCTTTAACCTGCGGAAATAAAGCTTTAACTTGCGGAAATAAAGCTTTGAGTTGCACATTTAAAGGCTTAAGTTGCACATTTAAGGCTTTGAGTTGCAGCTTTGAAGACGAGAACTGCAAGTAAATAAACAAGATACGCGGATCAGCCGGCGGCCGTTAAAATTTTGCTTGCCAAATGCGCGATTTGGCATAGAATACGCGCGCCTTGCCAAACTCTCCGAAGGAGAAAGACCTCATGAGCAACCCTAAAACCGCTCAGTCTAAACTGGATCGCATCATCAGCGCATGGGAGACCTTAGCGCCTGACAAGTCGTTCGGCGGGATGACACTCGCGCAGTTCAAAGCGGCGGTGCAGCCCTCCTACGACAAGCGCGCAGAGTTGACCGTGCTGGAAAATCAGGTGCAGTCCAAACAGGTCGAACGCGAGACCGCCGACACCGAGAGCCTGCGCCTTGTGCAACTCGTCGTCAACGGCGTCGTCGGCGACCCGACCGAAGGCCCCGACGGCGACCTCTACGAAGCGATGGGCTACGTCCGCGCCAGCCAACGCCACACCGGTCTCACGCGCAAGAAGAAAGCCGGCACGAAGAACGGCAATAAACAATAACCGCACCGCCAGCCAACGCTCGGCGCTCTAACCGCCCGCTCCTGCGGCGCGGCATGGCGGCGTTTACTCTCTTCACATGCTACTCCCGCAGCGCACGCTGCCCACGCACTAAGTCGCCTCTTCGACTGTGCGTACGCGATCAAACAAGCCATCAAAGTCTCCCGCCGTATTGTTCTCATCAGCGCGTAATCTGCACGCGCTTCGGTCTGAAGCATAGACAAAGCGCACTATCAGGCGATCAATATCCGGTCTGCCAAATCTGTGCCGTGCAGCTTGTCTTTGCAACTACGCAAAGTCGCTGAAAATTTTATGCGGCGGGCTGAAACGTTTTGCCGTGCCGGTACATTACAAGTTAGAGAGCGGTCATAGATGTTGTTCCTGCTGTCCATGGCATGCTTGATGAGAGCTAAAGAGGCGACGAACCGGCCGTAAGAATTTGGTCTTGCGATCTTTAGCAAGCTGGCATTAACCGCTCACGTTCTTCAGCCCAATCTGTCGAAGCAAATCAAGGGGAGTTAGTTCAAATTAAGGAGGTGTGTCATGTCAGCAAATAAAGATGCCGCTCCCAGTTCTATCTGTAAAAAAACGCGCAGAGTTCTGATAGGTAGTGTGCAGGTTGATGAGGGGCAGCACCTTCACTACTTCGTGACGGTGGACGGCTCAAAACCCATATTTAGCCTAGCTTGTCGGCACAAGAAACATTTCAACGCAATCGATCTCGGCCCGCCGCGGAAGAATTACGAGGTCATTTGGCCGCGGAGTTCCGCCGATGATCCTAGTTCGGATGGTGAGGATTACACATTCGCGATGTCATTCACTGGCGCCCTCAAATACACGCTCCGCGTGGAACTGCACGACGCTAGCCACAACCGCGTCGGAGACGGCGTAATAGTTGATGCCGACTACGAGAGCGACAATCCATTGGCTTTATGCAATGAGGCTTGGGTCATCAGCATCTAGCCGTAAGGAGTATCGAGTCATGAAAACCAGAGTCTTCGTGCATATCATTCTGCTTCTCAGTATCCTTTGCCTACCGACCATCGTCTGCGCACAGGAAAAGGTTTGCAAGCCTCCGAACGCCCGGAACCTGACGGATTATATAGAGGAGCGTATCTGCGAGAACTTAAAGGGACGGGTCGATCAGACTGATCCAACCAAACAGGCTGATGCGCCGGCGGCGGCCGAGAACTCGACCTCGCTGGTGGAAAGGAGTTCGGCACCCGACCTGCTCGGCTTCGGGTTGGACTTCCTGAACCTTTCAGACTCTGCCGCCGGAGATAAAAAGTCGGCCACGCCGAAGACGCTGACCTTCTCGGCTTACGCCCTGAAATCCGCCCTATCGAGCCAAGACCCGCTAGACCCTGAGATTTACAACAAGAACAGGAAATGGCGCAGCGTCTCGTTTACACTGGGCTACGAAGTGCCGGAGAACACCAACACCAGAGAGCCGGTCATCGGGATCAAGTGGCTCGCACACAACGGGCGCGATCTCGCCAACAAGAATAATCAGGATGAACTGGCGAACATTCAACAGGCTTTAGACGACTCGGCTATTGGCTTCAGCGTGATTCGTGGTGAAGTCAGACTCTACCTGTTCGACCTCTTGCAGAAAAGAGACAAGCTGCCCGATGGGATAACACTGACGACGCTGAATGAGTTCAACAAACACGTCGTTGTTGATGCCACAAAGGTTGAGAGTATCTTGAGTTCTCTGAGTGCGGACGAGGTGAAAAACATCGATGCAATTATCTCGAAGCATATCAGCGCCTTCGCCACACTGGATACGAAGACGAAGAACGCGGTGAACGCGATCCGCACGAGACCTCAATTCGCATTGGAATTCATCACCAAGCAGCGGAAGGGCACGCGCCCCGATGAGTATTCGGGCGTGCTGACGTTCGACAAAGGGATGGGCACGTCAAGCATCACGCTAAACGGCTCATTTATATTTAATAACAATAGAACGGGAAGAGACTCCAGAGGTGGTAAGTTCTCCGCCGGCTTCCATCTGCCGCTTCAGGCGTTCAAGCCGCTCGGCTATAGTGACCCGCTGCAACTCAGCCTCGAAGCGGATGCTACCGGGATGACGGGCATGACACCGATGTACCGGGCACAGGCTAAGCTGACTGTCCCTATCCCGAAGCTACCGGGCATGGAGATACCGATCTCTATCTCCGTGGCTAATCGAACTGAATTTGTGAAAGAAAAAGAGGTAAAAGGTAAGTTTGGCTTCACCTTCGACCTGAGCAAAACGTGGAAGGCTTTCAGGGATGCCTTCCAGAGAATAGAGTAAGTTGAAAGCCGTGCGTCCCGTGCCTCTAGCGCCACTATGAAACGCACATAGTGGCGCTAGACGTGTATCTGACAAACGTCCATCAGACATCGCTCGCAATGGCCGCAGCGCGTTCGCGGCGGGCGACGCCGGTGCGGTAGGCGGCTTCTTCGACTTCGCGCGAGACGGCTTCAGCGACGCGCTTGTCGAAGACCGAAGGGATGATGTATTCGGGGTGGAGTTCGTCGTCGGTGATGAGCGCGGCGATGGCGCTGGCGGCGGCGAGTTTCATCTCTTCGTTGATGCGCGAGGCGCGGCACTGAAGTGCGCCTTTGAAGATGCCGGGGAAGCAGAGGACGTTATTGATCTGGTTCGGATAGTCGGAACGACCCGTCGCCATCACGGCCACATAAGGCTCGGCGGCTTCCGGCATGATTTCAGGCGTCGGGTTCGCCATTGCACAGACGATAGGCTGCGGGTTCATGTGCTGCAAGTCTTCGACGGAGATCACGCCCGGCACTGAGAGACCCAAGAACACGTCTGCGCCGCGCATCACATCATGCACAGTGCCCTGCTCGTTCGCGGGGTTCGTGTGCTGCGCGTACCAGTCCTTCATCCAGTTCATGTGCTCGCGCCGGCCACGATAGAGCGCGCCGTGTTGGTCGCAGCCGACGATGTTCGTGACGCCTGCGCTCATGATGATCTTCGTGCACGCTACACCCGCCGCGCCCACGCCGTTGACGACGACCTTCACATCCTCCATACGCTTCCCAACGATCTTCAAAGCGTTGATGAGCGCAGCGAGGACGACGACGGCCGTGCCGTGTTGGTCGTCGTGAAAGACGGGGATGTCGAGTTCTTCTTTGAGTCGTTCTTCGATCTCGAAACAACGCGGCGCGGAGATGTCTTCGAGGTTGATGCCGCCGAAAGCGGTCGAGATGTTCTTGACCGTGCGCACGATCTCGTCAGGGTCTTTCGTCGAAAGACACACAGGGAACGCATCCACGCCCGCGAACTCTTTGAACAACATCGCCTTGCCTTCCATCACCGGCAGCGCGGCGGCGGGGCCGATGTCGCCGAGACCAAGTACGGCCGTGCCGTCCGTGACGACTGCGACCATGTTGCGTTTAATCGTGAGCGTGAAGGCTTTTTCCGGGTCGCGATGGATCGCTTCGCAGACGCGAGCGACGCCGGGCGTGTAAGCCATTGAAAGATCGGCGCGCGTCTTCAGCGGCATCTTTGAGGTGACTTCGATCTTGCCGCCGAGGTGCATGAGGAACGTGCGGTCGGAGACGTTGACGACCTCGACGCCGTCCACATCGCGCACCGCTTCGACGATGGCGCGGACGTGTTCGAGCGAGCCGGCCGTGAAAGTGATGTCGCGGGTCATCGTGCCGCGCGAGACCGAGACGATGTCAATCGCGCCGATGTCGCCGCCCGCGCGCCCGATGGCTGTGGTCACTTGGCCGAGCGTGCCCGGCCGGTTTGTCAGCTTGATGCGCAAGGTCGAGGTGTAACTGGCGCTCGGTGTCGGCTGCATCGCGGCGGCTCGTTGTCCTTTCGGGGAATTGTTCAGGGGTTTTCGTCTCGCGCGTCACTCTAACGCGAAGCCGCGCGACGGCGCAAGCAGGTGCAACGCGGATAGACGCGCGCCTTAATCGTGTATTTGCTCTGACACGGACGCAAGCGCCGCTTCAATCTCAGCGCGCGCGGCACGCGCAGTCTTGGTCTGTGCGAGACGCAATGCTTGTTGACCGAGTAGTGCGTAGATATGCAGCGCGATCAGGTCGTCGAGCGTGCTGAGTGCTGCGAGATTGCGGCGGACGGTGGCGGCGTCGCCGCGTGCGAACGGGCCCGTGAGCGCATGCGCGGGCGTGCGCGCGTTGAGCAGATTCGTGAGCGTGCTTTGTGTGAGCGGGAGGAGCGCGCGTCGTGCGTCTTGGCGGGCGACGCCGCAGTGCGCGAGCAGCTCTGTAGCGAGCGCGAAGAGCGCGACTGTGTGCCCTGATGCGAGCACGGCCGCCGCGTGATAGAGCGCCTTGTCGGCGGGCTTGATTGAGAAACTGCGCCCGCCAAGTGCACGCACGATCTGACGTGCAACTTTGACTGCCCGCGCATCACCTTCAACACAATAGAAAGCGCCGCGCAGACTCGCCGCGCCCGCTTGCGCCTCGCTCACAGAGACAAGTGGGTGCAACGAGCCGACGGCGTAGCCTGTGGCGCGCAACTCAGAGAGCACATCGGACGACAGTGCGCCGCTCGTGTGCAGCGCGATGCGCGTTGTGCTGCGCGCTTGGTCGCGGTGCGTGGCGAGCCGGCCCGCGAGTTGTGCGGCGGTCTTGGCGATCTGTCCGTCGGGCGTGGCGATGAGTAGGAGATCGGTGCGCGGCAATGAAGCGAGTTGTGTGGCGGCGAGCGCGTGCGGACGAGGAGTTGAGAAGAGACGCGCGACGTGACGTGCGTGCGCGCCGTTGTTTGTGACTAAGGCGCTGATGTGATAGCCGCAAGCGGCGAGTGCGAGCGCAAGCGCTGAGCCGACCCGGCCAGCGCCGACGATGGCGACCGTGCGCGGTTGCGTTGGCGCGGAAGCGGCGACACGTTTGCGTCGTGCGTCTGTATGCTTAGCTGCTACGACGCGCGCACGTGCGGCGCGCTTCGTCGTTGCGTCTTTGCTTTCGTCTCGCCTCCCTTCACGCGGCATCGCTCGCCATCTTACCAGCGATCTCGACGGGCGCGTGACTCTGCGGCAGCGCCGCGAGCCAATCGTCCAAGCGCGCGTGCAGTTCGGCGCGCGTCAAAGGGCCGTGATTAAGATCGGGCGGTGCGATGCGCAGAGGTTCGGGCGGCGGAATGATCTCGAAGGCGCGCGTGATGAGGCGCACGTCTGCGCGCGTCAAGAGGGCGGGCGTCTCGTCTTGCGCGAAGCTTTCGGCGAGTCGGGCGGCGCGCGCGGCTGTGGCTGATGATTTCTCACGCGCGAGCAGATGGAGCGCGTGCGCTAGGTGTTCGTGAAAGAGCGCGAGCGTGCGGCGCGCGGCGTTGCGCCCGCGTGTGATGATCTCTGTGAGCCGCGCGGTGGCGGAGAGCAGTTCATGTGCGCGCGTCAAGCGGAACGAGCAAGCACAAGTGGGTTGGGTTTCGAGTAGCGCCCGCACGTCTAGGTCGCAGCGCACGTGGCGCAACACGTTGATGAGCGCCCCGGCCTGCGTCCAGTGTTGCCGGTTGACGAACGGCAGTTGCGCCAGCGCCTCGAACTCGCGCCAAGCATCGCCGTCGGTCGTCTCGGCGAGCGCGCGCCGGTCTTGCTCTACGCCGACGGCGCGTGCGTGCGTGTCCGCGTAGTGCTCTGTGTAGCGCGCTTGGAACTCTTGCCAGAGCCGCTCGAAGCGTGCGCAATGTGTTTCGTCAAACAAGCCGTGCGCGTCGTCTGCGAGCAACAGCAACTCGCGCCGCGCGCACTCGATCTCTTCCAACTGGGTCGGCTCTGCGCCCGCAAGATACGCGCGCACAACTTCGCGGCGCGCAAGACCGGCGACGAACTCGTCGAGTGCATCGCGTTGCGCCAAGCTCTGCGCGAACTGATCGGGCGAACTGCTGAAAGCGTCGGCGAGGCGTTGCAAGCCCTCTTCGAGCGAGATCGCATCGGCGAGCGCGGCGGCACACGCTTCGGCGGCGACCGAGAACGTGCGGCGCATGTGCTTCAACAGCCGCCACACGCGCAACGTCAATCCGCTATCAGGCAACTGCTCGACGCGCTGCACGATTGCATGTGCGCGCCAATCTTCGAGCCACAAGCCGAGGGCGGCGCGCACGTCCGCTTGTCCGTCCGCAGTTGCGATGGATGCAAGCGTCTCATCATTCGTCAGCCGCCGCGCCCATTCGGTCAGCGTCGCCGCATTACGAAGCGGTTCGGCGGCGCGCACCAGCCCCAACACTTCCGGCCAATCAATCGTCCCGCCGATTGTGCCGCGCCCGAGTCGCGCGCCGCGCCGGTTGACGAGATCGACGCGCCGCTGCGCGACGAGCGCGACGACGACGAGTTGCTGCGCCGGCCGTGTCAGACCGAACGGGGCGCGGCTCAAAGCCTGTTCCACGTCCGCAAGCGCGACGACGGCGTTGCCGGCCCGTTCGATGAGTGCGAGCACGGCTTGACACCAGCTTTGCGCGAGCGCCGTCTCGCTGCATTCGAGCGTCAACGCACCGTCGCGTTCGAGCGCGAGACCAAGCGGCAGCGCGAACTGCTCGATGAAACTTTGCGCGTCGGCTTCGGGCACGACGCCAAGCATGCACTCGCTGAGGTGCGCGGCGTTGGTCTCGTTCAGATTCGTGTTGAAGCGCGGGTGCTCAGGGAAGCGGGCGGCGAACGGCGCGTCGAAGAGGGCGGCGAGGAGGGCGGCGAGCGTCGGCGCGGCTTGCGCCTGCACGGGCCAGTCAAGGCGCACGTCGGCGCGCAAGATCGTGCCGCCATCGAGATACACACGCGCCCAGATGCGTTCGCATTGCGCGGACAGCGTGGCGTGCGCCGCCAGCGCAGGCTCGATGAACTCGCGCAAGGCCGCATCGGTGCGCAACGCCAGCAACCGGCGCAGGATGAGCGCATCGTCCTTCGTCAACGGCGCGGGTTGCCAGATGATGGAGACGGGCCGCGCGTCGTCGTTTGCACTGGCGGCAATGCGATTGGCGTCGGTTGCGGGCGCTGCTTGCTTTGCGGTTGGCAGAGTCGCGCCGGGCGTGAGCGCGATCAGTTCCCATTCATGCGCTGTGGCTTCGTTTGCCGCAACGTCTGCCTCGTGTGCGACCGCATCCGTCGCTTGTTGCGCAAAGCGACCGCGTCGGCTCGTGCCGCGCCAGTTGAGATGGAGTTCGATGGCGGCGGCGTTTGCGTCCGCGAACGGCCAATCGCTGAAGCGTGCGCGGGCGAACTCGCTGAGCGTGCGGCGCAAGGTCTCTTCGTCCGCGTCGAGCCGTTCGACGGCCGCTGTGAGCGCCGCGTCGAACTCGCTGGCGGCACCGATCTGAAAACGATAATGCAGTTCACCCTCTTGGGCGCGTGCGGGCAGACGGCCGCTCGGCGCGAGTGAGGAGAGCTGTTGCAGCATCGCCTCGATGCGTTGCACGGCCGCTTGCGGCGCGGCCTCGTCGTGAAAAAGAAGCGCCGCGCAGAGGTCGCGGGCAGAGGCGCCGCGCCCGTCGAGCGAGAGGATGAACAGTAGTTTTAAGACGAGCCGCACCTGCAAGCGTTGGAGCGCAGGAAACTGCGCGACGCCGTTCGTGCTCAATTCGTCATAGACTGCGAAAGCTTCCTGCAAGTCTTTCGCGCGCCGCAACTCCGCTTCAGTGCGATCAAAAACTTCGTCGAGCAGGATGAGCGAGAGCACGGGCCGGTTGAGCGCCTGCATCGTGGCTGAAGAGGCGAAAGGCAGGAAGGCAAACGTCGGCGCGTAGAAGCGGACGGCCGCCGCCACATCTGCGACGAGCGGATGAATTGGATAGAGCGCGGCGAATCGCGGCTCGCTCCAGTTGAAGTTCGGGACGGTGTGGCGGAGCGTCAGGTAGATTTCGTGGAGCGCCATGCGGGCGCGCGCCTGTTTGCGCAGCAGGTAGAGGTCAACGATGCGATAGAGATGCTCAGGTTCGAGATAGTCGATCTGATAGGTCTGCGCGAGCGCAACGTTGATGCCGTCCGCGCCAGCGATGTCGTCGTCCAAAGCGAGCGCGACGAAAGCGCCGGTGCTCCCGGCGGCGTTGGCGAGTTGACTGAGGAGCGGGCCGTCGTCGCGTTCGACGCGCTGCTCGCGCCCGTAGGCTGTGTCAATTAGGACGACGAGCGTGCCGCCGCGCGTGCGCTCGACTGCCGCGTTGAGGAGCGCGACCGGTTCTTCGGGCCAGTCCGCCGCCTCGCGCCCGCAGGCGGCGATGCAGGCGGCGTGCAACTCCTCTGTGAGCGCGGGGCGCGTGCCGCGCTCGACGCGCAGGACGACGCACTTGCGCCCCGACAGACGCTTCGCGCTGACGGCGACGTGCGCGTCTGTCACACGTGGGCGCAACTCCGGCGCGGCGGCGAGCGCGGCGAAGGTCGCGAGCAGATGGCTCTTGCCGACGCCGCGCAAACCCGCGAGCGCATGCGCTGCGCCGCGCCCGGCGGGCAGGTCTGCGAGCGCGTCGAGCCAGCGTGCGAGTAAATCTGAGGTCGCATCGGTGAAGCGATAAGCGGCGAGCACGCGCGCCGGGTCGCCGGTGAAATCCTTCACCTCGTCGAACGCCTGTGGTTCGACGTAATCCTTAATCTTATCCTGTGAACGTTTCATGCCCTGCGGTTCGGAAATGATGGCGAGCCGGCCGTGAAGCCCGTCACGGCGCGGGGTGGATGGGGCCAATTTGAATCTAGCACGCGGGCCCGCATCGTGGCAATAACTATACTTTTCTGCCCTGTCCGTCCGTCTGGCTTACCTGTTGCGCCGGCAATCACTGGCCGACATTTTACGCGCTCGCTCGTGTGCGCTTGGGTACGATACCGCGCGCCAGTACGCTCTTTAAGTTCGATGAGCGCTGCCCGCGCTAAGTCGTGCAGCAGCAGCGTGCGCGCTCTTCGGGTCTTGCTCGTCTCCGGCGCTTGAAGTGCGCTAGCGTCCTCTCTGCCATACGAGTCCAACTATCCGAATAGTTAGTCCACCTATCCAGAAAGATAGGCGCATGCGTATCCTGCCCGCCGCCGGCGATACTGCGGGGCATAGATCATGCAGCAGTCTGCGCCATTTAGCGTAGTGCGGGCGCGGCGGCTGAGCGCGAACCGGCCGTTAAAAGACGGGCATGAGAGTTGCTCGAAGGCATGCTGCAAGTATCGGACTGGCGACGTGCCCTCGTCGGCCGTCGCTCTTTATAACCTGTGGCATACGCCACCTAGAATCACCGGCCACATCCGGCCGGGACTGCAAGGAGAAAAACGATGAAACCACAACTGCTCATCAGTGCTTTGCTCTTCATGTGTCTATCATGGGCAAGCGTGCAGGCGCAGAACAACATCACTGTGCTGAAGCAGCGCGTGCTCTTCGACAACAAACAAGGCCAAGAGAAGCCTGCCGAGATGCGGGTCAACTTCGCCCCGCTAGTGCCAAATGGCGCAAAGGCCAGCGTCTGCCTGATCCCGAACGGGCCGGTGAATACGGCGTGCCCGGTCTTCAATCTGCCGCAGCCGCAGTGCTTCACCGTCACCAAACCTGCCCCGCACAAGTTCAGCCTCATCCTCAAGTCGAATCAGACCGTCACCAAGCAACAGATGAACTGCGCCCTAACCTACAGCATCGTGCCCTTCGGACAGCCACCCAACTACTTCGGCAATCCAGAGATTGGCGTGGCTTACAGGTTGAAGTGACGCCGGGCACGAGCGGCTAGAACCGTCACTTGAAGAATGAGCGCAGGGGAATGTGCCCACATTGCAGAGGCGCGCAAGGTTGTGGAACTTGCGCGCCTCTGTGCCTAAGCGCCAACTTGATGGCCGGCGACAAGCCGGCGAATGACTTGGGGCGTGTCTCGCGCATCTCGATCAAGCGTCCCATGAGGGGATTTGACTCGGAGGGCAGCACGCCATCGGCTGCGCGTTCGAGCCGCTTCGTATCAACGATCTCTTCAAGGCGTGGCATCGTTCATTTGTCCACTCTGTATTTAGATCAAGCGTGGACAAGCATCAGGCGCTTGGAACGAATCTGGTACGATTCGTATTAGGTATCCTTACCTTTCCTTATGCTGCTGTGTGCTTCCCGACGGCTGCGACCCCCGTCAATTGTGCTGCTTTGGGTGTTAGTGGTAAGCCTTGGGGGTGGGCTGATCGCAATAACTATACTTTTCCGCGCGCGCTGTTATAATGACTGCGATAAGCTAGAGAAAGTCGAAACCGGAGCCGTGCGCTCCATAACTACTCCGCCCGAACCGGCCTGACAAATTTTTACGTGGCCCGGGCTGCAAACGCGGACGCGTTGCGCTGCATCAAAGGGTTACGCGCCCCGTCAGGCAGTTCGCTGAAATGTTGCCGGACAGATGTTTGACGACGCCAGCGCGTCCTGAGACAAAACGCACAGGTTTTCAGAGTCGCCGGCCCCGACGAGCCGGCGCAAGCAGGTCAAACCGGGAACAGCAGCGCCCCAGACTCCTCCGCTCTCCCCGGCGACCATCAAGGTTCGCAGCAGTTTTCGGAGATAGCCAACATGTCTAGCCAACTAGCACGCACGCTGACGACGCTCGCGCTCGTCCTCAGTCTGCTGAGCGGCACGTTTGTAGCCGCCGCGCCGCGTCAAGGTCAGACGCAGACGCCGCAACAGCCCGCCACGCAGACCACGTCGGACAAGAAGGACAAAAAAGCGAAGAAGGATCAGCAGTCGGCCGATAGCACGACGACGAACGCCGCCAATAACGATCCCAAACGCCCGCTCGCGACGGACGAAGACCCGGCGATGATCGGTAAGCGCAATCTCAACAAAGGCCTCATCGCCAAGATGAGCATGTCGGTTGATAAAGAGGTGGCGATGGGCCGCCAACTCGCCGCCCAAGTTGATCGGGAGGCGAAGTTCATAGACGACCCCGTCGTGACCGAATACGTCAATCGCGTGGCGCAGAACATCGTGCTCCACTCGGACGCCAAGATTCCTTTCACCGTCAAGGTGATTGACTCGGACGAGGTCAACGCTTTCGCGCTGCCCGGCGGTTTCTTCTACGTCAACAAAGGCTTGATCTTGGCCGCCGATAACGAAGCGGAGTTGGCCGGCGTGATGGGGCACGAGATCAGCCACGTGATCGCGCGGCATGCGGTCGAGAATCAGACGAAGGGGACGATGGCCGAGATCGGTTTGATCGCCAGTTCGATCTTTCTCGGCGGATTGCCGGGCATGGCCATCTACAACGCTGAGCAGTTCGGGGCGTTGGCCATGTTCATGCACTTCAGCCGGGCCAACGAGGCCGAGGCCGACCGCTTGGGCGTGCAGTACATGTACGCCGCCGGCTACGACCCGAACGCGATGTCCACAATGTTTGAGAAGTTAGAGGCCCAGAGCAAGAAGAAGCCGGGCTTTCTGGCGAAGACGTTTGCCACGCACCCGCAGTCCGCCGAACGGCTGGCAGCGGCGCGGGCGCTAGTCGCACGCTTCCCCGAGCGTGAGGAATATATCCTGAACACGTCCGAGTTTCAGCGCGTGAAGGCGCGTCTGCTCCGGCTGTCGAACTCGAAGGCGACGACCGCAGGGAGTCTGACCGACGACAACGGCCAGCCCAAGCGGCCGACCTTGAAGCGGCGGCAGCCCACGTCTGACGATTCGACTAACACCAACTCGTCGGACAGCGACAAGCCAACCACCGATCAACAGCAAGCGCCACCGAAGTTGAAGCGGCGCGACCAGACGCCGCCGCCGGACACGACGACGCAGTCGCCGCCGCCCAACAGTAATCAACCGTAAACGCTTTCTACGCCGACCCGCAAAAAGAGAGGCTCGCAAGGTCAGAACCTTGCGAGCCTCTTCGCTTTTGCGATGGGTACAGTCTGCGTCTTACATGTGCGAGTTGCTGTTGCTGCTCTTGGCCGGCTTGGCGGTTTTGTTCGCCGGGCCGGCATCGAGCGTCTTCTTCGGCAACGGCTTCGCCGGTTTGAAGCTCGGCGGCAGCGCCGTGCCGGTGTTGGTTGAATTGTCCTCGACGATCTGGCTCTTGAGCGGCCCGAGGATGTTCAACAGGTCGGTCTTCTCCGCCGCCGGCACGTTGAAGTGATCCAGCGAGGCCACGAGGTCGCCCACCAGCGCGTCGAACTCGCCCGCCGTGACCTTCATCTTCTTGTGCGCCTTCGGCATCGAGTTGCCCGTGTACTTGCAGGGGCCGCCCGTCACAGCACAGACCTGCTGGACGAGGAAGAATTTCAACCGCGTCGCATCCGTCTTGGCGAACTTCTTGTTGATGCGATCATCGGCGAGGACGCGACCGGCGAAGTCGTCAATCACGGCCTTGATCGCATCAAGCCCGCCGAGCCGGTCGTAGAGCGATTTCTGCTGCGCGGCCGCGCTCACGGCGCTCGCGCCGAGCAAGCATAGGGCCAGCAAGACTACTGTCACTTTCCGCATAGTTTTCGTTCTCCTTGTCAAAAAATTTTAAGACTGCTTGTTCAGGCTCGCCGCCGAGTCGGCGGCTGAAGCGCTGGAAGCCTTGTGTGTTGTTCAGAACCTGCTTGACGAATTACTGTGAGCCGAAGCGGACACGAGCCGAACGAGCTTACGTTTTATGGCGCGTCGCTTGTGTCGTTCGTGTGCGATATACGAACGGAGGTAAAACTCGGATGCCGGTCTGGCCCTTGCGCATGCTTCGGGCGCGTCCGACCAACTGCCATGATTCAAAACTCTGAGGAGGCGGGCGCGATAATACACGATTTCACCCGTCGTGGTGCAACTTTTTCTGTCGGGAGTTAAGATCGAGCAGCGCAAGTATAGCGAGTGGCTGCTGTTACCTTGACAACTTTCGCCGCGCTTCAGTATTCTAACCGTTCGCGTTCTAAACGCTATTTTTCGAGAGAGTTATCTATGGCAACATACTTTCCGAGCGGGCAGGGACTCGCCGACAAACGTAAGTGGTACGTCGTTGATGCGGCGGGGCAGACCGTGGGGCGACTCGCGACCGAAGTGGCGCGCGTGCTCACGGGCAAAAACAGACCCGATTACACGCCATTCCTCGACACAGGCGACCACGTCATCATCATCAACGCCCGGCAAGCGATCTTCAAAGGCTCGAAAGCGGAACAGAAAGTTTATCGCCACCACACGCTCTATCCGGGCGGCTTGCGTGAAATCTCCGTCACGGAGCAGTTCGCACGGCATCCTGAGCGCGTGCTCGAACTCGCGGTCAAAGGCATGCTGCCGAAAAATAAATTGGGCAAAGCGATGGCGAAGAAGCTGAAAGTTTACGCCGGTGCGGCGCATCCGCACACGGCGCAACGCCCCGAACCGTTGACGATCAAGGCGGGCGCATAAGCAGTAAAGAAACAAACACTGGAACAGAAATTTAAGGAAACAGGAATCGTGGCAGAGACACAGTATTACGGCACGGGGCGGCGCAAGACTTCGACGGCGCGCGTCTATTTGCGCCCCGGCACGGGCGAGATTCAGATCAACCGCAAGCCGTTTGATCAATATTTTCCGAACGAAGCGCTGCGCATGATCATTCGCCAGCCCTTGCAACTGACCGAGACGGCGTCGAAGTTCGACATCCTCGTCAACGTCGCGGGCGGCGGCCCTGCCGGGCAAGCCGGCGCGGTGCGCCACGGCATCACGCGCGCGCTGATGGAATTTAACGCCGACCTGCGGCCAACCTTGAAGCAAGCGGGGCTAGTGACACGCGACCCGCGCATCAAGGAGCGCAAGAAGTACGGCCAGAAGGGCGCGCGCAAGCGCTTCCAGTTCTCGAAGAGATAAAAGCAGGGCCGAATGATAAGCGACGAGTGACAAGAAATTGTTTTGCTCGTCGCTTGCCACTCGTCACTTGTCACTGTCGTTATCCCATTGTCGTCGTCCGGGTTGGTTGCTTCTTAAAAGCGAGGGGCTGACGGGCACGGCGAGTACATAAACCAATCAACTGAGGAGGTTCACGTTTGGCATCCGTTACGATGAAAGAACTCTTGGAGGCTGGCGTCCATTTCGGCCACCAAGTCCGGCGCTGGAATCCGAAGATGAAAGAGTACATCTTCGGCGAGCGCAACGGCATTAGCATTATCGATCTACAAAAGACGCAGCGCATGTTCCGCGATGCGATCCAGTTTGTGACGAACCTATCGGCGGAAGATCGCGGACGCACCATTCTCTTCGTCGGCACGAAGCGACAGGCGCAAGACGCGATCCGCGAAGAGGCGACGCGAGCCGGTCAGTATTACATCAATCAGCGTTGGCTCGGTGGTCTCTTGACTAACTTCCAGACGGTGCAGAAGTCAATCAAACGCCTGCGCGATCTCGAATCCATGCAAACGGACGGGCGCTACGAGATGCTCACCAAGAAAGAGCGCATCAAGCTCGACCGCGAGCGCGAGACGCTGGAGAAGAATCTCGCGGGCATCAAGAATATGTCGCGCCTGCCCGACGCGCTCTTCGTGATTGACGTGCGCAAAGAAGAGATCGCGGTTGCCGAAGCGAATCGCTTAGGCATCCCTGTGATCGCAGTTGTTGACACCAACTGCTCGCCCGAAGGGATTGACTACGTGATTCCCGGCAACGACGACGCCCTGCGCGCCGTCCGCCTCTTCGCCTCGCGCATCGCCGATGCTGTGCTCGAAGGCCAACAGATGAAGGCGCGCGAAGCGGAAGGCGAGACTGAAGAGGCGGCGGGGGCGACTGCGCCAACAGTGCCGACGACAACTGCCACACCGGCGACAAGCGAGGCCGGCGCGACTGAAACTAAGCCGGCGCGCGAACCGCGTCCGCGTCGGCGTAGCGCCAGTGCCGATGATACTTCGTCGGTCACGACCGCGCGCGATCCCGGTCTGCAAGCCGAGAACTTCACGGACATGCAGGCCGCCGCGCCGTCAACAGAGACACAGGTTTCTGCGCCGGGCCGTCAAGGTTTTCATACGACGGGCCAGCAGCCCGATAGCGTCGGCGATCACGAACAGGTCGGCACGCATGCGCCCGTGGCCGGCGCGACGGGCGGCGGCGAGAACGACGCTGAACTGCGACCGGCGAGTGATGCCGAACAGGAGAAGGGCGCGGAATCGGTCGGCGCGGCCAAATAGGTCGCCGCCAGAGAACAGTCCAAGTTTTCAATTATTCGGCGAGCGCAGCCACGCGGACGAACCCGCCGGGGCTGCGCGAATTTTTAGCAGCCTTCAGCAATCAGCAGTCAGCTTTTATCTTTAGCTGCTCGCTGAAAGCTGACTGCTGACTGCTATCAAAGGAGTTACGATCATCATGGCAGAGATTACGGCAGCGGGCGTGAAGGCGCTGCGAGAGAAGACGGGCGCGGGGATGATGGAGTGTAAGAACGCGCTCACCGAAGCGGGTGGCAACGAAGAGCAAGCGATTGAAATCTTGCGCAAGCGCGGCCTCGCGTCGGCGAAGAAGAAGGAAGGGCGTATCGCGGCCGAAGGCGCGGTCG
>QHXQ01000121.1 GCA_003223935.1 Acidobacteriota bacterium | reverse complement strand
GTCAACTTCCAGGTTGCGCGACAGGTGCTGCCAGAGACTCTCTTTAACCCGCCACAGGTTCGCTGCCTGACGAGCAAAGGTCGTGCGATGAACACGGCGCAAGGCCGGGAAGAAATGGTCGAAGTGGCGGCGAAAATAGGCGAAGATCGCTTTATCTTGATCCAGTCCGAGATATTCACCGACCGTCTCCATCGTCAGCACTTCCGCGTCCGACAGCAGCGGCAGCGGCCCGCGTTGGCGCACAGGCTTGCCGTCAAGCGCAGCGGCGAGCGCATCGTCTATCTGGCAGAAGACTGTTACAATCAAGGTGTCCAAGTCCATGATAAACCTCCTGTTGGTGAGCGTCAGACACTCCCATTAGAAGGTCTTGTGGCTTGGACTTTCAACTTTCAAAGAACTAAAACCTGCACACGGGGTTAGCTATGATGAAAAGGCTTAGAGAGGGCCACCGGCAGTTTTACGGGCAGTGTTGCGAGAATTGCTTCTCTAGCTATAATCCACACCTCAGCCCGGCTATCGCCCTCTTGCAATCACTCCCTTGAAACAAAATAAATTCTGGTTCAAATGGCGGCATTACGAGCCTGGAATCATTACTTTTATACGTCTGGTGGTATTGCCGCTACCAGCTATCTTACCGCAACATAGAAGAGATGATGCGCGAGCATGGGCTGTCTGTTGACCACGTCACCGGCACACATCGGCGCGCCTTGCCTGGTCGCGTTTAGTCACTCCCTGGAGCAGATTGAGTTGACATGACTGTCAATCCAGGTATTATGTCTCCATTACAAACCCTCACCTTAATCAGGGTACGGCGTCTCGTACCAATTTTCTGCCCCAGGCCGCTAGAGTAGAGTTGTGCGCTGAGAGCGTCTGTCTTTCAGTGGCTATGCACTTCCCGCATTGCGGGAAGTGAGACGGCATAATAGAGAGAGCAGGTATGACAACCATACCGTCACTAAACTCATGGCGCACCTGAACTGGGCGGCTGCTAAGCACTGCTCCGACGTGCTGCCGATGAGCGCAAAGTACGGGGCCGCGGCCTGCTTATACAAATCTGCGATGCGGAGGATGTGCGCAGCTTCGGCGGGGTAGAGGACAAAGACCATATGCACATGCGCATCAAGTAGCTGCTAACGAGGTCACCCTTAGACCCTGGCCAGAGGCCCAAAGGACGCACGACACGGGTGCTGCAATAGTAGCGGCCGGAGTTGGGCAAAGGTACGGTGAGGCCGGCACTTCCGGGCCTCAGCGCACGACGCAAGCGGAGCACGGGCAGCAATACTGAAAGAGATGGTGCGGGGAATATCTTGAACCCCACCACCGCACAGCAACCAAGGAGACCAAGTCATGCATCTTGGAATAGCGAGCTTTCGATCCTGCCCTAAGTGCTCCACTTTGAGTGCGGGGTGAATTCGTTAAAACCCAGCGAAATCCGTATAACTTTGACTCCTCAACTTCCTACTATATGCCCACTCCATCTAAAGAGACCAGAGGTGGAAATAGACTTCTCTCGGCACTCCCCGATGAAGAGTATAGGCATCTCCTTCCTCATTTGGAACTGATCCACCTTGAAAAGGGTGAAATCATCTATATGGCTAGGGACAGTATTAAATATGTCTATTTCCCGCTCACCGGCATGTTCTCTCTGCTCTCAACAACTGAAAGCGGGTCAACGGTCGAAGTTGCGATGGTGGGCAGCGAAGGCATCGTGGGCCTCCCGGTCGTCTTGAGCATGGATAAAGTGCCTTATGAGGTGATGATTCAACTGACCTCCGATACGCTCAGGATCGAAGCAGAGATACTCAGAAAGGAGTTTGACCGGGGCGGCCGTCTTCATGAACTGATGCTCCGCTATACCCACGTCTTGATCACGCAGATTTCACAATCAGCCGTCTGTAACCGGTTTCATACTGTAGAGAAACGACTCTGCCGCTGGCTGCTGATCGCGCGCGACCGCGTCAATTCCAACACGATTGATCTCACGCAGGAGATCATCGCGCACATGCTGGGCATCCCGCGCACGGGCGTCACGATGGCGGCCGGGGCACTCCAACGGGCGGGCTTGATTCGCTACAGCCGGGGCAAGATAGAGATTCTGGATTATCAGCGGCTACGGGACGCTTCCTGCGAGTGCTACGAGATCATCAAAGAGGAGTTCGACCGCTTTCTGTCAGAGTAGCAGGTAGCTGCGCGCGCGCGCAGGGCCAGGCAATGTCTGCTTCCAGACAGAGTCTATTTTAAGACACAGTCTGTTTCGAGACAGACAGACTATTTGGTGGTCTGTTATAAACTCGCTCGTGCCGTTGTGTCATGTGCTTGCTATATTAGAGCATTAATGAGTTAGGTGAAAGTGAATGCCCCGACCTCACGATCTAGCCCAGAGTGGCATAACGCTCCAGACAACGCTTTTCGTCCCGACGAAAGCTGGAGATGGGAGAGCGGTTTGTCGGTGCGCTAAAACTAAATTACTCCCCGCTGCTAACGGCGATAGCTGATAGCCCGCAGCATTGTGCTACTGCTCGGCTCGGTCGAGCGAGTGGCTAGTTTAAAAACAAAGCGCCGCCGCTACTTGCAGGTAGCGACAGCGCTTCATCTGACAACGCAGCCTCCGCCGCAGATTTTGCGTCTAAGGTGCATCGCCTTGGCAGTACGCATCATAGCGCAAAAGTTTAGGCGGCTCAACAAAAAGATTGAGTAGCTATGCGCACACATGCGTGCTCCCGATTTTGGTCTTCAGCGGCCCCTCAACTCCCGGCGCGGCCCTTTCCTATACGTCACGCATGGCGCAAAGCATAGTGGCATTCATGCTCGGTTTGGGCCGCGAGGTCTGAGCGGGGCGGGGATTATTTAGTGGATAAAGAAGTATCGCAACAGCCGCAATGGTATGCGATCCACACTAATCCGAAGCAGGAAGAGCGGGCCTGTCAAAACTTGCAGGCGTGGGGTGTGGAGTCCTTAAGTCTGAGGCTGAAAGAACACCGGCGCAACCCGTTTACCGGCGCTGCCGTGTACGTCTCCAAGCCCTTGTTTCCCAGATATATTTTCGCTCGGTTTCATGCCGGCAGTCTGCTGCATAAGATCAGTTTTACGCGGGGCGTGCACAGCGTCGTCAGTTTCAACGCGACGCCCATTCCCATTGATGATGAAATCATTGCTCTCTTTCAATCGCGCCAGGGCAGCGACGGCTTCGTTACCATCGGTGAGAAGTTGCAACGCGGTGATAAGGTTGTCATTAAAGACGGCCCCTTGAAAGACCTGGTGGGCGTCTTCGAGCGTGATGTGAAGGAAAGTGATCGCGTCATGCTCCTGCTCACAACCGTCAACTATCAGGGCCATCTGACAATTGCCAGAGGTTTAGTTAGAAAGGCTTGCGCCGGTTAGTCGCACGGTAGCGAGCGTGCGCCAGACGAAGACGCGCATAGTGCTGCATCAATCGGGCCGCACACGCGCGGCGCACGAATAGACGCTTGTTAGTTCGCTTAATGGAATGATGCAACTGGGTCTCTGCCCCGCATTCCATTACGCGACCCACCATCCAAGGGACAATTCATTCAACAATCAGTTTGCGCCCTTGGCGCAAAGTGCGGTAGCTCTGCCCGCCCGCCGCCAAAGCGGTTGCGCATCAGCCGCGTGCGCGTCGAAAGGAATAAGAGGATGACGATAAACCATGTGCTTTCCATTGCAGAAGTCGGGGCGGAAAACTTGGCTTATCTGGTGAACCGATCCGTGTTGTTCGCGGCCGGTGACGTTGGCCGCGCGCGACCGCTCGAAGGCAAAATCGTCGGGATATATTTTCGCGGCACGTCCACGCGCACGCGTACCTCCTTTACGGTCGCGGCCCTGCGCCTCGGCGCGCAGACCATTACTTATGGCCCGCACGATTTACAGATCGCCACCGGCGAGACCATCGCGGACACGGCCCGCGTGCTGGCGGGCTATCTTGATGCGCTCGTCATTCGTACCAACGACTCAATCGCGGAGATGAGAGCCTTTGCCGCGCAGGGCGAGATGGCAATCATCAATGCCATGAGTGACAACGAGCACCCCACGCAGGCCGTCGCGGACTTGTCCGTCCTGAAAGAGACGTTTGGTCATTTAGATGGTCTCCACGTCCTCTATCTGGGCGAGGGCAACAATACTGCCGGCTCGCTCGCGCTGGCCGTTGCGTTGACCCCAGGGCTGCGCCTGACGTTGGTCACGCCCGAAGGTTACGGCTTGCCCGCGGGCCTGTTAGAGACGGCTCAGACTTTAGCCGCACAGCACAAGGCGGTCGTCGAACAACATCATGACGTAAAGCGATTGCCACAAGGCGTGAATGCCGTCTACACCACCCGCTGGCAGACGATGGGTGTGCCGAAGAGCGAGCCGGACTGGCAGCGCAAATTCGCGCCTTACGCCGTCACCCCGGCGCTCATGGCCCGCGTGTCCAGACCTTCAGGCACAATTTTTCTGCACGACTTGCCGGCGGTGCGCGGCGCAGACGTACTCGACGAAGTGCTCGATGGCGCGCAGAGCCGAGCCTTTCGGCAGGCCCACCACAAGTTGTTCAGCGCGATGGCCGTGCTGGAATGGTGCGTGGCCGGCAAAAGATCGAGCGCACAGATGACAGGGGATTAAAGGTAATTGATTGCCCACGACTCCGAATGCGCATCAACGCGCGCCAAGCGAGGTTAACTGATGGCCCAAGTAACGACGCTCGATAAACCGCAGCCCGTAGTTAAAGTGAGCAGGCCGACCCTGTCCGTCGGCTTAATAAGCTTGCTGGGCATCATCTGCGTCACGTCGCTTGTGCTCTACCGCGCGCAACCGCCGGCCGCCGTGCCGGCCACTGCGCCGCCCACAGAGTTCGCTTCCGGCCGCGCCATGCAACATCTACAGCGGCTTGCCCTCACGCCGCATCCGCTCGGCTCGGCTGAACACGACGCGACGCGCGACTACATCGTGCAGACCCTGAATACCCTGGGGCTAGACCCGCAGATTCAAAAGACGACCGGCATCAATCAGAAGCTGACCAACCCCGTCACGGCTGGCATGGTCGAGAACATCGTCGCACGGTTGAAGGGCACAGATAATCATCAGCCCATCTTGTTAGTGAGCCACTACGATTCGGTCTCGACCGGGCCGGGCGCGAGCGACGACGGCGCTAGTGTGGCCGCCATGCTGGAAACAGCGCGGGCGCTGAAGGTCAGCGCGCCCTTAAAAAATGATGTCGTCTTTCTCTTCACCGACGGCGAAGAGGCCGGGCTGCTCGGCGCAAACGCCTTCGTGGCTGAACAGCCGGCGACGGCGGTCGGCGCGGTGCTCAATTTTGAAGCGCGTGGGAGCAGCGGGCCGGCCTACATGTTTGAAACCAGCCGCGGCAACGAACACCTCATCACGGCCTTGGCGCAAGCGGCCCCGCGCCCGGCGGCCAGTTCGTTGATGTATGAGGTCTATAAGCTGCTGCCGAACGACACAGACCTGTCGGTCTTCAAACAGGCGCAGTGGCCGGGCTTGAACTTTGCCTTCATCAATCAATCAACCCACTATCACACGCAACTCGACAACATAGAAAACATAGACGAGCGGAGCTTACAACAGCAAGGCTCTTACGCCCTGGCCCTCGCGCGCGGCCTGGGCAATACGGAGTTAACCCGGACGACGCGTGACGCCGTTTACTTTGATCTCCTCAGCGCATTGGTCGTGCGCTACCCTGCATCATGGGTTATGCCCCTCACCGTGCTGATGACACTGGCTGTACTGGCCGTCGTCGGGCTGGGGCTGAAGAAAAAGCGGCTGCGCATGACCGGCATCGGGTGGGGCGTGCTCGCGCTGTTGGCGAGCATGGGTGCGACGTGGCTCAGTGTGTCGCTGGTCTGGTGGCTGGTGAGCGCAGTGCACAGGCAATATCGCTTGCTGGCAGGCGATACCTATAACAGCGCACTGTACCTTGTCAGCTTCGTCGCCCTCACGGCGGCCGTCACTATCGCGCTCTATGCGTTGTTCCTAAAGCGCGTGGCCATGCTGGATTTATGGGCCGGGGCTTTAGTCGGTTGGTTGCTACTGCTCATTCCGGCCGCGTTGTTGCTGCCGGGCAGCAGTTATCTGTTCACTTGGCCGCTGTGCTTCAGTCTCCTCGCGCTAGGGCTGACGCTCGCGGTCGAGGCGCAGGCGGACGCGCGGGCGGGCCGCCTGCCGCTCCTCTTCCTGGGCGCGACGGTCGGGGCCGTCTTGTTCATTCCGGTCGTACAACTGTTGTTTGTCGGCCTGACAGTCAGTAAGTCCGGCCTGGTGATGTTGGCGGTGGCACTGCTGCTGGGCTTGTTCGTGCCCCAGATCAATTTAATGACGATGCGCCGCCAGTGGTTGTTGCCGGCCGGTCTGCTGCTCTTAAGCTTGAGCTTCATCGCGGCGGGCAGCATGACGGCCGGGGCCAGCAAGAGCCGGCCGCAGCGGGACAGCATTTTTTATGGCTTGGACGCAAACACGGGGCACGCCGTCTGGGCGAGCACGGATGCGCAGGCGGACGTTTGGACGGCGCAGTTTCTACCGCAGGCGACGCGCCGCAACATGGCCGAGTTCTTTCCGCTACGCACCCCGGAGTTGCTCGCCGCCGCCGCCCCCGCCGCACAGTTGGCCGCGCCGAACGTCGAGCTACTCGCCGACCAACAGCAGGCCGGCGTGCGCAGCTTGCGTCTGAAGATCACTTCGCCGCGGCGCGCGCCCATCATCTCAATCGGCGTCGAGTCGGATGGAGAAGTGCAGGGCACGATGCTCAATGGCAAGCGGCTGGAACTGATACCTGCGGGCGCGCGGCCGGGCAGCGCGCACCAGTGGGGCTTACGTTATTACGCGCTCCCGGCTGAAGGCATAGAATTAACGTTGGAGACGAAATCGCAGGAGCCGCTGACGCTCAAAGTGGTGGATCAGTCTTACGGCCTGCCGGCGCTGCCCGGCGTCGTTTATCAACCCCGCCCCGCGCACCTCATCCCGGCCGCTGTGCCGTTTACCGATTCAACCTTGGTCAGCCGGTCGTTCACTTTATAAAGTTTCGATGCTGAGGGCACGATGACACACATAGGCAAATACTGTAAGGCTTACGAAGTAGCGCGACTGGCCGGGTTCCCCGGCTGGCCGGACAAGCTCAGGCTGCTGCCGCCCGAAGCAGCAGCCAGCCCCGGCGCTGAGCCAGCCCCGAACGACTATTTGTATCTACAGGAAAATTTCACCGTCACCGCCGGCATCTTTCTCGGCGAGGATGTCGTCTTCGATGAAGTCACTACCGCGTGGATCGATTTCTGTCGCACGACGTTGAAGTTTGAAGTGCCGCCCGACGTGGAATAGTTGCGCGCTCGGCGGAAAGAGAAGAGGACATGGCAGAAAGAAATCTGGCGGCCGCGCGGCTCGATAGATTTAAGAACATTACGCCGAAAGCGGTGCGGCTGTCGGAAGCGCACTTGATCAAGCGCGAGTCATTGCCGGGCGGCGGCCGGCTGCCGTTAGTCATACAGCCCGGCGCAGCGGACGTTGATCTGATCGAGTGGGCCACGGCCCATCGCGCCGAGATCGAAAGTGAACTGCTCGACCACGGCGCGCTGCTGTTCCGCAACTTCAAGCTCAAACCTGCGGCGGACTTCGAGCGGTTTGCCGCCGCGCTCTGCCCGGCTCTCTTCACGGATAACGGCGAACACCCGCGCCAAAACGTCAGCGGCAAAGTCTATACGCCAATCTTTTACCCGCCGGATAAGAAGGTGCTCTGGCACAACGAGAACTCTTTCAATCATGACTGGCCCGTGAAGATTTGGTTCTGCTGTGTGCAGCCAGCGGCGCGCGGCGGCGAGACCCCGCTGGCCGACAGCCGCAAGCTCTACGACCAACTCGCGCCGAGCATCAGACAACGCTTTAGTGACAAGCAGGTCATGTACGTGCGCAACTACGGGCGCGGGCCGGGCCTCGACTGGCGGACGGTCTTTAAGACGGAGGACAGAGCGGAGGTCGAAAGACAGTGCCGCGCGGCCCGCATGGCATTTGAATGGACGGACGGCGACGGACTGCGGACGCGCGCCGTGCGCCCCGCCGTCGTCAAGCATCCGAAGACGGGCCAGCTAGTTTGGTTCAACCAAGCCCAGCACTGGCACATCGCCTGTCTCGATGCGGCCACCCGCAAAGCTTTAACTTCCGTCTTTCGTGAAGCTGATCTGCCGCGCACCTGCTACTACGGTGACGGCACAGTCATTGAAGATTCCGTGATGGAAGAGATTTTAGCCCTCTACCAGCAGTTAGAAGTCAGCTTCGCGTGGCAGGAGCGCGATATCCTGATGCTGGACAATCTGCTGACCGCCCACGCGCGCAATCCGTTTGCGGGCGCGCGTCAGCTTCTAGTGGCCATGGGCGGGATGCTCAGTTACACAGCGGTCTGAAGCGGCGCGCCTGATTGACTTGCGCGGCACTTCAGTGAGTGCGCCGCGCCAGGTTTGCGCCGAGCATGTGACTTATGAATTACAGCGGCAATGAGACAGGACACGCGGCGGTCGCAGCGGTGGACGAGTTGAATGCCAGATTCTACGGGCGCTTCCCCTTTCCCTGGCGACCGGCCAAGTTCGACACACTGCTCGATGCAGATTTTCAGACCGTCATACTCAATCAAAACTTGGGCGACTGGCAGCACCGGCTGATACCGGAGCGGCCGCGCATCTGGGTGGCCGGCTGCGGCACAAATCAGGCGCTCATCATCGCTTTGACTTTTCCCAAAGCCTCGGTCGTCGGCTCAGACCTGTCGCAAGAGTCGCTGGCGTTGTGCGCTGCGACGGCCCGCGAACTGGGGGTTGCGAATCTAGACCTGCGAAGAGAGAGCATCAACGAGGTCAGCTACGCGCAGCAGTTCGATTACATCATCTGCACCGGCGTCATTCATCACAACGCCGACCCCGGCGCGACCTTAAACAAGCTGAGCGCCGCCTTACGGCCCGCCGGGATACTGGAACTGATGGTTTACAACCGTTACGAGCGGTTGCCGACCACCGCTTTTCAACAGGCCGTCCGCATCCTGGCGGGCGCGGAGGGCGCAAGCGACTTTGACGCGGAGATCGTGCGCGCCCGCAAAATCATCGGCGATCTGCGGCTCACGAACTTCGAGCGGCTGAACCAGGATAGCGTTGATGAGTACCCGGAATGCCTGCTCGCCGACCTGTTAATTCAGCCGGTTGAAAACAGCTACACGATGGAGTCGCTCGAACAGTTGGTGACCGCCGCCGGTCTCGAATTGCTCCACCCCAGTTGCGATCTATTTGACAACCCTTGGGCGCAGGCGGACTGGAATTTGTCCTTCTCCGATCCTGACTTGCAACAAGCCTATCACGCCCTGCCTGATCTGCGGCGCTGGCAAGTGACGAACCACCTGCTGTTCGCGCGCACGCCGCAGTTATGGTTCTATCTGCAACGGCGCGACAGCGGCCGTCGGCGCAAGTCGGAGCAGGAAATCTGCGCCGAATTTCTGGCGCAGAAATTCGTCCGAGCAGAGACCGCGCAACGCAGCCACATACGCAGCGGTGAGTTCTATCACCTGTCGGCGAAACAGGTGGCCTATCCGGTGACAGCGCCGAAGGGCGCGGCGCGAGCCATCTACGATGCCGTTGACGGGCAGCGCAACATGCAAGAACTCTTGACTGCCCTCGGGCAGCCGACGACGTTTGATCACGTCAACCGAATCCGGTTGGAGTTGACCACGACGGCGCATCCTTACTTGCGCGCTGTGCCTGCGGCCAAGCCGGAAGAACACGGGCCTGACGCGGCTGCGCAGTTGCGGCGCAAGCAGACGAACTGGGAGAAGTTCAAGCGCGCCCAACCACAGGCCGTCACCCTGCCGCAGCAGGGCGACTGAACCAGCAGAGGCCCACGCACACTGATCCCTGCACCCACATAGCAAAGATTAATTTATGTCAGCCGCCGCGCACGTTCGTTAGCTACCTCTGCCCAAGCGCCTTAGAGGAATAATCAATGCTCAGTCAAATCGAAGGCTACAGACTCTCGCCGCAGCAACAACACCTCTGGCTACTTCAGCAGGGCGGCGCGGCCTATCTGTCTCAATGCGCCGTCCGGCTCGCTGGCAAGCTCAACCGAGAGTTGTTGCGGGAAGCCTTGTATAGAGTTGTCAATCGCCACGAGATATTACGCACGACCTTTCAGCGCCCGCCCGGCATTAAACTGCCTGTGCAAGCCATCGGCGAGGGTAGCCAAGTGCTCTGGCGCTTCGTCGAGGCAGACGCGTCCAGCAGTCGCGCCGAACAAGAGGCCGAGATCGAGCAACTGTTTCAGGCTGATCGCCACCAGCCTTTTGATTACGAGCACGGCCCGCTCCTGCGGGCAACTTTGCTGGCAACCGCGCCGCAAGAGCACCTCTTAATCCTCTGCTTGCCCGCGCTGTGCGCCGATAGCATGTCGCTCAATAATCTGTGGCGGGAGATAGCCGCTGCTTATGCCGCCGGCCCGGAAGTCGCCGCCGACTCCGGCGAGGTCGTGCAGTACTTGCAATTCTCCGAGTGGCAGAACGAGATCATCGCGGACGATGACGCGCAAGCCGGGAAAGAGTTTTGGCAACGGCAAGTCAGCGCCACCCCGCTGCCCTTAACGCTGCCGTGCGAGCGCCCCGGTGCGGCCACCGCCAGCTTCGAGCCGTGCGCGCTCGTGCGCACCATTGAGCCGGAACTGACGGCCCGGCTCAGGGGCGTTGCCGCCCGCTACGACGCCTCGCTCGCCACGCTGCTCGCGGCGTGTTGGCAGACGCTACTGTGGCGTCTGACAGGGCAAGCGGAGGTTGTCCTCGGCAACGTGAATGACGGGCGCAAGTACGACGAGTTGCAAGGGGCGCTCGGTCTGCTGGCGCGGGCGTTGCCTATCCGCAGCCACTTTGCAGAGGGCTTAACGTTTGTCGAAGTCTTGCGCGCGACGGAGCAACTGACGCGCGCCGCGCACGACTGGTTGGAGTATTTCGCTTGGCCGCACAACACGGAAACGGCCGCCGACCTCGCAGACACACCCTTCTTCGCGGCCGCGTTCGAGTGCGCGCCCTGGCCCGAACCGTGCACGGCCGATGGCGTCGTCTTTTCGGTCGTCAAGCAGCACGCCTATTGTGATCGTTTCAAGGTGAAGCTCAATTGCTTTGAGCAGCCGGACATGTTGCGGCTGGAATTACATTATGACTCGCAGCTGCTCACGCCGCGAGATGGCGCGCGGCTGGCGGCACAGTTGCAGCGACTGCTGGCAAGCATCGCGGCCGAACCGACAAGCACCATCGGCGCACTCGACATCCTTGACGATGACGAGCGGCGACAACTGGTCATCGAATTCAACGACACGGCCGGCACGTATCCAAACGAGAAATGCCTCCATCAACTCTTTGAAGAACAGGCCGCGCGCACGCCTGAGCAAGTGGCGGTCACTTTCGAGGGTCGGCAATTAAGTTATCGTGAACTGAACGGACGCGCCAACCAACTGGCCGCTTACCTGCAAACTTTGGGCATCGGCCCGGAGGACTTGGTTGCTATTTATTTGGAGCGTTCGCCGGAGATGGTGGTCGCCCTCTTAGGCGTGCTCAAGGCCGGGGCGGCGTACGTGCCGCTCGATTTGACCTACCCGACCGAGCGCCTTGCTTTCATGCTGGCGGACGCGCAGGTTGCAGTCCTGCTGACGCAGGAACGCTTGGTGGCTCAGTTCTCCGAGCAGCAAGCGCGCATCGTCTCACTCGACTCGGACTGGCCCACGATAGCTACACAGAGCGAAGGCAATGTCGTCAACCGCGCGCGCCCAGCCAACGCCGCCTACGTCATCTACACCTCCGGCTCGACCGGCAAGCCGAAGGGCGTCGTCATCCCGCAGCAAGGGCTGGTCAACTATTTGAGTTGGTGTACTGCGGTCTACCGGGTGCGTGAAGGGACGGGCGCGCCGGTTCATTCACCGCTCGGTTTTGATCTGACCGTGACCAGCCTCTTCGCGCCCTTACTGTCGGGCCGTAGCATCGTGCTGCTGCCGGAAGAGCAGGGCGTCGAGGGTCTCGCCGCGACCTTGCGCGAACGCGGCGATTTCAGTCTCGTGAAGATCACGCCCTCACACCTTGAGATGTTGAATCAAATGCTGACGCAAGCCGAACTGCCCGGCAGCGCGCGGGCTTTGATCATCGGCGGCGAGGCGCTCACGAATGAGACGCTCGAACTGTGGCGCACCTACGCGCCAGAGGTCAGGCTCATCAACGAATATGGCCCGACGGAGACAGTGGTCGGGTGTTGTATCTACGAGGTGGCCGCTGCCGACCCCGCCACGGGGGCTGTCCCCATTGGCCGCCCCATCGCCAACATGCAGGTTTACCTGCTCGATACCTATCTGCGGCCAGTGCCGGTCGGCGTCGCAGGCGAGCTATACATCGGCGGCGCGGGACTGGCGCGCGCTTATCTGGGTCAGCCCCAACTGACCGCCGAGCGATTCGTGCCTAACCCTTTCGCGGCGACACCCGGCACGCGCCTATACAAGACGGGCGACCTGGCTCGCCATCTGCCCGATGGCAATGTCGAGTACCTAGGGCGCACAGACTATCAAGTCAAAATACGCGGCTTTCGCATCGAGTTGGGCGAGATCGAAGCGGCGCTCTGGCAACACGAGAGCGTGCGCGAAGCAGTGGTCGTGGCCCGGCAGGACACGCCCGGCGACACGCGTTTGATAGCCTACATAGTGCCGCAGCACGGCGAGACGTTCGCCTTACAAGAGTTGCGCAGTGTCTTGCGCGCGAGTCTGCCGGACTACATGCTGCCGAGTGCGTTTATCACCCTCAAGGCTCTGCCCTTAACGCCCAACGGCAAAGTGGATCGCCGAGCACTGCCCGCCCCCGGCCGCGGCAGCACGGGCTTAGAAGAATCATACGTCGCACCGCGCACCCCACTCGAAAAGGTCATCGCAGTCATCTGGGCCGAGACGGTCGGCGTCGCGCGCGTCGGCATCCACGACAACTTCTTCGAGCTAGGCGGCCATTCGCTGCTGGCGATGCAAGTCATCTCGCGCATCCGCGAAGACTTTCAAGTTGAGTTGCCGGTGCGCAGTATTTTTAACGGTATGACGGTGGCGGAGATGGCCGAAGCCGTGCTGGCGAGCGAGCCTGAGCCGGGGCGCAGCGAGAAGATTGCGCGGGTCTTACAGACGGTCGAAGGGATGACGGAGACCGAGTTGCTTGAAGCACTCCAGCAGAAGAGAGGCGCGAATGAGCACGACTAATTTAGTCAACAAGCGACAACTGCTGCGCTTGCTGTTAGAAGAACAGGGCGTCTCGGTCTCGGCTTCGGCACGCATCCCCAAGCGCCCGGATCAGGATCACTTCCCGCTCTCGTTCGCGCAGCAGCGCCTGTGGTTTCTTGAGCAGTTCGACGCGGCCTCGCCGGTTTACAACATCTCTCTGGCCATACGTCTGGACGGCCCGCTCGACCTGCCTGCGCTCGCTAAGGCTTTTCAAGAAGTGCTGTGCCGGCATGAAGTGCTGCGCGCGACCTTCGCCACCTTCGAGGGCCAGGCCATACAACTCATCGCGCCGCCGACGCCAGCGCCGCTCCCGCTGGTCGATCTGTCGGCCTTGCCTGCCGCCCAGCAAACGGGCGTGCAGGAGTCTCTGATTAGCACGCTCGCGCAACGCCCATTCGAGCTTGCGCGCGGGCCGTTGGTGCGTGGTGCAGTACTGCGCCTTAACCCGCAGCAACACGTTCTATCCCTGACCCTGCACCACATCATCGCGGATGGCTGGTCACTGGGCGTGCTGCTGCGCGAGTTGAGCACCCTCTACGCCGCCTGCACCACGGCTGCGCCCGCCCCGCTCGCTCCCCTGCCCATCCAGTACGCCGACTTCGCCCACTGGCAGCGCACTTGGCTCTCAGGGCCCGCGCTCGCTACCCAACTCGCCTATTGGCGGCAACAGTTGGCGGGCGCACCCGCGCTCTTAGAACTGCCGACCGATAGAGCGCGCCCGGCCGTGCAAAGCTTTCGCGGCGCACAGCAGAGTCGCGTGCTCGCGCCA
>QHXQ01000051.1 GCA_003223935.1 Acidobacteriota bacterium | reverse complement strand
AACTCGTAGCGCTGTCAGCCTGCGAGACAGGCCTAGGCGACGTACGCAATGGCGCTGGCGTCTACGGCCTGCGCCGCGCGCTGGTCCTAGCAGGTAGCGAGGCTCAGGTGATGAGCCTGTGGAAGGTGTCCGACTCAGGAACGCGCGATCTAGTGACGGCCTACTACACCCGCTTGCAACAGGGTGAAGGCCGAACCGAAGCGTTGCGGCAGGTACAGTTGCAAATGCTCCGTGGGGAGTTGCTGCCTTACGCGAGCAGCGGGAAGCGCGAGACAAGCGATACGGGCGAGACATTCGCCGCGAAGGATTATCAGCATCCGTACTACTGGGCGGCCTTCATCCAATCAGGCGACTGGCGGAATATGGACGGCAAATAGGATAAAGCTATGAAGATATAGCCCTTTTAGCCTATGCCCCGTAATTACCCTTCCAACAGTCATAAAACAATGTTATTTTTGTTTTGGGGTGTTTGTTTGAACTCTCTAGTTCACAACTTCGGGAAAGGGACTGGACGTATAATCAAGGACTTAGAGGCATTTTATCGAATGGGAAAATACAAATCCCCTGAAATGGCGAAAAATGGGAAAGATCAAATCCCCTACCTTGGAATAATCAAATCCCTTTGAGGCTCGAAGGGATTTGAAAATTCCCGTTTCGGGGATTTGATTCTTCACATTGAGGGATTTGATTTCTCCCGTAGAAAAAGCCCGTCAATACGGGCTTTTTCTACTTTACAGTACGCCGACCAGCGTTCGTTTGCATCGGTATATACACGCTCCAACGGGTCTTCGCGCGTGCAGGCTTGGCCGCGTTATTCGCTGCATCCGAGTCCGATGGCGGTAGGGCAGTCGTGCAAGGGGCTAGGCTGAGCCCTCCTCCATCTTCTTCCTCAGGCTCAAGGGGCGCTTGTCCGTCCAAACTTCCTTGATGTAGGCGAGACACTCGGCCTTCGTACCGGTCTTCCCCGCATCCCGCCAGCCGAGCGCGTTCTCGCGGTCAGCCGGCCAGATGGAGTATTGCTCTTCGTGATTCACAACAACCTTGTAGATGGTCGTGTCTTCTTTCTCATCTTGACTCATGCTGTATTTCCTCCATGCAACCGGGCCACATTTCACGCGGCCTTACGCCGCTGTTCACCCGGATGATATGAGCGCTCGGAATGCCTTTTAATCTCCGGTAACGTAAACCATGACGGCTTCATTTCACCTGCCGCGTAAAAACGGGCTTGGTCAAAATAGTGAGGCGAGGCGGGGTCTGCGCTCTCGCCGAAGACGAGCAACGACCGGGCCTCCGGCTCCCGCCCGAACTTGATCACACTGACGTATGTATCGCCAAGATATCCGTAGCGCCGCTTCTGCCCCCTTTCGGGGCGGGCATAGAAGTTGAAGACGATGCCGAGCGGGCCGGAAGCGCCCGCCACCGGCAGGCTCGGACGATCATCGCTGAAAGGCTCGTCGCCGCCCGTATGCACGCGCTGGAGTCGGTTGATCTTGCCCCACGCTACGCGCCAAGTGCCCCAGTCCCGCTCTAAGTCGGCAAGCGCGGCTTCGAGGGCTCGAACTCTCGGCCACGGCGCGGAGTCTCGCGCGGCCTGTATTCTGCTCGTGCGTTCAAACGAAAAGGCGAAGAGGGTCATCGCCTCCGAACCTATGGTGCTCACGTGATCCCACGCTCTAAGTTCCGCTATCGCCGCGGCGAGTTTCCCGGCGCGCGCCGCGTCCGCCTGCTTCAACTTCTCCCACTCGTCAATGAGCGCCGGGATGAAGGTGTCGGCTTGAACCACGGTGGTGTCGAACGCAGCCCGCGCCCATTCGTCGAAGGTGAACTTGTCTTTGGCGGAAAGTATCCGCCGGGAGATGCGCGCCCGCGCCGTGTCCGGCTCGCGCACCATATACGGCGGGTAGTCGGCTTTGACTGGGTTGCCATCGGTCGTGGTCAGAAAAGGAGTCGAGTTGCAATTCTGAAGGAAGCCGGTCGGCGGGTTAGTAATCTGCGGGAGTTCTTCGAATTTGTGATAGCCCTGCCACTCGGATTCAGGGCTGCTGCCGTCCAGCGGCTTCGTCCAGTCGAGTTTCGCCCTGCGGCGCGGGACGGCAGCGTTGTAGACGTAAAAAATATTCCCTTCGCGATCCGCGTACATGGTATTGAACATCGGGATCGCCAAGCGCGACATCGCGGCCTTGAATTCCGCCAGCGAACGCGCCTTGCCCATCGCGTACCACTCGTCTATCAGGCCGCCTTCTTCGAGCTTCGCCAGTCTGAGGGCCAGGGCTTGGCTGCCCTTGACGGAGACGACCGGGCCGTGATGCGTCTTGCGCAGCGTGAAGCTCTTGGGTTCGATTCCGTGATCGGTCTTGACTTTTATAATCTCGGCCCACTCAGTCGCGTGTCGGTAGCCGTCCGCGTAGCGGTAGGCAAGGGAGTTCCGGGGGTCATCAAACTTTTCTAGGTAGAGGTCGGAGATGCTCGGGTAGTTGACCGTGTGGCTCCAGCCTAGATATTCGTTGTGGCCGATCACCGGGAAAGGCATCCCTAAACACGACGCGCCCGAAATGTCCCACCCCTCGTCACTGTGCAAGTGTCCCTCGTAGAATTGGGTCGGGCCGAAGAAGAACACGTGCGGGTTGATGAAGAGCATGGCGTGGCCGTCGGCGCTCTTGCGCGGGCCGATGGCCCACATGTTCGATCCCGGCGAGGATTCGTGATCGGCTCGGCGCAACGCCGTTCGCGGTTCTTCGAGGCGCAGGTCTTGTGTCTCATAGACGAATAACTGGTAGACCTCAAACCGCATTAAGGCGATGGTCTGCCACGCCTCGAAGTGGGAGATGAGTCTCGGCTTGACCTGCGGGTTGCGCTCAAGGAAGTAGTTGAGTCCGTCGGCGAACGCATCGCAAAGCTCTCGCGTGCGCGGACTCGCGCTTTTATACTCGGCCACGGAGAGCCTCGCTATCTCAAGCGTGCGATTCAGCAGGTCGGCTTCCAGAGCCCCTTCGCCGTTCACTTCCGCAGCGCGTCCGACCGCCTGTACGTAGTTGTCCTCAACCTGCCAGAAGTTATCTTCGGCCTGCGCGTAAGCGTAGCCGAAGACGCAGCTCGCGTCGGTTGGCCCATAGACGTGAGGCACACCGTAGCTGTCGCGATAAATCGTAACCGAATGTGCGAGCCTCTCGACACGGGCGTCGGCTGCCCGGACGGTACTCACGAACAGGCTCGACAGCACGAGCGCGGTAATTCCTACGGCCCGAAGCATCGCCCGCGCCTGCGCTAAAGCTGAGGGCCGTCTGAGGCGGCGCGGCATGACCCCTTCCCTTGCGCGGTTTGAGTTTTGTCTGGCTGATCGAACGGGCATTGACATGGCTAATCCCCCTTACCTCTCACGTCTCGCTCCAGCTCTTTCGATATTGCCTCAAGGAGAAGCGACCTAGACGTATTAAGGAAGAAATGATCGCCGGGGAGCATTCGCAATACGAAAGGGCCGGTCGTGTGCTCGCGCCAGCCCTCGATACAGTCGCGGCTGACGCTGCGGTCTTCAAGGCCGCCGAAGGCCGTAACGGGAAAACTGAATGGCGGCTCAGGGGTGTAAACATATGACTTGCAGACGGCAAAGTCTGCGCGGACGGCGGGCAGCACCAACTTCATCAACTCAGGGTTTTCGAGCACCTCTTTGGGCGTGCCGTTGTAGCGCCGGAGCATCTCCGGGAATTCGGAATCCGGCAGGTCGCCCGTGAAAGGGTCTCTCAACGCCTGCGGGCCACAACGGCCTGAGACGAACAGACGGACGGGCTGCGGGCCGCAGTCTCTCCTCAGATGCCGGGCGAGTTCAAATCCGACGAGCGCGCCCATGCTGTGGCCGAAGAACGCGAAGGGTTTGTTCAGATGCGGCGCGAGTGCCCGGCCCGCGCCCCGCACCAGCGGGCTTAGTTCGGTGAATGGAGGCTCCGTGATGCGCGAGCCTCTTCCGGGCAGTTGAACCGGGCAGACCTCAATCGTCTCCGGGAGGCCCTTCTGCCACGAGCGAAAGATGGAATCTCCGCCGCCAGCGTAAGGGAAACAGAAGAGGCGCACTCTGGCCCTCGGATTCGGCTCACGGCTGACGAGCCAAGGCGTTCTCGCAATCATAAAGGGGCCCGTTCTTCCCGACTCTCTCCAGTCTGCTCACGAACGGTATCAGTAATGGAAGTGATAACGAAGCTCGGCCCAAACTTGGCGCGGCTCGACCCAGTGAGTCCCGCCCAACAGTGGGCTGTTGTCGAGCAGGTAGCTGCCGTTCGTAACGTTCAAGGCGTTGATCGTCACAGACCAGTTTTTGCCGAACTTCTTCCCCCCTCCCAAATCGAGCCTGCCGTGTCCGGGCAGGTGGGCTGGGCCTTCGTCGTTCGTGAACCCTGAGCCGTAGTGGAACTCCCCGAAGAGATAGCTGTCCCACGGCAGCGATAGGAACGACCCGGCGGTGAGCGTGTTGCGCTGGTCATGATCGAGGAAGAAGAGGCTGGGCGAGAAGTCGAAGTCCGTCAGGCCGCCGGTGATGCCGCCCTGCCCTTCGACGCGCATGTGCGCGTAGATCAGGGAGAAGCGGAAGCGACCGGCGAGGCGGGGCGAAGTTAAGGACACGTCCACGCCGCGTATGCGGGCGCGCTCGATTGTCACAGGGAAGAAGATGTTGGACGTGCCGAGCGCCGAGTGATCCAAAAAATTCTTCGCCCTCGTGTGGTAATACTCGGTGTCGAACCACCACTTCTTATAGGGGATGGTGATCCCGAACTGATGCTCTTCGTCGCGCTCGCCACGCAGGGGCAGGACGGCGAAGCCGCTGGTCTCCGCAAGCCCCAGGAGCGGGCCGGAGACGGTCGAGAGCGGCGGCTCCTGATAGTAGCGGCCGTAGAATCCGTGCAGCACCCAGTTGAGGCGCGGCAGGCGCAGCGTCCCCCCGATGCGCGGGTCTACCGCGTGCTCGGCGATGGCCCCCTTGAAATAGGTCAGCCGCACTCCCCCCATTATGCTCAGCCAATCGTTCGGCCTGTATTGGTCTCCGACGAAGAAGGCTTCCATATTTCCGTCGGTCTTGACGCGCTGACTTAGGTTGAACCCGGTGTCATCCGTAGATCGTAGGCCGAAGAAGTTGGTGTCGCGCTCGAAGTATCCGTAGAATCCCATCTTCAAACTGTGGCGGCTCGTCGCCGCGGTGGCAACCAAGTGCACCCCGCCGTAGTGGGAGCTTCTGTCGTGGTGCTGGACGAGCGGCTTGTCTTCGGGGCCACCCAGGAATTGGCCGCCGGTGAAGTGGTAAAAAGGGGAAACCGTTAGCACGAAGTGCGGCCCTGCCGTGTGCACCCAAGTCAGGAAGAGAAAGCCGTCTCTCTGTCTCACCGAATCCCTGACGCCTGCGTCTTGAGCATCCCGGTCATTCGGGACTTGATAGTTGTCCCTCTCGAACGAGGCGTTGAAGCGAAACTGGTTGGCCTGACTGGGGCCGAAAATCAGAGAAGCAAAGCCACCGACGCCGCTGCCCTTATCATGCAGCACTTCCGGCCCCGGCGTCGCCAAGCCGTAGTCGGTGCGGAACCCGTGTAGGCTCGTGTAATAGGCGAACCGCTTCGTGTGATCGGCGAAGCTGATGAAGTTGTCCGTGAGATTGAAGTTTCCGTAGATGAGGGCCAGCTCGCCTTCTTTGCTGCTGCCGAGTCCGGTGCGCGGGACGATGCCGAAGATGCCGTAAGTCCTGTCGCCGTACTCCACTGAGTAGCTCCCGCGCTGCGCCTCCAGGTAATCAATGTCGTTGATGTAGAAGGGAGTGCCGACATCCACCCCGGTGTTGGTGTTGGGGATCGGCACGCCGTCCACCAGCCACGTCACCTGATGGCCCCCGTGGACGTGCAAGATATTGTGAATCAGGTAAGAGCCGGGCACGTAACTCGTAATCACTCTGACGCTGCCGGAGCGCGCGGCCCCCGGCGTCGTTTTGATCTGCTCTTTGCTGATGAGGGTGGTCGGGGTGGGCGTCTCAGCGCCGACTTCCTCCGGCGCTGGCGTGACCCGGACGGTCTCTTTGAGGGCCGTGATCTCAAGCTGAAAATGGATTTCCGGCGAACTGCCGGAGACGACCCTCACGAGCTTTTCAGCCTTGACGAACCCCACGGCCTCCACGCTCACCACGTACTCCCCGCTCGCGAGTCCGATGAAGAGGAATGCTCCGTCGTCGTTGGTCTTGTCGGTCAGCGAGTAGTCTGAAGTTTTGGAGTGAAGAGTTACTTGGGCCGCCTTGACGGGGCTGCCGTTGGGGTCGAGCACTACGCCCCGCACCTCGCTCAAGAATGTCGCCCCGACGCTCGTCGCCACAATCGCTATCAAGGCTGCACAACAGACGGCATGTTTAATCCGCATGACGTTTCCCTCCTTCAGCCCTTGCTCATCTTCGAGATCAGGCCGACTGTTTTCTCGTGAGGCAGGCTATTCATGGCCTCAACGAATATCTTGATGTTCCGCGGCTCTAGCGTCTCCAGCCTGACGTACTCGTCGGTCAGGCCGAACTCCGACCCCCACATCACGTGGATGCCGCGCCGGTCGAAGACGCTTCGGAGTTCCTCTATGCCTGCGCGCGCTCTAATCAACACGTAGCCTGTCTCCGCCATCCTTTCGGGCGTGACCAGTTCAAAACCGCCCCCCTTCTCCCCATCCCTCAACAAGGCGAAGGAGCTTTCGATTAGCCCCATTACTGTCGAGCCTCTTTCAAGTCGTTTGATCGCTTCCATGATCGAGACGGAGGCGATCCCGCTACGATTCTCCTTTCTCAACCGGTCGGCATCTTCGGAGTTGGCGCACACGGCCCACCCGACTCGGTACTCCGCAGTCCCGTGGGACTTCGAGGTCGAGCCGACCAGAAACAGGTTTCGCCTCCCGCCGAACTTTCGGTAAAGCTCGCGCGTTAACGTCCTCGCGTCAATCGCCCGACTCGGCAAAGTAAGGTCTATGACGACCGCCGTTTTTTCGGGCACACCGGCGATGATTACTTCCGGGTCGAAGATTGCGCCGGTTGGGTTATTGGGCAGACTCAGGTAAAGAAGGTCGGGATTCGCCGCTCCGGCTTTTGCGACGAGCGCGGTTTCATCTATCGAAAAGTCGAGCGGCTCGGTGCGCAGGTCAATCATTTTGAAACCGAAACCTTCAAACGACTCTCGCGCCCGCCAGTAGCCGGGGCAGACAGTCAAAACTGTCGGGCACGCTTTCAGCTTCGTCCTGAAGACGTGATTTCTGACAGCCTCGATGGCCCCGGTCGCTCCCGTCGTGGGGATGCAATCGTCCGGGGAGACGCCGAAGTGTTCGCCGACGACGGCGGTAAAAAGCCGCTGGTTGGCAATCAGATTTGCGTAAGGCATCCCCGTTCTCAGTTCGACGTGCGGGGCCTGCCTTCGAGATTTCGCGCTTACGTTGTGGCTCATGGCCGATCAAAAGAGCCTGCCGCCCATCGTCGCCTCCATTTCGGGGACGACCAGCGCCGTGCCCTTACCCTCAGTGGGAACTCCTAAGACCAGAACTTCCGAGACGTGCTTCCCGACCTGTCGCGGTTTGAGGTTGACGACGGCGAGCACCTGACGGCCCAAGAGGGATTGCGGCGGGTAGTTGGTGGCTTGGGCGATGCTGCGCCGCGTCCCAAGCTCCGGGCCGAAATCAATCGCCAATTTGTAAGCGGGCACGCGGCAGCCTTCGGCCACTTCGACCGAAGAGATGCGGCCCACACGAATGTCAACCTGTTCGAAGACCGAGAAGTCAATCGTGCCCGTTTGATCACTCATAACCTTACAAGTTCTCCGCGCCCGGACGCCGAGGACGTGACGGTCGGCGCAGTCGTTGGTTGAAAAATTATCTCCGGCGCGGGTCTCGTCTGCGGTTCAGGCCGGCGAGTTTTGCGCCCCGGTGCGACCCGTCGTGGCTCTAAGCCTCTCCGGTCGCGGCGCTGGATTTCGCGGCCAGTTCCGTTACCGCTCGGTACAGACCTTGCCAGAAATCGGAGATCAGTTTTAAGTGCCTGTGATAGCCTTCGACGATCCGCGCCAGACTCTCCTCGTCGCGTGCGTAGCGCCGGACAGCGTTCAAGGACTCTTCCTTGTGATCCTTTTCGGCAGCGCCGATATGCGTGTAGAAGTATTCGCAGGCTTCGTGGAACTCGTCCGGGTTTGACCATAGGGGCAGGTAATTGCGCGCGCCGTCGTAGAGCTTGCGCAGCATCGTGTAGGCTTGCCATTCCAGCGCAAGCTGCGCGCCGAAAGACATCTGCGCGTCGCCGTAAAGCTCCCGCTCGCCTTCGATCAACTCCCGTGTGGATGACAACAACTCGACATCTCGTTCGAGCCGATCCCGGTTGAGCCTCCCGCCTTCACCGAGCTTGCGCGCAAGCTCCTTGAAGAAATCGTCAAGCAGCACGGAGTGGGCCTTGCGGGGATTCCCGTAACCCATCTCCGAGTAGAGCGTCTTCACGTACTCGCCCTTCGCGTCTAGGTCGTCGGTGGCGGCGATGAGAGTCGCAAGCGCGTCGGGGAACGACTTCACCCACGCCCCGTAGTTTCGCGCGAAGATTTCTAGTTCTTCAATACGGATGCTTTCCGACATCCACCTGCGGTAGAAGTCGTTTTCCAAGGCGGGCTGGCTTGTGATCTCCCGCAACAACTGCTCAAGCGCGTTCGTCACGACAGTATTCCTCCTTACGTTATGGTCGGCCAGCCGAAGGCTGAGGCGGCTGCCACTTTCACACGATCCGGGGCAAAATCATCAACGACATTTCCGACGTTAACGGAATTTTCTCCTCCCAGTTTTCACCTCGCCTCTTTCGCCCTTTTTCTTCTGAGCAACTCTTCCAGATCGTCCGCCGAGAGGCTCTCGATTCTCTGGAGCATCTCCGCCGTCTTCTCAAGCTGACCGGGACTCGGCTCGCCGGCGACGAGAAACTCGGCGAGCGCGCCGACGGTCGGGGCTTCAAATATCTTTCGCAGCGGCAAGTCCGGCTGAAAAGCCTTACGCACCCGCGAGGCGACCCGTGTGGCTAAGAGGGAATGCCCCCCTAGCTCGAAGAAGTTGTCGTTGACGCCCACCCGCCCGACTCCCAAGACCTCGGCGAAAATTTCGGAGAGCACTTCCTCGACCGCGTTGCGCGGGGCGACGAACGGCGCGTCCAACTCGCGCGCGGCCCCTTCGGGTTGGGGAAGCGCGCGGCGATCCACCTTGCCGTGCGGGGTGAGCGGCAGCTTGTCTAGGACGAGATAGGCGGACGGCAGCATGTACTCGGGCAGCTTCTCTTTCAAAAACGCGCGCAACTCGCCGCCGGTCGGCGCTCGCCCTTGGGCGGCCACGACGTAAGCCGTCAGGTGTGTGTCGCCGTGAGCGCTGGCGCGCGCGGCGACGACCGCCTCGCGCACGCCCTCGTGTTCGCGGAGCGCAGTTTCGATCTCACCTAGTTCTATGCGGAAGCCGCGCACTTTCACCTGCTGGTCTTGACGACCGAGAAACTCGATCTGTCCGTCTGCGAGGTAACGGGCCACGTCGCCCGTCCGGTACAAACGCGCGCCTGCGTCTGCGCCGAACGGGTCGGGGATGAACGCTGCCGCCGTCAACTCCGGGCGGTCGAGATAGCCCCGCGCTACACACTTGCCTCCAATATACAGGTCTCCCGCGACGCCCTGCGGCACCGGCTGCATGTGGTGATCAAGCACGTAGGCCCGAACGTTCGGGAGCGGCTTTCCGATGGGAAGCGTGATGCTCCGCACGTCCTCCACACTTTCGTCCACCTGATAAGTCGTCACCCCGACGGTCGTTTCGGTAGGCCCGTAGTGGTTGAAGACCGAGCACCGCGCGAGTTTTCGCAGTTGCTCGCCCCAGTCGCGGCGCGAAGCCTCGCCGCCGATGATGAGTCGCTCACGCGGCATCAGTTCGGAGGGCTCCAACGTCTGGTGCAACGCCGCCAGATGCGAAGGGGCGATCTTCATGCAATCTATCTGATGCCCGCAGAAGTAGCTCGCAAGCGCCTGGGCATCGGCCGCGCGCTCCTCACTTATCAAGTGCAGACAGCCACCCGTCAAAAGCGGCGGGTAGATTGCCGTCACACACGAATCAACGGTCAGGGGCTGAACCATTGCGAAGCTCCCGCAAGCGTCCAGCGCCAAGCGCTCGCGGACGGCGTGGACATAGTTGCTGAGTTGGCGGTGTTCCACGAGCACGCCTTTAGGACGGCCCGTCGAGCCGGAGGTGTAGACGATATAAGCCAAGTTCTCTGCCCTAACCCCGCCGTCAAGATTCTCGATACTCTCCTGAGCGATGGTCTTCCAGTCGGCATCTAGACAGACCAACTTGGCGGCGCAAGCGAGAACAGATTCCTTCAAGCCCTGGCGCGTCAACACGACGGACAGGCCGGCGTCCTTGATGATGAATGAGAGCCGCTCCGCCGGAGATGTCGGGTCGAGTGGGACGTATGCTCCGCCGGCTTTGAGGATACCGAGCAGTCCGACCAGCATCTCGGGCGACCGCTCCAAAAGGATGCCGACCAAGACCTCCGGCCCGACCCCGAGCTTTCGCAGATAGCGCCCGGTCTGATTCGCTCGTTCATTCAATTCTCTGTACGTGAGTCCGTCCTGCTCGAATCTAACCGCCACAGCCTCCGGCGTCCGCCGGGCCTGTTCCGCGAACGCTAAATGAATCGGGCTATCTTTCCCGTAGTCCCTGCGGGTGTCGTTCCACTCGAACAGGATTTGTTCTCTCTCGGCCTCAGCTAAGAGTCGTAGCCGGGAGAGCTGCTCGTCCGGGTTCGAGACGGCGGTCTCAAGCAACCGCTCGAAGTGCCCCGCCATCCGCCTGACCGTCGCCGCCTCGAACAAGTCCGTGTTGTAATTCAACCTGCCGATGACGCCTTCTTTCGACTCGGCCATTGACAACGACAGATCGAACTTCGCCGTTTGAGTCTCGACCTCCAACTGGCTCATGCTCAAACCGGAGAGACTCAGCCTTTCCGTCACAGCGTTCTGTAGATGAAACATCACTTGGAAGAGAGGCGCGTGGCTCAGCGTCCTTTCGGGCTGCAACTCCTCGACCAGCTTCTCAAACGGTAAGTCCTGATGCGCGTAAGCTTCTAACGCCGCCTCCCGCACCTGCCTTAGTAACGCGCGAAACGTCAGCCGCTCAGAGAACCGGGCGCGCAACACCAGCGTGTTGATGAAAAACCCGATCAGACTTTCGGTCTCCGCCCGGTTGCGGTTGGCAATGGGTGTACCGACGAGGATGTCTGCCTGATTCGTGTAGCGGTAGAGCAGCGTGGAGAAGGCCGCCAGCAGCGTCATGAACAGCGTCGCCCCCTCACGGCGGCTCAGCCGCGTAATCTCTTCGCTCAGTTTTTTGGGGAAGGTCAGGAGCACGTCAGCGCCGTGAAATGTTTTGAACATGGGGCGCGGTCGGTCGGTCGGTAGTTCGAGGAGCGGCGGGCTGCCGGCGAGTTGCCGCTTCCAGTAAGAGAGTTGCTCTTCGAGCACGTCTCCTTGCAACCACCCTCTCTGCCAAGCGGCGAAGTCCGCGTACTGGAGCGGCAATTCGGGGAGCGCGGCCTCCCGCTCGTCCGCGTAGGCTTCGTAGAGCGCCCCCATCTCACGTATTAAGATTTTAATAGACCAGCCGTCCGAAATGATGTGGTGCATCGTTATCAACAGCACTTGATCGTCTTCCGCGAGTTGCAGCAGCTTGACGCGCAGCAGCGGGCCTTCGGCCAGATTGAACGGCCTGCGCGCCTCTTCGCTGGCGAGCCGTGCGGCTGTCGCTTCCCTCTCTTCCGGAGAGGATTCTCGAAGCTCGATAACCGTTAGCCGGGAATCCCGCACCTCGTTGATGACCTGAATCGGGCGGTCGTCAACCACGGCGAACGTCGTGCGCAGGGCCTCGTGCCGCCGCAGGATTTCGTTCAGGCTCCGTTCCAGCGCCGTGGTGTTGAGCGCCCCCTTCAAGCGAATCGCTGCCGGGATGTTGTAAAGAATATTTTCGGGTTCGTACTGATCGAGAAACCATAGGCGCTGTTGCGCAAAAGAAAGCGGAGCAGTTCTGATCGCGCGCGCCGTTCGCTTCCCTCCCGCCTCCGAAACTCCCTCGCCCGTGGACTCCCCGGCCCTTTCCTCGCTTGGCGGCAGCTCTGGCGAGACCCACTCTTCGGCCGTCGTCGCGCGCCTCTGCCCGATTGTGTCCTTCGTCTCGCCTGCGCCTTGCTCAACTCGACGGGCTAACCTTCCGGCCTCTTCATCAGAGAGCGAAGAGAGTTGTAGCAACAACTCGGCAGTACGCTCGATCCGCTCTCCTTCGCCTTCGAGAAGCGCCTGCGCCAGACCTTCCACGGTTGGCTCCTCAAAAATCTTCCGCAGCGGCACTTCCACCCGGAAAGCTTCCCGCACCCGCGAGGCTATCTGAGTAGCCAGCAGCGAGTGCCCGCCTAGGTCGAAGAAGTTGTCGCGGACGCCGACTCGCTCAAGCTGAAGCACCTCGGCGAAGATTGTCGAGAGTACCTCTTCCAACGCGCCGCGCGGCGCGACGTAACCCTCTTCGGTTTCAAGATTCCTTTCGGGCGCGGGAAGTGCGAGGCGATCTATCTTGCCCGACGGGGTCAGCGGGAAGGCGTCGAGCGTCACGAACGCGGAGGGCAGCATGTACTCGGGCAATTTCCCTCGCAAATAATCGCGCAGTTGCCTAGCTTCGACTGCCCGCCCGCGATGAGCTATCACGTATGCGACCAGCCTTTTCTCTCCGCCGGACACATCTTGGCGCACCGTGACGACCGCCTCGCGCACGCCCTCGTGCTGTTTGAGCGCCACTTCTATCTCGCCCAACTCGATTCGCATCCCACGAATCTTCACCTGGAAGTCGTTGCGGCCGATGAACTCTATGTTGCCATCCTTGAGGTATCGTGCCAGATCGCCCGTCTTGTAGAGTCTCGCTCCCGGCTCACTGCTGAAGGGATGCGGGACGAATCTCTCGGCAGTCAACGCGGCGCGATTTAGATAGCCATGCGCCAGACACACGCCGCCGATGTAAAGCTCTCCGGGAACGCCCACCGGGACGGGATGAAGGCGCGAGTCGAGCAGGTAGATTTCGGTGTTGGCTATGGGGCAGCCCAGTGGCGGGAGCGCAGGCCAACTTTCGGGAGTATCCGGCAGCGTGAAGGAGGTCACGACGTGGGTTTCGGACGGGCCGTAGTGGTTATAGAGCGCGCAATCTTTCAGTCGGGCGAACAGCTTGACGACTGCGTCCGTAATCTGTAACTGCTCGCCGCCAACCATCAGCTCGCGGAGACTCAAGAGGGCCTGCGGCTTATCGCAGAACTCTTCCGCGAGCTTCTGTAAGACCACGACGGGCAGATGAAATCTCTCGATCTTGTTCTCCTCGATGAAGCGCCCGAGGGCCGGGATGTCCACCCGCACCGAGTCCCGGACGAGTAACAGGCTCGCGCCCGCTGCGAGGGTGGAGAATATTTCCTGAAAGCTGACATCGAAATTCAAGGAGGCGAATTGCAGCGTCCGCGCGCTCATCGCAGGCATCGCCCGGTGCCACTCGACGAGATTCACTAGCGCGCGGTGCGGCATACACACTCCCTTCGGCCTTCCGGTCGAACCCGAAGTGTAGATCACATAAACCCAACTCTCCGGCGTCACGGATGTCCGAGGATTCTCGTCACTACTCCGCGCGACCTCCTCCCAATCTGCATCAAGGCAGACCACGCGCGCATCGGTTTTCGGAAGGTTCGCCGCCAAGCGCTGCTGCGACAGTACGACCGAGCCTCCGGCATCTTTGAGCATGAAGGCCAGACGCTCGTCCGGGTACGACGGGTCGAGCGGCAGGCAGGCCGCGCCCGCCTTGAGCGCGCCGAGGACGCCGACGATCATCTCCAAAGAGCGCTCCATGAAGATGCCGACCGCTTCGCCCGCGCCGACGCCGAGACCGCGCAGGTGGTGGGCCAACAAGTTGGCCCGCGCGTTCAACTCCCTGTAGCTTAGTTGCTCGTCTTCTAAAGCGACGGCCACGGCGTCAGGCGTCCGCTCAACCTGGGCTTCAAAAAGCTGGTGCGCGCAACAGTCCTGCTGAAAGTCAGCGCGGGTGTCGTTCCATTCGAGCAGCAGTTGGCGTCTTTCCGCCTCGGTCAAAAGCGGCAGCTCCGAGATGCGCTCTGACGGGTCAGCGACGACGCCTTCGAGCAGAGTCCGCAGGTGCCGGGCCATTCGGATGATCGTGTCTCTGTCAAAGAGGTCTGTGTTGTACTCGAACGTGCCCTGAAGTTCAGAGCCAAGCTCATCGAAGTAGAGTGTGAGGTCGAACTTTGCCGTCTCAGCTTCGTATTTGAGCGGAGTCACCACGAGGCCCGGAAGCTCCGCCTTGCGCTCCGGGGTGTTTTGCAAGACTAAGACCACCTGCACGAGCGGGCTGTGGCTCAGATTTCGGTCGGGCTGCAACTGCTCCACGAGATATTCAAATGGCAAGTCCTGGTGCGCGTATGCGCCGAGGGCCGTCTCGCGAACCCGCCCTAGTAGTTCCCTGAAAGTCGGATTGCCGGAGAGGTCTGTGCGCATCGCCAGCGTGTTGACGAAAAACCCGATCAATCCTTCCAACTCTTGGCGGTGGCGATTAGCAATCGGCGAGCCGACGATCACGTCTTCCTGCCCCGTATAGCGATATAGCAAGACCTTGAAGGCCGCCAATAAGGTCATAAACAGCGTCACGCCCTCCGCTTTGCAGAGGGCTTTGAGCGACTGCGATAGGGCAGGCGATAAGGGGAATGAGAGGCTGGCCCCGTTGTAAGTTTGGAGCGCCGGACGGGCGCGGTCAGTGGGCAGTTCCAGAATCGGCAGCCCCCCGCCGAGTTGCCGCCTCCAGTATGCGGACTGTTCTTCGAGCACGTCTCCTTGCAACCACTCTCTCTGCCAAGTGGCGAAGTCCGCGTACTGGAGCGGCAATTCGGGGCGCGCGGCCTCCCGCCCGCTCGCGTAGGCTTCGTAGAGCGCGACGACCTCGCCCACGAGCACGCCCATAGACCAGGCGTCGCTCACTATGTGGTGCATCGCGAGCAGAAGGACGTGCTCCTCGTCTCTCAGCCGAACCAGCGTGATGCGCAGGAGCGGCCCTCGTTTCAAGTCGAACGACGCCTGCGTCTGTTCGTGGATCAAGTTTCTAATTCTGCCGTCCCGTTCCGCCTCGGGCAGGTGTGTGATGTCTAGGACGTGCAAGTGAAGTGGTTGCGGAGGCGCGATTACCTGAACAGGCTCGCCGTCTCTGAAATCGAAGGTTGTCCGCAAAGCCTCGTGGCGTCGAGTGACATCGCTGAAAGACCTCTCCAACGCGACCGCATCGAGTTTTCCTCGCAACGAGACGGTGCTCACGAGGTTGTAAGCGGGGTTGCCCGGCTCAAACTGGTCGAAGAACCAGAGCCGTCTTTGCGCGAAGGACAGAGGGGCCGGCCCGCCCTCTTCGCGGCGGGGAATCCTCTCGGCCTTGGGGGGCTCGATTCCTTGCTCGCTCAGCAACGCTTCCAAAAGGGCTCGCCTTTTAGCCGAAAGCTCGAATGCTCCTTTTGACATGCTACTCATTGCGTGTGCCTCTCCTCGACCGATCCGATTCTCTCTTCCAGTAAGTCGTCAACTTCCTCGTCAGAGAAGTTGGAGAGCCTCAACAACAACTCGGCGGTGCGCTCCACCCTCCTTCGCTCCCCCACATCCTCCAAGATGGCCGCCGCCAGCCCCTCCACCGTCGGTGCTGCGAAGAGCTTCCGTAGCGGCAACTCCACTCCAAGCGCCCCCCGCACCCGTGAGACCACCTGCGTCGCTAAGAGCGAGTGACCGCCCAACTCGAAGAAGCCGTCGCGCACCCCGACCCGCTCAAGCTGAAGCACCTCGGCGAAGATGCGTTCGAGCACCTCCTCCACCACCGTTCGCGGCGCGAGATAGCTTTCGTCGGTCTCAACTCCGCTTTCATCAATCGGCAGCGCGTTGCGGTCAACCTTCCCAGTGGCTGTGAGCGGCAAGGTGTCGAGCACGACAAACGAGGAAGGCAGCATGTACTCTGGGAGTTTCTCTTTGAGAAATTCACGCAGTTGCTTGGCGGTTGCGGCCTCCGCCTGGTGGAGAACCACGTAAGCAGTGAGCCGCTTATCTCCGGCCACCTTCTCGCGTGGTAAAACAACCGCCTCCTTAATGCCCGGATGCTGGGCCAGCGCGAATTCGATCTCGCTTAACTCGATGCGGTGGCCGCGAATCTTCACCTGGAAGTCGTTGCGCCCGACGAACTGGATTTGGCCGTCGGTGCGGAAGCGCGCAAGGTCGCCCGTCTTGTAGAGGCGCGCGCCGGGCGTCCGGCTGAACGGGTCAGGGACGAAACGCTCCGCTGTTAAGGCCGGATGATTGAGGTAGCCACGCGCCAACCCATCGCCGCCGATGTACACTTCACCAGTAACCCCGACGGGCACGGGTTGGAGTTGTGAATCGAGCAGGTAAATCTGTGTGTTGGCCACGGGGCGGCCAATCGGTACGGGCCTTTGCCTCGTGGAGGGAAGGCAATGATGGACGCTGCTCCAGACGGTGGCCTCGGTCGGCCCGTACTCGTTAAAGAGTGAAGCCTGCGGAAGAGTTTCGCCGTGACGCTCGACCAGTCTGGTGGGGCATGGCTCGCCCGCGACGATCACTGTACGAAGCGAAGCCAACTGCCGCGCCTTGGCTTGCTGCAAAAAAAGCTCATAGAGAGAGGGGAGACTTAACAGGTGTGAGACGGAGTGTCGGGCGATCAACTCCGCAAGATGCGCGGGGTCTTGATGAGAATCTGCCTCCGGAATGACAAGCATTCCTCCTCGGCACAGCGTCCAGAAGAGACCGGCCACCGAGCTGTCGAAGGCGAAAGGCGAGAGTAAAAGGAAACTCTTGACCGGCTCCCGGTAATAAGCGACGCGCGCGAGGGTCGAGTGAGCCAGATTGCGATGCGAGACCATGACGCCTTTCGGCCTGCCCGTCGAGCCTGAAGTGTAGATAAGATAAGCGGGATTATCCGCGAGCACTGTGCCCCCTAGATTCTCCGCACTCTCCTTTGCAATCGCAGGCCACTCCTTATCCAGACAGACGATCTGAGTTTTCTGCCGCGGCATCTTTGCCGGAAGAGGCTCCCGCGTTAAGAGCAGCTTCACGCCTGCGTCAGCCAGCATAAAAGACAAGCGCTCTGGTGGTTGTTTGGGATCAAGCGGAAGATATCCGCCGCCAGCTTTAAGAACGCCGAGGATGGCCACGACTGTCTCGGCAGAGCGCGCGAGATGTATGCCCACCAGAGTCTCCGGCCCTGTGCCGAGCCTTCGCAGATGGTGGGCCAACTTGTTGGCCCGCTCGTTGAGTTCTCGATAACTCAACCGTTCGTCTTTAGAGACCAGCGCGACGGTTTCAGGTGTGCGTTCCGCCTGCCGCTCGAACAGTTCATGTATGCACTGAACCGTCTCGTACTCCGCTTGGGTGTCGTTCCACTCGAACAGGATTTGTTCTCTCTCGGCCTCAGCTAAGAGTCGTAGCCGGGAGAGCTGCTCGTCCGGGTTCGAGACGGCGGTCTCAAGCAACCGCTCGAAGTGCCCCGCCATCCGCCTGACCGTCGCCGCCTCGAACAAGTCCGTGTTATATTCCAGCAGCCCGCTCAATCTTCCGTCCGTTTCGCCCATCGTCAGAGTCAGGTCAAACTTCGCCATTCGACTGTCGAATGGCAAGGGCATCAGGCGCAGCCCTTGTAGCTGCATGTCGCGCATCGGCGCGTTTTGTAGATCGAGCATCACTTGGAAGAGAGGCGCGTGGCTCAGCGTCCTTTCGGGCTGCAACTCCTCGACCAGCTTCTCAAACGGTAAGTCCTGATGCGCGTAAGCTTCTAACGCCGCCTCCCGCACCTGCCTTAGTAACGCGCGAAACGTCAGCCGCTCAGAGAACCGGGCGCGCAACACCAGCGTGTTGATGAAAAACCCGATCAGACTTTCGGTCTCCGCCCGGTTGCGGTTGGCAATGGGTGTACCGACGAGGATGTCTGCCTGATTCGTGTAGCGGTAGAGCAGCGTGGAGAAGGCCGCCAGCAGCGTCATGAACAGCGTCGCCCCTTCGCGTCGGCCCAACTCCTTCAGTGACCAGCTTAGAGATTCGGATAAGAGCAGAGTTTCGTGAGCGCCCCTGTAGGATTGCACCGGCGGGCGCGGCCTGTCGGTTGGTAGTTCGAGGAGCGGCGAGGCGTCGGCGAGTTGCCGCTTCCAGTAAGAGAGTTGCTCTTCGAGCACGTCTCCTTGCAACCACCCTCTCTGCCAAGCGGCGAAGTCCGCGTACTGGAGCGGCAACTCTTGAAGCGGCGAGGGGCGTCCGGCCACGTATGCTTCGTAGAGCGCCGCCAGTTCTCGCACGAACACCCCCATTGACCATCCGTCCGAGACGATGTGGTGAATCGTCAAAAGCAGCACGTGCTCGGTTTCGCCCAGCCGCAAAAGGTTCGCGCGCAGCAGCGGCCCCTTCGTCAGGTCGAACGGACGATGCGCCTCTTCTTCGGCCCGCGCGTTCACGCTCCGTTCGCGCGCGCTCTCGTCCAATTCTTGCAGGTCGCTCACCGGCAGTTTGAAACCGGCGGCCTCGTTGATGACCTGAACCGGGCGGTCGTCAACCACGGCGAACGTCGTGCGCAGGGCCTCGTGCCGCCGCAGGATTTCGCTCATGCTCCGCTGCAACACCGGCACATTGAGCGGCCCTGAGAGGCTTACCGCCGCATGTATGTTGTAGAGCGGGCTGTCGGGTTCGAGTTGATTTAAGAACCAAAGCCGATGTTGCGCGAAGGACAGAGGGGCCGACCCGCTCTCTTCGCGGCGGGGAATCCTTTCGGCCTTCACCGCTCCAACTCCCTGCTCACGCAGCAAGGCTTCTAAGACCGCCCGCCTCTTCCCAGAGAGTTCTAGTGTCCGTTTGGAAGAGCTACTCATCGCTCCGGCTCCTTCCCCTCAGGGCTGGCTGGTTCCGCGATTAACTTCCCGGCCTCTTCATCAGAGAGCGTGGAGAGCTTCAGCAACAACTCGGCGGTGCGCTCTATCCTCTCCCGCGCACCCTCATCCTCTAAAATGACCTCCGCTAACTCCGCCACACTCGGCGCTTCAAAGAGCCTGCGCAACGCCAACTCCACCCGCAACGTCTCCCGCACCCGCGACGCCACCTGCGTGGCTAAGAGCGAATGACCGCCCAACTCGAAGAAGCTGTCATGAACGCCGACCCGCTCGATCTGAAGCACTTCAGAGAAGACGCCGCACAGCACCTCCTCCACAGCCGTCCGCGGCGCGACATAGACCTGCGCCAGTTCCGGCCTCGCCTGCTCAGGCGCGGGCAGCGCGTTGCGGTCAACCTTCCCGGTGGCTGTGAGCGGCAGGGCGTCGAGCACGACGAACGAGGAAGGCAGCATGTACTCCGGCAACCTCTTTTTTAAATAGTCCCGCATCTTGCTCGTCGTTGGTGGTTCTTCACGCGCGACCACGTAAGCGATCAGCCGCTTTCCACCCGGCGCATCTTCGCGTGCAACGACTACGGCTTCCCGCACGCCGGGGTGTCGGCCCAACACAGTCTCTATCTCTCCGAGTTCTATGCGGAAGCCTCGCACTTTCACCTGCTGATCCGTGCGCCCGACGAACTGGATTTGGCCGTCGGTGCGGAAGCGCGCAAGGTCGCCCGTCTTGTAGAGGCGCGCGCCGGGCGTCCGGCTGAACGGGTCGGGGACGAAACGCTCCGCCGTCAACTCGGGCCGGTTCAGATAACCTCGCGCCAACCCAACGCCGCCGACGTGAATCTCGCCGGGTATGCCGACGGGGACAGGCTGAAGATGCGAGTCCAGCAGGTAGATTTGCATGTTTGAGATGGGCCGACCGAGAGGCGGGATACGTCGCTCGGCTTCCGCGCACCGCGCCGCCGTCGCGTAGACGGTCGCTTCCGTCGGCGCGTAGGCGTTGAACAGTCGCCGCCTGCGTGACCAACGCGCCGCAATGTCTGCGCCGCAAGCCTCGCCCCCGACTGTGATTGAGTGCAGTGCCGGGTATTCTCCGTCGGGGATCACCTCCAGCAGCGAAGGCGTCACAGCTATGGTTGTGATGGCAGCCCCGCGCAGCATCGCGGCCAGATCAGTTCCGGATGCCATAACGTCACGGCTTACCGGATAGAGCGTGGCCCCTGCGAGCCAAGTCATGAAAATCTCTAAGACCGAGGCGTCGAAACTGAGGGAGGCCGCCTGCAATATTCGGCTGCGGCTCGTGACTTTAAACATCTCGATTGAGGCCGCGATCATGTTCGTCACCCCACGGTGGGCGACGAGCACTCCCTTAGGCCATCCCGTCGAGCCGGAGGTGTAGATGACGTAGGCCAAGTTATCCGGCGTCGCCCGCGCCTGAAGGTTTTCATTGCTCTCACGAGAGATGACGGGCCAGTCGGCGTCCAGACAAACCGCCCGCGCTGCCGTGTTTGGAAGGCGATCTAGAAGGCGGCTCTGCGTCAGGATCACACGCGCTCGCGCGTCTTCGATCATGAAATTGATGCGCTCGGACGGGTATCTCGGATCGAGCGGGAGATACGCCCCGCCCGCTTTCAACACCGCGAGCAGCCCGACCAACGTCTCCAGCGAGCGCTCCGCGAAGATTCCCACAATAGCTTCCGGGCCTACTCCGAGTTCTCGCAGGTGCCGGGCGAGCCTGTTCGCGCGCCGGTTCAATTCGCGGTAGCTCAACTCCTCTTCACCGATGCGGACGGCGACCGTGTCGGGCGCGCGCGCCACTTGCTCCTCGAACAACTGTTGGACGCATCTGTCTTCGGGGAAGGCCGTGCGGGTGTCGTTCAGCTCTACCAGCAGGCGACGGCGTTCCTCGTCCGAAAGCAGGCACGCCGCCTCGTGGCGCGCGTAAGGCCCCGCAGCCATTGCGGCGAGCACGCGGCTGTAATAACCCGCTATCTCCTTCGCCTGTTCATCGCCGAGTTCTATGGTTCGATAATCCAAGGCCAGCTCGACGCGCGAGGAGAAGTTGTCCACGTTGAACTGGGCCGTCAGCGCGTAGTAAGTCTGCTCCGTGCCGTCAACGCCGATGACTTCCAAGCCGTCAACGCCGCGCAGGCGGTCGGCGACGTGAAAGTGCGTGTAGTTGAAGACCGTGTTGAATAACCCTTCCGCGCTGTGTACTCTTTGCAACTCTTGGATGGGGTAACGTCTGAAGGGCAGGAGTTCGTTTTCGGCCTCGAAAGCACGACGAGCCAGATCGGCCCACGTGCCGCCGCTCAGCTCCACGCGCAACGGCACAGTGTTGAGAAAAGCCCCGAGGATTCGCTCTCCATCGGCCTTCTCCGGTCGCCCGTTGATGAGGAGGCCCGTCGTCACGTCCGATTGCCCCATAAGAAGGCCGAGCACCTTCATGTGCGCAGCCAAGAGAACGCTCTTAAGCGAGACTTCCGTGGTTTGAGCTAACCTCTTCAAGCCGTTGGAGACTTCCGTAGAGACCGGAACCTCAAGCCGCGCGACTTCCTGAACGTCGGCAGCCGTTTGGGTGAATGGCCGGCGGGCGAAACGGCTGGCGGTAGCGTCGGCGAGCGTCGCGGCCCAGTAACTCCGGCATCGCTCGGACTGTAGTGCTTCGCGTTCGCGCGACACGAAGTCTTTGTATGAGGCGGAGAGGAGCGGCTCTACGGGGATGGGCCTTCCGTTCAGGAGGGCGAAGTAGCGCTCGAAGAGTTCGGTGCAGAATGAGGCCACGCTCCAGCCGTCGAAGAAAGGCTCGCTCACCGTAAACTGAATCGAGTCGGCCCCGCGCACGTGCACATGAAAGCGGAGCAGCGGAGCCTTCGTCCAATCAAACCTCCTGCGCGTTTCCGACTTGATCCATTCATCTATCTGCCGCTGCTGCTCCGGCGGCGAGAGGTGGCGCAGGTCTTCGATGCGCAGAGGGAGGTGAGTTGTTTGATGAACGAACTGTAAGGGTTCGCTGAAGCCGGTCGGGGCGAACGAAGTGCGCAGCATCTCGTGACGGCTCGCCATCTGGCCGAGCGCGAACTGCAACTTCTCGATGTCGAGCGGGAGACGCAGATGCAGGCTGCTGACGTAGATGATGTAGTCGGGGCTGTACTCGCTGTGAAAGATCATGCCGGACTGCAACCGCGAGAGCGGGTAAGCGTCCTCAACCGCCGGGGGCAGCTTGCGCCGGTCTTCTTCCGAGATCAGGCTGAAGGGCTGATCGTGTGGCGGCGTGTCATGACGGGTTTCGGCGACGCTGACTTGTTCGGCGAGTTCACGAATCGTCGGGTGTTGGAAAAGCTGCTGGAGCGAGAAGTCCAACCCTCTCGCGAGCGCCCCGGCCCGCACGCGGATGCTGCGGATCGAATCTCCACCCAACGCGAAGTAGTTGTCGTCAATGCCGACCTGCCGAACGCCGAGCGCCTCGGCCCAGACCTCCGCCAGCGCCCGCTCGACCTTCGTGCGCGGCGCGACGAAGACGCCTTCGAGTTCGGGCGCGGCCCAATTGGGTGCGGGCAGCAGTTTGCGATCAACTTTGCCGTTCGGGGTCAGCGGTAGGGCTTCGAGGAAGACGAAGGCGGACGGAATCATGTGCTCCGGCAGCTTGTCTTTCAAAAACTCGCGCAGGTCGCCGCCCGTCGGGCGCGCTTCTTCGTCACAAACGCTGTAAGCCACCAGCCGCTTCTCTCCCGGCACATCCTTCCTCGCCAGAACGATACTCTCCCGGACGGACGGATGCTGCGCGAGCGCCGCATTGACCTCACCGAGTTCGATGCGGAATCCGCGAACCTTCACCTGATCGTCGGCGCGGCCTAGATACTCTAAGTCGCCGCCGGGCACGAGGCGCGCCAAGTCCCCGGTGCGGTAGAGACGCGCGCCCGGCTCGCCGCCGAACGGATCGGGACGGAAGCGTTCTGCCGTCAGGTCGGGTCGGTTCAGGTAGCCGCGCGCGAGTCCGGCCCCGCCGACGTAGAGTTCGCCTTGGAGGCCGGCGGGAACAGGACGCAAGTCGTCGTCGAGCACGTAGACTTGCAGGTCTGGAATCGCTCTGCCGATCACACTCCCGCGTCCGGCATTTAAATCGTCCGTCGTGATGGGGCGGTAGGTGACGTGGACGGTCGTCTCTGTGATGCCGTACATGTTGACGAGGCGCGGGCGCTCGTCTCCGTGCCGCTCGAACCACGGCCGCAGACTTTGCAATTCGAGCGCTTCGCCGCCGAAGATCAACAGACGCAGGGAGAGTTCTGCTTGCGCGCCGCCGTTTCTTTCCGGCAGACTTCCTTCAGCCTGATTCAGTTGCCGGAAGGCCGACGGCGTCTGGTTGAGCACCGTCACGCGCTCGCGCCGCAGCAGTTCGTAGAAAGCCGCGGGGTCACGGCTCACAGAGAAGGGAACAATCACCATTCGCCCGCCGTAGAGGAGCGCGCCCCACAACTCCCAGACGGAGAAATCGAAGGCGCAAGAATGAAAGAGCGTCCACACGTCGCGCCCGTCGAAATCGAACCACCCGTGAGTCGCCTCGAAAAGTCGCGCGACGTTGGCGTGGCTGATTGCGACGCCCTTCGGCTGGCCTGTTGACCCGGAGGTGTAGATGACATAGGCCAGGTTCGAAGGCGTGGCGACGCGCGGCAGATTTTCGGCGCTCTCGCTTGCAATCGTTTTTCGGTCTCGGTCGAGGCAAACCACTCGCACGCGACATTCAGGCACGCGCGCGAATAAAGCCTCTTCGGTCAGCAGTAGAGGCGCGCGTGCGTCTTCGAGCATGAAAGAGAGGCGCTCCGGCGGATAGGCCGGGTCTAAAGGCAGATAGCAGCCGCCGGCCTTGAGCACGCCGAGGATCGCCACCACCATTTCAAGGGAACGTTCGACGAGAATCCCGACGCAGGTCTCCGGCCCGACGCCGAGGCCGCGCAGGTGGTGGGCCAACCTGTTGGCCCGCGCGTTAAGCTCGCGGTAAGTCAGCCGTTCATCTTCAAAGCTGATGGCGACCGCATCAGGCGTCGCCGCGGCCTGCCGCTCGAACAACTCGTGGATGGTTTGCTCTTTCGGAAATGAAATAGCCGAGGGCGCGGGCGGGGTCGCTCCGCCCTCTTCAGGCAAGTATTCGAGCAACTCGCGTTTCTGCTCCGCGAGCGCGAGCGCATCCCGCGACTGGCTCATCTCCTTCATGCTCCGCCCCTCTGTCTCCGCCCGCTCTGCATCAATCCCCTCGTCTCCTCGCCCGCATCCGGCCCGCCGCCGACTCGGCGCGGGTCGGCGGGTGTGTGGCCGCGTCTCCCGCCGTCTGTGGGCGTCTGCTGCTCGGGTACGATCAGAAGTAGCAGTTCCGAAATCCGCCTTTGGGGGTTCGACGCAAACGCTTCGAGCAAGGTCTGGTAATCTTCCAAAAGTTTGCCGACCGTCGCGCCGTCGAGGCGGCGCGCGTCATATCCGATCTTCAGCACTACCTCCTGACCGGGTATCGCCCACACGGTGAGCGGATAATTTGATCTTTCGACGGAGCGGACGCGGCCCACGCGAAGGCCGTCGTGTGACTCTTGCAACCAAGCGTCCGCCGCGCTCTCCACCGGATAGTTCTCGAAGACGAAGATGCTCTCAAAGAGCGGCGTCCCGCGCCGCACCTCGCTCCATTCCTGCACCAGCGCCAGCGGGCTGTATTCGTATTGGCCGATCTCCGCCTGCTGCGCTTGCAACTGCCTGAGCCAAGCGATCAAGTCCGCTTCGGCTGTAATCCTCGCGCGGATCGGCAGCGTGTTAATGAATAGCCCGACCATTGATTCGACTTCCCTGATCTCCGCCGAGCGCCCCGATACCACCACGCCGAAAACAACATCCTCTCGTCCGACGTGCGAACTTAACAACAACGCCCACGCCCCCTGCACTACAGTGCTCAGCGTCAGTTGATGTCGGTGTGCGAACGTCTGTAACCTTGCGGTCGCGGACTGCGCGAGTCGGATTTGCTGTTCGGCGTACTCCGCTGCGTCGCCGTTCGCGGCGGCGTGAGTCGGGCGGGAGATGAGAGGAGTCGGCGACGCGAACCCTCTGAGTAATTGTCGCCAGAAGATTTCCGCCTCGCTCAAGTTCTGTTTTTTGAGCCAAGCGATGTAGTCTCGATAAGGGCGGGCGGGCATCACCCGCACTTGCTCTTTGCGGCGTAGCCTTTCGTAGGCCGCAAGTACGTCCTTCAGGATGATGGGGAGCGACCACCCGTCCAGCAGCAGGTGGTGGTTGCTCCAAATAAACAGGCTCTCGTCGTCAGCCGTCCTGACGAGGGCCAGACGCATCAGCGGCGGCTGCTTTAAGTCAAACCCTTGCTCACGGTCACGCCGCAGGTACTCTTCCAAATTTTCTTCCTGCTCTGCGCGGCCCAGTCTTCTCCAGTCCTCCCGCTTGAGACGCACCCTCACCGAGCGTCTGACCACCTGCACAGGCTCTTCCACAGCCTCCCACTCAAAGCCGGTTCTGAACACCGCGTGGGCGTCTACCGCCGCCTGCCATGCCGCCTCAAATGCCTCTTCGTTCAGGCCGCCGTTTAGCTCGCAGACCAGTTGGGTCGTGTAGATTCTGCTGTCCGGCCCGTAGAGACTATGGAAGAGCATCCCCTGCTGCATCGGCGATAGAGGGTAGAGGTCTTCTATTCGTCCGCTTGTTCTTTGAATCCTCTCAAGCTGCCGCTCGCCCAACTGGACTAACGGAAAATCGGATGGGGTATATTCTCCCGCCTCGCGCAAGACGCAATGCTCGATCAGTCTCCGCAGCTTCCTGATGAAGATCGCAGCCAACGCCTCGATAGTCCTTCGGGCGTGTACTTCGTCGCTATAGGCCCACTCCGTTTGAAGCCGCCCGTCTCTCACACCGCCGTCTATCTCGATCAGATACTTGCGCCTGCCGAGCAGGCTGCGCGCCTGACCGACCGGCCCGTCCACCAAGGCGAAAGGAGATGTCTCGTCACGGAAGACCTGATCCAGTTGTCCCAGATAGTTAAAGCACACCTCCGCCTGCGGAAGTTTTTTCAACTGCCCGGAGGCCGCTTCCTCGGCGCAGAGATACCTGAGCAGGCCGTAGCCGATGCCTCTATTCGGCACTCGCCGCAGTTGCTCCTTTACAGACTTCAACGTCTCCCCCGGCCCAGCAGAACTGCTCACCTCCAGCAACACCGGGAAGATTGTGGTAAACCATCCGACGGTTCTTGAAAGGTCAGAGCCTTCGACGATCTCTTCTCGCCCGTGCCCTTCAAGGTCTAACAGCACTCTGCCCTTCCCCGTCCACTCGGAGAGCGCCTGTGCCAATGCCGCGAGCAGCATGTCGTTGATCTGCGTCCGGTAGGCGCGCGGCACTTCTTGCAACAGGAGGCGGGTCTCCTCAGCCGTCAAGGATGCCGAGATGCTGCGCGCCGAATCCGCCCTGTTCTCCCCCGCACGGTCAACCGGCAACTTACCGACCTTCCGACGTGGCTCCGCCGTCCAGTACTCAAGTTCTTGCCACACCGCCGCCGTTTGCGCGTGCGCCCCGAGTAGCTCAGACCAGCGCTTGAAGGAGAGCGTCTTCGGCGGAAGCTCGACGCCGTCGCCGCGCCGCAACTGCTCGTAAGCCTGCCGCATGTCGTCGAGCAGTATTCGCCAAGACACCCCGTCAACCGCCAGGTGGTGAATCACGACCAGCAGCCGGTGCGGCCTTTCGACTCCGAGGTCGAAGTAGACGGCCCGAATGATCGGCCCCTCGCTCAAGTTGAGGCTTGACTGCGCCTCGTTCGCAGCCCTCTCGATCTCCGCCGTTTGCGTTTCAGGGGCGAGGGATGACAGGTCTACGCGCCGGAACACGTCGTGAGTCGCGCGCGCGGCGTTCCTTTGTTCCCAGCCTCGGGCCTTGCACTCGAATCGCAGCCGCAGCGCGTCGTGATGCTCGATCAACCGTTCCAGACTTTTTTCCAGCAGGCCGGCGCGCGCGGGCGGCCTCAACTCCAGCATCACGGCTTGGTTGTAGTGATGAGGCTCCGGCAACTCCTCCTGCTCGAAGAACCAGCGCTGAATCGGCGTCAACGGTATGACGCCTTCACTGGCCTCCTCTTCCGCCGCGCCCGCGCGCGAGATTTTTGTTATGGCGGCGAGTTCTGAAATGGTCTGATGCTGAAAGAGCTGCTTCGGCGTGAACGACAGACCAGCGTCTCTGGCGCGGGCCACGATCTGTATGCTGAGGATCGAATCTCCGCCCAGCTCAAAGAAGTTGTCTGTTATTCCGACTCGCTCAAGTCCGAGCACCTCCACCCAAATCCGCGCAAGCTCCTTTTCCACGGGTGTGCGCGGTTCTATGTGGTCTTCTTCAGGCTTGATCTCTTCCGGCGCTGGCAGTGCTCGCAGGTTCACTTTCCCGCTCGCCGTGAGCGGGAGCGCGTCCAGCAACACTATCGCGGCGGGCAGCATGTGCTCCGGCAACTCCTCCTTTAAATATCCGCGCAGTTCGCCCGGCGTGACCGCTTCCTCACGGTCGGAGACGACATAAGCCACGAGCCGCTTATCCCCTCCTGCTTCCTCGCGCGCGACGACCACGGCCTCCGTGACCGCCCCGTGCTTTCTCAGCCGCGCTTCGACCTCCCCCAACTCGATGCGGAAGCCTCTCACCTTCACCTGTCTGTCCACCCGTCCGACGTATTCTATAGTTCCGTCCGCCGAGTACCGGCCCGAATCACCTGTCTTATAAAGGCGCGCCCCCGCTTCCGCGGAGAACGGGTTGGGGATGAATTTCTCTGCCGTGAGCCGCGATTGATTCAAGTAGCCCCACGCCAATCCGTCCCCGCCGATGCATATCTCCCCCGTGACTCCCGCGGGCACTGGCTCCAGGTTTCCGTCCAAGATGTAGACTCGCGTATTGGCTACGGGCCTGCCTATTGCGACCACTTGCTCGTCTTTCCCCGGCCTGCACTTGTAATAGGTCGCTGTGATCGTCGCCTCCGTCGGGCCGTACATATTCACAAGTTCTACTTCACCCAACAGACCGTAGACGCGATCTTTCAATCCGGCTGAGAGCACTTCGCCGCCACACGTCACACGCCGCAAGCTTCGACATCCCTTAATCCGCTCATCTTCTATGAATGCTTTGAGCATCGTCGGCACAACGTCTATCGCCGTCACTCGCTGCTCGCACATCAGTTCGACCAGATAGCCGATGTTGTATTGTCCGCCGGGAGAAGCTATGACGAGACCTGCTCCCGTAATGAGCGGGTGGAATATCTCCTCCACCGCGGGGTCAAAGCTGATCGAGTACTTGAGCAACATCCGGTCTGATTCATCGAGCGGGAACTCGCGGGCGATCCATTGCATGTGATTGCACACCGAGCGATGACAGACCATCACGCCCTTCGGCCGGCCCGTGGAGCCTGACGTGTAGATGACGTATGCGAGGTCTTCCCCGGAGGCGAGGCCGCGCGGGTTCGCCCCACTCTGCCGCGAGATGCTCTCTCTTTCGGCGTCCAGACGGACGACGTTCGCTCCGTGCTCCGGTAAGTTTTCGAGTAGTCGTTCTGTTGTCAACACCACTGTGACCTGCGCGTCCGCGAGCATGAAGGCGAGCCGCTCTTTCGGATATTCAGGATCAAGTGGCAGGTATGCCCCGCCCGCTTTTAATATTCCGAGCAGGCCGACGATCATCTCCGCGCCGCGTTCCAAACAGATTCCAACCAGCGCCCCACGGCTCACCCCCAGAGTGCGGAGATAGTGGGCCAACTTGTTGGCGCGGCGGTTCAACTCCTGATAACTTAGCCGTTCGCCTTCAAAGATCAAGGCGACCGCGTCCGGCGTCGCCGCGGCCTGCCGCTCGAACAGTTCGTGGAGACAGAGCTGTGGGAAGTCCGCCTGAGTTTCGTTCCATTCGCGGATGAGCCGGTCTCTTTCCACCGCGGTCAAGAGCGACAGCTCCGAAACCCGCCGGTGCGGACGGGCGATGATTCCTTTGAGCAAGGTTTCGAGGTGCCGGAGCATCCGGCGGACGGTCGCGGCGTCGAAGCGAGCTGTTTTGTAGCCGACGTGCAGCGCCAACTCCGCGCCCGGCACCGCCGCGATGGTCAGGGGGTAGTTCGTCTGTTCGACGCTGCGAAGGCCGGCGACATCGAGACGCTCGTGTCTCTCCAGAATTGCGACGTCCACGGGATAGTTCTCGAAAACAAAGATGCTTTCAAAGAGCGCGCTGCCGCGCCGCACCTCGCTCCACTCCTGCACCTGCATGAGCGAGCTATATTCGTACTGGCGCAATTCGACCAGCCGACCCTGAAAATCTTTCAACCAAGAGATGAGCGACTGACCCGACGGCACTCGCACCCGCACGGGCAGCGTGTTGATAAAGAGTCCGACCATCGCCTCCGAGCCTGTTAAGTCAGCCGGGCGACCCGAAGACGTAACGCCGAAGACGATGTCCTGCTCCCCGCTGTAGCGACTGAGCAGTAGCGCCCATGCTCCCTGCACGAGAGTGCTTAGGGTCAGTTGATGCTGGCGAGCTAGGGCTTGCAGCGCCGCCGTCGAGGCTTCGGACAGACGAAGAGACTCTTCAGCGTAGCCCCGCCCTTGGGCGCTCAAGTCTGCCCGCCCGCTTTCGACTCCGAGTGGAGTGGGCGAAGTAAACCCTTCGAGCGCCCCGCGCCAGAAAGCCTCCGCCTCGTCTTGATCCTGCTGCCGCAACCAAGCGACATAATCTCTGAAGGGGCGCAGTTCTTTCAGGCGCAACGCCCGCCCCTCGCAGTCTGCGTCGTAAAGAGCGAAGACTTCTTTCAGAACAATCGAAAGCGACCAGCCGTCCATCAGCAGGTGATGATTGCTCAGGACGAAAACGTAGCCCTCGCCCGATCTCCTGAACAAAGCTAGGCGCATGAGCGGCGCGCATCTCAGGTCAAACCCTTGCGCGCGATCCCGCCGCAGGTACTCTTCCAATAGTTCCTCCTGAACTTCGCGGCTGTGACTTCTCCAATCCTCCCGCCTCAGCTTCACTTCGACCGCTCGCCTGACGACTTGGACTGGCTCCGCACCGACTTCCCACGCAAAGTCGGCGCGCAAGGACTGTTGGCGACGGACGACCACTTGCCAAGCGGCTTGAAACGCCTCTTCGTCAAGGCGGCCTTTCAACTCGCAGACGAGCTGGGTCGTGTAGACTCCGCTCGCGGGCTCCGAGAGACTGTGAAAGAGCATGCCCTGCTGCGTCGGCGTGAGCGGGTAGATGTCTTCGATCCGGCCGCCGCGTGCAAGCTCTTTCAAATGCCGCTCGTCCAGCTCGACTAGCCCGACGCCTTCGGGCCTTGAGTTCTCTGCTCGGCGCAGTGTGCCGACCACACGGGCCAACTCCGCTACGGTCTGCTGCTGGAACAACTGTTTGGGTGTAAGCTCTATCCCCGCCTCTCTGGCGCGGGCTACAACCTGTAGGCTGAGGATCGAGTCGCCTCCCATCTCAAAAAAGTTGTCATGAATCCCGACCTGTTTAATTCCGAGCACCTCAGACCAGACCGCCGCCAACGTCCGCTCAGTTCTCGTGCGAGGCGCTTCAAAGCTTTTCTTTGATCTGGCTATGATCTCTTCGGGCGGAGGCAGCGCGCGACGGTCAACTTTGCCGTGCTCGGTCAGCGGCAACGCCTCCACCTTCACGATGGCGGCGGGCAGCATGTAACCCGGCAACCTCTGCCGCAGGTGGTCGCGTAACGTCTCTGCCGAAAACAGCTCACCTCCTCTGGCCACCACATAGGCCACCAGTCGCTTATCACCTGTCGCATCCTCGCGCGCGATGACCACGCTTTCTCGCACCGCGGGATGCTCGTCAAGTGTCGCTTCAATCTCGCTCGGCTCGACGCGGAAGCCGCGTATCTTTATCTGTTGATCTATTCGCCCCAGATATTCGATCTCGCCGTCCGCCAAATACCGCCCCAGATCGCCCGACCTGTACAACCTCTCACCCGTCCCGCCGCCGAACGGGTCGGCAATGAATTGTTCTGCCGTGAGTCCCGGCTGATGCAAATACCCACGCGCCAATCCGTCGCCGACGACGCACAACTCACCCGCCACCCCCGCCGGCACGGGCTGCTGGTGCCGGTCTAAAACGTAAACCTGCAAGTCCGGGATGGCCCTGCCGATTACACTCCTCCGCGCCGACTCAAGATCGGCCATCCTAATTCTGCGGTAGGTGACGTGGACGGTCGTCTCCGTGATGCCGTACATGTTGACCAATTGCGGTCGCTCATCGCCGTGTCGTTCGAGCCACGGGCGCAGGCTCTGAAGTTCGAGCGCCTCGCCGCCGAAGATCAACAGCCGCAGGGCCAGCCCTCCTTCTCCGCCCGCTCTCTCTTCTGCCCGCATGAGTTGACGGAAAGCGGACGGGGTCTGGTTAAGGACGGTGACGCCTTCTCTGCGAAGCAGTTCGTAGAAAGCCTCCGGCGTGCGGCTCACGAAGTACGGGACGACGACCAGACGCCCGCCGTAGAGGAGCGCGCCCCACACCTCCCACACGGAGAAGTCGAAGGCGTAGGAGTGAAAGAGCGTCCACACGTCACGCCCCGAAAAATCGAACCACTCCTGTGTGGCCGCAAACAGCCGCGTCACGTTTCGGTGTGTGACCACCACCCCCTTAGGCCGGCCCATCGAACCGGAGGTGTAGATCACGTAAGCCGCATTGTCCGGCGACACGCTACTGTCAGGGTTGTCAGCCCTCTTCTGCTCAATCTCCCTCCAGTCTCTGTCGAGACAGACCACCTCGGCTTTGTGCGCCGGAATCTGCCCCAGCAGATTCTCCTGCGTTACGAGCACCTCTACCTGCGCGTCATCGAGCATGAAGGCGAGTCGCTCTGGCGGGTAGGAGGCATCTAGCGGGACATACGCGCCGCCCGCCTTGAGAATCCCCAGCAGGCCCACCAGCATCTCCGCGCCGCGCTCCACGCAGATGCCGACGAGTGCCTCCGGCCCGACGCCGAGCCTTTGAAGATGTCGCGCCAGCTTGTTTGCCCGTTCGTTGTATTCCCGATAAGAGAGATGCTGCTCGCCGAATACTATCGCGGTGGCTTCCGGCGTCGCCGCGGCCTGTTGCTCAAACAACTGATGAATGGTCTGTTCTTCCCGATAAAAGGTTGGAGCGGCGCGCCAGCTTTCGAGCAGTAGATTCGCTTCCGCCGGCATAAGCAGAGGCAGGCGAGAGATTCTTTCAGCCGGGTTTGCGACGACTGCTTCAAGTAAGGTCTGGAAGCTTCGCGCCAGCCGGCGGATAGTCGCGGCGTCGAAGAGGTCTGTGTTGTACTCGAAAGTCGCGACCAGTTCTTCGCCCGCCTCGGCCATCATGAGCGTCAGGTCAAACTGTGCCACGCGCCGCTTGAGCGGCAAGGACTCCAACTTAAGCCCGCCCAGATTCATTCGCGCACCCGTTTCGCCGAGCGCGAATAACGATAGGTTTTCGTCGCCCGGCAGTTGCGCCTTCTGCATCGAGAACATGACCTGAAAGAGCGGTGAGCGCGAAGGGTCGCGCGCTGCCTCAAGGCGCTCTACCAGAAGGGAGAATGGGTAGTCTTGATGCTCGAAGGCGTCCAACACGCTGCGGTGCACTTGCGCGAGGAAGGATTCAAACGTGGCGTCGTCGAAGACCGTCGCACGTAGCACTAGGGGGTTAACGAAGTAGCCGACGAGCGGGGCGAACTTGGCTTTAGTTCGACCGGCGGTAACAGAGCCGACTAGTAACTCCTCTTGGCCCGTATAGCGATGGAGCAACGTCTGAAAGGCGGCCAGCAGTGTCACATAAAGCGTGACGCCGTGTTCCCGGCTCATGGCTTTTAGCCGGCGGGTTAGTTCGGCGCTCAGCCTGAAAGGCTCGGAAGCGCCGCGGAAGGTTTGGGCGGGCGGGCGCGGGCGTGTCGTCGGCAGGTTTAAGACCGGCAGTTCGCCTGACAGTTGACTACGCCAGTAGGCCCAGTGCCTCTCACCCTCTTCACCCGACAGCAGTTCCTCTTGCCAGCGAACGAAGCCGGAGTAACTGGAATGGAGCGTCGGGAGTGTGGCACGCACGCCGGATTTTTCCGCCCGGTACAAGAGACCTAGCTCGTGCATTAAGAGCGCCAGCGACCAGAAGTCTACGATGATGTGGTGCGCGGCGAGCAGCAGGATGTGTTCGTCGCTTGAGCGTGTGAAGAGATTGATGCGCAGAAGCGGCCCGCGTTCGAGATCGAAGGGGCGGTCGGCCTCTTCGCTCAGGCGCTCGTCGAGTTGCGCTTCGCTCCAGTGGCGCGTGTCCTCTTGCCGGAAGCCAAGCTCAAAGCGCTCATGGACTCGCTGAACGGGTCGCCCCCGCGAAGCGGCGAAGGTCGTTCGCAAGGTCGCGTGACGCCCGACGAGCGCGGAAAGGGCGCGCCGTAAAGCGGCAACGTCGAGCGCGGCGCGGACTCTCACCGCCCGCGCTATGTTGTAAGCCGCGCTCTCCGGCGCAAGGTTGTGCAAGAACCACAGGCCGCGCTGGCCGTAGGAGAGTGGGTACTCAATTTCTCTTTCGCGTATGGGCGGGGGAGGAGATTGTGTTCGGAGGCGGTCGCCCAACTGCGACAGAGCTTGCGCAGCGAGTTGGGCGACGCTTGACCCCTGCAAGAAGCTGACCATCGGCAAGGCGATACCTAGATTCGTTTCGACCGAGTGCGCAAGCTCGACAGCCGTCAAAGAGTCCAAGCCGTATCGCGCGAGCGGTTGATTAATATCCACATCGCCGGAACTAAGGCCGAGCTTCGCGGCCACTTGTAACGCCAACCACGATTGAATGGCTTCCTCGCTCAACGGCGGAGTGGCCAAGTCCAGCGCGTTGCTCTCTTCCGACAGGATCGCGCGCCACTCAGCGACCGGGTCGAGCGCGCTATCCAAGAACCTCTGGCGGGAGGCGCGCCGCTGAATTTTGCCGCTCGACGTTTTGGGAATCTGCCCCGGCTTGATGAGCGCGACGGCGTAGACTTGCAACTCGTGTTCGGAGGCGACCGCTTCGCGGATCGCTTCGATCACTTGCTCCGGGTCAGGCCCCTGACGGGTGTCTATCTCTTGAACGATTACTAATCGTTCCTCGCCGCCGGCCTCGACGGAAAAGGCCGCGCCACAGCCGGGCCTGATTGCCGCGTGACAGCGCTCGACAGTCCACTCGATGTCCTGCGGGTAATGGTTGAGGCCGCGAATAATGATGAGGTCTTTGATGCGACCCGTGATGTAGAGTTCTCCGTCTTCGATGAAGCCGAAGTCTTCCGTGCGCAGGAAGGGGCCTTCGCCGGTGTCTGACAGAAAAGCCTTGAACGTTCGCTCTGTCTCTTCAGGGCAGTTCCAGTACCCTCCCGCCACGCTCGGGCCGAAGACCCAGATTTCCCCGACCCGACCGGATTCGAGTTCGGTTAAAGATTCCGGGTCAACGATGGCGACTCGCTCTCCCGGCAACACGCCGCCGCAGCCGACCAGCAGCTTCGACTTCGTATCAACTCCCGAAGTCTCCGCCGCCCCATTCTTTTCGAGCGCCGCCGCCCCCATCCTTTTGATTACGGGCGGACTCTCTTTGCGCCCGCCGGTCACGATCAAAGTCGCCTCGGCCAATCCGTAACAGGGATAGAGTGCCGCGCGTCGAAAGCCGCAACAGTCGAACCGGGACGCGAACCTGTCCAGAGTCTCGGCGCGGACTGGCTCTGCGCCGTTGAAGGCCACGCTCCAACTGCCCAAATCGAGCGCCGCCGCGTCCTCCATCGTGACCTTGCGCGCACACAGGTCGTAAGCGAAGTTCGGCCCGCCGCTCGTCGTAGCCCTGTAGCGAGAGATGGCCTGAAGCCAGCGGGCGGGACGCTGTAAAAAAGAGGCGGGCGACATGACGACTGCTCTGATCCCGGCGTAGAGGGGCTGAAGGACTCCCACCATGAAGCCCATGTCATGGAACATGGGCAGCCACGAAACGTAACTGTCCGTCTCCGTGTGCTCGAACACGTGGAAGATCAGACCGGCGTTGTGCAGAAGGTTGGCGTGCGTGAGCATCACGCCGCGGGGGCGGCCCGTCGAGCCTGACGTGTACTGAAGGAAAGCCAGATCGTCGGCGGTCGCCTGCTCGGCCAGCCCGTCATCCTCTACGCCGCCAACAACTGTGTCGGTGGCGAGCCAGTGGAGGGCTTTGAGGTCTGGAGCTTCCGCGAAGATCAGCTTCGCCATCGCGAGGATCGGCGAGGTGGTGAGCACCAACGTCGCCTGAGCGTCGGCGATGACGGCTTGCAGCCGGGGCAGAGTGCGTTGGAGCTTGGCGGGGTCGGGCGGGTAAGCGGGGACGGCCACCACCCCGGCGTATAGGCAACCGAAAAAACCTTCGATGAAGTCTAGCCCCGGCGGATAGAGGAGGAGCGCCCGCCCGCCTCTCGCCCCCGCAAGTTGAAGCGCGGCGGCGATTGCCCGAGCGTGCTGCTCCAACTCCCGGTAGGTCAGATGAAGCTCGCTCGTCTCTCCGTCGAGCAGAAAGGTATAGGCCAGTTGGTCAGGCTGGCAGAGTGCCCTCCGGCGTAGCAGGTCAACCAAAGTTAAGGGCCTGTCGCCCGATTCGGAAGAGGACTCAAGCTCCGTGTTGGTCTGGTATTGCATCTGCTCTCCTGCTTGACAGCAATCCAGATGTTACGTTTCGTCGCGAGAGCGCGCCCGCATGTTTGAGATAAGTTACAAGCATGTCGGGGAATGAAGTGAATGATCAGGCTTTAAGCTGCATGCTAGTTGGGCGACCTCCATTGCTCGATGCTGGGGAGACACCTCGGCCTTAAATTGAAAAAGGGGAAGCGGCCTTATTGTGAGGAGTTTCAGATACCTTCCGTTAGGTAGTAACTTTGGGCGGCTTGATTATATTGATGCGCTCGCGGGGCCGCAAGACAAATTTTGCAAGACGTATTACCTTAACGTTCAGGAGGCGGTGAAGCCGGGCGTTCATCGGCGTAGGAATCCCCCACAATCTTAAGGATCAGTGCCTGCTTGCCGAAATAGCGCGTCCGAAACATGATCGGAGCGGGAGGAAGACCTCAATGATACAAGGCTATCCTGACCGGCCCAGCTTGCGTGCCGGAGAGAAGCTTAGGCTTCACGTTTCGACCGACAATCCACACCGGCGGTTCCGCGTAGAGTTCTACAGGCAAGGCGAGAAGCTGGTCAGGATGGGAAGTCTCGACGGGCAGATCGGTCACAACTTCGCGCGGCTCAGCCACTACGAGGATTGGGGCTGGCCCGGTTATGATTTCCAGATTCCGGGCGATTGGTCCACCGGCGCTTACGTCGCCATGCTGGTAGAGACGGATGAACAGGGAAAACAAATTAGCAGCATCAACGAGGTCGCCGCAGATGGTCGAGACGCCAGGGCACTTTTCGTAGTGAAGAGCAGCGCGCCGGGACAAAACGCGCGCATTCTTTACAAGCTATCTCTGACAACGTACCACGCATATAACTATTCGGGTGGCGGCAACCTGTATGCCGGGAAGTGGTTTATAGACCCGATCACGAAAAAGAGGGTTAACAAGGTGAGCATGCACCGACCGGGCGGCGGCACGGGCGGCGTGATTCCCCATTTCGACACGGGCAATACTCTTCCGAGTAGTTTTGATTCTTATGACGAGAGATCGCCGCGCCAGACGTTCGCGCATTGGGATGTCCCTTTTATCGCCTGGCTCGAAAACAACGGCTATCGGGTGGATTACTGTACCGACCTCGACCTGCACGAAGAGCACGATCTCCTGACGCCCTACCACCTTTTGCTCAGCGTCGGCCACGACGAATACTGGAGCGAGCAAATGCGCGCGCACGTCGAGGCATTCATCCTACAGGGTGGCAACGTGGCCTTCTTCAGCGGCAACACGTGCTGGTGGCATATCGAATTTTGTGATTTCGTTAAGTGCGCCGATGACGAACTTCACCCGACGGCGTTCGTCCGCGATTTCCAGTGGTGGAAAAAGAGTCCTGAGAATTCCCTCACCGGGGTCAGTTACCGCAACGCCGGAGGATGGTGGGCGGGCGAGCGCGACCCCGTGGGCTACACCGTGCAGAACGCCGGTCACTGGGTGTACGAGGGAACTGGCCTCCGCGACGGGGATGTCTTCGGCGCTGACGAACGCCTAGTCGGCTACGAGTGCGACGGCGCGCTCTTTACGCGCGATAATCGGGGCTTCCCTGTTCCCACTGGTGAGGACGGCACGCCGTCCGATTTCGTCATTTTAGGTGTCGGCACGTTGGCCGATACGGATGCCAGCGCCGGCCCCGATAAAGGGTGGCAATTGGGGGCGAGGGAAAATCAGGAGCAAGGGCCGCGCGCCGCCACGATGGGCCTCTACACCCGAAGGGGGATCGTCTTTACCGCCGCCACCACCGATTGGACGCGCGTTCTCACCGTCAATCAACACGTGGATCGCATCACACGCAACATCCTCAATCGCCTGAGGTCGCGCGCGGTTCGCATCGTCGGGCCGCTCTCCGGCGGCGGCCACGCGCGCGTTGTTGTAGTACGCCGTCAACCGCCGGACGATGAAGGCGGGAACGTGGGGCCTTATACCCGAAAGGCTCCGGAAGGGGGCGGGGCTACAACCCAGTTTCAAGTCGACATTGCCGGACTGCCCGAGCAGCAGGGTCTAAAGTACAGGTGGGCCATTTCGGGCGGAGACGCCGCCGCGCAGCCGCCGCTCGATCAGCCGACGTTCGAGGCCGCGATGCCTTCTTCGCCCGCGCCGGTGACGGTGACGGTGGAAGTCGAGGATGGCGCGGGCTACCGGGCTTTCGGGACGTTGACCTTCACTCCGCTCTCGCAGCAAGAGTATCTACAGTTCCAACTTTGGTGTCGCCTGCGTGAGCTGGCGGCCTTGGCCCAGAGGCCGTTCAGAGAGGCAATCGCAGGCGCTGACGAATATACCGCCCGCCTTGTGTTCCCGCTCTGGGATTCTCTGACGGGCCGCGCACTTATCCCGTCTGTGCAAGACCTGCAAGAGGTCGTCCTCGGCACGCAGCAGTTGGCGAAGCTCGCGGAGCAGTTGAGAGAACTCGCCGAAAGCTTGATAGAGTATGAGCGGGGTCGGACGACTTAACCCCGACTAGCCGAGCCGTCGCCTTTGCCCTCGCCCTCAGGAGGGTTTGCCACGGGAGAACGGCCGGAAAGCATGCCCTCGATAATTGCAACTCCCGGGGATTGATCTTCGAGTTCGACGAGCCTCTCGGATATGAGTTTTGCCCGCGCCGAGTAGGATGAATCTTCGAGTACTCTATCAATCAAGCAACCCAGCGCGGGCGCGGATACTTCCTTGAGCCGCAAACGCGCGCCCAGCCCGTGATAGACGACCCGCGCGGCGTTTCCGAATTCGTCATAATAGACGGGGATGAGTAGCATGGGCACTCCCATGAAGGCGCTCTCTTTTACCCCGGTAACGCCCCCGTGAGAGATCATCAGCGCGGCCCTCTTCAACACCTCTACTTGCGGCGCTTCGGGCACGACGAGCACGTTGGCGGGGCAGTTAAATTCGTCGGCCCTTAAATAGTTGCCGATGGTGACGACCCCTTGTAAAGCCGGCCGCTGCGCCATCGCGTCCATAAACATCTGAAAGAACTGTGAGGCCCTTGAAGGAAACTTGAACGGCAGCAGACTCCCGAGGGTACAGTAGACGAGCGGCTTATCATCATCGAGCCGCTCCCACGGAAAGTCGCTGTCTCTTCTCTGAGTATCTACGGACGCTTCGATGAAAAAGGCCCCTTCCGGTCTCCGCGCCCGCGGGAAGTCCAACTCTTCCGGGAAGAAGACCAACTCCGGCAGCAACAGCCGGGGCCAGGTTTCGACCCGGAAATCAATTTTCCCCGGCGGGTAGCCACAGTCGCGGGCCAGCGCCTTGAGGTCTTCCGAGATGTTCCAGTCTCTGGAATAAAGGCGACGATACAAAAACAACTTTCTCCACTCGATCCACGTCCTCAGCCGCGAGAGCGGCGCGCGACTGGGAATCAATCCCGTGTTGAACGGCGGCACCGTCGAAGATTCGACGGAGATCAGGGTGCTGGAAAAAGAGATGACCGGGACGCCCGTCCGGCAGGCCGCGATGCCGACCCACGGCGTGCCGCTCGAAGTCAGCAAGAGATCGGGATGCAGGCCGCCGATGGCGCGCTCTATTTCACCCTCGCGCAGAAGCTCGCACGTCCCGCGAAGTCTATCTCTGAACTCGGCGACGCCGTACCGTTTGCCCTGCGCGTCGCTCTCGTACTGCTGCGCGAGCGCGCCCTCGGGAAAGACGTGGCTGAAGACGGGGGTGAACTCGAAACCTTGAGAGCGAATGCGGGCCTCCGTGTCCGGGATGCACAGGTAGTGCACGCGGTGGCCGCGATTGCGCAACTTCCGGGCGAGGGCGAAAGTCGGATTCAGGTCCGACGCCCAGTGAAACGGCATGAAAACAATCGTCGCCATATTCGTTTCGTATGCCGAAGTATCAACAGAGCGGTTTATGGATTAGTGTACGGTATGGCCGCAAGCCCGACCGTGAGGGCGGGCGTGAACGAAAGGATGAAGGATGAAGGCCATGCTTTCAACCACTTCATCCTTCATCCTTCTGCCTTCCAAAGACGCCCTACCTCACGGTCGGGCTTCCGCCTCGGATTGATCGCCGCACGTCTATCCGCCACGGCGAAGTCAGTCGGCGGCGTGCGCCGAATCACTCCCCGGGAGGCGCGGGAGGATTACAATCACACCAGCCGTGCGTGAAGCAGACTCCACAATCCGTGCAGACGCACACGCCGCAGACGAGCGTCCCGTCACAGGCCCTTGCGCAACACTCCGCGACGGATGCTGTTGGCGGATCAGCCGGGAGTCTCTTCTCGGCGTCCAGAACCTGCACGCTCAACGGCAGGCCGCCCCGTTCGAGTTTCGTCAAGCCCTTGTCAACCAGCAGAGTGCCTACTGCCTCCATCGTTTCTCTGCCTTCATGCTGAACCGCTTGAAACACCCGCAACTCGACCTTGCCTTGATCACGGATGTACGGAGTAATCGCCAACTTCTTCCCGTCCCTTTCGACCTTGATCGTACCGCCTTCGACCTCGGTTACGTTGGCCCAATGACCGCTCTCGAAGGTGAGCCTGAGTCTCACGGCCCTCACCGAATCCGTCCCGCCTCGTGTCGGCGGAGGCGCGGGTCTGCCGTGGCCCCAGGCGATAACGATAAGCGCGAGCGCGGCCAGCATAGTCGCGGCCGTGCCCTTAACGATGGGGTGAACCTTAATCATTGATGTGCTCCTTTCTTTGGCTTGTCTTCTTTGAGAGGAGGTGCTCCGGCATCGGGGGCATACCGGACGGGGCTGACGCGCGAAATACATTCTTAGGGGGCTGCGCGCGAAATATACTCTCAACAGATCAAGTTTTCAATAGGCCGCGCGCGTCCTCCTCTGAGGGAGATGTTGTCGAGCCACGCCCTCGTCGCACCGATTTCTTCAAGCGAAGCGCGGCTAGGGGAGGGCGAAGGCGATGACGTAATCGCCGAGCTTGGTGCCGAGCCTGCCGTGGCCTCCCGCCGCGATCACGACGTACTGCTTTCCATCCTTGCCCCGGTAGGTCATCGGCGTGGCCTGTCCGCCTGCCGGCAGCGCGCTCTTCCACAACTCTTTGCCGGTCTCTATGTCGAAGGCGCGGAGGTATTGATCCATCGCGGCGGCGATGAAGACCAGCCCGCCCGCCGTGACGACTGAGCCGCCGAGATTCGGTGACCCCCACTCGGAAGAACCCGGCACTTGAGCCAATCTCGGAACAGTTCCCAGTGGCACTTGCCAGCGCACTCTCCCGCTCGTCAGGTCAACGGCGGCGAGCGTGCCCCACGGTGGGGGATTGCACAGGACTCCGCTCCGCGTTCGCAAAATTTCTCGACGCATCGCGTAGGGCGTTCCCGTCTGGGGCGTGATGTCGGCGTTCGGGTGCGCCTTCTTCTCCGCCGCGTAGCGGTCTCGCGGGATGAGCGTGATGATAAACGGGAAGCGGTTGGTGTTCGCGATCAGAATGGAGCGCGCTGGATCGATGGAGACGCCGCCCCAGGCTACGCCGCCGATGTTTCCGGGATAAACGACGGAGCCTTGTAGACTGGGCGGCGTGAAAATCCCTTCGGAGCGCAGAGACTTGATGCGCTCGCGGCACCACTGGCGATCCGCTTCCGTAATGCCCCAGGCGTCTTCGGGCGTGAGCGTCTCCGGGCCGAGCGGGGGCAGGAGGACGGGAAAAGGCTGCGTCGGCGAAAGCTCTTCGCCCGGGGCCGCGCCCTGCGGTACGGGCCTCTCTTCGACCGGCAGGAGCGGCTTGCCGGTCTCGCGTTCGAGCAGAAAGACGTGGCCCATCTTCGTCGCCACGGCCACGGCGGGAATCTCACGACCCCGCCGCCGAAGGTTTACGAGCACGGGCTGCGCAGGTACGTCGTAATCCCAGATGTCGTGATGCACCACCTGAAAGTACCAGATAAGTTTCCCGGTCGAGGCGCGCAGGGCGACGACCGAGTCCGAGTAAAGGTTATTCCCGCGCCGCTCGCCGCCATAAAAATCTGGACTCGGGCAACTGGTGGGCAGAAAAACCAGATCGCGCTCGGCGTCAACAGAGATCACAGACCACACGTTGGCCGCACCCGTGCGAGAGGCGCTATCATCCTTCCATGTCTTCCACGCGGGGTCTGTTCGCTCGCGTGGGATCGGGTTCCAGCTCCAGCGCAAGGCTCCCGTGCGCGCGTCGAAGGCGCGCACAACGCCGCTCGGCGCGTCAACACGAAGGGCGTCGTCTACTGTTGAGCCGACGACGACAAGCGAGCCGACGATGGCCGGGGGTGAGGTGAAGTGGTACTCGCCGGGTTGGAATTGGCCCACGCCGCGCGTCAGTGCGACTTGGCCCTCTTTGCCGAAGTCGGCGCAGGTCTTGCCCGTCGCGGCGTCGAGGGCGATCAGCCGCCCGTCGTTGGTCGCGACGAAAATCCGGCGGCGGCACGCCTCGCCTGCGGCGCGTTTGCGATCAAGCCAAGTCGAGACGCCGCGGCAGGTGAGTCCTTCCGCGTAAGGGACTGAAAGGTCAATCTTCGGATCGTAGCTCCAACGCTCAGCCCCCATCTCTGGATCAAGAGCGATGACGCGATTGAAGGGCGTGCTCAGGTAGAGCGTCCCATCAACCATGATGGGCGTCGCCTCGAACTGGCTTGTCTCTGCCGTCCGACTGCCGTCGGCAACATCTCCGGTGCGGTACGTCCAGACGGGCCTGAGGTTTTTCACATTGTCACGGTTAATCTCATTAAGCGGCGAGTAGCGCGACCCGCCGTCGTCGTGACCGTAGGCGGGCCAATCCGACCCTTCGCTCTCCGTGCGCGGTCGGGCGGATCTGTTTTCGGACTTGCTTTGAGGAACGCCCCCCCCATAACTCCAATCGCTAAACAGAACCATGATCACAGCAAGCAGGAAGATCAGGCAAGGATTGGGTAACTTGGTAAACATACTTACTAGACCTATGCGCTTTCAGTGCGGTGGCTCATCGTCCGATCCCAGCGGAAGGAATCCGGAAGAAGAGGCAGCTTACGGTCAATGGTACTGCCGGTGGGCCGATTACGCTACCCTGAAGAAACTCTTGGAAACCCAACAAAGGTTATATTCTGAATTTTAGCTTCACAAGTTTTGTAAACCAATGGTATCGTCTTTGTTGGGAGGTTTTGCCTGAGAACTCTCTGGATTACCAACTCCAATTTAGCAGAACGGAAAATTTCTGGCGGAAAATCAAGGGCTTAACTGAACCTTGAAGTGATGGGACGATTCAAATCCCCCGAAATGCCAAAAATCGGGAAGAATCAAATCCTCACCATGTGATGAATCAAATCCCTTTGAGGACTAACACACTCAACAGGGAAAGAGACAGCCGGACGACTCGCCTCGTCCGGCTGTCTCTTTTTATCCGCTCGCGCGCGCCCCAGACTTTAGCGCTTACTTCGGCGTCGTCGGCTGCGGCGCTTTGCCATTCTTGCGTTTCTGCTGGTCGCGCTCCGTGTGGTGCGCCATCTCCCAAGCGGTAAGTGTCCGCGCATCGTCGGCAAACGTATTAAGCATAATCACGTCGAAGCGTTCAATCTCGGCGTCTAACTCGTCGAGCGAAGCTTTAATGGCGGCGCGGTCGGCGGCGCGTGCGCCTCTGCTTGTGTGCTGCTGTTCGGCGTGACTCTCAAACGCCTTGATCTTGGCGTCAAAGTCGTCGAGGAAATCTGCCTTCATGCCGTAAGCGATGAACTGCGCCTTGCGCGGCGTGGCTTCGGTTAGGAATGAACGCGCGGTGCTGATGAGCGTCTGGTCGTTGGTATTACCCGTAGGCACGCGAAACTTGTCGCGCACTTCGGGGTCGTCCATGCCGATAGCGCGGGCCGTGCGCGATGTGGTGCTGATAATGGCACGCAACGCCTCGCGCGCTTCTTTCTTGCCGCTCGTGCCGGCCTTGGCCGCGCGCCGGTTTGTCTCGCGCGAAGCGTCAAGCTGTGTGATCTGATCCACAAGTTGATTGATGCGTGTGATGGAGGCTGCGCCCTTGCTGTTTTTCGGGAAAGAGTCTGCGACGGACGGGGTGAAGTCGCGCACCTGTTCGCCACGCGCAAACCTGCGTCTCTGTTTGTCGTCCATAATTTTTCTCCTGTTGACGTGAAGGAAAGAAAGAGGCGAGAATTTCCTTCCGGTGGGTGGATGGAATGGAGCGCCCGCGCGCCCCGCCTACCGCTTGAGAAGGCGCATTATACGCCCATTTACCGCCCACGCAACAAAAATCTCACTGCACACAGTTTGCCCACGCCCGCACCGACTTGGCGCACTCATTCAGTGACTTGGCACAACCATTGAGTGACTTTTCCCACACCTTGAGTGACTTTTCCGACGCTTTGAGTAACTTTTCCCGCGTCTTGAGTGACTTGGCACACGTCTTTACTAACTTTGCACACTCCGTGAGTGACTTGGCACGCCGCTTGAGCAACCTTGCCCGTCACTTTAGTGACTTGGCACGTCGCTTCAACGAGTTAGCGCAAGGTTTGAGTGAATTAGCATAAGGCGGCAGCGAGTTGGCACGACCTTTCAGCTAATTTGCACACGCCGTCAGTAAATTGGCACAGCGCGGCAACTAATGCGCACACGGCAGAACCCTTTGGCGCGCAACTTCAATGAACCTGCACGCGATTTTAAGTGAGTGTACAGAACATTTTGCAGATTGTTATACGTCTTCAAGCTGGAAACCTGTTGTTTCTCTAAATATGGAAGAGTCTCGTTTATGCAGCCTTGAGTTCGTTCAGAATTGCAGCCTCAATCAGAGCGTCTATCTCTTTACGCTTCGCAGCAATTGCGCGGAGGGCAGCCTCACGTTTTTGTAACTCCGCCGTGACCGCATCGGCGATGGCGTCCTGCCAGTCGCGCGGACAAGCAACGATCAGCATTCGCTCAACTTGTCCGGGAAAGATATTAGGCAGACTTGTACCGCGTTTCTCGCGTTCTATCTGGGCTTGGAACATAATGGATTGCATAAAGTACCAAGCGAAGCGCGAATTAGTATCCTCATTGAAACGAATACGCATAACAAATTGACTGATAATAGATGGTAAAGCTGAATCATAAAGACCTACTTTACCTATACCTTCACCTGACGAACCGAGAACTATATCGTCTATATTAAGCCTGAGGCGTCGCTCATGTTGTTTGAAGAATGCTTCAGTAATCGGACGCAATGAGATTTCTTCTACTTTTCCGGTTTTAATGACTGCTGGCGTCAGGTAAAAATGCGTCCCGGTTTCGTCAAACTTGTCAGGCGAAATCTGCACGCCAAGAATAGGCGGACGCGGAATTAATGCACGTATAGGTTTATGTGGTGTGACAGCAAAAAACTGATCTATCAATCCAAAGTCAGGATGATGAAACTTAGCAGAGTTGCGCAGCGTAAAGCCCGCGCTCATTCCTGAAAGCTTACCGCTATAAAACTGCTCGCGCTCACGCGCTTGATGTTCATTGAGTGGGTAATTGAACTCGGTGCAGAGTATTTCATCTATAAATTCTTGGCTTGGGCTGATTGAGTGGCGGGCCAACTCAATTTCTGCGTGAATCCGCTTAGTCTTTTGCAGCAATTTATTAGCAATGGCTGAGGTGAAGATCGGCACACGCAGATTTCCAAGTTGGTCGCCATAAATGTGTATCTGATTTGTCGAACCGGCAAGCTCCCGTTCGATTTGCCACTTAACTGCACGATGGCGCAGAAGGTGAATCAACAAACTTGGCTCTATTCTCTTCTCGGCCAAGCGCACAATGTTTATATCAACTGTTGCCAATGCAGGATCGTTACGATCATAAATATCAATCTTCCCTAATGAACCTGTCCCCGTCGAAGACACCAAAATGTCATTGAGCAAAACGCCTGCACGTCGTTTAAATTTTTCATAGAAATCTTCATCAACATACTGGGACTCACTCCAATCCAGATACCAATTCTTCAGCGTGGCGATCTTTATAACGGGTATGCCCTCATCTGCGTAATCCGGTTGTACGCCGGTCTGAATAGCGCGAGCAACGAATGCCTTCAGTGGTTTTGTAGCAATCTTATCTAGGACATGCTCCGTCAAGAATCTATAACGCGGATGTAGATAACGAGCACTTAGACGGAGCGTGTAGGAAACATGGCAAGCTGAAAGATGTGTATGGTAAGACCGGATCGTGTTGGCTTTGTCTAAGCTATCTGGTTGCCAAAAAAAAAATCGCTTGCTGCGGAGATGATCTAAGATCGTTTTCGGGTTTTCTGTATCAATAACAATGTTGCCTTCGCCATCCGCTTGAAATAGATCATTCGGCTGCTGGATACCGTCAGGGTGACGAGTTGTGCGCTTGTAGCCGACGTGCTCGGCTTCGGCGAAGAAGATTTCATAGTCGAATTGCGGTTGCGCCGTGACCTCTGCAAAGCACCACCAAGCATTGCAATAAGGCGTACCCTCTGGGTCTTCGGTGTAGTTGAGCGCGGCGGCCTCCACGATGTCGTCATAAGCGGCTTCGAGCAATTCGGGCAGCGTCATTGCCCCGGCGTCGCGCGGCGCTCTGTCGCGTAACAGACGCGCAACCGTAGTGGCCGCTTGTTGCTGTGTTTCCTCGTCAAAGCTCGCCAACGTTTTCGCTGCTAGAAACTCGTCCAATTCCTCCAACCGTTCATTCAGCCGCTTTATCAAACTGTTACTCTTTTTGGCCGCTTCAATCATCTGTTCGCGGATCGCGGCCGGCAGCGTCTCCGCAGCAAGTAGATTCGCAGACGGATACCATTCGACTTCTGTCTTATTAGCCAGATCGATCAGCGCATTGCGCAGCCGATCATTGGTCAGGATAAAGCGCACCACCTCAGACTTGCGCAGCTTGCCGTACTCGTTCGCCGCCTTACGCCACGCCGCATCCCAAGCCTCGACCTCTTTGCGCGTCTTCTTCACGGCAAAGAGCAAGCTTGTTTTGGTCGGCGTATAAGGCTGGAAAGTGACTTGCGGCAAAGAGACAACCGCCTTGAGCCAGAAGAAGCGGTAGAGGAACATGCGTATGTAAAGATTCTCGTTCGTGTCGAAAACGGAATCCGGCAACACCACGCCCATGCGCCCGCCGGGCTTGAGGAATTGATACCAACGCTCGATGAACAGATTTTCCGAGTTCTTGCGGTCGGCGTAGGCGAAGCGCGTCCCGTATTCCGCCAACGTGCGATTCTCTTCCTTCAAACTAAACGGCGGATTTGAAACGATCACATCGAACTGCTCGTTGACGGGATACTTATAAGGCGCGTTCGGATCAAGTCGCGCAATGCGACACATCGGGCGCGTGTATTTATCGAAAGCCGCCAACCCGTCCGCCTTATGGATATTGGCGTTGCCGTCGCCGTGCAAGATCATGTTGACCTTTGTGGCCGTCGCCAAATCTTCGCCGTCTTCGATGCCATAGACGAACGTTCGCGCCCAAGTGTTATGCACATTCTTGTTCTCGGCCGTCGGGAGAAAGTGCGTCTGCACAAACTCCTGCGCGTAATTCGATCTCTTAACCTTGCTTCGATTCCGCACGAGTACCGAGTCGGTAATAACCTTCATCGCTTCAATCAAGAAAGTCCCTGAGCCGCACGCCGGATCAATGATGAATGGTAGCGTCGGCGAGACGCTATTGATCAATTGGATCGGGTATTCGTCCAGTTCCAGCGCGTAGAGCATGAAGCGCACGATGTTGGCGTGCGTGAAGAATTGCCCCTTCTCTTGTTTGAAGCCTGTGCGGACAATCGCCTCGAAGAATGCGCCGAGTACATCGTCCTCGAATTTGTTCTGCGTGATAGAGATGCTTTCAAGCTGCTCCATCACATAAGCGACTTTATTAGGTGGGAAACGGTTTTCGTTGATGACAGCAGAGGCGAGCTTATCCTCGTCGTAGCCGAAATAATGTTTGAGCGCGTCTTTATAGATGCGGTTCACCTTCGCCGTCAGTTCTTCGGCGGTCTCCGGCTCGCCATTCTTCAACTCGCTTTGGAAACGATATGACTGCCCTTCTTCTGTCGTGTGCTCGTCGTAGATTTTGGCAAGGAACATTTTCAACAGGTTATTGAAAACGTCCGTATCGCCCATCTTCGCGCCGCCCCACAGCACATTATGGAAATCTTTTTGTAGCCGCGTCAGGTCTTTGCGCGTTAGGTCTGTGCGTAGGTCTGTCTTGCTGCCCTTGATGTAACGCTGTTTCCTAACAGTGCCATACTCGACCGGCAATTCAAGGTTATGGCCCGGCTCGCCTTCATCTATCCACTCTTTGTATTCGGTGAACTTGCGGAAATCTATAATGATGCACTTGTCTTGTATCTCATTCTCACGAAATTGTACCGTGTACCAAACAACGTAACGGATGCCGCGTGCATGTTCGTCGCGGCCGGGCGCGAACAACTGATCTTCGATTAATTTGATGTAAGAATCGAAATCGTCAGGCCGTTTGGCCTCAATCAGCATGAAGGTCTTGATCTTCTGTTCGCGCCTGTCAAGTACGCGCACGTCAATTTGCGCCTTCGTCGCGGACGGCCGACCGATGGTGTAAGTCCTTTCGAGTTCGATACTGTCAGGCGGATACTTTAGTTGCACGGCCAAGCGCACGACTAAATACGCACGCACGTATTCCTCGTCTGTGAGTCTGGTTATGTTTTCACCGAATACAATGCCGCTAGATTTATTGTAAGTGATTGTGCCTTTATTAAAGGTAGCATCAGGATTGAGGCTGACGATCTCGCCATTCGGGTCAAGTTCCTTGATGCGGGCTGCAATCAGTTTCTTTTGTTCGAGATTAAGTTTCTCCATTTATGCAGTCTCGAAGTGATGAGGTAATGCTGCTAATTTCTCAAGTTCGCGTCTAAGTTGAAAAGACGAATTGGATTCTCTCATAAGTGAAAATCCTTGTCATCTGCGCCTATGGAACTATGCGGGTGACGAAGAGGCGCTCGCTGATGTGCTGCGTCTGGCGCGCGGCATGACGTACAAGAGGTCTTGCGGCGGTGGACATTGGGCTTTTACTATGCTAACGATGACTTACCAGAACATCATCACCATTGAATCCGGCAAGCGTGGCGGTAAGCCTTGCATTAGAGGGATGCGTATCACCGTCTATGATGTCTTGGAGTATCTGGTTGCTAGCATGACCACTGAAGAGATTCTAGCCAACTTCCCTTACTGACGGCAGAAGACATCCGCGCCTGTCTCAGTTATGCCGCCGACCGTGAGAAATGCTTGATGGTAGTCGAAGCTTGAAACTTCTCTTTGACCATAATCTATCGCCACGTCTGGTCGCATCATTGTTCTGAGTGTAGGCTGCTGGCATATTTGCTGCTTCGTCCGAACACAAACCTCGCTCATCTAATTCTTTTGCAGCGCCGGTTTCTCGCGGCGACGGAGGAGTTATGCGCAGACGTTCAATCGTGCTGCTCTTGGTGCTCGTGTTATGCGCGGTAGAGCTACCTGCACTTGCTGTTGTCGGCGCGCAATCGAAGGATGATGCCACGCAACCGAGTAGCTGATTATGTGCTAGCTGTGAACGAGACAGTTGAGTGCTGTCCCGTTCATTATGCCATCGGCGTATTGCTTGTCAGTATTTGCCGATCCGGTGTAACCTCGCACGTCGCTAACGCCGCTGTGGTGGGATAGAGATGAACCCATTGTGATACATAACTGACCCGGAGATACCCCTCGCATGACCTACCTGTACGCTCGCTCCATTCGCGCTTTCGTGCCATCTTTGCTCTGTTACTTGCTAACGCTCACGCTCTGGCTACAAGCCACGCTGCCCGCGCGAGCACAGACGCCCGCCGCTACGCCAACAGGACAACCGACCGAGACGAAAGCGCCAGCACAGCCAAGCGATTTAGTTTCGCTCACATCAGGCGCGACCATCACACGCGAGCTTAAAAGCGGTGAGATGCACTCTTACCGCGTCACCCTCAAGCCGGGCGAGTTCCTGCGCGCGACCGTTGAGCAACGGGGGATTGACGTCGCGTTGACGCTCTACGGGCCAACCGAAGAGAAGTTGTTGACGGTTGACTTGCTGAAGTATTTAGGGCCCGAGCCTATCTCGTTCGAGGCAGAAGCAGCGGGCGCGTATCGGCTGGAAGTACGTGCGGCGGCGGGGACAGCGAGTGGACGCTACGAACTGACGAGCAAGGTGAAGAAGGCGATAGCAGCAGACAGGGCGCGCATGGAGGCAGAGCGGCTGCTGGTGGAGGCAACCACAGAGGAACGCGCGGGCGCGAAGGAGTCATTTGAGCAGGCGCTTGAGAAGTATCTAACAGCGGCGGGGCAATGGCGCGGGTTAGACGACAGGTTTTGGGAAGCCTACGCGCTGCATTCTAGCGCGCGTGTCTCATACATTCTCGGGGCGCGGCAGCAGGCGCTCGCTTATTGGAATCAAGCCCTGGCGCTCAGGCGCGCTGTCGGCGATCGCATGGGCGAAGCACTCACGCTCGGCAATCTGGGTATCGCCTACACCGAACTTGGCGAGCCACAAAAGGCGCTAGAGTTCTACAACCTATCGTTGCCGCTAGCGCGCGCCGTCGGTAACCGGGCGAACGAGGCCGACACGCTCAACAATCTGGGTGCTCTCTACAACATGCTCGGCGAGCAGCAGAAGGCGCTGGAATTCTATGACCAGTCATTGCCGCTGGAGCGCGCTCTCGGCAATCGGGCGAGCGAGGCCAATACGCTCAATAACATGGGCAACGTTTATGCTGGGCTGGGCGCGCGGCAAAAGGCGCTGGAATACTACAACCTCTCGCTGCCGCTCTGGCGGGCCATCGGCAACCAATGGGGTGCGGCCCGCACGCTCGGCAACATCGGCAAGGTTTACGCCGACGCTGGCGAATGGCAGCAGGCGGCGAAGTTCTACAATGAGTCATTACCGCTCTGGCGGGCGGTGGGCGACCGCGCCGGCGAAGCCGTGATGCTCAATAACATCGGCAACGTCTATGGTGCGACTCCGGGCGAGCAACAGAAGGCGTTGGAGTTTTATAACCAGTCGCTGACGCTTGCGCGCGCCGTCGGCAATCGTGCGGGCGAAGCTGAGACGCTCAATAACATTGGTAAGGTCTATACCATCCTTGGCGAGCGGCAGAAGGCATTGGGGTTCTATAACCAGTCGCTGCTACTTTGGCGCGCCGTCGGCGACCGCACCGGCGAGGCGCTCACGCTCGTCAATCTGATGTCACTCTGGCGCGCACTGGATAAACCTGCGCTCGCCATCTTCTACGGCAAGCAAGCGGTCAATACCTATCAGCAACTCAGAAGCAACATTAAGGATTTAGACAGAGAGCTTCAGCAGACCTACCTCAAGACCGTCGCCGACTATTACCATCAACTCGCCGACCTGCTCATTGCCAATCAACACCTGCCCGAAGCGCAGCAGGTGCTCGCCATGCTCAAGGAGGAAGAATACTTCGACTTCGTCCGCCGCGACGGCGCGGCGACCGACTCGCTCACCACCCGCGCCACACTCAACCCGGAAGAAGCGGCGCTCGAAACCGAGTACAACAAGGTGGCCGACGAGGTCACGCTCATCGGCAGCCAACGCGGCGCGCTATTAGCCAAGCAGGAACGCACCGCCGCAGAGGAGCAGCAACTCAACAAGCTCGAAGACCAACTCGCCACCGCCACCGATCACTTCCAGAAATTCCTCGAACAGCTACAGGTGCAACTCGGCACAACCACCGCACAGGGCGCGCGCGTGGGTGAGGTCAAGGATGCGCTCGGCATGCAGAAGACCTTGCGGGATTTGGGCGATGGTGCGGTGTTGCTCTACACGCTGGTCGGCGCAGACAAGTACCGTGTGATGCTTGTCACGCCCGACACCGAGCAGGCTTATGAGAACCCAATCAAGGGCGCAGACCTCGCACGCAAGGTGCTCGCCTTCCGCGAGGCCCTACAGAATCCGCGTTCAGACCCCGCGCCGCGCGCGCGCGAACTATACGGCATCCTCGTCGGCCCGAAACTCGCGCAGGACTTAAAACAGAGCGGGGCTAAGACGTTGATGTGGTCTTTGGACGGCGTGTTGCGTTATCTGCCCGTCGCCGCGCTGCAAGATGCACAGCAGAAGTATCTGGTTGAAACTTACCGCAATGTGATCTTCACGCCCGCAAGCCGCGACCGTTTGAAAGACCCCGTGGCGGCGCACTGGCAAGGGCTTGGTCTCGGCGTCTCGAAAGGCAAAGACGTAATGATGGCCGATACCAACAGGCGGCTGACGTTCGTCCCGCTCGCTGGCGTGCCGCAGGAGTTGCGCTCGATCATTCGCGATAAGACCGCAGCGCAGACGATTCCGGTCGCCACACAATCGGCAGCAAACGGCGACGGCATAATCGAAGGCCGAGTGCTGCTCGATGAGAGTTTCACTAAGGATGCGCTGCGCACGGCGCTCCGGCAGCAGTACCCGCTTGTCCACATCGCCAGCCACTTCATGTTCCAGCCCGGTAATGAAGCGGATTCCTTCCTCCTGCTCGGTGGCATGGATGAACAGAACAACAAGCTGACCATCGCCGAACTCAAGCGGCTGAGCTTCGAGGGCGTGAACCTGTTGACGCTCTCGGCTTGCGAGACGGCATTGGGCGGCGAAAAGGCAAACGGCGTTGAGGTGGAAAGTTTCGGTGTGCTGGCCCAACGGCAAGGCGCGGGCGCTGTCATGGCGACGCTCTGGCCGGTCGCGGATGTGAGTACACCGTTGTTGATGAAAGAGTTCTACCGGCTCAAAGAAACGAATGCTGGTATGACGAAAGCGGAAGCGCTCAGACGCGCGCAAGTGGCGCTGCTCTCCGGTAACATCAAACCGACGGCAAATGGCAACGGCAGCCGCGGGTTGATGACTGACGCTGGAGCGGCAACTAAGTCGTCATTCGCACACCCGTTCTATTGGGCCCCCTTCATCCTGATCGGCAATTGGAAATAGAGGCTAACCGGGAACAAAGTCATTGGAGTAAGGCTCAACGGGACATTACATCTGAACCGTCCCGTAGTCCAGAGATAGATAAATCAATAGTGTTTTATCTACCATCTCAACCGTAGCAGTTTCTTCACTGTAATGTCCTGTTGCAGAGGACAATATTTATTTAATCTCACGAGTGTACTATCTGTAGGTTTCACCTTCCGCCGAGCATGCGTGGCACTTCAAGCTCGCCCCCGATGTTTATATCAACTCCCGCCTCAGTAGCAGACTTCTATTCGGTCTGGCCTTTACGTGTCTGCTAGATAGACGTAGCAGCAAAACTACTAGACGCTGCCGCCGCGCTGAATGTAGGTTGCCAGCATATTCTGCTGCTTCGTCCGAACACAAACCTCGCCCATCTAATTCTTTTGCAGCGCCGGTTTCTCGCGGCGACGGAAGCCATTCGCGCCGCCACGACGAGCGCGGCGGAACTCATCGGCTGGCAGGATCGTGTCGGCGCGCTTGAGCCGGGTAAGTTCGCAGACGTGATCGCCGTCAAGGGCGATCCGCTCGCTGACCTTGAGCAACTACAAACGTCGTCTTCGTGATGAAGGGCGGCGTGGTCGTCATTGACGACCACGCCAGCGCAAAACCGCAATAGGATTCAATAGACGGCGAAAGTGGCTCTGCCGATTCTGTGCAAAGTGGCGCTTGTCAGCGCGCGCTTTCTGGTTAAGCTTGAAAGCGCACGCAAACATTCTGTCATCTTTAGGTCGGACGAGCATGGACATATTTGAGCAACAGATTGACGGCGATTACGAGCAGGTGGTGTTTGCCCGCGACGAGGCGTGTGGCTATCGGGGCATCATCGCAGTCCATAGCACTGCGCTTGGGCCTGCGGTCGGCGGCACACGTCTGTGGAACTATGCGAGTGACGAAGAGGCGCTCGCCGATGTGCTGCGACTGGCGCGCGGCATGACTTATAAGAACGCGCTGGCGGGGCTGCCGTTTGGCGGCGGCAAGTCAATCATCATCGGCGACGGGCGGACGATTAACCGTGAGGCGATCTTTCGCGCGCACGGGCGCTTTGTCGAGACACTCGGCGGGCGCTACATCACGGCCGAAGATGTCGGCACGAGCACCGCCGACATGGATTACGTGCGGCTTGAGACGAGCCACGTCGCCGGTCTCGCAGACCGCTCAGGCGATCCTTCGCCGGCGACGGCGCGCGGCGTCTTTCGTGCGATGCAAGCATCGGCCAAGCATCGTTGGGGGAGCGACGATCTGGCAGGGCGCACGGTCGCGCTGCAAGGGTGCGGGCACGTGGGCTTTAATCTCGCTAACGAGTTGCATCGTGCGGGAGCGAAACTCGTCGTTGCAGACATTGATGCGGCGCGCAGTCGAAGTGTGGTGACGGAGTGCGATGCTGTTGCGGTCGCGCCCGCAGAGATTTACGGTGTGCGGGCCGACATCTTCGCGCCGTGTGGTCTCGGCGGCATCATCAACGACGAGACGGTGCCGCAACTCAAAGTTGAGATCGTCGCGGGCGCGGCCAATAATCAACTGCTCGCAGCACGGCACGGCGATGCGCTCGAAGCGCGCGGCATCCTCTACGCGCCCGATTACGTCGCCAACGCGGGCGGCATGATCAACGGCTGCATCGAGCTAATAGGCTGGAGTCGCGCGGACGCAGCCAACAAGATCGAAGGGATTTATGATACGCTGCTCGCCGTCTTCCGGCTCGCACGAGAGGCCGGCAGCCCAACCTATAAGGCGGCAGACGAACTGGCCGAGCGTCGGTTTCGGGCGTAAGCGTTGCTCGCATGAGCGAACGGGTCAGCATAATCGGCGCGAAGCATAATTGATGTTCAATAAAGTTCTAGTGCTCTCGGCTTCGGCGGGCGCGGGGCATGTGCGCGCGGCTGAGGCGGTCGAAAAAGCGTTCCACGAGTTGGGCGCGGCCCGCAAGGTGCGCCACGTGGATACGCTCGATTACACGAACAAGTTGTTCCGCCATCTCTACGCGAAGGCGTACCTAGACATGGTGCAGAGCGCGCCGGCCGCTTTGGGTTGGCTCTATGATCATCTCGACCGGCCTTGGCAGAACGAGCGGCGCAGGCTCGCGCTCGATAGATTGAACACAAGGCCATTCGTCAAACTGCTCAAGCAATATCAACCGGAGATCATCGTCTGCACACACTTCCTGCCCGCCGAGATCATTTCGTGGTTGAAAGCGAAGGAGCGTCTGCACAGTCCGCAGGCCATCATCGTCACAGACTACGATGTGCATGCGATGTGGCTGTGCCATCACTACGAGCAATACTTTGTCGCGCTCGAAGAGACGCGCGTGCATCTGGAACGGCTCGGCATCCCTGCGGACAAGATCACCGTCTCAGGCATTCCGATTGATCCGGTCTTCGCGCAACCGAAAGACAAACGCGCGCTGCGCGCGAAGCACGGGTTGAAACAGGATCGCGTGAACATCTTGATCTCTGCGGGTGGCTTCGGCGTCGGCTCGGTCGAGCACGTCATCGAATCGCTACTGGCGCTCAAACATCCGGCGCAGGTGATCGCCGTCTGCGGGCGCAACGAGGAGTTGCGCGCACAGTTAGCAGAGATGGCCGGACGTGTCGCGCCCGATCAACATGTGGCGCTTAAGGTCTTGGGTTACACGAAGGAGATGGACGAGTTGATGGCGGCCTCCGATCTGTTGCTCGGCAAACCGGGCGGATTGACGACTTCGGAAGCGTTGGCGCGCGGCCTCGTGCTCGTCATCGTTAATCCGATTCCCGGGCAAGAGGAGCGCAACAGCGATCACCTGCTCGAAGAGGGCGCAGCCTTGCGCGCGAACAATCTGCCCGCGCTCGCTTATAAAATTGATCGCCTGCTCGACGACCCGGCGCGCTTGGCCGCGATGCAAGCGAACGTCGAGCGCCTTGCGCGCCCGCGTGCCGCTTATGAGATCGTGAATCGCCTGCTCGCGCTAAAGCGCGCCGTGCCGGTCGCGTGAGACCTAAACCAACTTGAGGGATTAATGTGCGGCGGATGAACCACGAAATCACACGAAACGACACGAACCAAGAGACACAATAGTTCGTGTGTTTTGTTTCGTGCTGCTTCGTGTGATTTCGTGGTTAATTTTTCTGAGCGATTGAATCAATACAGAGGGCACAGAGAAGGGCAATCTCAAATTCGAGATCGCTGTTCTCTGTGCCCTTTGTTTGTCATCGCGCAGTGCTCGGCTCAAGTTGAAGCGTTGCTTGAGCCGGGCTTTCGGCCGCGCGTCCCCAGACACTTGTTAGCTGCTCATGCTCGGTTGGCGCAGGAGCAGCGAGATCAATTCGGCGCGGCGCTTGACGCGCAGTTTGACGAAGATCTGGCGCAGGTGAAACTTGACCGTCTGCTCGCTGATGAAGAGGCGCGCGACGATCTCTGCGTTCGTCAAACCTTCGGCGCAGCAGAGCGCGACCTGCGCTTCGCGCCGGCTCAATTCGTGGCGCGAGGCGACGTGCCCGATGGCCGCGCAGAAAGCATCATCGCCGCCGTAAGGTTGAAACTCTTTCGGATAGGGTGCGCGCCCGGCGGCCGTGCGGCGCGTGAAAATCTCTGCGGGCGTGAAGACGCGATAGCGCGCGCCCTGCTGCGCGTGCTCTGCTCCGCCGCCGGCTGCGGCCGGCTCGATGCTCAGTTTGTTGACGAGGCCCGCCAAGCCCCGCCGGATCGTGCTGTAGCTGCGCAGGTGCGTGCGCAACATCAGCCCGCGTATGCTGAAACTGCGCGCCTGCACGCCGGTTAAGATCACTTCGGTCAACATCGCGAGATAGAGTTGATGCTCGACGGGTGTGTGGCTCAGCGACAGGAGCATCATCGCGCGCTCGTCGCGCACGTAAGCTACGCGCGTTGTGGTCGGCGCGCTCTCCATCATGCCGTGCGCGTGCGGCACATCTATTGGGTTCAATTGCATCATCAGAGTCATCGTCGTGAATGTACGTCCTTCCGCGTCGGGCTGGTTGCTGCTGCTGCGGCGAAAGGGCTGAGCGGCTGGCCAAAACGCCCGTGCCGAACGCAACAACGAGAGCAGATTTGCTCTTAAAAAGCGCCGCCCACACTTGTTTGAGCATTCGGCGTGCCACGCGCGTGCACTGTGCGTTAGCACAACACGGCGAGTTGCTGCTGTTCGAGCGCGCTTGAGGCGGCGGCGTGAATCTCCGCGAGGTCTGCGCGCCCCAAACCTAAAAGCGCGAGCCGATCAGAGCCGAGCGCGTCGAGCGCGGCGACTTTGTAAGGATCATCTGCGTGCGCGATGACGTTGGCCAAGTGCAGGAGGAGCGCGCCGGGCGCGTTGATGCGGATCACGTCGTGATGCGTCAAGACAAGCGCGGAGAGAGGGCGCGGCACGCCGCACGCTTCGAGCAGCCACTGCCCGACCTGCGCATGATCCACGCCGAACAGCGCGACCTCCTGCTCGACGCGCTCATCATCCGTCAGCGCACCAATCGTCGCCATCTCTGCGGGGAAGAGCGCGCGCAGCAGCACTTCGCCCACGTCGTGCAGCAAGCCCAGAGTGTAAGCGTCCGCCGGCGCGATGAGCCGCGTGCGTTCGGCGAGCAAGCGCGCAGCTACGGCGCAGCGCACGGCAGGCGCGCGCGCCGCTTCGTCGCTCGCACGACACTCGCCCACACCCATCAACCAACGGCGCGCAATCAACTCGCGCACACGATCCGCACCCAACAGCGCGCACGCTTCGTCGAGCCGCGCCGACGGTTGCGCGCCTGCGCGTGCGTTCGCTTCGCGCAAGACCGCGACGGTGAGCGCGGGTTCAGTTTCGATCCGGCGGAGCAATTCTTCGGGCGTGCAATCGTACACGTCAATCGTGTGCGTGACGGGCCGGAGGAGCAGCGCGTCGCATGAACCGGCGGCGATGGTGCGGCGAATCTGTGCGATGGTCTCAAACTCTGCGAGCATGCAGACGACCTGCGGATCGAACTGCGTGCCCGCGTGCTCTTCCAAGCGTGCGAGCGCCTGTTCATGCGTCATCGCTTGGCGGAACGGGCGCGGGCTGGTCATCGCGTCGTAAGCATCTGCGACGTGGATGATGCGTGCGCTGAGCGGAATCTGCGCGCCGCTCAAGCCTTCTGGATAACCTGTGCCGTCGTAGTTCTCGTGATGATGACGGACGGCGGCGATCACGTCCTGCATTTCGGGGATGCCCGCCAGCATGCGCGCGCCACGTTCAGGATGAAGCTGCATGACGGCGCGCTCTTCGTCTGTGAGTGGCGCAGGCTTGAGGAGCAGACTGTCGGGCGTGCCGATCTTGCCGATGTCGTGCAGAAAGGCGGCGAGTTCGAGTTGTTCGAGCTGAGCGCCGTCGAGCGCGAGCCGCCGCCCGAGCGCGACGGCGTAACCGCTCACGCGCCGCGCGTGCCCGTGCATGTACTCATCTTTGGCTTCGAGCGCGTCGGCGATGGTGCGGACAAAGCCGCGCGTCATCTCTTTGAGCCGGGCGGACAGTCTCTGGTTCTGATGGAGCAACTCGTGGCGCGCTTTGTTCGTCTCGTAGTATTCGAGCGCGCGCGTGACGGTCAAGCGTAGTTCGTCGTTGTTCCAAGGCTTGGTGACGTACTTATAGACCTGCCCGCAGTTGATCGCTTCGACGAGCGCGCTCACGTCCGTGTAGCCGGTGAGGATGATGCGCACCATCTGTGGGCGCAAGCTGACCGTGTGCTTGATCAACTCGATGCCGGTCATGCCGGGCATGCGTTGGTCTGTGATGAGGAGCGCCACGTCGTGCTGTGCGAGCAGACGCAAAGCCTCTTCGCCTGAGTCGGCAGTGACGACTTGATAGTCGCGGCGAAACAGACGTTCGAGCAGACGCAAGTTGGCTTGCTCGTCGTCAACGATCATTAGTTTGTAAGTCATGTCCGATGAAGTGCTCCTGACACTGGGGCCGTGACAATGCTGAATTCGCGTTGCGTGCCCGCCGCTTCGGCGCGCGGGCGCGCGCTGACCGGCAGCTTGATGGTGAAGGTCGTGCCCTGCCCTTGTATGCTCTCGACGCTGATCGTGCCGCCGTGCCGCTCGATGATGCCGTAGCTGATCGACAGACCCAGACCTGTGCCTTCGCCGACGGGCTTGGTAGTGAAGAACGGATCGAAAATCTTCTTCAGGTTTTCGGCTGCGATGCCGCAGCCCGTGTCGCTGACGCAGACGACGACCGTGTCGCCGGCCAACTTCGTCTTGATTAAGACCTCGCCTGCGCCGCCGACTGCTTGCGCGGCGTTGACCAGCAGGTTCATCCAGACTTGATTAAGTTGGCCGGCGTAGCAATCAACGAGCGGTAGCTGACCGTATTCGCGGCGGAGCGTGACGCCGCCCGCCGTGTAGTAGCGCGAGAGCAGCCGCACGGTTGAATCAATCCCTTCGTGCAGATCGATCTTTTTGAAGTCGGCTTCGTCGAGGCGCGAGAAGGTGCGCAGGTTCTGCACCACGTCGCGGATGCGTTCTGCGCCTTCACGGCAATCGTTGACGATGTCGCGCAGGTCTGCGAGCGCGTGCTCGTAGTCAATCTCACCTTTGATGCGCTCGACCTCTGCGGCCACAGCAGACGGCATGGGCGCGCGCGCGTAATAACTCAGCAAACGCTCCAAGCCGGCGGCGCACTCGGCGAGAATTTCCATGTTGCCGTAGATGAAGCCGGCGGGGTTGTTCAACTCGTGTGCGATGCCGGCGGCGAGTTGCCCTAAGCTGGCCATCTTCTCGCTGTGGATGATCTGCGCCTGCAAGCGTTCCAGTTCAGCTTTGCGCCACGCGAGTTCGGCGTTGCGCCGTTCGAGGTCTTGCTTGTAGCGGCGCGCATTGCGCAGGAGCGCGCGCCGTTCGAGCGCGCGTTCGACGCTCAACTCCAACACGTCCAACTCGCACGGCTTGATCAGATAATCGAACGCGCCGAGCCGGATGGCATCAAGGACACGCTGGGTGCGGTCAATGCCGGAGATGATGATGACGGCCGTATCGGGGTAGCGCGCGACGATGCGGCGCAACAGTTCGACGCCGCTCAAGCCCGGCATGCTTATATCGCTTAAGACCAGCGCGTAAGTCTCTGCGGCGAGCCGCACCAATGCTTCTTCGGCATTCGCGGCGGTCGCACACAGGTAGCGCTCGCCGAGACAGGCAGCGAAGAGAGTGCGCACAGGCTCTTCATCGTCCACGATGAGGATGCGCCGGTCTTCGTCGGTGATGGCCTCCGGGTTGAAAGGCGAGACGAGAGCGGGCGTGTTCAGTAATGCATCAGTACGAGGCATGTGTCGTCCCATCTAGTCTTAAAGCTGTTGCGCGGCAAAAATCGGTTAGGGCGGACAGGGACGCTTAACGGCCGGCGTGGGGCAGCACGCCCATGCGTCTCACACCAAAGACAGCGCGCAGACGCTGCCGATAAGTATGAGAGCATTCACTGTGCCAGAGGGGTGCTGAGACTACGATGTGAGGGCGCGAAGTGCGCTTGCGCCGCTTAACTCAATGGCGAGTGCCGAGCGCGCTAAGATGAGGTGCGGGGCACGGCCGCGACGCGAAAGCCGATGCCGTGCGTGTGGTGATTGGGCGAGAACCAGTGGCGATAGGCGGAGCGGGCATGATTGCTATCGTGATCCCAAGAGCCGCCGCGCAGGATTCGTTTCTGGCTGTCCGTGTTCAACCACGCGCTGCCATCTTTTGGCGCGCCCTGATAAGTTTCTGGACTCATGTCCGCACACCATTCCCACACGTTGCCGTGCATGTCGTACAACCCGAACTTGTTCGGCTGCTTCTGCCCGACCGGATGCGTCTCGCCCTTAGAGTTATTTTCATACCAAGCCAGCGCATCGAGGTCGCCCGCATAGTCGCCCGCCGTCCCGGCGCGACAGGCATACTCCCATTCCGCCTCCGTCGGTAAGCGATACTCAAAGCCATCGCCCAAAGCGTTCAGCTTGCGGATGAACTCCTGCGCGTCATCCCAAGAGACTTGCTCGACCGGATGGTCTGCACCCTTAAACTCGCTCGGATTGCTGCCCATGAGCGCGACCCACTGTCTTTGCGTCACCTCATACTTGCCCAAGTAGAAAGGCGCGCCGATGGTCACTTGATGCACCGGCTGCTCGTCATCCGCGTTCGTCGAACCCATCATAAAGCTGCCCGGCGGAACAAGGACGAACGTGAGACCGATGCGATTAGTCACTGTGGCCGGCAGGTTCGCGTTTTTCACGTACGGCTTCGGCTCTGTGCGCCCTGTTTCATTACTGCTCGTCGTTGACGTGGACGGCGTGGACGCGGTGAGCAGCGCGACGCGCCTTTTGGCCAAAGCGGCGAAACGGCCGTTCGGATATTGCGCCAGATAGTCCTTGAAATCTTCTGCGTCCGTACTGTTCTTAATCGTCTCCCAGAAACTCAACTCAAGGGCCGACTCGTCAGCCGTCAATCTCGGGAGCGGGCTGGGCGAGGCAGAAGCGTCGGCCGCGCTTTTCTTTGGCGGAGTGAAATAGAAATCCCCGACGAGCGACGATGCTTCCCAAGGCACTTGTTGCCCGGCGCTCCTTTCGCGCACCCTGATCCGCACCTGCTTGAAGACATCCTCTATCGGCAGTCCCGGCGTGCGCATTGCCGCCAGCAACTCGGCCGTGTACAGCCCATTCGCGCCTAAGCCGTCGCTCGCCGTCCGACCCGGCGCGGTCGCGTAGGCGATGAGCGTGCTAGTCGGTGCGTTCATCTGCGCCAAGCCTCTACTGACCGAGCGAAAGCTGTGCGCATAAGGGTTGTCGCGGCAGGCATCGAGGATGATGATGTTCAAGTCGTTCTCGGCCGCCTCCATCTGCGCCATCACAAACCCGACATCAACCGCTTCGTACTCGACCTCCTCTTCGCTGTTGACCGTAGCGCGCACCGGAATCAAGTAGTTTCTATCGCGCACCTGCACGCCGTGACCGGCGTAGTAGAACAAGCCGATAGCTTCGCGCCCGCCGCCGCGCAGGCGCTCGCCGAACGTACGAATCGTCTGCTTCATCTCCGTCTGCGTCACATTCTCGCGCTCAAGCACATCGAAGCTGCATTCGCGCAACGCCTGCGCCATCGCCCGCGCATCGTTGACCGGATTCTTCAACGGTGCAGACTCATAGGCCGTGTTGCCGATGACGAGCGCAAATCGTTTGGCGTTTGGCGTAGGGGTCGTGGCCGGTGGCGATTGAGCGTCGCGCCTGCGCTGTGGCCGCGCCGACGGGACGAGCGCCGCGAGCAGCAGCAGCGCCAGCATGGTCAGCAAGCAAAAACTTTTCTGCGCCTTGAATAATCTTCTCATGGCCAGAACTCCCGATGTCTCTGTTCGCGCCGCACGAAGGAGGCATAAGAAACGGAAGCGAGTCAGCAGCAGACTAACATAGCATTGATCCTGCGGTAATGAAATATGAACCTTAGGTGTGCGGGTGTATCAAGCGTCGCCGTGCGGCGCGAGGTGGTGGCGTTGGATCATACGTTGGAGCGTCTTGCGGTCAACGTTCAGGAGCCGCGCGGCGGCCTGTTTGTTGCCGCCCGTGTGGGCGAGGACGCGCGCGACATAGCGCCCTTCGACTTCGGCGAGCGTCGGCCATTCAGTCGTCTGTTCCGGCCCGCTCTCGCCGATGATGTCGCTTGCGGGCGAGTCGTTGGCGGCTTCGGCCCCGTGCTGTTCGCGTATGCGTTCGGGCAGATCGTCCGTGCGGACTGTGTTGTCGCACAGGGCTGCGGCGCGCACGACGGCATTTTCAAGTTCGCGTATGTTGCCGGGCCAAGCATAGTTTTCGAGCACATGCGCGGCGTCGCGTGAGAAATGGAGCGCGGGCGCACCTGTGGGCCGCGCGCGCGTGGCGAAGTGGCGCGCGAGCGGCATGATGTCTTCGCGCCGTTCGCGCAGCGGCGGCAGGTGCAGACTGACGGCGTTCAAGCGATAGAACAAATCTTGCCGGAAGCGTTTCTCTGCGACTTCGGGTTCGGGGTCGCGGTTCGTCGCCGCGATCACGCGCACGTCAACATAGACCGTGCGGTTCGAGCCGACGCGCCTGATCTCGCCCTCCTGCAAGGCGCGCAAAAGTTTCACTTGAAACGCGGGCGTCGTCTCCGTGATCTCGTCCAAGAAGACCGTGCCGCCGTTGGCTTCTTCCCACAAGCCCACACGGTCTGCGTGCGCGCCGGTGAAGGAGCCTTTGACGTGCCCGAACAGTTCCGACTCGATCAACTCTGCCGGGAGCGCGCCGCAGTTGACGGCGACGAAAGGCTTATCGGCACGGGCGCTGCGCCGGTGAATGGCGCGCGCCACGACCTCTTTGCCCGTGCCCGATTCGCCCGTGATCAGGACGGGCAGATTCGTCGCCGCGAGCCGGCCCACGAGTTTCATCACTTTGACGAAGGCGGCGCTGCGCCCGATCAGATCGAGATCGGACGTGTGCACGTAAGCGGCCCGCTCGGCCTCGACCGAAGCGCGCGGCTGCCGTTCGACGCGCCGCCGCACGGCGTCCGCCACGTCCTGCACTTCGGCGAAGCTGAAGGGTTTTAAAAGATAGTCGAGCGCGCCGAAGGCTGTGGCGTCGAGCGCGCCTGCGGCCGAGCCGTAGCCGGTCATCAAGACGATGTGCGCTTCGGATTGCTCCTGCGTCAGCCGGCGCAGGACTGTGAAGCCGTCGGCGCTGCCGGAGAGCATCACGTCGCAGAAGACGAGCGTATAGCGCCGTTCGCGCAACAACTCGAAGGCGCGCTCGGCGCTGTCGGCTTCGTCCACCGCCCAATCAGCGTCGCGCAAAACTTCGGCCACGAAGTCGCGCACCTGCGATTCGTCGTCAATTACGAGTGCTTGTAGTTTGCTCAAGGGCTTCACGTCTCTTGGTGCTAGCTCACGATGGGAGCGTTCGGGTTCTTCCGGCAACATGAATACGCGATCAGAATTAATCATTGTGCTTTCACTTTCGGCGCGCCTTCCGTTTAACTAAGGTGCACACGCTAAACATGGAGCGCGGAGAGATTTTGCCCCACGTCTGTCTGTTGCCCTTCGAGCAGGTGCTCGAACTCGGTTGCCGGCAGCGGCCTGCTGAACAGATAGCCTTGCATCTCGTCGCAGCGCAGCAGCCGCAGGAAGCGCAAGTGTTCTTCGGTCTCGACGCCTTCGGCGACGACGCGCAACTTCAAGCTGTGCGCCAGCGTGATGATGGCCATCACTATGGCGGCGTCGTTCGGGTCGCTCGTCATGTCGCGGACGAACGCCTGATCGATCTTTAATACATCAATCGGCAGGTGCTTCAGATAAGCGAGCGACGAATAGCCCGCGCCGAAGTCGTCTACGGCGACGCGCACACCCATCTGCTGCAACTCGCGCAGCACGGCGATTGCGCCCGTCGTATCGTGCATGATCGAGCTTTCGGTCAGTTCCAACTCAAGGCAGTTAGGGCTAACGCCCGTCTCGGCCAACAGCCCGGCGACCATGCCGGCGAGATCGGGCCGTTGAAATTGGCGCGCGGACAGGTTGACCGCGACGCGCTGGATGGGCAGCCCCCGCGTCTGCCAGCGCTTCGTCTGTTCGAGTGCCGTGCGCAAGACCCACGTGCCGATCGGTTCGATCAGCCCTGTATCTTCGGCGAGCGGGATGAAGTCGGATGGCGGGACGAGACCCAACTCCGGCTGCTGCCAACGCACGAGCGCCTCCATGCCGACGATCCGGCCGGTGTCGCCGCTCATCTGCGGCTGGTAATAGACGACGAACTCTTCGGCGTCGATCGCACGCCGCAAGTTGTTCTCTAAGGCCAAACGTTTGAGCGCGCGCTCGTTCATGTCGGCCGTGTAGAACTGATATTGATTGCCGCCCTGTTGCTTCGCGCGATAGAGCGCCGCGCCTGCGTTCTTCAACAAGCTCTGCGCGTCCGCGCCGTCGTATGGATAGAGACCGATGCCGATGCTGGCGGTCAGGTAAAGCTCGTGTCCTTCAACTTTGAACGGCGGGCTAAGCGCCTGTTGAATCCAACGCGCCACGGCCGCCGCGTCCTCCGTGCCGTTGATCGAACTGAGCAGGAGCGAAAACTCTTCGCCCTCGAAGCGCGCGACCGTGTCGCCGTCGCGCAAGTTTCCGCGCAGCCGCTCGGCGACGGCGCATAAGAGTTGATCGCCGGCGGCGTGGCCCAAAGTGTCTGTGAACTTCTTGAACCGATCCGGCGCGACGAAGAGCACGGCCAGCATCTGGCTGTGGCGCTGCACGAGGTTCAAAGACTGCACGAGGCGATCTTCAAACAGGACGCGGTTCGGCAGATTCGTCAAGGTATCGTGATAGGCGAGGAAGTTGATGCGCGCCTCGGCTTGTTTGCGCTCGCTGATGTCGGCCATGACGACCATCGTGCCGTGGCCCGCGCCGTCGGCGTCCGTGAGCGCAGCCGTCCAGACGTTCACGTCAACCTCCGTCCCATCTCTGCGCCGGACGCGCGCCTCGTCGCCGCTCGTCGGCTCGTGCCTGAGCGCGGCCTGCAACCAAGTCGGCTGCTGCGCTTCGTCAGCCACCAACGCGAGCGGCAACGTGCGGCCCAAGACTTCCGCTTCCGTCCAACCGAAGATTTGCGCGGCGGCCGGATTCCACATGGTCAGGCGGGCGGCCTCGTCGAGCGCGAAGATGGCGAGCGGCGCGGCCGCGATCAGCGTGCGCAAGGTCTGATTGGTCTTGTGCAACTCGGCCGTGCGCTGGCGCACGATCTCTTCGAGAAAATTTTCGTAGTAGCGTTTGGCGGCGCGCAGCGCTTGATAGTCGAGCGCGCGCTCGACCGCCGCCTCGACGTGTTGAATGGCGAACGGTTTGGTCACGTAGTCGAACGCGCCGACGCGCATGGCGCGAATCGCGCTCTCGATGTTCTGCTCGCCGCTGATCATGATGACGACGGTGTCGGGCGCGAGCTTAAGCACCTGCGGCACCATGTCGAGACCAGACAGACCGGACATCGTGATGTCGCTCAAGACGAGTTGGAAACTCTCGGTGCAGAGTAGTGCGAGCGCCTCTTCGGCGGAGGCGACCTCTTGACAGTCGTAGTCGTCGCTCAATAATTCGTGCAGCATCTCTCTGATCTGCGGCTCGTCGTCCGCGATCAGGATACGGGCACGTGATTTCTGTGTAGTGGTCATGGTTTACTTCGGCCGCTGCTATTTTTTGCGGCTGCTGTCGAGCATCTCGCGTACCTTGCGGCCGAGACCTTCAACGTTATAAGGCTTTTGCAAGAGCACCGCGCCCGCTTCTTCGATGAAGCGATTGTGTTTGACGAACCTGCTCTGCACGGTCTCGGTGCTGTAGCCGGTCATGAAGATGACGGGCGTGGTCCCGTTTAGCGCGCGCATGCGTTCGTAGGCTTCGTGCCCACCGATGTGCGGCATGACCACGTCGAGGAGGAGCAGATCGATCCGTTCGCGCTCGGCTTCGTACAGCGCCACAGCCTCCGCGCCGTCTTTGGCCAGCAGGACTTTGTAGCCGAGACCTTCGAGCACATCGCGCGCCAGATCGCGCAACGCCGCTTCATCTTCAGCGACAAGGATCGTCTCCGTGCCGCCCGCAAGCGGCGCGGGCACGGCCTGCGGCTCGGCGACGGTCGGGCGTTCATGCACGGGCAGATAGATTCTGAAGATCGTGCCGTGCCCCACTTCGCTATAGACGTTGATGTGCCCGTCGTGTTGTTTGACGATGCCATAGACGGTTGACAGCCCCAAGCCCGTGCCCTTGCCCATCTCTTTGGTCGTGAAGAACGGCTCGAAGATGCGCGCCTGCGTCGCCGCGTCCATCCCACAGCCCGTGTCGCTGACTTTGATCTCGACGTAGCGACCGGGTTGGACATAGCTGTAGCGGCGGCAATAAGCGGCGTCGAGTTCCATGTTGCGCGTCTCGATGATGAGCAGGCCGCCGTGCGGCATTGCCTCGCGCGCGTTGACGGCGAGGTTCATGATCACTTGTTCGAGCTGCGTCGGATCGGCGAAGACCGCAGCCAAGTCGGCCGCTTCGTTTAAGCGCACCTCGACATCTTCGCCGATGATGCGCCGCACCATCTTTATGATGTCGTTGATCGTGTCGTTTAAGTTGACGGACTTACGCTCCAAATACTGGCGGCGACTGAAGGCGAGCAGTTGGCGCGTCAGCACCGCCGCGCGTTGCGCCGCGCGCTCGACCTCGAGCAAGCGATGGCGCACTGCATCGGCCGGGCTGACCTTGCGCAGTGCGAGTTGCGCGTTGCCTTGAATCGCGGTCAACAGATTGTTGAAGTCGTGCGCCACGCCGCCCGCGAGCAGGCCGATGGATTCCATCTTCTGCGACTGGCGGAGTTGTTCTTGGATCGCATGCTGCTCGGTCACATCTTCGATCACGACCACACTACCAAGCTCGCCTTGTTCGGAGAGCGCAACCGGCGCAGCGCTGGCGACGAGGCGGCGGCGGTTGCCCTTCGGCGTCGTGATTAAAGCGGGGCGCGGGCTAACCGACTGCTGCGTCTGCACAGCAATTGACGAGTGCATCTGCGCTGGTTGCAGCGGCTGCCCGCTCGGCTGCGTGATCTGCGCGCGCTGGAGTAGTTCTTCAGGCGTCATGCCGATCAATTGCTCACGCTCGATCTCAAAAATTTGCGCCGCTTTGCGATTGGCGCGCGTGTAGCGCCCTTGCGCGTCGCGCAGGAGCACGCCGACGGGCAGGTGCTCGAAGAGCGCGTCGAGCAGTTCGCGTTCGGTGTCGCGCTCGCGCTCGGCGCGTTTGTGTTCGGTGATGTCGCGGCCGATGCCCTGCACGCCGACGGGCTGGCTATCTGCGTCATAGATCAGCCATGTGCTCAACTCCAACGAGACGTGGTGGCCATCCTTTGCGATGATGTCGAGTTCGTAGACGGTCGTGCCGCCCGATGCTGCCTTATGACTGATCATCTCACGCGCGCGCGCCAGTTGTTCGGGACTAAGCATGTCTGTGATGTTCATACAGACGGCTTCGGCGCGCGTGTAGCCGGTGATGCGCTCGCCCGCCTTGTTGAGCGAGGTGTAGTTGCCGGCGAGGTCGTGCGTGTAGATGAGATCATTGGCGTTCTCGAAAAGTTCGCGGTACTGCTCTTCGCTGCGCCAGCGCGCCGCGCTGGCAGCTTCACGCGCACGTTGCGCCGCAGCCTTTTCGAGCGCGTTCAACGCAGCCGAAGGCAGGCGCGTCAGGCTCGACTTCAAGATGTAATCGGTCGCGCCTTCGCGCATGCACTCGACCGCCAACTCCTCTGTGAGCGAACCGGTGATGAGGATGAGCGGCACATCCGTTTTGAGTTCGTGCAAGATGCGCAACGCATCAAGGCCGGTGAACTGCGGCAGACTGAAGTCCGACAGAATGAGGTCGGGCGCAAACTCAACGAGCGCACGGCGAAAGTCTGCTTCGGTGTCCACCCGCAGGGCCGTGAACTCGATGCCGGCCTTGCGCAACTCGCGCTCGGCCAACTCCGCGTCCGCCGGAATATCTTCCAGAAAGAGGATTCGAGGAGTTTTGTTCATGATGTCTTGTGGGTCATCTGTCAGCGATGAAACCTCTTGATACTTACTTCCTTGCCTCGCTTGCTCAAGCTTCAGCCGCCACCCTTCGGTCGCCGCACGCACCGGGCAACTGTTTGATGCACCACTGGCACTTGGGGCAACTGGCCGGCGCATGAATCTGCGCGCACACCTCACGGATGAGCGCGGTCATGTCAAACTCCTTTCGCGCGAGCGGCTGCCGACTGAAGCGCGAGAAGGCCAACAGATCGTCGATCAACTGCGCCATCTCGTGCGCGCTCGTGCAAACCACATCGAGTACGCGCCGGCCTTCTTCGTCCAACTGCCCGGCGTAATCTTCGAGCAGGATGCGCGAGAAGCCGTTAATGGCGCGTAGCGGCGTGCGCAGGTCATGCGAGACCGAATATGAAAAGGCTTCGAGTTCTTTGTTGGCGGCTTCGAGTTGGGCGGTGCGCTCGCCGACGCGCCGCTCAAGATTTTCGTTCAGCCGTTTGATCTCGTCCTCGAAGAGTTTGTGTTCGGTGATGTCCATAGCCGAGCCGATGCGGCCGGCGAAACGGCCGTCCGTGTGGAAGCGCGCCGCACCGTGTTCAAGCACCCAACGATATGCACCGTCGGCCCGCCGCAGCCGATATTCGCGGATGAACTCTTGCGGTTCAGACGTCGGTTGCGGCCGGACGAGGCCCGTGCGCAGGTCGTCTGGATGCACGCCCACCGTCCAGCCATGGTCTAGTTCTTCGTGCACGGCACGTCCTGTGAATTGCAACCACACGCGATTGAAATAGGTGCGCCGGCCTTCCGTATCGGCCGCCCAGATCATGACCGGGGCCGTATCCGCCATCGTGCGAAAGCGCGCCTCGCTCTCGCGCACCTCAGCCATCATCCGCTCGCGTTCGTCGAGTAACAGTTTGAGAAATTGGTTGGCGGTGGAAAGGTCGGCCGTGCGTTCGGCGACGCGCGCCTCCAACTCGCCCTGCGCATAGCGCAATTGCCGTGCCCGACGCAACGCGACAAGTAGCACACACACGCAGAGCAGCCCCGTGAGGAGCAGCGAGGTCTGGATAAGAGAGGCCGACACCAGCATAAAGTATCAGACAATTTAAGCGCGCCGGATGATAAGCACGCCTGTCATACGCGGGCATTCTTTTTAGCCACCGCGTCCAACCGCTGCCTAAAGCGGCGCTGACACGTCGCCTGTGCGATGACGGGACGAACGCGAATCAGCGCAAATTCGAGCCGGAAGGTGGCTTATAGTTGGCGCTTGCGAGCAATGTCGGGAAGGGGGAAGAATACCCCTAGTTTTATCTTAGGGTGGGGCGGCGCTTCTGTCTATCGGGAGTTCGCTATGCGGCGTGTCGGGGAATCTACCGACATGCGGGGAGTTTCGCCCGTCTCAAATGACCTGAGCTATTGCGCTTTGGTAATCCCTTGCCCAAAGGGAGTCCCACTCTTCCGCCGCTGTAAATAAAAAGGGTTGGGACTAAAGCACGTCTCAACCCTCCCCTTGTTCGAGCTATCTGTGACCGATTCAGCCGACGAGCGGCGCGCCGTCATAGACGATGCGCCAGCCGTTATCGAGGCTGGTCGCAAGGCTGCGGCGAAACCAGTGCGCGGCTTCGTCCATGTCTTCGTAAGTCTTGGCGACCGGCAGCGTTTGGCGCGGGTCAACGTGCACGATCATGCTGCCGCGCGTCGTGTGTTTCAGCCCGAGCAGCGCAATCATCTCGCGCTTCCTCAGCACGACCGTGCGCAACGCGAGCGTCTCCGCATCGTCGTCTTCTTCCGGCTCGTCCTCGAACTCGTCTGTGTCGTCCGTGTCTGCGCCGATCAGTTCGTCGAAAATGTCGTCTCGTTCACTCATCGGCTACAAATATAGACGTTGGCGCGCCCCTCTGTCTAACGGCGCGGCGGTGTTTGTGCTGCTCGTGTCTGCCGCGCGCTTTAACGCGGCGGCCGTGTAATTTTCTGCTCGGCTCGCGCCTTGGCGACAAGCTCTTTGACTTCGGCGAAGAGCGTCGGCGCGTGATAGGGGATGCCGTCCTTGATCGTCCACTCGACGCCGCCGGTGTGGATGGTCCGCCCGTCTTTGATCACATCAACGCCCGTCGGATATAGCACCTTGAGATTCTCAAGCGGGTTGCCGTTGACGATGATCAGATCAGCGAGATAGCCGGGCCGCACGCGCCCCACGCGATCATCCATGCCCAAGATTTTCGCGTTGTTGCCGGTGCATTGCTGTATGACCTTCAACGGATGAAAGCCCGCCTCTTCGTGTAACTCCATCTCGCGAATAAGACCGAAGCCGTACATCTGATAGATGAAGCCCGCGTCTTCGCCGCAACCGATCAGGCCGCCGCGCCGGTCGAACTCGCGCAGGGCCGCCATCCAGATGCGATAGTTCTCTTTCCAAAACGTTTCATCGGTCGAAGTCCAACCAATGAAGTATGAGCCGTGATTCGCGGGGTTGGGGCGGAAGTAGGCTTCGAGCGTCGGGTGCAGATAGTCTGCGAACCAAGGCTGCGTCTGCGCGCGTTGCAGGTCGCGACTCGCCTCGTAGATGTCGAGCGTCGGGTCCCAAGCGACGTGCGCTTCGACCATCGCATCGAGCACTTTCATTAACTTGTCCCAATTCGCCTCGCGCCACAAACGGCCGGCGTAACGAAAACGATCCACTTCGTTGCTGACATTGTAGCTAGATGGGAAATTCTGTACGCCGTCCGCAAGCGCTGCGTCGGGGATACCGTACCAATGCTCGATTGAGGTCGTGCCGAAGCGCGCGTCGTCCCAAGCATTCGTCTCGGCGATGGCCGCGTGGTGTGCGGTCGGCAGACGCTGAACGTGCGCCTCTTGTTCCATCGCCTCCATCACATCGCGATCCACGTCAAAGAACTTGATGCCGTCCGCACCCATAGCTTTGATCGCGCGGACGCGCGCACGCGCTTCTTCGGCGTTGTGCGGGTTAGGATTTTGATTAAAGTTCGGATAGATCAGCACGCGCGGTGCTGGCGTCGTGCCCGCGTTGCTGTCCTCGCGCAACTTCAGAGTGATCTTCGTGTCGCTCGCCAGATCGCGCACGGTCGTGATGCCGCAAGCAAGCCACAACTTCAACTCGTATTCGAGCGGCTGAGCTACGCCGCCGCGCTCGTTCTGCACGTGCGCATGTGCGTTAATGAGTCCGGGCAGCACGTACTTGTCCGTCGCGTCAATCTCCACGTCGCCCGCCGGCCGTTTCGCCGTCCCCGACTTCAACGCGACCGGATCGAGCGGCACAACGTCTGCGATCCGGTTGCCCTCGATCACTATGTCTTTCGGCCCCGAAGCGGGCGTGCCGTTGCCGTCAACAATCGTCGCGTTGCGAATCACGATGCGGGGCACGCGCTGCCCGCTCTTCACATTCGTCCGCGCTTGCTGCGCGCGCGCGCGCGCCGCAAGCGAGGCCGCGAAGCTGAAACACAAGCAGACACACTGAAGCAGCGCGCACACGCGGCGCAAGCTGCGAGCGGGGGAAACGAATCGCATAGAGTGATCCTCGTTGGTTGGTTTCTAGGACGAGCGGATTCTGGTCGTCAATCGCGTTCGATCTCTTGCGCGCCGGTGCCGGCCTCAGAGCTGTAGATGATTGGTTCGTGCCCGATACGGCGCGCGTACTCGCGCATGACGACCGCTTTGAACTCTGCGAGCGCAGCGCGGCGCACGAGGTTGACCGTGCAGCCGCCGAAGCCGCCGCCGGTCATACGCGCGCCGAGCGTGATGTCGTTAAGCGATGAAGCGATCTCAACGAGCGCGTCCAACTCGCGGCAACTGACTTCGTAATCGCGGCGCAGAGACTCGTGGCTCTCATACATCAAGCGGCCCATCTCTGCGAGCCGGTCGGCCTCAAGCGCACGGGCCGCCGCGAGCGTGCGCGCGTTCTCCGTCACGACGTGACGGCAGCGTCGGCGCACGGGTTCAGGTAACAAATGTTCATGACGCTCAAACTCTTCGACCGTCACGTCGCGCAGAGCGCGAATGTCCGGTAAAGCTTCACGTCGCAGAATCTCTACGCCCTGCTCACACTCGGCGCGGCGCTCATTGTACTCCGATGCGGCCAATTCGTGCTTGACCCGTGTGTCGCAGATAACGACGAGCGTGCGCGCGGTGTCAACGGGAATGGGCGTCGTCGTGAGCGCGCGACAGTCTATCAGGAGCGCGTGGCCGGCGCGACCGAGCGCGGCGATGAACTGATCCATGATGCCGACGTTTGCGCCGACATAAGCGTGCTCTGCCTCCTGCCCCGCGAGCGCAAGCTGCACGCGCTCAACTGCGCGGCCCGACAGGCTCGCGAGCGCCAGCCCCGCAGAGACTTCAAGCGCGGCCGATGAAGACAGCCCTGCGCCGACCGGCACGTCTGACATGATCGCGAGGTCTGCGCCGCCAAGTGGGACACCGCGCCTGAGCAATCCTTGCGCGACGCCTTCAATGTAATCGAGCCAGATGCCGCGCCGCTTCGGCCCCGGTCGGTCGAGATCAAACTCCGCTTGCTCGTCTAGGTCAAGCGCGTGGATGCGCACACGGCGATCCGCACGTGCCGCGCCCGCGACGAACGTCTCGCGTTCAAGCGCCATCGGCAAGACGAACCCGTCGTTGTAGTCCGTGTGCTCACCGATCAAGTTGACGCGACCGGGGGCGCGAAACAGGCGCGGTTGGGTGTGATAGATCTCTTGGAAAGTGCGCCGCAGATGCTCGCGATCAATCAACGCTCGCGCCTCCCTGCTCCATCTGCCACCCGACGGGCTGGACGTGCGCGCGCAACTCGGCCGCTTTCTCTTCGGCGAGCGTGTCGTTGATGAACATGCCTGCGCCGGTCTCGCTGCCCGCCAAGTATTTGAGCTTGGTCTTCGTGCGCAACGGCGGATAGAACTCGATGTGAAAATGATAGTAGTCGTACTTGCGCCCGTCGGTCGGTCGTTGATGCAAGACCATCATGTAAGGGAACGAGAGATCGAACAGCCGATCATAAGCGGCGATGACTTGCTTAATGATCGCGGCGAGCGCGCGTTGCTCGTCTGCGCTCATGTCGGTCAACGCTTGCAAGTGGCGCATGGCGCTGATGTGGACTTCGTAAGGATAGCGCGCGAAGAACGGAAGGTAAGCGACAAACGATTCGTTGGTGGCGACGATGCGCCGCCCGTCGCGTCGTTCTTCGTTGCTGATGTCACAGATAAGGCAGCAGCCGGTCTGCTCTTTGTGCGCGCGCGATTGTTCGAGTTCGCGCGTGATGCGCGGCGGGATGAACGGGTAGCCGTAAATCTGTCCGTGCGGGTGATGGAGCGTGACGCCGATGGCCTCGCCTTTGTTCTCGAAGATGAAGACGTAATCAATGTATGGGCGCGCGCCAAGCTCGGCGAAGCGATCGGTCCAGACCTGCACGAGTTTGTAAACCTGTGCGACCGGCTCGGCCGCCAATGACGAACTGTGGTTCGGCGTATAGACGATCACTTCGCACTCGCCCTGCGCCGGTCGCACAGGATAAAGCTCCGAGCCGTGGACGACTGGCTCTGGTGGGTCTGGTTTCAAACTCGGAAAGCGATTCTCAAAGACGACGATGTCGTAAGTCGGCTCAGGGATTTCGGTCGGGAAGCCGCCGGGCTTGGTCGGATCGAGCGGACAATGATGGGGCGGCGGCAAGAAGGTGCGCTCCTGCCGGTGCGTGGCCGTCGCGACCCACTCGCCCAGCAACGGATGCCAACGCAATTCAGACACGGTGCTCCTCTTCCGCGACGGGGTGCGGTTCGGGTTCGCGTCTGTGTTCGTCGGCTTGTGCCGGCGTGTCGTTCGTCTGCGTTGCTGCTGACGGTGCGTCTTCGTCGAACGTGTAGAAGATCAAGTAACGACCGTCTGCGCGTGTGATCTGCCTGCGTTGCATGATGCCGCCGTGTTCCCTTTGCCCTCGCACGATTTCCGGGCGATGAATTTCGCCGGCTGGATCGTGTCAGGCTTCGGCTTCTAGGTGCGGGCCGATTTTAACAGGCTAGACCGCGCGCGGCTACATGTGCCGAACTGCGCTCGGTTGGTCATTATGTTTAGTGCGATTTGCCGCGCGCGCGCGCGGGCGAAAGTTTCTCTTGCGTGTTGACGCAAGTTGGTTTATTAGGTTGCATAAGCAACAGGCTCATAAACTTTAAGGAGAAGGTGGAACATGCCAGCAAAGAAGGGGAGCAAGAAAGCATCGGCGGGGAAGAAGGGCGGCGGCAAGAAGGCGACGAAGAAAGCTGCCGGCAAGAAGGGCGCGGCCGGAAAAGGCGGCAAGAAGGCTGTCGGCAAGAAAGGTGGTGCAAGTAAAGCGTCGAGCAGCAAGAAGGGCGGTAAGCAGGCGGCGCAGAAGGGCGGCGGGAAGAAGAAGGTGGGCGTGGTGCGCAAGGTCTTGGCCGGCGCAGTCGCGGGCCTAGTGAGCGGCGTGACGGCGGCGGTGCTGCCGCCGCTCGAAAAGCAGGCGGGGATCGAGCCGGCCAAAGAGAAGGAGGGTGGCGGCCGAGCCGGTGGCCAGACAGACGGTCAGAGCGAGTCAGGCCAATCAGAGAACAAGTAGATCGAAGCAACACGCGAAGACGACGAGTGGCGCGGTGTATCGTAAACACCGCGCCGCTTCGTTTTGTGTTTCATGCTTATGGCTTCACGCTGGCCGGTTGCTTGTACTTGTCAATGAGCGCCTGCAAGCCGTCGGTTGAGCCTTTATGCCGGTACTTGTAGTACGCCTCCAAATCTTGCATGAGTTGATCGTGCATCCCTTGATAGCGCGGGTTGCCTGCGGCGAGCGCAACCGCGTGGGCATAGTCGTCTATGACCTGATCGAGCACCGCCTCAGCTTGTTTGAGCAGATCGGTCTGCGTTGCGCCGGTGGCTGCCTTGTACTGCGTGGCTAAGCTCTGATACTCGTCGTTCCTGATGTTACCGAGCAAAGCGTAGTTCATCGCATCCGCAGGGTTGAGCGCGACGGCTTTAGTCAGTTTGGTCTTGGCCGTGGCCGCGTCGCCGCCAGCGAACAGCAGGAAGCCTTGCACTTGATAGAGCGATGGTAGCAGCTTGGTCTTGTAATCGCTCCATGTCGCGGCGTCCAGATTCGCGGGCTTCTTGTCTGACTCAAGCAACTCAATCGCGCGCCCGGCATATTGAATGGATTGCGACAAATACTTGACGATCTGCTGCTGCGCCTGCGCGTAGCCCGCAAAGGACAAGTCAGTCAGGAGCGGTACGGGGTTCGGCAGCGAATCGGCCACTTTGGCCGCCAACGCGAAGGCCTCATCCGTGTGGTTCGTTTTCAGATAGGCGCTCAGCAAGGTTGGGTTGATGAGGTCGGCTTCGGCGGGTTCGTTGAAGAGGGTGCGGAAGTTTTCGGCGAGCGTGAGTCTCTGCGCCGGATCGGTCACGTCACCGATTTTGGCGACCACCAGTTGCGCGAGCTGAGGGCGCAGTTCGCTCTTCGGATATTTTTTGAGGAACGCGCCGGCGGCTTGCAGCCGACCTTGCGCATCCGCCGCAGCCTCAACCTTGCGTGCGTCTTTAAACTCTGCGTCCGATGCCTTCGGCTGGTCCTTCGGTTGCTCCTGCGCCGTCACACCCGCGCCGACCGCGAGGGCAAGGCACACACTAAAGAGTAAACGGCCCCAAGGCCGCACGTTCCATCTCATCGCTGCTGCTCCCCCGTTAACTTAAAAAGTGTTGCGGCGCACATTACAGAGAGCGCAAGTGGCTCTCTGTAATGTGCGCCGTCTGCCAATAGTTTTAACTCGAATCGAAAGCGGGCCGCTTCACTGAGTCATCAGCTTGGCCAACTCTTTCGCCAGTTCAGGCTTCGACGATTGCAGCGCCTTCTGCTCCGCGAGCAGGCCGGCGCGGTTGTCCGTGTACCAATAGGCGAGGCCCAGATTATAGTGCGCTTCGGCGTGCGTCGGCTCAAGTTCGATGGCCTTTTTGAACGCCTCGACGGCTTCCGTGTACCGTTCGTTATTGCTGTAGGCCAGACCCAGATTGTACCAGCCCAACTCGAACGAAGGATTCAGCGCCACGGCCTTCTTGAACGACTCAATCGCTTTCGGCTGATCTTTCATCGCGGCGTAAGAGAGGCCGATGTTGTAATACGGCTTCGACAGATTCGGCACGCGATTGACGACCTGCATGTAAGCGTCAATGGCCGCTTTATGATCGTTGGCGTTGGCGAGCGTGTTGCCAAGATTGTAGTAGGCGAACAACACGTCGTTAGGCGAATCGCCTTGCTCTGTATTGGGCTGGAGTTTGGCCGCTTGGCGATAAGCCTCAGCGGCTTTCTGATAATCGCCCAGTGCTTCGTAAGCTGCGCCTAAGCTGAAGTTGGCTTTGAAGTTGTCGGGCTTGATTTTGACCGCCTGCTGGAAAGACCCGACCGCTTGCTTGTAGTCGCCGTCCCCATAAGCGCCGTTGCCGTTTTTCATAGCAGCGTCGAATGGATCGGGCGGGAGAATATCGCGCGTCGCGCCGCCCGTGACCAACTTGTCCGAAGCGTCGCGCCCCGCGTACTGCTCGAAGCCGTGCGACCCCGGCGGCAGTCTCTTCGGCTTCGGCTTCGCTGGCGCATTCGAGTTCTGCGCATGCGCAGTCGTATCCCACGAAAGAGCGGCGGTCGCGCCGCACAGCAATAGCGCGCAGCATGCGCTGATCAAGAACCGACTCGATAGGGTGAACATTTTCATAATCAATTTCCTCTTCAGCAACCGCGCTTGCATCCGCGTCGCACGCGACAAATGTGTGTGCGTTGCAGTCGGCAAGCTTAATCTACGTGATCCAATTTCGCTTTCCCTTGTACGCTCTGCCGGGCGGGCCGGACAAAGCTTGAGATGAATGTTTGCGTCGCTCTCGTTTCCCGCTTTTTATTGCGCCAGCAGCGTAGTCCGTCGTAGCTACGCAGCCGAAGCGCGCGCCGGATGTTTGGCCGGATGAAGAAAGAACGAACGGCGCGAGTCTCGCGTGCGCGGGCCGCTCGCCTGCCGCAGCCGCTAACGCCAGTCGCCGACCAGCACGAACGGGGCCCAGTAAAACGGCGCGCTGAAATGCTTGCCCGCGATCATCTGTTGTTGCGCGGCCCGCAGGGCGGCGGGCGCACCCGCCGCTTGACCGGTGAGCAAACGCCCGTAGAAGTCCGGCATCAACTCAGCCGTTGATTTATCAGCGACCGACCAGAGGCTCACGCCCACAGTCGGCGCGCCCGCATACATAAACGCGCGCGTGAGACCGATGACGCCCTCGCCGCGCTTCTCTTTGCCCAGTCCGGTCTCGCACGCAGACAATATCACAAGCGGGCTACCCAGACGCAAATTAAAAATCTCGCCCACGCGCAAGAAGCCGTCCGCGTCTGTTGCGCCTGCGGGCGCGAGCGCGAGACCCGTGAACTGCGGCCGCTCGGCGTCGAGCAAGCCGTGCGTGGCGAAATGGAGTACGCGATAGCGGCTCAGATCGCGCGTCTCGACGTTCCCTTCGCTCGCCTCCAAGTCGAGCCACACGTCTGCGCTTGCGCCGGAGGTGCGCGCCAGTTGCGCGATCTGCTCCGCCTCTGTGCGCGTGCCCGCGAGCCGGACGAGTTTGAGGCTGGCGAGTTTCAGACTGGCCACATCGCCGATGGCGCTCGTGAGCGCGAGCCGGCCGACGCCGCCGCGCATCGTGTTCGCCGCCGACTTAGCGCGTGGGTCGCTCGCATCGAAAACCGGATCGGCGATGACCAACAGCCTCTGCCCGCCCGGCGCAGCGCCGTTCTTCTGTTGCCGTATGACCGCGACGACCGAAGCCGACGGCGCATAGACGATCTCATTGGTCTGGACGAGATACGGCAGCGTCGAATAGTCCGCGCCCGTCGAATCAGTGACGAGCGCCTCGAACGGAATGAAGTCGAGCGCACCGTCGGCGACGATGAGCAGACGCTTGTTGGCGATGACTGAGGCGGCGGGCGCGACGATAGTTTGATAGAGCGCGTTGGCCGCGCTCGCGTAAGCCTTGACCGTCTCCGGCGCGATTGGCGTGCCGCCGAGTTTGAGACCGCGCACGTCATCGTCCGACTGGCCGTGCTGCGTGTCGTCGGTCAACTCGGCGATGGCGCGGCGCTGACCGCTTGGCACTAACTGATCGCGCAATGCGCTCGCCTGTTGTTCAAGCACACGGCGCGTGGGCAGACGATAGAGCGACAGCCCGTTGTTCCGCGTCACCGCCCAAAGATATGAATGCTCATCGCCGAGACTGTATTCAAGCAGCACCGTGTCGTTGTCGAGCACCTGCGTTTGCACATCCGCGAGCGCGAGCGGTTGCGGACGTACGAGCATGTTGTAGCGCGGGCTTGACGCGCGTAGTTGATTCTCCAGACTCGCGGCTTCAGCCGACAACCGATCAAGCTCCGCTTCCAACTTCGTGAGCGACTGATTGGGCGCGCTGTTGGTTGCGCTCACGCCTGTGAGCAGGGCGGCGATCTGCTGTTGGCGCTCAAGGTTGTCCGCTCGACGTTGCAATAACTCGGCCGGCACGCCCTGTGTGATCTCCGCGTGCGACTCGCTTAAGAGATCAAGCAGCGAACGTGCGCGCCCCTCCTCAGTGATCCGAAAAGCTTCGACCGCATAACTGAACGCCGGTCCGCTCAAAGGCCCCGACGCATCGGCCGCGTGTGCGAGCGCCTGATTGCCGACGGGCATCTGGCCCGATGCAGCCGCGAGCGCCATCTCGGCCGACACAGCAGCGGCCTCGTCAAACACATCTCGCGTGTGCGCGAGGAAACTTGTGCGCGCATCGTCGCCGCGCAGGCTGCCGGCAAAGAGCGTCTCGATCTCGTCGAGCGCGGTGCGATAGGCTTTGCGCGCTTCGTCGCGCAGTTGGAACATGGTGCGCGGATCGCGTGCGCCGTTTGCTTGCAACCAACGCGCGCGCCCGATGCCGCGCTCGGCGGCCCAAGCGAGTTCGAGCCGATTGTCGGCCCGCGCACCTTCGGCCGCTTGCGTGTAGAACTTGACGGCGTCCTGATACTGCCCTTGTTTGAGCGCGATGTCGCCGAGACTCGTGCGCGCGACGGCGCGATAGAGCCGCGCGGCCAACAAACTTGAGGTCGGCGCGTTATCGTCGCTTGCGGCCAGCATGTTCGCAAAGTGCGCCTGCGCCGAATTGAGATCGTTATGGTTGAAGGCGATGCGACCGAGGCCGAGTTCGCTCGTCACGTAGCTCGTGTAGAGCGCGTAGAAATCGAAGCAAGTGCGCGCCGGACTGGGCGCATCGGAGACGTTGTTCGGTTGCGCGGCCGAGAGCGCGTTGTGCGCTGCCGAACCCATCGGCATCAGGCCGCCCTTCAGGTGCAGCGTGACGTGATAGGGCTGCGCCAACGTTTGCGGGTCAACGACGACCTCCTGTGGCTCGTAACCGTTCGCCTTCAACTTGAGTTTGAGCACCTTGCCGACGTGGATCGGGTTCATCAAAGCGCGCCCGGTTTCGTCGCTCACGTTCATGCACGTGCAATGAAAACCGTTCGGGCGATCTGTGGCCAGCTCTGCGTCAACGTTCTGCACGGGCTGGCCCGTATCGTCCGTGACGCGCAAGTCCATGCGCCCGATGCCGTCGAGACCTGCGGGCGCGTGCCCCATGTTGGGCGGCCCCGTCGGTTGTTGCGGCGGTTGGTTGTTGCGGTTGTTTTTGAACGCGGCGCAGTTCAGAGTTGGTAGGAACGCGGCGCTGATCGTAGCGAACGTGACCGCGCCGCCCGCGCCGCCGTTGTTGTTATGTCTACCGTCGCCGTCGTTGCCCGTGCCCACGATTGCGCCCGCGCCCGGACGGTTCTTGTCCTGTTCGCTGATCTTGGCGAAGGCGGCGAGCGCCTCCGGCTCGCGCCCCGCGAGATAGAAAGCCTCGCCGAGTTTGGCGTACATCAGATTGGCGTTCGCCGTCTCGTTCCAAGCGTGATACCAATCGGCGGCCGTCTGGTAGTGCGGCAGCGCCAACTCGTACTGCCCTTGTCTGATGTACACATCGCCGAGCGCATCGTGCGTGGCGGCAGCACCGACCTCGTCGCCTGCGTCTGTGAACTGTTTGAGCGCCGACTCGAAGAGCGGCAGCGACTGATCGGCGTGGTTGCGCCGCAAGAGCGACTGCCCTTGTTTGAGCGACCATTCGGCCTGTGTGATCTGTTGGCTCGGCTGTTGCGGCGGCGGTGTGCCTGCTTTGACCGAGCCGAGCGCGGTTAGTAAGAGACTTAGAGCGAGGAGCGCAGACAAAAACGAGCGAGGGCGACGGCTCAACATGAAACGACTCCTATTAGTACGACACACGGACAAGCGAGCGGCCCGAGCACGGCGGCGTGATCATTAGTATTAAAGCGTCCGATTTTGTCGGGGAGATAAACGGCAGCTTGCTCCGGCAATTGAATGTAGCACAAGCCCGTCTGCCAAGCCAACCGCTTGCCCGTTCACACCGCATCAGACGGCATGAAGCTTGCCCCTTCTTCTATCAGCCAAACAGATTCACGGCAGACTGTACAGTTTGCAGCCGCTCTCCCCGTTCGACTTGTTGACGGTTGTAACGGGTCTCGAACACCCGCGCCAACCATTCGTCAAGCAAATTACGCAAGGAGGTTCGTCATGAGATTTGGCGCAATTAATTTGAAACAATTTGTGGTTGCACTCCTGTGCGGCCTTGTGTTGTTCGTCGGCGCTGGCAGCACGACTTACGGGCAGAACTGGCATGACCAGCGCAGGGCCGAGCGGCGCGCATTCCATCAACGCGAGCGGTACGAGCGGCGCACGTTCCGAACGCAACTGCGCAGCGAACGGCTCACCAACGGCAACAACCCGTACTGGCGCACGCGCGCACGCGGCGAACGCACAGCATTCAGACGCGAGGAGCGCGCGGAGCGTCTGGCGTTCCGGCATCGCTACAATCCCGGCCGGCATTTGGGCCGCGGCTACTACTACGCGCCAGGCCAGCGTCTCTATTACGGCCAACGCACATATATTTGGCGTAACGGCCGGCGCGTGTACATCCAGCGCTAAGACAAACAGACGCCTGCGGGCGCGCTTGCACAACACGACCGCACAAATGAACAGCGAGCGATTGGGAGATGAATCTCAATCGCTCGCTCTATTTTTTTCTGCTCGTTCTATTCGTAACGCAGACATTCAATCGGATCGAGCCGCGCCGCTTTCATTGCCGGCCACACGCCAAAGATGAGACCGATGCCAATTGAAACCAACAATCCCGTCACTACCGCCCACATCGGGACGGTTGCGGGCAGCGCAGGCCAGATGAGCATGACCAGTTGGCTCGCGCCGAACGAGAGCACGACGCCGATCACACCGCCGAACAAGGTCAGCGTCATCGCCTCATACAAAAATTGACTCACGATGTCGCGCCGCCGCGCGCCGATAGCTTTGCGCACGCCGATCTCCTGTGTTCGTTCAGTCACAGAGACGAGCATGATGTTCATCACGCCGATGCCGCCGACGAGTAGGCCGATGCCGGAGAACGCGATGGCGATGAGGCCGACCATGCCGAAGATACTATCGAACTGGCCGATGAAAGAATCGGCCGTTTTCAGATCGAAGTTGTCCGGATCAGTGAACTTCACGTTGCGCCGTTGGCGCAAAATCTCTTCCGTCTGATCGTAAGCCTCTTGTCTGAGACCCGACTTCGCCTGCACGATGAGCAGCAGGAATTTACGCCCGGGCGCGACCTGCAAGCCCGTGCGATAAGGCACGAACACAGCGTTGTCTTCATCGTTCTCGCCAAGAAAAGTGCTCTTGCGCTTATCAAGCACGCCGATCACTTCCCACACGTAGCCGCCCATCTTCACGTGCGTGCCGACGATGTTGTTGGGTTGATCGGGAAAGAGCGCCTCGGCCGCATTGACGCCGAGCACGACGACGTTGCGCCGATAGACATCGTCCTGCTCATTGATGAAGCGCCCTTCTTTCAGATGCACGTTGACGACTTCGGCGTAGTTCGCGGAGACGGCTTCGGTGTTGCCGCGCCGGTAGGTCTTACCGTTGTTGTTGATCGTGTCGTCGAAGCCGCTACCCCAGCCGCCGATGTTCGGCACGTCGAAGACGACATCCTCGACCGCGCTCGCGCGCTCCTTGATCGCCTCGCCGTCCTCAGGCGTTAAAGGCTTGCGCGCACGCTCCGACTGATCGCGCTCGCCGACTGTGATGCCCGTCGTCAAGTGGAAGGCGTAGATATTGTTTGCGCCATACTCTTCAACGATCTTGACGAGGCTGCCGCGCAAGCCCATCAAGAGCGCCGCGACGACGATCACGGTCATCACGCCGATGATGATGCCGAGCACCGTCAAGGTGCTGCGAAACTTGTGCGCCCGAATCGAGTCGAACGCCATCGCAAGGATGTCTTTAGTGATAAAGCCGGGCAGACGCAGACGCATAACAGACTCTCTTTAGTTTCTCGTTAGCGCGATGATCGGATCGAGGCGCGACGCTTTGAAGGCCGGATAGATGCCGGCGATGAGACCGATGCTGCTTGAGACGCCGATGGCGAGGATGACGTACCAGATCGTGATCGTCATCGTGATCGGCGTCAGCACAGTGACAAGCCAAGAGACGCCGGCCGCCAAGAGCAAGCCAAGTATGCCGCCCAAGGCACACAACAGCGCCGACTCGATCAAGAATTGCAACAGTATCTGCTTGCGGCGCGCGCCCAGCGCTTTGCGCAAGCCGACTTCAAACGTGCGCTCGGTCACAGAGACGAGCATGATGTTCATCACGACGATGCCGCCGACGACGAGCGAGATCAGAGTGATCGGCGTGACGACCAAAGCAATTGCGCCGGTGAACTGATCGATCTGCCCGTGCAACTCTTCCGTGTTGACCAACCCGAAATCATCTTCGGCGCTGCCGACGAGCTTGTGGTAGTTGCGCAAGGCTTGGCGCGCGTCCTCAATCGTCAGTTGAAACTGCCCCGGCGTTGCGCCCTTGCCGTGAATCGCCAAATCTTGCGGGCGACCGAAGAGGCGCGCAAACGTGGTGATCGGAATATAGACGTGCTTATCAACGAGGTCGCCGAAGATGGGGCCGCGCCGCTCCTCGACGCCGATGACGCGCATCGGGATGCCGCCGACTTTGAACTCTTTGCCGATCGCATCCGTGTCGGGGAAGAACTTGTCCTTGATGTCCGCGCCGAGCACGGTCACAAGCTCCCCATGTTCGACTTCAGCCGGATCGATGAAACGCCCTTCGCTGATCGTCTTGTCCTCGATCTCAAGCATGTTCGCCGTCACGCCGAAGATGATGCCGCCGTAGAAGGTCTTGCCGTCCTGCTCGAACTTCGTGCCGTGCCCGACCTCTGCGCCCACGGCACTGCACGTGTGACATTGCGCCTGCAACCATTCCATGTCGGCATACTGCAACTTCGGGTTGCGCCGCATGCGCCGCTCCAACTCTTCTTCCGACAATTCGCCCGAACTGACCATGCGCGCGATCATGAAATGGTTCGTCCCCAACATCTTCCCGACCTTGTCCATCACATAAGTATTGAGACCGGAGATGGCCGCGCCGACAAGGACGACCGACGCCACGCCGATGATGATGCCGATCAAGGTGAGGAACGCGCGCAGCTTGTGCGCGAGGATGGATTGCAGCGCAATGCGGAAAGATTCGGCGTAGAACGAGTAAAAATATTTCATGACGCGATTTAAGCCCAGTAAGGCGTGACTATCAGTCGCAGGTCTATACGCCGAACCCGCCCGTCAGGTTTACAGATAATGCGCTGCCGGCGCGAAAAAAAAACGCTGCGCTTGATTGGACGCTAATCGCGGCCATTTCGTTTCAACCTGAGCGACGGCCCATGCCGTAATACAAGAAAGATGAACCACGAAACCACACGAAGCGACTAGCACGAACCTTTGTGTCTGTCAGTTCGTGTGATTTCGTGGTTAATTCCTTTTACCTTATGTTGGGTTGCAATCCGGTATAGCTTTATTCGGAGTTGCTCAGGTGCTTCACAAGCGAACAGTGCGATCAGCCCGTATTGCGCAGACCTGACGCGATGCCGTTGATCGTGGCGGCGAGCGCGTAGTTGAGTTCGTCGCTCTCTTCGCCCGCACGTTTGCGGCGCAGGAGTTCGACTTGGATGAGACTCATCGGGTCAACATAAGGGTTGCGCAGTTTGATCGAGCGGGCGAGCACCGGGTTGGTTTCCAGTAACTCGCGGTGGCCCGTGAGCCGCAGAATCATGCGGCGCGTGCGATGAGACTCTGTACAAATCAGCTTGAAGACGCGCTCGCGCAAACGCTCATCTGCGACGAGTTCGGCGTACAGGCGCGCGATGCCAAGATCGGCTTTAGCCATGCCGATCTCGACGTTGCTGAGCAGGTCTTGGAAGAGCGGAAAGGCGACGAGCATGTCGCGCAAGAGTTGTTCGTTGGCGGCGCTGCGATTGGCGAAGCGCTCAAGCGCGCGACCGACGCCGAAGTAGGCGGGCACGACATGCCGGCTCTGCATCCAGCCGAAGACCCAAGGGATGGCGCGCAGGTCTGCGAGTCCGCGCCGGTCGCTGCGCTTCGCGGGGCGCGAGCCGATGCGCGCGTGTTCGAGTTCGCCGACCGGCGTCGCCTGCTCGAAGTAGGGCACGATGTCCGGGTTGTCTGCGATCTGTTCACGATAGAACGCGAACGCATCCGTTGACATCTCGTCCATGGCCGCGAACCACTCATCGTGTTGTGTGCCCTTCGTCTCATTCGTGCGCGTCAACGATTCAAGCGCAGCGGCGATCAGCAACTCAAGGTTGCGCTCGGCCAAAATGGGATCGGCATACTTCCAGTTCAAGACCTCGCCCTGCTCCGTGATCTTGATCGCACCGGTGAATGCGCCCGCAGGCTGCGCGAGGATCGCTTGATGCGTCGGCCCGCCGCCGCGCCCGACCGTCCCGCCGCGCCCGTGAAAGAGACGCAAACGAACGTTGCATTCGGCCGCAACTTCGTGCAGCGCGCGATGCGCTTTGTAAATCTCCCAGATGCTCGTCAGCATGCCGCCGTCTTTGTTCGAGTCCGAGTAACCGAGCATCACCTCTTGTCGCCGGTCCCACGAATCAAGCAGCCGCGCGTAGTCGCTCGCCTGCCACAACTCACGACAGACCGCAGGACACCGACGCAAATCTGCGATGGACTCAAAGAGCGGCACGGGCATCAAGCCCGGATCGTTTTCATCGGCCGCGACGCGCACGCCGCACGACTCGGCCAACCAGACGACAGCGCGCACGTCTGCGCTCTGCTGTGCGCCACTGATGACGAAACTGCGGATCGCTTCCGGCGGAAACTCGCGCTTCAACTGCGCGACCCCGCGCATCGTGTCGAGCAGCGTGCGCGTCTCGGTCGAGAGCGGTGCGGGCAGCGACGCAGCCGTCGCGTCAATCTCAGCCGCAGCAACTTCATCAAGCTCAACAGTCTCATCGCTACTGACACCAAGCGGCGCAGCTTGGGCCAGTTCGCGCACGGCGCGGGCGTGGACGCGCGCGTGTTGGCGCACGTCGAGCGTGTGCAGGTGAAAGCCGAACGTCTCAACCTGTCGCAGCAACGGATCGAGCCAACGCCGAGCGATCCGTTCGCCCGCATGCGCCGTGAGGCTCGCGCGCATGAGCGCCAGATCAGCGGCGAACTCGCGTGCGCCCGTGTAAGCGTCCGCTTGCGGCGGCACGTCAACCGAAGCGCGCAACCGGTGCAGCACGAAGACGAGAAAGCGCCGGTACACTTCATCAGGCGAGCGTGCTTCCACTTGCTGTTTGACGGCCGCGAAACGGGCGGCGTAAGCGGCGAGCGCGTGTTGCAGTTCCGTTGAAGCGGCCACTTGCAGCGTCGAGGCGCTGAGCCGATCAAGCAGCGCGGTTGTCGCGTTGACGTAATGATCAAGAATGACGCGCCGCGCCATCTGCAAGGCGTCACGCGTGCATGCGGGTGTGACGTAAGGGTTGCCGTCGCGGTCGCCGCCGATCCAAGAACCGAAGCGCACGAGTGCGGGCAGATCACGGGCAGATAATTCAACCCCATAAGCCGCGTGAAAATCTGCGGCGAGGCTTTCGTAGAGGCGCGGCAGCGTCTCGATCAAACTATCAGGATAGTAATCAAGCCCCATCTTGATCTCGTCGCGCACGGTCGGCTGGCGGCGACGCACTTCGTCTGTCTGCCAGAGCGCAGTGATCTCTGCGGTGATCGCGTTGGCGACTGCGGCGGCTTCGTCGTCGGGGAGCGGCAGGCGGTCGAGTTGTTCGAGATGCGCGGCGATGCGCCGGCGTTTGAAGAGGACTGTGCGGCGCGCCACTTCGGTCGGGTGCGCGGTGAAGACCGGCACGACTTCGATGCGTTGCAAAAGCTCGCGCGCAGTTTTCGCATCAACGCTAGTAGCGCGCAGACGGCGCAGCGTGCCCAAGAATGAACCGGGCTGCGCGGGATGCGTGGGCGCGACCTGTGCCGCGCGGCGGCGGCGTTTGCGATGATTGGTCTCGGCAAGGTTGGTCAGTTCAAAATAGATCGCGAAGGCTTTAGTCAGACGATAAGCGGTCGGCAGATCGAGCGCGCCGACGACACGCCTCGCGCGCTCCATCAACTCGTGCTCATCGGGCAACTCATCAGACTGAGCCGCTTGCTGCGCGTGCAACTCACGATGACTGATCGCGAGCGTGCGTAACTCTTCAACCGCGTCGAAGAACTGAGTACCTGCTTGCTCGCGCAAGACTTCGCCCAGCAGCCGGCCGAGCGAACGCACGTCGCGCCTGAGCGGCGCTTCTTTCGCAGGCGCGGCTTGGCTCGTCAATTCAGCCAGCCGCCGCGCCTGATCTGCAACTTCCCATAAAGGCTCAGTCATACCCTTGCTCGTTTGCCGCAACGATCTCGTGCGCTACGCTCAACTCCGGCGCGTTCGGCACATTCAGCTCCGTGCTCGTCGCCATCGCTTGCAGTTGCGCTTTGTGGCGCAACATGAAGGCGATGAAGGCGCGGGTCGGCGCGGGTTGAAAGCGCGCGAGCGCGAGCATGGCGACCGAGCGGCGCAGATGATGACCTTCGATCTGCAACTGTGCGAGCCGACCAGTTTGCACTTCGTCGCGCACAGCCCAAGAGGGCAAGAGCGAAATGCCTAGTCCGCGTTCGACCATCAGCTTGATGAAATGTGTGTCGTTCGATTCGAGCGCGAGCGTGGGGCGAATCTGCACGCGCTTGAAAAAATCTTCGGTCGCGCGCCGGATCGAAGCGCCGCGCTCGAATAGGATCAGACGTTCGTGTTCGATCTCTGCGACGTTCAATGTGTCGCGCTCCGCAAGTCTATGTTCGCGTCCGACGACGACGAACAGTTCGTCTTCAAACAACTCCGTCACTTGCAGTGCAGGCGAATAGACCGGCAGCGACGCGAAGCCGACATCGGCCGCGCCTTCGAGGATGTCTTTGATCGTCTGCTCGGTGCTGACTGTGGTGCGAAACGATAACTCGACGCTCGGCTGCTCGCGCATGAACGATTCAAAGAGCGGCGCAAATAGATGCACGAAAGCTTGCGTCGCTGCCGCCGCGCGCACGCCGCCCGCCAATGCGCGCTCGCGCCCTGCGATGCGTTCACGCAGAGCTTCGACGTCGTCGAGGATGCGCTCGGCGTATTCGAGCGCGACTTGACCGGCGGCCGTCAGGCGCACGCCACCTTTGGCGCGAATAAAAAGCGGTTCACCGAGTTCGGTTTCGAGCGCCTTGATCTGATGACTGACCGCCGCCTGCGTCAGATGCAAGCGCTCGGCCGCGCGCGTAAAGTTTAACGTTTCGGCCACGACGCGAAATGAGCGCAGTTGCGACAGTTCCATAAACGACTCTCCGGCCGCAGCTTGCCGGCCAACGCGCGCAGGTATGAAGGGATTTAATCGCGTGGATTATAACAATCAATTGGCACGCGCGACAGCCGGCTCGTTATACTCCTCATCGAACTATTGCCAACGAAGGTGCACATTAAATAAGCGTGGTCGCACGCGCGACTGCGCGCATGGCAACAGAGGCAAAAGGAGGTTAACCGAATGCCGATTCCATTCAAACTTGATTACGTGATCGAGCGAACGCGCGTTGAAGTGGAGCGCGCCGCCCAGCGCCGCGCGTTGCGCCGCGCACTCGCGGGCGTCCACGTCTCCGCGCGTGAGGCGCAGGCGGCTTGGCCGCGCATCATTGAGCACAAGTGGTACGTGAGCGAGCGTTTGGGCCGCGATGTGGGCTTGCACGTCGCCGCCGTTGATTACTTTGAGAATGTCGCGCCGCCGATGCGCACGTCGCGTCGGTCGTCAGACACACTGCCGCCGCGTCTGCCCATGATGCAACCGTTGATGAGACAAGGATGGTAAGCGCGCGCTGCTTACTTGAGCTAAAACACCAAACACAAAAAGACGTGCGACGCTCATTGCTGTGGCAGTGAGCGTCGCACGTCTTTTTGCGCGCAAACTCATACGTTGCGCAGAGGTTGAAAGTGTGCGTGCGATAGCGTAAAGGTATCGCATCGTTTACAGCTATCAGTCTGTTTGAGCGCAAGGGGAGGCTTATGGCGAGTAAAGCGGTCGGCGGCGTGCGGCTTGACGGGTTGGCGGCCTTTGCGGCGAAGGCAGTGGTGTATGTCATCATTGATACGCCGAAGGGCAGCCGGAACAAGTTCAAGTACGATGAAGAGTTGGGTCTCTTCAAGCTGAGCGGCGTCTTGCCGGCGGGCGCGGTCTTCCCGTTCGATTTCGGCTTCGTGCCTGCGACTGTGGGCGGCGATGGCGATGCGCTCGACGTGCTCGTGTTGATGGACGAACCGGCGTTCGTCGGTTGTCTCGTCGAGGTGCGCCTGATCGGCGTCATCGAGGCGGAGCAGACTGAAGATGAAGAGACGACGCGCAACGACCGTTTGATCGGCGTGGCAGACCAAGCGAAAGATCACAAGGGCATACGCCGGCTCGGCCAATTGAACGACCATCTGGTCGCAGAGATCGAGCACTTCTTTGTCTCTTATAACGAGATGAAAGAGAAAGTCTTCAAACCGCTCGGCCGGCATGGGCCGAAGCGGGCGCAGGCTTTGGTCAAGGAGGGTGTGCGCGAGTTTAAGAAACAGCGCGATAAGCGGAAGAGGGGCAACAAAAAATAAGCGCGCCGGCAAAAAATAAGCGAGGCGCGCTCGACATGCGACGTGAAAAAGAAACAGCCGATGATCGTTATGATCGTCGGCTGCTTCAATGTCTGCTTGCGCGCGGCGCATTTAGCTGCGCGGCGGAACTTGCGGCGGGCGGCGTTTCTTCTTGTTGCGCTTGCGGGCGAGTGCCGATTTGAGTTTCGCCTTCTGCCCGCGCGACATGAAGAAGGCGTGCTTCTTCGCGTCCTTGATGATCTCTTCGGTCATCACCTTGCGCTTGAACCGGCGCAGGGCGCTCTCAATTGATTCCCCCGGATTAACATTAACAGTTGCCATTTTCTCTCCTGCTCTTATAAGTCTCTCGTAAACGCGATTAGCTCGCTAGTGCGATTGGGCTTTTGCCTTACTTGTTTAACTAAACCGCGCGGAAAAATCAAGCGGCCAAGGATAGACCGAGCGTAGAGCCACCCCGGCGCTCCGAAGACCGCCGGGGTACGGGTCTCTGTTACCGATTTGGCGCTGGCGCTACAGGCGCAGCTTACCAACGCGGCTCGCGGCCACCGCCACCGCCGCCGTAGCCGCCGCGATCACGTCCACCGCCGCCGCCACCGCGACCACCGCGATTGCCACGTCCACCGCCGCCGCCACCGCGACCACCGCGATTGCCGTAGCCACCGCCGCCGCCGTAGCCGCCGCCACCGCGCTCTTCGCGCGGCCGCGCCTCGTTGACGGTCAGGTTGCGCCCGTTGAACTCCTTGCCGTTGAACTGCTCGATGGCGCGCTGGCCGTCTTCCTGCGACGCCATCTCGACGAAGCCGAAGCCGCGCGAGCGGCCCGTCTCACGGTCGGTCACGACCGAGGCGGACTGGACTTCGCCCACTTGGCCGAAGAGTTCCTGTAAGTCTTCGCTCGAAGTTTTGAAATTAAGGTTACCGACGAAAAGTCTAATGGTCATAACGGAACAGAATCCTTGCCCCTTGAGGAGCGCAAAGAGAAGCTCGATTGCTATGGGCTTCGGCGGACGGTGGCAGCGAAGTCGCGGACTCGGACGCTTGTGGTCGAGCAAGCTTCTACCAGTTAAACATTCAAACCTGCTCTCGAACTATCCTGACGCCGCCGCGACTGCTTCTACTTGCGGGGGCACATCACCGTTGATGCGCGAGAGAGGAACCTAACGCGGATATTATGCCCTGTGCCGCCGAAAAAGGCAAAAAGTAAAGACCACTTCGGCGCGTGGCGCGCGTGGGTGCGAACTATTTCTTCGACTCGTCCTTCGCCTGTTTGTCGTAGAAGATGATCACGATGCCGAGCCAGATGGCGGCGAGCGCGGCGAGCAGAAAGAAGATCATGGCGAGACCGGGATAGCCGAAAATCTTGAACGTGGTCTCGATGCGCATCAACATCGCCGCGCCGACGATCATCGCCGCGATGACCAGACCGAGCGTGATCCGGTTGGCCACCTTCTGCAAGCCTTCGAGCAGGATGCGCTCGTCAATCGCGTCCACTTGCAGTTTGAGTTCATCATTGGCGATGGCGTCCAGAATCTTATTGATGCGCACAGGCAGCTTTTCTAAAAAATCCTTCAGATCGATCAAGCTCGACATGACGTTGCCGGGCGCGAGCGATTTGAGGATGCGCTGTTGCATCATCTCGGTCGCGTAGCGGCGGATCGTGGCGTTCGGATCGAAATCGGGCGCGAGCGTGTAAACCACTTGATCGAGATTCAGGAGCGTCTTGGCGATCATGGTGAACTCAGGCGGCAGACGAAAATCGCTCTCGGCCGAGATGCGTTGAATTTGGAGCACGACTTGGCCGGCGTCAATCTGTTGCAGATTCGCGCCCGTGTGCCGCACGACCAGATCGCCGATCTCGCGGCGAAACTTCGTCTCATCGAAGTTGAGTTTGCGCTCGCCCATGCGGATCGTGACCTCTGCCGCTTCGTCGCCGCGCCCTTCGCTGATCGCCAAGAGCAGCCGCAGCATGTTGTCCTGAAAGCTGGCCGTCAAACGTGCGACCATGCCGATATCGAGCAAAGCGATGCGCTGATCAGTTGTGAGGAAGACGTTGCCGGGATGCGGGTCGGCGTGGAAGAAGCCGTCCACGAGCATCTGTTGCAGATAAGCGCGAAAGAGTTGTTGCGCGAGTTCCCAACTGTTCAGTTCGATGCGTGCGAGCGGGCTGAGCGAGGTGACTTTTTTGCCGCGCACATAATCCATCGTTAACACGCGCGACGTGGTGTAATCGGCGACGGGGCTGGGCACGACGATCAACTCAAACTCGCTCAAACTCTCGCCCAGCGTGACAAGGTTCGCGGCCTCCTCACGATAATCGAGTTCGCGCAGCAGACTTTTGCGCAACTCGCCGAGCATGATCGTGAAATCGTAGCGCCGGCCAGTTTCCGTATGCTCATCGAGAAAGGCGGCGAGTTCGCCGAGCGCGTCGAGGTCGGCGACGATGATCTCGCGGATGCCGGGGCGTTGGACTTTGACGACGACGGGACGGCCGGCGCGCAACTCAGCGCGATGCACTTGCCCGAGCGAAGCTGAAGCTATCGGCGTTGCCTCAAACTGCGCGAAGGCTTTCGACAAACGCACGCCCAACTCAGTCGTGACGATCTGTTCGACTTCAGCGAAAGAGAACGGCTCAACTTTATCTTGCAGCCGCGCGAGCGCTTCGAGATATGGCGGCGGTAAGAGATCGGCGCGGGTCGAAAGGAGTTGGCCGAGTTTGATGAAGGTCGGCCCCAGACGTTCGAGATCATCGGCCAGTTCGCCGGCTTTGGCCGTGCCGCCGGTCGTGATCTGATTATCATCAAGCAACGTGGCGGCGAGGCCGGTCTGCTGTACTAGGTCGGAGCGGCCATACTTCATGAAGAGCCACGCGATGTCTTTGTAGCGCTTCAAGTGTTCGGGCTTGAGTGAAAGGTTCATCAACGACTCCGACACGGACGAGACACACCGCAGCGGCCGCGTTTATCTTGCGTTTATTTTTAGGGGCCAAAAAATTTGCGTTCGCGCTTGAGACGTTTTTAGCCTTCAACGGATGACGGCGTCAAGCACTTCGGGCTGTGGCGGCTTTGCGCGCTTCATCACAAATGCCACAACACGGCCGCCCCGTGGGTCTGTTGGCTTGACGCACTGACCGCATAAATCGCGCGCGCGCTATTTAGCGCAAGCGCGGCACGTGCGTTGCTCTGCGAGGCGTTGTGAACGGTGCAAGGTCAGACCTTCTGCGCATGGGTCATGGACGCAATCTTTGCGTTTCGCCGAAGGTCGCTTGTGCAGACAGCGGGGCGCGGACATTTGAGGAGGTGGCCGCGCCCCGCTGTGTTCATGTGCGTAAGGGTTTGCGTCTGGGCTTGCTGCTGCTCGCCTGCTTGGCCTTCTCTGCCTGCGGCTCAACTCCGGTTGAAGAGAGAGTTACGCTCGATGCGGGTCAGCTATCAGCCTTGCCAGCCAAAGCGCAGACGGTCGCGCTCACGCCGCAACTCCCGACGCGCGACGCAGACATCGAGACGGCCGGCGACCGCATCGCCGAAGCGATCACCAGTCTGAGCAAACGGCGCGGCACGACGACTGCGCGCAACACGACGGCCGCGCTCCGCGCGCTCGATCAAGCCGAAGCCGCGCTCGCGCGGGCGCTGCATGACAAACCCCACGACGAGCCAGTCCGCGACGCGCTGCGTTCAGCCATCCGCGATCTCAACGCCGCCGAGCAGACCATCAAACGCAGCGCCTTCCCTGACGCCATCCGCGATCTCAACACGCTCAACAAGAAACTAGACACACTCCACGGCGCGGAAGATAGCAAACTGTGACAGATGGTAAGCAGTAAGCAGTGACAAACTGTTCTTGCTGCTCACTGCTTACTGCTCACTATCCAGTTGCACGCCGAACCGTTCGGCCATGCGGTAGAGTGTGCGGCGATCTATCTTGAGGACTTCGGCGGCGCGTGTGCGGTTGCCGTGAACTTGTTCGAGGACGTAGAGCAGATAGCGGCGCTCTAGTTCGTCGAGCGGAGGCAGGTCGGCGTAGAGCGTAGTCAAAGATGATGGGCCGGCGGCGGCGCGTGCGCGCGCCTCGAAGGTTTGCAGCTTGGCCGGCAAATCTTCGGGCGCGACCTCAGTGCCGCGTGCGTGCAGCGCCGCGTACTCAATCGCCGATTCGAGTTCGCGCACGTTGCCCGGCCAGTCATAAGCGGCGAGCACGGCGAGCGTCCCTTGCGCGAAGCGCAAAGTTCGACCGGCGCTCGTGGCGGCCGCGCGCAGGAAACGCTCGGCAAGGAGCGGAATGTCGCCGCGTCGCTCGCGCAACGGCGGCACATAAAGCGTGACGACGCTCAGCCGATAGAACAAATCTTCGCGGAACTTGCCGGTCTTGACATCTTTTTCGAGATCGCGATTGGTCGCAGCGACGACGCGCGCGTCCACACTGATCGTGCGCGTCGCGCCGACGCGGCGAATCTCGCCCTCTTGCAGCGCGCGCAAAAGTTTCACTTGCATCGCGGGACTGGTCTCGCCGATCTCGTCTAGGAAGAGCGTGCCGCCTTCGGCTTCTTCCCACAGCCCTTTGCGATCCGCATGCGCGCCGGTGAACGAGCCGCGCACATGCCCGAACAGTTCGGCTTCAAGCAGCGTCTCTGTGAGCGCGCCGCAGTTGACCGGCACGAACGGACTGTCGGCGCGCGTGCTGTGTTTGTGAATTGCCCGCGCGACCAATTCCTTGCCCGTGCCCGACTCGCCGACGACCAGCACGGTCGAGCGCGACGGCGCGACGCGCGCGATCTCTTTGTAGAGTTCGATCATCGCGGGCGCGCGCCCCGTCAGCCCCGACTCTTCGTAGCGCGCTGTGAGTTCGGCGGGCGCGCTCGCGTCTGCGCCGCTCGCTTCGTGCGCCTCCATCGCGCGCCGCGCCGTGGCGATCACCTCTTCAACCTTGAACGGCTTCGAGATGAAATCCCAAGCGCCCTCGCGCGCCGCTTCGACCGCCGCGCTGAGCGTGCCGAAGCCGGTCACAAGGATGACCGGACAGCGCTCGCGCAAAACGCGCAACAGATCGAGACCCGTCTGCTCGGCTTCGAGGTTCACGTCGCTGACAACCAGATCGAACTGCGTCGCGCTGGCGAGCGCCAACGCACGCTCCGGCGTCTGCGCCGTCTCCGTCGTCCAACCTTGATCGGCGAAGATTTCGCGCAGCAACTCGCACGAGGCGCGGTCGTCGTCAACCACAAGAATGCGTTTCATCGAAGTTTTATGATGCCTTAGAAAAAGAGATTAACTGCCCGCCCGCATATCCACAGCCGCGCGCTCAGCCTCGCTCACAGCCATCTCGCCAGCCGGGAAGCGCAGGCGAAACGTTGAGCCGTGCCCGCGTTCGCTCTCAACTTCGATCTCGCCGCCGTGTTCGCGCAAGACTTGGCGCACGACGAAGAGACCCAAGCCAGTGCCGCGCCCGCGCGCCTTCGTCGTGTAGAGCGGATCGAAGATGTGCGCGCGCACTTCATCGCTCATGCCGCTGCCTGTGTCGGTGAACTCGACGCAGACCTGTGCGGCTTCCCTGCTCGTGCGGACGCGCAGGTCGCCGCCGTCGGGCATCGCATCGAGCGCGTTGTTGATTAGATTGATGAAGACTTGCTGCAAGCGATCCGCGTCGCCTGCGACGGCGGGCAGCGGCTCGGTCAACTCGGTTTGCAGCCGGACACGGCGCGCATCGAGCGCGGGCGCGACCGTGTCGAAGATGCGACCCAAGAGCGCGTTCAGATCGAGCGGCGCGAGCGCGACCGCTTCGGGGCGCGTGCGGTCGAGCATGCTGAGCACGATCCGTTCGATGCGTTCGATCTGCGCGCTGATCGTGTTCAAGCGTTTGCCGGCGCGCTCGTCTGCGCCAAGTTGTGCGCTCAGGAGTTGCACGTGCCCGCTAATCAGATTGAGCGGCGTGCCGACTTCGTGCGCAAACTGCGCGGCGGTCTGGCCGGCGGCGGCGAGTCGTTCGAGTTGGCTCGACATCTGGCGCATGCGCAACAACTCAAGGTTCTTCTCTTCAAGCTCCTGCTTCTGCTCTTCAAGCTGCTCGTAACGCTGCTGCAACTCTGCGGTCGCCTCCTGCACGCGCTCTTGCAAGACGAGTCGCTGCGCCTCGCGTTCTTCGGTCATCGTCCGCAGGCGCGCGATCATGCGATTGAAGCTGCGCGAGAGCAGCCCCAACTCGTCGGGCGCGCGCGCGGGCGCATGGGCTGACAGGTCGCCGCCTTCGGCGCGCGCCATCGCGCCGAGCAGACGCTCGACCGGGCGATAGACGAGTTGGCGAAACAGCAGATAGGTGCCGAGCGTGATGAGCACGACGGCGACGAGGGCCATCAACGCGGCCGTGCGTTCGTAGCTGCGCGCAATCGTCGGTGCGTCTTCGAGTTGTTCGACCAGTTCGACCGCGCCGCTCAAACGGTCGCCTTCCTTGATCGGCACGAAGACGCGATAGACGGAAGCGCGTGCGCCCGCAGGTCGCGCGCTCGCGGTGTGCGAAGCCAGTCCACTTCGCAGCGCCGCCTTCGTGTCGTCCGGGATGTCTGCGGGGCCTGCGTCGCCTGCCGCCGCAGTCGGCAGATAGACGCCGCCGACGCGCTTCCAGACGCGCACGGCCACCACGTCGGGACGCGCGCCGCGTACGAGCGCCGCCGCCTGCGCGAGCGCCTGCGGGTCGAGCGGCTCAGGCATCGCGCCGATCTGTTCGGCGAAACTGAGCGCCTGCAACTCGGCGCGCGCTTTCTGTTCGTCGCGCACGATCTCTGCGACGCGCGTCGTCGTGTAGGCGAGCGCCACCGCCAGCACGGCGACCGTGATCGCCGAAGCCAACAGCGTCGTCTTCGTATGCAATTTTAGTGGCCGCATCAGAAGTTAATGATGAATGCGGAATGATGAATGATGAATCAACAAGCGGTTGTTCTTGATTCATCATTCATCATTCCGCATTCATCCTTTATCTGTGGCGTTGTGGTCGTGTGCGACCGATCTGCCACAGGGTGCAAGTTTGTGACCGCGCGGAAAACGGGCGTTGTTCGGGACGGCATAAGGTTTGCTCCCATTGAGAGCATAACGCACGGTGGGCCGTGCGTGGAAGGAGTGCGTCGTGTATTTCGTCTTGATGTTCCTGCTGGCCGTAGCCATCGTCATTCTCGTGCTGGCGTTGGAGCATCGGGGCGATCCGCGCGTGCTTGAGCGGCAATACGCCGAGAAGCGGCGCGCGCCAACCTCGAAAAGCTAAGATTGGATATTGGATATTGGGTTTTGGATATTTGTTCCTCAGTTAAACGGCCCGCGCCTGTGTCTATAGCCTTGCCAAGCAGAGGCAAATAACCAATAACCAATATCAAACAACAGAAGGGTGGGACGGCCTCCTCAGATCGTCCCACCCTTCTACTGTGTGGCGCGTGCCGACCTTTGCGGAGCCGGCGACTGCGTTCGGGTCTCCAACCGACGGGCGCGGCCGACAGACGCACGTGCCGCCGCCGCCCGCGCCGTCAGCCTTGACGGTTACCTGTTAGTGTTGCCGCCAGTCCGCGCGCGACGATGGCGACGATGATGCCGACGGTGATGGCGACGATGATGTCGCCGGTGATGTCCCATGGACGCGGCTGGGGCAGTGCTGTTTGTGTTCTGCGCGAATGCTAGACTGCCTAAGCTGAGCATGAACACGAGCGCGAGCACTAAGCTGATTACTTTTCTCACTGTGGCCTTCTCCTTTGGTTTAATCAGTGCGGCTCTGGGCGGCCGCTTGGGTTGGGTAAAACTGCTGCTCCAATGAGCGGGAGAGACGGCCCGCCTGATCTTAAGAACGTTGGCCGGCCCGCTCTCCCGCTTATCACCTACGCACCTTGCGCAGACGGCAAAGCTTGTGCCAGCGCAATTGTATTTGAAGGCGCACGAAAATTAAGCTTTTTTCGGTCGCACGTCAAGATTTTTATGTGGCAATTCTGCGCCCCAGACAAAGCCGCCACACGGGAGAACATAGGCAGAAGGCAGCAAAGGACAAGCAGCAAGGCCGCTGGTTGCACGTACCTCGTGATCTGACAAGGGACGAATCAACCAGCGGCCTTCTTTTATCTGCCTACTGCTTTCTTACTTTCTGATCTTGATGTCGCCGTGGACGGTCTTGATGATGAGGGGCGGGCCGCCGCGTCCAAGTTGACCGGCGAGGTGTTGACCGACCATCTGCTTCTCGACTTTGAGACCGAGCGCATCGTCCGGCTTAATCTCGCCGGCTAAGGTCTCGGCTTTGACCTGTGCGTCGGTTGTGCCGCCGAGTTTGATTTCGATGTCGCCGTTCACCGTGTTGAAGTTCTGCGGCGCATCAAGGCCCGCGTCTGCGAGCGCGACCTTCGTGTCGCCGGCCAGTGAGTTGGTTGTGATCGCGCCGCCGACATCCGCCAGTTTGATGTCGCCGTGCTGCGTGGCAACCTCGATGTTGGCGTGGACGCCCGCGAGTTTCACGTCGCCGTTCGTGGTGTGGAGGGCGACGTGCGTCAGACGACGCGGCAGTTTTACCTCATAGAGTACGTCTTTGATCTGGCCTGAGTTGTGCGGCGCGGTTTGCAGCGCCAAGTGGTTGCCCGTCCGCATGACCTTGATCTCGACATCCTCGCGTTCTTCCGGCGTGCCGCCGTGTTTCGTTACCTTCACTTCCGCCTGCGGCTCGTCCCAACCTTCAATGCGCACATCGCCGTTCAGATTGCTCAACTCGAACTGGCCCGCATCGAGCGCGAGCGGAAAGGTCTTGGTGATGATGGTCTTGTCGTCCGATACGTCCGCGCCGTCTTCATCGAGCGTCTCGGCATCCGCGTTCACGGCCACATTCGGCGGCACAGGGATATTTGGCATCGCCGGTGGTGCAGGCATAGCAGGCTGTCTGATGCGCACGATGCGGGCCGCTTGACGCGCGCTCTGGAGGATGTAGAAGCCGACCACCGAGACTGCGCCGATGGCGCAGATGAGGACGACGGCGAGCGCCCAACCGAGCGAGCCGCGCCGACGCGGGGGCTGCGCGACGGGCGCAAGCGGCGTGACTTGTTGCGGTTGATAGGCTGCGGTCGGGCGCGCGTAGAAGTTCGGATCGGTGCCGCGCTCGCCTGCGAGTGGCACAGTCGCGGCGGGTGCGTTCGGTTGCTGACCGGGCAGCATCTGTGTGGCCGCATCGTCGTGCGTGAGCAGTCCGGTGCGCGCGCCGCATTGACGACAGAACTGTTGCCCCGCAAACAACTCCGCGCCGCAATTTTTACATCGCTCAGCCATAGTTCACCGCCGTTGAAGTGATCGTTAAAGGGGAAGAATCGCCGCGCGCTCGATTGTAGCTGCGCCCCGCTCGTTTGCACAAACTGAAGCGGCATCGGGTCATGTGCGTCTGTGTCGGCTCTCTCTCTGCGCTAAACGTCGGCGGACGGAATCAGGTTCAAAAAAGAACGCCCGACACTGTTGGGCCGGGCGTGAAAATTTTTCGCTTGCGTTGCGCGCCGCTCATTTTATGCCGGGCATGGCTGACTGCGTGCGCGTCAGGTAGTCACTCAGCGTCAGCACGATCATGATGGCGAGCCAGAAGAAGCCGGCGGTGACGACGACCCACGTTAGGCGCGGGCTGTAGCGCACGTGCATGAAGTAGAGGATGACGAGCGTCGCTTTGGTGACGGCGATGGCGAGCGCGATGATGGTGTTGATAGCTTCGCGTTGGAAATGAATCTGCGCGGCGAAGTAAGTCACGACGGTCATGAAGATCAACGCGCCGAAGATGACGAAGTAAACCTTTCTCGAAACGATGTGTTCAGCCATAAAAAGCGCGTCCTCTTTTTAGTGCGTCAGGTTTGCGCCCAGCAAGTAGAGCAACGGGAACAGGAAAATCCAGACGATGTCCACGAAGTGCCAATAGAGACCGCCCAACTCGACGGGCGCGTGATACTCCGGCGTGTAGCGCCCGCGCCAAGCGAAATAGATGAGAAAGCCGAGCATGCCGAGACCGATGATCATGTGAAACGCATGGAGGCCCGTCATGACGAAATAAATCCAGTAGAACATCCGTATGCTGGGCACGCTCGCGCCCGGCGGCATCTTCCCTTCCCACTGAAAGTTTAGCCAAGGGACGTGATTGTCTCTGAACTTCTCTGCGTACTCGAAGCCTTTAACGACGAGGAAGGTCGCGCCCAAAGCCCACGTCACGAGCAGGAAAATGATCTGCATGCGGCGGCTGCCGGTCTGCGCATAGAAGACGGCGAGCGCCATCGTCAGACTGCTACAGATCAAGACGACCGTGTTGGCTGCGCCCATCTTGACGTTCAAGCCGCTGCTGCCGGCGGCGAACGAGGCCGCGTTGAGCGTGCGATAGAGCACGTAGGCCGTGAACAACCCACCGAAGAACATGATCTCCGTGATGAGGAAGACCCACATGCCGAGCGTGCCGGCCACGCGCTGCTGCTCCATGTTGTCGAAGTGGTGCTGGAGCGCCGTCGCGGCGTGCTGCTCTGCGTCTGTTAAATGAATGTCTGCCGCACTCATCCCCGTCTTTTCTCCTTCAAGTGGTCGTCAAGCCCGGCACCGGCCGTGAAGACTGTTCGGGGGCCGGCCCGATTACTTCCATCTCCTCAATGGGCCGGAACTCGTAAGCCTCCCAAGTAACGATGGGCGTACTGGCAAAGTTCTCGGTCGGCGGCGGCGAGAGCGTGCGCCACTCAAGGCCGGTGGCGGGCCAAGGGTTCGGCGCGGCGAACTTGCCGTAGCGCATAGACCAGAGAAAATAGATGCCCGGAATCAACAAGCCGAAGCCGAGAATTGAAGCGCCCGCCGTGCTCATCACATTCAAGACTTGAAACTCTTCCGCGTAGGCGTGGTAGCGGCGCGGCATGCCCATGTAGCCCGCAAGAAAGAGTGGGAAGAACGTCAGGTTGAAGCCGACGAAGATGACCAGCGCAGAGAAGCGGCCCCAGCCTTCCGGGTAGAGCCGGCCCGTGATCTTCGGCCACCAATAGTGCAAGCCGCCCATGTAGCCCATCAACGCGCCGCCGACCATGATGTAGTGGAAGTGTGCGACGATGAAGTAGGTGTCGGTCAGGTGCACGTCCATGCCGAGCGCAGCAAGGAAGAGACCTGTGAGACCGCCCATCGTGAACAGACCGATGAAGCCCAAGGCGTAGAGCATCGGCGTGTCGTATGAGATCGAACCCTTGTAGAGCGTCGCCGTCCAATTGAAGACTTTGACGGCCGAGGGAATCGCCACGGCGAAGCTGACGAACGAGAAGATCATGCTGGCATAGACAGACTGGCTCGACGTGAACATGTGATGGCCCCAGACGAGAAAGCCGAAGATCGCAATCGCCAGACTGGAAAACGCGACGAACGAATAGCCGAAGATATTCTTGCGCGAGAACGTGGCCACGATCTCGCTCACCACACCCATGCTCGGCAAGACCATGATATAGACGGCCGGGTGCGAGTAGAACCAGAACATGTGTTGAAACAAGACTGGATCGCCGCCCAGACGCGGATCGAAGATGCCGATATGCGCGAGTCGTTCGAGCGCAACAAGCAGGATCGTAATCGCGATGACCGGCGTGCCCAAGACCATGATCAGGCTGGTCGCGTAAGTTGACCAGATGAAGAGCGGCAGGCGAAACCAAGTCATGCCGGGCGCGCGCATTGTGTGGATCGTGACGATGAAATTGAGGCCCGTCAGGATCGAAGAGAAGCCGGTGATGAAGATGCCGAGGCCCGCGACGACGACGTAAGTGTTCGAGAATGAAGTGCTGTAAGGCACGTAGAACGTCCAGCCCGTATCAATGCCGCCGTTCAAGAGCGCCCAGATGGTGAAGAGCGCGCCGGCTATGTAGATGTACCAACTGAGCAAGTTGATGCGCGGGAAGGCCAAATCCTTCGCGCCGATCATCAGGGGCACAAGGAAGTTGCCAAGCACGGCCGGGATCGAAGGGATCAGGAAGAAGAAGATCATGATGATCCCGTGCTGCGTGAACAGCTTGTTATAAGTGTGCGCTTGGACGAAGTCGCCCGGTGGGGTCAACAGTTCCAGCCGGATCGCGATGGCGTATGCGCCGCCCAAAGCGAAGAAGACCGTGACCGACGCGAGATAGAGCAGCGCGATGCGCTTGTGATCTTTCGTCAACAGCCACGACTTGATGCCGTAGTGCGCGTTGATGTAGTTGACGTGCGGAAACTTGACGCGCCACTCCGGCGAATCGGCCGGCAGCGCCGACGGGTCGGGCATGACCGGATTCAAAGGGTCAATCGGTGTATCTGCTGCGCTCATGATGCCTCGATGGATGACTGACTGAAAATCTGTACGTGCTCGTCAAGCTCGAACGTCAACTAGGGCGGTGGAGTGCCGCGCGGCGTATTGGCGTTCGCGTTCGCCGGTTGCATTGCGCCGCCTGTGTTGCGTTGTGTGCGCGGCGAAGTTGGGCCGACAGGGTTTGACCTTTGCGTGTCGGGCGCGATGCCGCTCGTCGTCGTTGAACCGCTTGCGGGCGCGGCCGTGTTCGCCGTGCCGCCACCTTGCGGCGCGGCGAGCGAATGAATGTAAGCGATCACCGAGCCAAAGCCGAGCACGCGCTTCGCCTGCGGGTCGAGAATTGACTCGCGGATGTACGCATCGTCGGCGATGACCTCTTGCCCGTTGTCGAGTTTCTGCGGCTTGCCATAGAGACCTATGAGCATGGGGCCGCGCCCCTGCACGTCCATCTTGTGGCACGACGCGCAGCCCAAAGATTGAAACAGCTTCTCGCCTTGCGCCGCAGGTGATTCCGATGCGCCGCCTGAGAGCCAAGCCTGATACTCGGCCGGGTCTTGGACGACGACCCAGCCGTTCATGCCCGAATGGTTCGTGCCGCAGTATTCGGTGCAGAATAGGTGGAAGCGGCCGGTCTTCGTCGCCTCGAACCAGAGATAGGTATAACGACCGGGCACGACGTCTGCGCGGATGCGGAACGCGGGCACGGCCAGAGCGTGGATGACATCTTCGGTCGTCATCGTCAGCTTGATTTTCGCGCCGACGGGCACGTGCAGTTCGTTGATCTCGCGCAAGCCTTCGGTGTGTTGGAACTTCCACATCCACTGTTTGCCGACGACGAAAATCTCAGTCGCATCGGTCGGCGGGCGGTAGAGCGCGAAATAGAGGCTTGCGCCCCAGACGAAGATCGTCATCGCGATCAAGAGCGGCGTGATCGTCCAGACCGTCTCAAGGACGAGCGAGCCTTCGACGGGCGGCGGGATTTCGTCGGGCGTGCGCCGCCTGTACCTGACCGCGAAGTAGAAGATCAACACCACGACAAGGATGGAGAAGAAGAGCGTGATCAGGATCAGGTAGAGATAGAGCGCGTCCACGTGCCCGGCGATGGTTGAAGCCTGTTCGGGCGTGAACGGCAGACGCGGCAGATCGATCTTTGGCAAAGGAATCTGCATAGCTTAAAGGGTCGTCCCTCCTGCTGCGGCCGCGTCTTGCGGGCGCGGCTTGTAGCGGCGCAAGCACAGGATTAAAGCCACGAGCGCAAATACGGTGACGATGCCGGCGAGCCGCAGGATGTTCATGATCGTGGGGCCGTAGCGGCCCGTCTCCGGGTCGTAGTGGTAGCAATAGAGCAGCAATTGATCTACGGCCGAGCCGATCTTATTTGCGGACGCTTCGACCAAGCCGAGCCGCAAATCTTTCGGCTGATACTCAATGCCGTAAAAATAGTGCGACAACTTTCCTTGCGGCGTCGCGACCATGATGCCGCTCGCATGCGCGAACTGATTGGTCTGCGCGTCGAAGGCGTAGCGAAAACCGATAGCATCCGCGACCGCATCAATCGAACTTTTCTCGCCCGTCAGAAAATGCCAACCGGCGGCCGTCTCGGGGCGGCGATAATCGCCCATGACGAGTTTCTTTTTCTTCTGCGCGTCTTGTGGCCCTTCGCGCGCGTCGAAGCTGACGACGACCACATCGAAATCGCGCCCGGGATCGAGGTGCACGTCGCGCAGACTCCCGATCAGACCGGCCAAGATTTGATTGCACAACATCGGGCAGTTGTAATAGACGAGCGCGACGACGACGGGTCGCTGCCGATTAAAATAATCGCCGAGCTTGACCGTCTGTCCCGCTTCGTCTTGGAACGTCGCATCCAGAGGCAGTTGTCCACCCAGATGTTGCTCGATGCGTATGTCCTTCAAGATCGGCGCGGCGGCGCTGCTCGTCGTCGCCGTCCGCACCGGCGGCTGCGCGTACTGTGCATGAACAACAGTAGGCAGCAGGCAGTAGGCCAAAAGCAGTAGGCAATAGGCAGTAGGCAGTAGGCAGCGCCTGCTTGCCCACCTATTCTTGTTGCTGTCGCGCCGGCCAATCATCATCTGTTTTCTGCCTTCTGCTTTCTGCCTACTGATCCCGCTTCTCCGTCTGTCGCCCTGCGCTCGCATATGAAGGCACATCCATGCCGCCGATGACGGATGGGTCGCCGGGCTGCGCCGGTCGCGCAGGCAAGCCCTTTTGCAAGAGCCGCTGCATCGCATCATCTATCGGCACGCGCACCATGCCTGTGGATGGATCGGGCTGACCGTAGTGCGTTAAATCCCAATCGTATTTTTGGCGCAGCAGTTTCCCCTCCTCGTCGGGCGGTTTCAATTGCAGATCGTAGCGCGGGTCTTTCGTGTCGGGCGCGTCGAGCGCACGGTCGCCGGGCGCGCCTTGCAAGTGCGGAATGCCGGCCGGTGGTTGGCGTTCTTCCGGCAGGCGCGCCATCGGGCTATGAAACTCTTTCTCCGCTTTATGCGTCTCGCGCACATCGAAATACCAAAACAGGGCGTATATCACCCCGCACGTGATGAGGCCGAAGACGCCTAGTCCGAAGACAAACAACGCGACGCCCTTGACGCTCACGTCCGACTCTTCGTGCATCACGTCCGGGTTCGTGATGTGTCGCACGTCCGGCGTCTCCGTCACATGCACTTTTCGTCCAAAGACTGCCATCTCAAATTCACCTCTTCAACGTCTCAATCACGCTCAAACCATCTTTGACTTCCGCCCTGTGCCCTTCATCTTGTCAATGATGTCCATGTATTTGTTCGAGCGCGTTCTCTAATCCTTCATCGCCGAGCGGCAAGAGCGGGCGCGTCTTTAGTTGGCGCGCGAAGTACCAGAGCCACACGCCGCCGACGCCGAAGGGCGCGATGAAGTAGAGCGCGTAAGCGATGACGCGCGCCGCGCCCGCCGTCGCTCCCTGCGCGCCGGGAAAGACGATGTGGGTCGGCGCGATCAACCAGAACAGATCGATGATGCGCGCACCCAAGACGAGCAGCGCGACCAAGATCAGTTGGCCCGCACGCTTCTTCAGGTTCGCCGACAGCAAGATGACGAACGGCAGCGCGAAGTGGAACAGCACGACGAAGAGCGCCACGTATTGCCAGCCGCTCCGCAAGCGGTGCAGATACCAAGTGATCTCTTCCGGCAGATTGCCCGACCAGATGATCAAGAACTGCGAGAGCGAGAAGTAAGCCCAGATCATCACGAAGGCGAGCAGCAGTTTGCCGTGATCGTGCAGGTGGCGCGGTTGATAGACCTCGCCCAGACGCGCGTTGTTTAAGACGAAGTAAGACTCGATGCAGATGGCGAACGCAAGCGCCGTCAAGCCCCAACCCACCATGATGAGCAAACCCCAGATGGTCGAGAACCATTCAGGCTCAAGCGTCATCAACCAATCAATCGCGGCGAACGTCACGGTCAAACCGAACAAGACGATGCCGGGGCCGCTCACGTTCTGCATGCGATCCTTCAACAAACGACGCAGACGCGGGTCGGTCGTCGTGTCCTGTTCGAGCGACCACTTGTTCAGCAGAACTGTCAGCCCGATCCAGACGGCGAAGTAGAAGACCCAACGGAGCAGAAACAACGGCGCGTTGAGATAGAGCGCATGTTTGTGCGCGACCGCGTGGCTCTCCGCTACGACTTGCGGCATTGTCCATGGATACAATTTACTGAAGTACATGCCGAGCGCGATGGGGATGAACAGCACGAACATGAGCGGCAGCACGCGCGTCGCCGCTTCAAAGATGCGCCGCAGCACGACGCCCCAACCGCCGCCCGACAGGTGGTGCAGCATCATGATCGCCATCGAGCCGACCGAGATGCCCGTCCAAAAGACGTAGCCGAGCAAGTAAGCGCGGAAAGCGTGTGACAGATCGAAGGGCAACACGTGGAGCGCGCTCAGAGCGCCGCCGATGACGAGCAAGATGAGACCGGCGAGACCGACGAGTAGGCTCGTGCCCGCCAACCTGTCAAGCGCGGCGGGCGGCGTGTAGCTGCGTGCGTCTGTCACGTGTGCTGCGTGTGCTGCCATCAGTGTCGCTCACCTCCGCCTTCGGTCTGACCGCCACCGCCCTGCGGTTGATTCAACTTCTCCGGCGGCACTTCGCTCTTGTTCACCTGCTGGCTCAGTTGCAGCGCGCGCACGTAAGCGATGATCGCCCAACGATCCTGCACCGGAATCTGTGCCGCGTAGTCGGGCATCGCGCCCCAGCCGTTCGTGATTACGTCGAAGAAGTGGCCGACCGGCGCAGCGCGCAGACGCTCATCGTGATATGAAGGCGGCCGACGAAAACCGCGCCGCACGATCATGCCGTCGCCATAGCCGGTCATGCCATGACACATCGAGCAATAGATGTTGTAACGCTGCTGCCCGCGCGTCAGTACATCTTGAGTGATAGGAAACGGAAACATGGTCGCGTCCTGCTGCGCCGCCGCGTTGCCCGGCCCGCCCTGTTGCGTCCCCAGATTGCCGCCCGCATTGTTACCGCTCACATTCGTGACACTGCCGCCCGAAGGTTGGCTGCTCGTGTTGCCCTGCATGTTCGGTGTGGTCGCTTGCGCCGTGCTTGTTGCGCCGGCTTGTGCGCGCGCTTGCGCGCCGCTCATCTTGCCCGTGTAGTACAACTCGTCCTCGCGCAACCAACCGCGCGGGATCGTACCCTCGACCAAAGGTCGCGCCGACGCGCCATCGCTGAACGTCGTGCTCGCCCGATAAGCGTTGTAGCGCGGCTGATCCTGCATGTCTTGCCGGCAAGCAGAAGGCAGTAGGCAGAAAGCGGTAAGCAGTAAGCAGATAACAACGGGGCGGCGCGCGAGCCATAACGGCCGGCCGCTTTCCGCCTTCTGCTTTCTGCCTACTGCCTTCTGCCTTCTGCTTTTCTCAATATTCCACATCTGTCACCTCTCGCGGCCCCAAGCTGCGCAAGAACTCCGCCGTCTGTGCGTGATCAAATTTAGCGTCGCGCGCTTCTACCAGCAGGAAGAAGCGGTCGCGCGAGGCGAGCGCGAAGTTCGGCGTGTTGAAGACCGGATGATAAGGTTCAGGCAGACCGTTTAGGGCGAGCATGCCGAGAATCCCTGCGAGCGCGGCACACAAAACGGTCACCTCAAACGTGATCGGAATAAACGCCGGCCAACTATTCAAGGGCTTGCCGCCGATGTTCAAAGGGTAGTTAATGACCGACAGATACCATTGCATCATAAAGCCGCCGACGAGACCGAAGATGCCGCCCGCGAGCACGATGCGCGGCATCTTCACACCGAACGCACCGAGCGCCTCCGACAACTCTTCAATCGGATAGGGCGAGAAGGCGTCAATGCGCCGGTAGCCTGCTTCATACGTGCGGCGCGTGGCGGCGACCACATCGGTCGGATTGTCGAACTCGGCCATTAAACCATAGAACGGTGGCCGCTCCTTACGTTGCTTCATGCCTCCTCCTCCTTGACCTCTGCCTGCGGCAGAATCGTCCGCATCTCGAAGATCGAGATGACGGGCAGGAAGCGTATGAATAGGAACAAGAGCATGACGAACATGCCAATCGTGCCGAACAATGTGGCGAAGTCAATAATGGTTGGGCGGTACATCGCCCACGACGACGGCAGAAAATCTCTGTGCAGCGACGTAACGATGATGACGAACCGCTCCAGCCACATGCCGACGCCAACCACAAGCGAGATGATCCACAGCACCACTGTGCTGTGCCGCGCGCGCTTCATCCAGAGCACTTGCGGGATCAAGACGTTGCACGAGATCAGCAACCAGTAAGCCCACCAGTACGGCCCGCCATAGATGCGGTTCTTCATCATGAAGCCTTCGTACTCGCTCGCGCTATACCAAGCGGTGAACGCTTCCATCATGTAACCGTAAGCGACGATGAGGCCCGTCGCCAGCATGACCTTCGCGGAATTGCGCAGGTGGCGCATCGTGATGAAGTCTTCGAGGCCATAAAACTTGCGGAGCGGGATCGTCAAGGTCAAGACCATCGCAAAGCCCGCGTAGATCGCGCCCGCGACGAAGTAGGGCGGGAAGATCGTCGCGTGCCAGCCCGGGATGATGCCAACCGCGAAGTCGAAACTGACGATGGTGTGGACTGAAAGCACTAGGGGCGTCGCAAGCGCGGCGAGCAGCAGATAGAGTTTTTCATAACGCGCCCAATGCCGCGCCGAGCCGCGCCAGCCCATCGAAAGAATGCCGTAAGCGATCTTGAACGGCTTCGACTGCGCGCGGTCGCGCAAGGTGGCAAAGTCCGGGATCAGGCCAACGTACCAGAACAGCGCCGAGACAGTGGCGTAAGTCGAGACCGCGAACACGTCCCACATCAGAGGGCTGCGGAAGTTCGGCCAGATGTTCATCGTGTTCGGATAAGGGAAGAGCCAATAGATGGCGAGCCAGGGCCGCCCCGTGTGGAACAGAGGGAAGATGGCGGCGCATGAGACGGCAAACAGAGTCATCGCTTCGGCGAAGCGGTTGATCGAAGTGCGCCATGATTGACGCAAGAGCAAAAGGATCGCCGAAATTAGTGTGCCCGCATGCCCGATGCCGATCCACCAGACGAAGTTGATGATGTCGAAGGCCCAGCCGACCGGAATGTTGTTGCCCCAGACGCCGATGCCGGTCAGCACGAGATAAGCGATGGCGAACAGCAAGATGTTCGCAAACGCGAATGAGATGCCGAAGCCGATGAACCAGCCCAAGGGCGTGCGCCGCTTCAACGTCAGCGAACTGATCTTGTCGGTCACAGACCCGAACGTGTGGCCGGGTTCGATGACCGGATATGGCGTGACGTGAATTCCAACGTCGTCTTGCGATGGATCAATCGAAGCCATAATTTAAGTCCCTTGAATCTCCGGGTTCGGGTTGCGCAAGGCCGACAGATAAGTCGTGCGCGGGCGCGTGTTCAGTTCCGCGAGCAGAGAGTAGTTGCGCGGCTCACGTTGCCATTTCGAGACGCCGCTCGCCTGATCGTTTAGGTTGCCGAAGATGATCGCATTGGTCGGACAAGACGATTGACAAGCCGTGACGATCTCGCCGTCGCGCACTTGCCGCCCGTTCTCGCGCTCCGAATCAATCTTCGCGTTCTGGATGCGCTGGATGCAGTAGGTGCATTTCTCCATCACGCCGCGCGAGCGCACAGAGACTTCCGGGTTGCGCATCAACTTCAGAGAGGGCGTCGTCCAATCTTGGAAGAGCAGGAAGTTGAAGCGGCGCACCTTGTACGGACAGTTGTTCGAGCAATAGCGCGTGCCGACGCAACGGTTATAGACCATGTTGTTCGTGCCTTCGGCGTCGTGCACGGTCGCGTTCACCGGACAGACCGGCTCGCACGGCGCGTTCTCGCAGTGCATGCAAGGCACGGGCATGAAGTAAACACCATCGGGATTTTCAGCCAGACCTTTGAAGTAAGCATCAACTCTGAGCCAGTGCATCTCGCGGCGGCGCGCGACCTGTTCTTTGCCGACGACCGGAATGTTGTTCTCCGATTGACAAGCGATGATGCACGAGTTGCAACCGACGCACGCGGTCGTGTCAATCACCATGCCCCATTTGTAGCCGTTGTAAGAGAAACCTGTGTAGAGCGTGTCGTTCGGCCCCGGCTCTTCGTGCTTCTCCGTGCCGATGCCTTCACCGAGCGGGCGCGTCGTCCCTTCTTCGGGTTGCGTGCTCGCGCCCTCGCGCACGATCTCCGGTTTCTCATTCGGGTGGTGCAGGTACTCGTCGAGCGTCTTGGAGATGACGATGTCGCGCCCTTCCATATTGAAATGGAGTTGCGTGCCGACGAGTTGATACGTGTCGCCGGTTGTTTTCACGTCTGCGCCTGCGGCGTACCAAGGCGCATCGGCGAAGCGCAAGGCGTAGGCGTTGAAGCCGACGGGCTGCTGCGTCGTGCCCGCGCCGACGCGCCCGACGCGCGTGCGTCCGTAGCCGAGATGCAACGTGACGACGCCATCGGGCTGCCCCGCCATGATGAAGACCGGCGCGTTGATCGTCTGATTGCGAAAGCTCAGCTTGATGACCGGAGCCATGTACTCGATGCCCTTGTAGGTCGCAGTCGCCTCTTCGCTGCCGAGATTGAAGAGTTGCCGCGCGGTCGTTGGGCTGACGAGCGCCGCGTTGTCCCAACACAACTTCGTCAGAGGCTTCGGCAACTCTTGCAGCCAGCCGTTATTCGCGTGTCGCCCGTCGTAGATGGACGGGTCTGGACGAAAGACGATCTCGAACTGACCGCCGCCCGTCGTCTGCGCGCTCGCGGCTGCGGGCTGACTCGCCCAGTTGGTGTTGAGCGCGACCGTCTTCTCTTTCGCCGCCGTGCCCGCGATGATGCCGTCGTGAACCGCGCGTCGCCAAGTGTGCTCGAAGTCGCCGGACATCTGTGGCTGCGTGCGCCAGTAGTCGCGCAATAGGTCGTAGCCGCTCTTTTCGGGTGTGTCGGTGAAGGCGGTCAAGAATTCGAGTGCGCTACGCCCGCGATAGAGCGGCGCGATGAGCGGTTGCATGATCGAGACCGTGCCGTCGTAGGCGCGTGCATCGCCCCATGCTTCGAGGAAGTGCGCTTCGGGCACGTGCCACAGACACCATTCGGAAGTCTCGTCGAAATGGAGACCCAAATGCGCGGTCAGCTTCTTCTGCTCGTTCAGCTTCTTCAAACGCTCGCGGAACTGAAAATCGGCCGGCGCGTTATAGACCGGATTGCCGCCGACGATGATCAGCATCTCGACTTGACCGGCGTCTATGTCGTTGACGAGCGCGCGCAAGTCTTCGATCTGATCGGTCAACTGATCGTTTGGCCCGAACGCAATCGGATCGGTATAGACGACTGTTTGCCCGACGTTGCCGAGCGCGTCGTTCATCGCGTGCGCCAGCGCATGAATGACGGGCGGCGCATAATCGCCCGGAATCACGATTGATTTACCGCGCGCGCTTTGCAGGTCTTTGGCAATCGCTTGCAGCTTATCGGCGTGCGGCACAGAGCCGCTCGGTGCAGTGATGCCTTTCACATTGAGCATGGGAGCGAGCGCACGCGCGAACGTTTCTAACTCACTCGGCTTGACGGCGAAGCGATGATCGGCCTTCGCGCCTGTGTTCGTCGGCGTCGTTTCGACGGCGTAGAGCCGGTTCATCTCCGCCTTGCCTGCGAGGACGCGGCGCTTCTCGATGAAGTCGCGCGCGTAGCGTAGGTTGCCGGGCGTGGCGGCAAGAAAATCGGAGTCGAGCGCGAGCACGCGGTCGGCGCGGTCGAAGCGATAGATGGTGTTGACGGCTTGGCCGAACGCGAGGCGCGCGCCGGCCATCGCCGCCCCGTCGCCGACCGGCTCGAAGTTGTGCCAACGCGCCTGCGGCAGAGCCTTCAAAATCTGATTGAGCAGCGCCGCGACCGAGGGCGACGTGACGGTCTCGGTTAAGAAGCGCAGCCCTGCGCCCTGTTTGGTTTTCAGTGTGTCGAGGGCGGTGCGCACGTCTGCGAGGAAGGCTGTGTAGGGGCGCGTGTCGCCGCGATTTTGGATCGTCTGCGAGCGGTCTGGATCGTAGAGTGTCAGGATTGAAGCGATGGAGAAGATGTCGGTCGCGCCGAGATTGCCGGGGTGCATCTCGTTCCCTTCGACGTGCGTCGGGCGACCTTCGTTGCTGCGTACAAGCAGACCGGTCGCGCCCTTCGCGTGTGGCATCGCGGTGGCGAAGAACAGAGGCTTGCCCGGTACTTCCTCTTCGGGCTGGCGCACGTAAGGGACGATGGTTTCGGGCGGCTGATAGACGCAAGCCGATAACCCCGCGAGCGCCAGCGACGCGCCCATGACCTTCAGAAACTTGCGCCGCCCTACGGGGTCGTCCCACTCGCCCGCTTGACGCGGAAACTCTCGATGCAGCAACTCCTCGAACTCGTCTGATGCGGCCAACTCTTCGAGACTGCGCCAATACTCCTTGCCCTGCTTCTCCGCCAAACGCTTGCGCACATCCTCTACTTTCAGCGGCCGGCGAATCTTATACAGTTCGGGGAGAGTGTCTTTGATGTGCATCTGCTCAAATCCTTCTCAGCCTAACGGTGACAGGTCGAACAGCTTTGCAAAATCGCTTTGTGCCGGACGTGATAAGCGTTGAAGAGTTGTCGCCCCTGTGCTAGTTGGGCCTCAGTCTTGTTCTCGGCCGCAGCATTCTCCGCTTGCCACGCCATGTTGAAGACTTGATCGCGCGGGCGTAGGTAACGGGCCGGATCGCGGTGACATTGCAGACACCATTCCATCTGCAACGAAGCGTACTGATAGACAATCGGCATCTGATCCACGCGCCCGTGACAGGTCGAGCAACCGACGCCTTTGTTCACATGTATGCTGTGATTGAAATAGACGTAGTCGGGCAGGTCGTGTACGCGCGTCCACTCGATGGGCTTATTAGTGCGCCAACTCGTGCGCACGATCTCAAGGTACGGACTGTCGTTCCAGATTTGCGCGTGACAGTTCATGCAGGTCTTGGTCGGCGGCATGCCGGCCCATGCAGACGTTTCGACCGACGTGTGACAGTAGCGACAGTCTATGCCGTCGTCGCCGACGTGGTGCTTGTGCGAGAACTGGACGGGCTGCTCGCGTTCGACGAACGCGCCCGTGTTCCAAGACGAGCGATTGATCTCGGCCAAGCACCACGCGGCGAAAGCGAGTATGAACAGCCCGCCGAAGATGCTCAGTTTCGCCAGCGTGTTGGTACTGCGGTGAAAGATTTGCGGCATGGTCGCACCTTATCCAGTTGACCCGTAACGCGCACAGATATCGCAGTTGCTAAAGGCATGTCACGCGCGGCGGCCGTCTGCCGCGCTGAGGAGGTTACCCAACGGCCCGCAGCCCGAAAGTAGGCGCGCCACATGGCGCTGCTCGCCGCCTCTCGCCCAACGAGGCACACGCTTTTCGTGCTGCCCCCTTGTTCTTTAATGCTTGTGGTCGCCTAGTCATACTAAATTTTTCCGCGCACGGCAAGGAAAAAAATGATGGATGATGAATGATGAGTGCCGAATGAAAAAACAGTTCATCATTCATCATTCATCCTTGCCCTCGCGTTCCACAGCGTGTGTGTGAAGACGGCGACGATGATGATCGCGCCGCCCAGTAGCGCCCAGCGCGACGGTTGCTCGCGCAAAAAGATGAAGACCCAGATGGGATTCAAGACCGGCTCGATGTAGCCGATGACACTAGCGTCGAGCGATTTGACCCCGCGCGCGATGCCGAGCGTGAGCAAGCTGTACGCGATGCCGATCTGCACGATGCCTAAGTATGCCATCACCTCGATGTTGCGCGCCGACAGATGCCCCACGCCATTGATGAGCGCGGGCGCGGTCACTAATGCCAACAGCAGATTGCCGTAGATGACCGACGAGGCGCGATTGATGCGCCGCGCCTGCGGGTGGCGCAAGAGCAGATAAAAGAGCGCAAAGCAGATGCCTGAGCCGAGCGCAGTGAGATTGCCTTCCACATCGTCGGGGCGGAGTTGGCCGACGAAAAAGAGCGTCATCCCGCCGAGACAGCAAGTGACGACGGCGAAGTCCTGCGCGCGATAACGCTCACGATAGACGAGTGGTTCGAGCAAGAGAATATAGGCGGGCGCGGTGTACTGCAAAAAGATCGCGTTCGCGGCCGTGGTCAACATCGTCGCGCGCACGAACAGGTAGAGCAGCAGCGCGTAGAGCACTGCGGCGGCGGCCGTCACGCGGTTGAGACCGAAGCCTTCGCGGCGCGTCAAGAGCATCACGGTCGCGGCCGAGAAGAGTGCGCGCCCGCAAGAGAGTTCCGCATCAGAGAGGCCGCCCGCCTTACCGAGTTTGATGAACAGCCCGCCTGTGCTCCACAACACAGCCGCGCCAAGCACGAGCAGATACGGCGAGACGCCTGTGTCGTGGTCTGTGCGCAAAGTCTGACTCATTGCGGCTTCAAGTCATGTAGATGAAGACCACTGACAACTGACTACGGACAACGAACAAGCTTTTATTGATCGTCATCCATCTCCGTTCTCGTCGGCGTGCTCGTGGTTGGCTCGCGCCCGGCGTCCAAGTGATCGAAGTTGAGCGCGGCGTTGAAGAGCAGGCAGAAAGAGCCTTGCGTCTCGTGCCGCCACATCGGATTGTTGGCGAACAGGACGACGTGCCCGCGTCCGACCGGCACATCAACAATGGCCGGCCGGTTCGCCAACTCTTGTCCGCCCGCAAGCATGCCGCTTACAAGCAAGTTCTTCTCATCGCGTGCAAAGCGGAGCACGACGCGCGGGCGCTCTGCCGACGGCACGTAGTAAGGGCCGAGTTGCAAGCGTTGTTCGTCGGTCAACTGTTCTTCGCCGGGACGCGCGGGCGGGCGTTGCGGCGGCGGCCCCGCCTGCGGCATCGCTTGCACGATGTCCGGATCGTTTAATGAACCACGCCCCGAAGGGCGCGGCCCTGCGCCGCCGCCCGCGCCCTCGCCACCGCCGGTTTGATTGACGCTCACTTGCAAGAGCGGGGCTTGATTGAAATAGATCGGCAACGTCTCGCCGTAGCCATAAGCGATTGGGCTTTTGCGATCCGCAAAGGTCGCGTTATAAACCGAGCCGGCGGCTTGCAGTTGCCGCGCGTTCTCAATCGCGACGCCCGTCGTGATGCCGTAATCGAGCGGCACGCGCGCAGTGTTTTGAATAGTGACGAAGAGACCGCCGTCCTGCACAAACTTTTGCAGATTGGCGACGCCCAAGAGACCCATGCCGCCGCGCATGTCTGCGGTTGTGTCGGGCGAGTTGCCGAGGTTCGGCGTGACGGCAGACTGCTGCCAAGGGATCGGATCGCCGCGCATCGGAATGCCGTTGACGATGGCCGCCGCCGAGCCGCCGACAGGCGGGAAGATGATCACGTCGTAGTTTGCGCGCAAGTTCGGCGTGTCGCGCAGCACGTGGTCGGAGATGTACGAGTACGGAATCTGCAAATGGTCGAACTCGATTCTGAACCAACCATCATTCTGCGTGTTCGTCCAAGTGTGCAGGATGGCAATGCGTGGCACGCTGACCTCGTGCGATTTGACGGCCGGATTCGACTCAAAGCCCACAGCAGTCAGACCAAGATCGGTCACAGCCGTTCCAAGTTGGGCGCGCAAGTCTGACGGATTGTCGTCCGCTTTGATGATGAACGAACCGGCATTGAAGCTCTGCGTGCCGACTTTGAAATCCGTCTCGGCGACGTTCATCCGCACGCCCTTCAGCCGAAAGCGCAGCGTCGCCAGCGTGTTCTCCGTGTTGTTGTTGACGACATAAACAGTCGCCTTCTCTGTGCCGGTGAGTTTCCCGCGCACGCGGGCATCCGCCGTCAACAGATTCATCGGCACGTTGAGCACATCCTTATCAGTCACGCGCACGGTCTCGACGTTGCGCAAAGCGCCGAGCGTCCAGCCTGTGTCGTCGTAGGGGCGCGGGTCGTTGACGTTGTAATACTGCGTATCAAGGAGCATGTCGGCCATGCGCGAGTAGGGCTGATCCATGCGGATGATGTAAGAGCCGGCGGGAAACTTGCGTGCACTCGTCGCCTGCTCCGCGTTGCGCGGCTCGCGTTGCTCAGCGCCGCGTTGTTCGCTGCTCGCTTCGGCGCGCTTCGTCTCTTTGATCGTGAACTCGCGCGTCGCCTGTTGCACTTCGACGCCCATCAGCCGCAGCAGGTTAACCATATCTGCCGCTTCGACCGGGCGCGGCGTGTCGCCGGGCACGACGTAAGCCGCAGGGCCTTCGTTCGCTGCTTTCAGCACAGACCGCTTGCTCTTGATGTAAAAATTGTTGAGAAAGCGATCCTTGTTGTTAGCCACGAAGTTCATCGCTAAGAGGATCGCCGACTCCTGCATGTTCACGTTGTTGCGCATTGACCATTTGACGCGCGGGAGCGGCGGGTTCGGTCGGAACCAATCGCGCTGTGCTTCGAGCCTGACGGTTCTGTCCATCGTGTCCGCGCCATTGTTGCCGAAGGTCTCGTAGAAACGGCCGATACTGTTGTGCCCGTTGGCGACGTAGAACATATAGTTCGCCGCCCAGCCGTCATAAAACCCATGCGTCCAGACGCCGGGCACGCCGCGCTTGGTCATCTCTTCGATCTCGTGATACGCAAGCAAGTGCCACTCGTCAACGACGAGCGGATCGAGCCAAGCGTTATACGGCCCCGTGCCCGTCGAGGTGTAGAGGAAGGGCACGGATTCGTGCAGGTCATGCAGGATCGTCGGATGATATTCAAGAAACGTCTTCATCATGTTGCGCGTCAGAGCGAGCGCCATGCCTAAGCCGTCGCGGTTGTTGTCGTGCGCAACATAACGACCCCAGTACAGCAGGTTCGGCGCGTTCTTGTTCGGGTTCGCCTTGCGATAGTTATAGACATCAACCATGCGGTCGCGCCCGTCCGTCTCAAGCACGGGCGTGATGAGCACGATCACGTTCTTGCGGATCGCGTCATAAAACGGCGAGTCTTCGACGGCGAGCCGGTAGGCCAACTCCATCAGCATTTCGGGCGAGCCGGTCTCCGGCGAATGGATCGCGCCCGAAGCCCAGTACATCGCCTTCCCTTCACCGATCAAACTTTGCGCTTCTGCATCCGTCGTCTTGCGCGGATCGGCCAGACGCGCAGTGATCTCTTTGTAGCGATCAAGATTCGCCAGATTCGCCTCGTCGCTGACGGCGATGAGCAGTTGCTCGCGTCCTTCTTCCGATCTCTCCGGCGCGGTGAAGATGCGGACGCGCGGTGTGGCATCGGCTAACGCGTGATAGTAGCGATAGAGGTCTTTCGTATAGGTCAACTTGTTCGGCGCGCCGACGATGTAGCCCAAGACCTTTTCCGGCGTCGGCACATTGACAGACGCAGGCAGATGATCGACCAACTCGGTCGAGAAATATTTTTCCGTCGTGTACTCTCTGATCTTCGCCGTGTAGCCTTCGTCATTCGGCGCGGGCGCAGTTGTGCCGGACGCGACTGGCCGAACGATCTGTTGGGCGAAGCTGTGGCCGGCAGTGAGCAGACAAGCGACGACGAGCGCGCAGGCACGCATACGCGCCAGAGAACGTGACCTTTTCATGGGTCTCCTCCATCGAATGCGGTTCTGATGCAAAAGGGTGGCTCAGGTGCTTGCAGCGAAAGCGCCCGCGATGATAAATCATAATCGTCGCTTGCATGCAACTTTCTAAGACCAAAGAATTAATTAAGGGCGGGATTCAAAGAAAGCCCGCCCCGACATCTTCTACTCAATGCCTGTGTAAGACTAGCTCTGGCTTGATACCGTCTGAGGCTACCACCTCAGCCCACTGAAGGAGGTAAAGATTGCGGGCGTGAGTCCTTTATCTCGAAAAGAAATTCGGTCTCACAGTGTAGCCCAAATAGGACACGTGACTTCCAATTGAGATGTTTCGCCTTCAGCTTGGTGCGCTGCACCACCTCGGTTGTTCCCAGCGCGAACCGAAATGAGTACTTGACGTAGCTCTCGGAATCCGAGAGATTCATTTTCTCGAAGGGGAATAGATGCACGCCGTTGTCCAATATGATACTGAACTCTTTGTCCCCCTCGTAGCGACTACTACAGGAGAACAGTTTGCTCGGATTCCATTGGAACTTGATACCGACTGCCTGCTTGTCTAGGCGCTCGATGAAATTTCTGGCGATGAAATTGGGCGTGAACTCTAGTTCGACAGTCACGTCAGCGACTCGCTCCCGATGCGCCAGATCGAAGACCTGTGAAATCTCCGGCTGCGCTTGCGCCGATCCTTCCTTATAAATTTTGGCCTTCAACTGCGGACGCAGCCAGAACAGAGGAACGCTCACCATGTACAGCACGACGTAAACGCTTAGGTAACCAGCGATCTCGATCCCACGCTCATAACCGTTGTTGTGTAGTTGGCTCCAATCGTACACATGCCGTTGAATGTAGCCAAGCAGCAGGAAGGCAAGCAGCGGGACGATAGAACTGCCGAGGAGGCTTTTCAGTTTGAAGATTTCTCGGAGTTTCATACGGTGAGGTCCTGACAGGCTGCCACAATTCCCTCGCCCTGCGTGGTTTTGTCCAGCGCAGGAACAGGGCCGGAAATTCACCGGACACTCGAAGGCCCTTTTACTGTTTAATTATTGAGAGAGTAAAGCGTCTCTCAACCCTGAATGATTCAGTAGAACTTATGAGACCGAAATGAGTCGTATTGCTCTATCCAGTGGGCGCAGGCTGGCACACCCTTCCGGCAACAGACTAGAGGTGGCGGCTGCCACCGGAAGTTAAGATATTAGCTTCTGCGCGGCCATAACAATACCCGGCACCTTTGCGCTCCGGCGAGGAACTGACTCGCCCGATTCCTTGTTCGAATCAACCTTTTTGAGCGCCGTCAGCAGGTAGTCGGTAAGACGACTTAAGATATCTTGTATTCTATACTCGAACTCTTCTTTCGGGCCGCGAACAGTGACCAACCCAGAGCCGTACAGTTTCACTTCGAACTCCTCGCAGGCGAGCACAATCGCGGTGATAGGCGTTCGCGCTTCACCGAGGCAGGCGCGCAGTTCACCTCGCCGCTCGCTATTTATAAGCTCTTTTATAAGCGACTTGATTAGCACCCGACTGTCCGCGAATTCAATGTCGGTCACGGCGAACCCGAGCGAGGTGCAGTCCACGACGAGCGCTGCCAGCACGTAGTCAGGCAGCACCGCCCCGCGCACCCCGAAGTAATCAAGCTCCGGTAGGGCACCGTAAAGTTCTTCCGGATCAGCATAGAGCAGGCCGCGCCCATCCGCGTTCTCCAAATATAAGATGTTTTTCGGCAGCCCCTCCTTCACGCGTTCGGTGAGGCGCGTAGCGACCTGTAGTATTTGATAACGTCTCCCAGTCATTTCTTGAGATCTCATTACTGTCTCCTTACGCCGTGACGGTCGCATGGGGAAACCGAAGGAAGATGCGGCGTGGCCGAGCCGCTGCCAAGAATCTTGGAGGAGTGGTAAGGGCCATCTCAGTCGCCGGACAAATGCGATGGATTCCACAGGCTGAAGTCAAGCCAAAAAGCAGGCGCAGTCTATACTGGCCACCTCCGTCCGTGCAAGCCCAAAATCTTATTAGACGCCTATTTTTTGCCGAATTCCTCATAAATATGTGCTGTTCACATGCCCTTGCCTGCACACGAAGACCGCCAGCTTATTGGGGTGGGCATCTTTAGGAGAGTACGAGCCATTAGATGCCACAGCCGCCGAAGGCGTTCTCCGATTTACGCGGGACGTAAGGTGCGCGGTTCGAAAGGGCGAATAGTTGGGCGCGGCGAAGGACGGAAATGAAGGGCATCAAGCTCAACCGATCCACTTTCGGTAACCAGACAATCTCGCTTGCGCGCGCCAAGCGCAGCACGATGGAGACTCACGGCTTTGCGTCCTTGCCTCGCGACAAGTTTGCCTTTATCGGATGTGGTCTGAACCGTAAAGAACTGCGCCGCCGGTCGGCGGCTACAGTTTGATTTAACTATTTGCGGCCGCCCCTGTCAACGTTTTTCGTTGGACTGGTGGGAAGCGGACTCAGTCAGTCAACACTAGCAGTCAAGCGCAGTAATCTGCTCCATGCCGCGCCAAGCGTGGGTGCGAACCTCGACGCTGATTGGCGAGCGGCACTCAGCAGATACTTCGAGTTGTGCTATCGCTTGGCTGCCGCGCCTCTCTCAAAACCTGTGCCGCGCCCGCCAAACTCGTACACTCGCACCTGCACCCTTTCAAGCGCTGCGCCGTTGCGCTATTGTCATCGCGGCGGCACGTAATGAGCTTAAGATTATCTCTTCACGCGAGAGATGAACAACCCCGCATGAGGCTGAAAACTTTCTGGTTGACTGCCGTACTCGCCAGCGCGCTCGTTGCGCTGGCAGCCGTCGCTATACCACAGACGATGAAGAACAAGAGACCACGCGCGCACGACATTGGCCTGAAGGTCGGCATCCTTCCATCCGGGCCGCTCGATGCGATCACAGATGTGGCGGGCGTGCGCGTCGGGCACACGACCCTTGTGCGCGGCGAGAAGATTCGCACCGGCGTCACGTGTGTGCTGCCGCATGGCGGAAATCTATTTCGGGAGAAAGTGCCCGGCGCTGTGTTTGTCGGCAATGGCTTTGGCAAACTCGTCGGCTCAACACAAGTCAACGAACTCGGCGAGATCGAGACGCCGATCCTGTTGACCTCAACTCTGAGCGTGCCGCGCGTCGCCGACGCCGTGCTCGACTACATGCTCGCCTTGCCGGGCAACGAAGACGTGCGCTCTGTGAACCCACTCGTCGCCGAGACGAACGACGGCACTTTGAACGATATACGCAGCCGGCCAATCACGAGCGCGGACGTGATTGCTGCGATCAAACAGGCGCATGGCGGCGCGGTCGAAGAGGGCGCGGTCGGCGCAGGCACGGGCACAATCGCGTTTGGCTTCAAGGGCGGCATCGGCACGGCGTCGAGAAAGTTGCCCGCACAGCTTGGCGGCTACACGGTCGGCGTGCTCGTGCAGACCAACTTCGGCGGCGTGCTCACGATGGCGGGCGCGCCGGTCGGGCGCGAACTGGGTCGTTATTATCTGAAAGAGGAACTCGAACGCGCGCCAGCAAACCCGCGCGCGCGTAGAGACAAGAGCGAGCGACAACGTGATCAGTCGTCGGACAACTCACGCGCATCCGATCAGGCATCAGTCAATGACGCGGCCGATGGTTCGGTCATCATCGTCATCGCAACGGATGCGCCGGTTGATGCGCGCAACCTACGGCGCATGGCTGCACGCACGATGTTGGGGCTGGCGCGCACGGGCGCGGCCGGCTCGAACGGCAGCGGCGATTACGCCATCGCGTTTTCAAACGCCACGGAAGTCCGCATCATCGCGCCGCGCACGCCCGATCAACTCTACGGGCCGCGCGACGTGAAACTTCTAGCGAACGACGCGATGTCGCCGCTCTTTCTCGCCGTCATCGAAGCGACCGAAGAGGCGATCTACAACTCGCTGCTGCGCGCCGAGACCACGACCGGCAACGGCCACACCGTCGAGGCGCTGCCGCTTGAGCAAACCATCACCATCCTGCGCAAGCACGGTGCGCTTTAAGAGAACTTAAACGCAAAGGAAGACCGCAAAGCACGCGAAGAGTTGAATCTTTGCGTGCTTTGCGGCGTCTTTTTTGCGTTCTTTGCGTTTAAGTCTTAACCGTTTAGAAGTCGAACTTGATCGCGAGTTGGAGTTGGCGCGGGATGACGAAGGTGGTCGTGCCCGACGCGGGTGATTGGAACGAGCGCGGCGTGCCGAAGGCCGTCACGAATGAAGGCGCGGTCAAGACGCCGTTTGCGCCGCCCGAATAGTTGAAGAAGATGTTGTTGACCGTGGCCACGTTCGAGCGGTTGAACAGATTGAAAGCTTCGAGGATCAAGCGCACGCGCATCTGCTCGCGGAGCGGAATGGCGCGCGTGATGCGCGCGTCGAACTGATAGACCGCAGGCGTGGTGAACTGATTTCTAACGGTGCCCGGCAGACGGTCGTTCGAGCGATT
>QHXQ01000120.1 GCA_003223935.1 Acidobacteriota bacterium | reverse complement strand
CCAGCGATGCGAGCGAACGACGCAGCACCGCCGCGTCGAGTCCGATGTTCTCTGCCACTTCATTCAAGTCAAGTTCGGCTGCGTTGCGTTGACTGAGCGTGAAGCCGTCGAGCAGACCCGTGAGCACCTGCTTGTCGCGTGCGCTGCGCCGCGCGCCGACTGCTTCGCGTGCTTGCAACGGAGTCAGCAACAGACGCACGCTCGCGCGGTTCTCGCTCGCCGCGCCGCGTTCGATGTGCCCTGCCTTCTCAAGAATGATGAGCGCGGATTGCACGGCCATCTCGTTGCGCACGGCGGCGCGCTGAGCGATCTCGCGCGTCGAAAGTTCGATCCGTTGCTGACTTGTGCCGACGAGCGCCTCGTAAACTTTCGCGATCACTTCGGGCGGCGGATAAGAACCTTCGATGAAATAATCCTGTGTGCGCTTGTCCGCGTAGTTGAACAAGAGCACACAGGTCGCGGGCAGACCGTCGCGGCCCGCGCGCCCGATCTCTTGATAGTAAGCCTCGATTGAGCCGGGCAAGTGATAGTGCGCGACAAAGCGTATGTCGGGTTTATCAATGCCCATGCCGAAGGCGTTCGTGGCGACGATCATCTGTTTTGCGCCCGTCATAAACTCTTCCTGCGCGCGCACGCGCTCGGCATCTTCCATCCCCGCGTGATAAGCGACCACACTCAGCCGCGCCTCGCGCAGACGAGCAGCCACTTGTTCGACCGACTTGCGCGTTGACGAATAGATGATGCCCGACCCGCCGGCCGTCGCGGCGAGTCGGCGCACGTGTGCGATCTTCTCGCGCTCCTTCTGCGTATGGACGACGTTGATCGAAAGGTTCGGGCGATCAAAGCCGCTGACGAAAGCGCGCGGCTCGACGAGTCCGAGTTGTTCGATGATGTCTGCACGGACGTAAGGCGTCGCGGTCGCGGTCAGCGCGGCGACTTGTGGGCGACCGATCTCTTGAATCGCTGCTTTCAGCCGCAGATAGTCGGGGCGAAAATCGTGGCCCCAAGTTGAGACGCAGTGCGCTTCGTCAACGGCGAAGAGCGAGACGTTCGTGCTGCGCAGAGCCTCGACGAAGAAGTTGCTGCGAAAGCGTTCGGGCGCGACATAGACGAGCTTAAAACGTCCTTGCCTGACACCCGCGATGCGCGCCTTCTGTTCCTCAAAATCAATCGAACTGTTGATAAAGGTCGCCGGCAGATCGCGCGCGCGTAAGGCGTCAACTTGATCCTTCATCAACGCGATGAGCGGCGAGACAACGACCGTCGCGCCGTCTTTAAGAAGCGCGGGCAGTTGATAACAGAGCGACTTGCCGCCGCCGGTCGGCATCACGACAACGGTGTCGTGGCCGGCAAGGATCGCTTCGATCACTTCGCGCTGCCCTTCACGGAAATCCGTGAAGCCGAAATGCTCATGCAGCGCGGCGAGCGCCTGTTCGATGTTGACCATTTAAGTGGGTTCGGGAGCGATGCGCAAACGAAGCGAAATTGTAGCGGATCGTAAGCGCCGGGTGTCAAATCGAATCTGTGCTTAACTCATTGAGGCAGGCCGACGCGGTGCACGAGGTCTGCGAAGCGTGGGTCGGAGCGAATATTTTTCCAGCGCGGATCTAATTTAAGCCAGACCAGCCAGTTTGATCGATCAGCGAAAGCCTTTTCCAGCGCCGCGAATGCCGACTCCTTTTCACCTAGTCCGATATAAACCAGCGCGACACCGTAAGGCGTCACATATTTCTGCTGCGCTAACTGGTTCAACTCGTCGAGCACCTGCTGCGCTGCAACTTTTCGGCCGGTCACGCCATACACGTAGCCGATGGCGGCTATCGTGACCGGCCATTGATGCACTACCTTGTCCACTTGGCTAAACTCGCTGAGGGATTCCTCATACATGCCCCGTTCTTGATAAGCGCGCCCGAGCCAGAGATGGGCCAACGGAAAGTCTTGCTTCATCTTGAGCGTCGTCTGTAATTCCTTAATGGCCTGATCGTACTGGCCACTGTAATACAATTCAAAGCCCATATCTGTGTTAATGCTCAGAGACAGAGGATCAAGCTCTTGCGCGCGTTTTATCTCCACAGCAGCTTCGCTCGAACGACCCATGGCGGTTAAATAGACGCTGTACCAATGGTGCGCCACTGTGTAGTTTGGATTGATCTCTAGCGCACGTTTGAACTCTTTTTCGGCTTCTGGCCAGTTCCAATCGTAATAAAAGTTGGTATAAGCAAGCGAGGCGTGGGGTTCAGCAAGTTGGGGGTCTAGCTCCAGAGCTTTCAACGCCGCCGCTTTGGCTTTGGGAAACGAATCTTTCGGGGCCAGATAGCTGGAGTAGCCGAGTGCTGTGTATGAGTCGGCCAGCCCGGAGTAGGCCAGCGCGTACATCGGATCAAGATCGAGCGCCTGCTGGAAATACTTGATCCCTTTGAGCAGTCCGTCTTCCGTCCTTTGATTCCAGTAGTAGCGACCCTGTAAATAGAGTTGATACGCTTCAGTGCTATCCGTGTAGTGTCTGCTGATGCGCTGCTGCTCCGCGCCGCTCAAGCGCCCGCGCAACTGTCGGGAAACTTCCTGCGCGATCTCTTCCTGCAAGATGGGTAAATCCGCGATCCGCTTGTTGTACTCTGCGCCCCAAAGATGACTGTTGTCTTGCGTATCAACCAACTCTGTGGTGATGGCCAAGCTATCGCCGCGCTGTGTGATATGACCAAACAACACGGCGCGCACGTTGAGTTCACGGCCGACGCGCTGCGGATCGATCTGTTGTCCTTGATAGCGCAGCACCGAACTCAGCGAAATGACTTTTACGTTTGGCAGTTGCGAGAGATTGTTGATGAGACTCTCGGTCAGTCCTTCAGAGAGATATTCATTATTCGCGTCGGGCGCGTTGTTGACCAAGGGCAAGACGGCGATAGAGTTGATCGTTCTGCTACTATGCGTGAGATAAAAGTAAGCGCCGATGGCGACACAGAGGACAAGCACGACAGCAGCCATGAATATGATGCGCGGATGATTTTTTATCCGACCGCTTGAACCCGCGCCTGACATCAAGCGCGCCGGCTCATTGGTCTGAGCACCCGATTGATCAGCCGTCTGCGTTGCCGCCTGCGCACTGCTGATGAAATCTATCGGCGCACGTCCGCCTGCGGACGATGAGCCGCGCTCAAGTTCGGCCGCCACCTCTAAGCTCTGTTTTAGGCGCTGCAAATCAAACATCAAATCGCGCGCAGTCTGATAGCGCGCGCTCCTGTCTTTCGCCAGCGTCTTGGCGATAATCTTGATCAACTCGGCCGGCACACTTCGCGCCTCAATCATCGGCAAAGATTCTTTCTCGACGATGGCGATGATCACATCGGTCGGTGTCGGGCCTTGAAACGGCAACCGCCCCGTGACCATCTCATAGAGGACGACGCCCAGACTCCAGATGTCCGTGCCAGCATCAACCGGCAGCCCGCGCGCTTGCTCCGGCGACATGTAGTTAATCGTGCCCAAGACCATACCGGGCATAGTGTTCTGTTGTATGAATGTATCGGCAGTCTGCCTGCGTGGTTCGTTAGTTGCCATCTCTGCCGTCAGCTTCGCTAAGCCGAAGTCCAAGACCTTCACGTAGCCATCGGGCCGCAGCATGATGTTCTCCGGCTTGATGTCGCGATGCACGATGCCGGCCGTGTGCGCGGCCGCGAGCGCGCCTGCTGTCTGCGTGGCGATGTCTAAAGCCTGTCTGAGCGGCAACGCGCCGCTCGCTAACAACTCTCTGAGTGTCTGGCCTTCGATGTATTCAGTGACGATGAAGCGCAAGCCATCGGCTTCACCGACCTCGAAGATGGTGACGATGTTCGGATGATTGAGGGCGGAAGCGGCGCGCGCCTCTTGCTGCAAACGACGCACGCGCCCCACGTCTGCGATGAAGTAAGCAGGCAACAACTTGAGCGCAACCGAGCGTTGATGTAGGCGCGGGTCGCGCGCGAGATAAACTTCGCCCATGCCGCCGCGCCCAAGCTCACGCTCGACGCGATAGACGCCAAGCGTGCGCCCGACGAGCGAGGCTGCCGTTTCAGTCGGCAGTATCTCACCCGCCAATACTGAGAGCCGTTCGTCAACTAAGCCGTTGGGCTGTTCATGCGCAGTGAGTAGTGAATCAACTTCGCGTTGTAACTCCGCATCGTCGGCGCAAGCGTCTGTGAGGTAAGCAGCACGAAGACTAGGCTCGCGGGCCAACGCCGCCTCAAATAGATCGGACACTCGTTGCCAGCGTTCAGGGGTCATGGCATCAATGCGCAGGTCAGTACCGCCTGCGGTAGCGGGCGGGTGTCGTTGCGACAGAGGCCGGATTGATGTGACCAAGACCCGCCCGCTACCGCAGGCGGTTCTGACTTAAATCAACGGCTCAACTCACGATGTAGAAAAGCGCGGGCCACTTGCCAGTTACGCTCGACGGTCGCGTGCGAGATGCCTAAGACTTCGGCCGTCTCTGCAATCGTCAACCCGCCGAAGAAACGCAATTCAACCACACGGCTCTGTTGCTGATTCAACAAGGCAAGGCTATGGAGCGCGTCGTCAAGCGCGACCAAATCGGCCGCGCGGCTGCCGACCTGCGCGGCTTCCGCGAGCGAGACCGGCGTCTGCGCGCCGCCGCGTTTGGCCGCATGACGCGCGCGTGCGTGTTCGACCAGAATCTGGCGCATCAAGCGCGCGGCGATGCCGAAGAAGTGCGCGCGGTTCTGCCAAGAGACGTGCTGATCGACGAGCCGCAGGTAGGCTTCGTTGATGAGCGCAGTGGTCTGCAACGTGTGGTTGGGGCGCTCGCGCTGCATGTAGTGGCGCGCGAGTCGCCGCAGTTCATCGTGCACAAAAGGCATCAGTTGATCGAGCGCTGCCTGATCGCCGTTGCAACCGTTAATCAGCAGTTGGGTTACTTCAATCATTGTCCGCGTGACCGAGAGCAGACGAGCGGCGAGTCGGCTGATTATACACACCGGCAGAGACCCTTAAAAGCTTTGGTCAGCAAACCGCCACGCCCAAGCAGATGAACAATTTTTTGGCGGCTGAGGGAAAACGGCGCAGCTTTGTCGCATGTATAGACGGAGACCTTATCAGCAAAAGGAGCACCGACATGATTAAGCTGAACATCAACTGCGCTGCGCTCGCGCTCGTCGCGCTCTGCCTGTCGCTGACCTACAGTGCGCAGGCGCAAGTCAAACCTGATCAGGCGCAGAGCAAACTTATGAACGTGCCCGCCAGCGCTAACACCACTGCGTATGTGACGGCGAATAAAGGCAACGATCTCAATCCTTGTACCCGCACTGCGCCTTGCCGGCAGGTCAATCAAGCGCTGTCGGTTGTGGCTGTGGGCGGTAAAGTGATCATCTTGGATTCGGGCGACTATACGCCGTTCACCATCACCTTCAGCGGCACGGTCGAAGCTGCGCCGGGCGTGACGGCCGACATCGTTGCGCAAGCCAACCAGACGGCTGTGTTGATCAATTCAGGCAGCATCGGCAACGACACGGTCGTGCTGCGCGGTCTCAACCTTAGAGGCGGAGGCAGCGCTGCCTATGGCATCGACGTGACGACGAACATGGCGACGGTGCGCATCGAGAATTGTCAGATCATCGGGTTCGCCGGGGTTGGCATCAGCTTCGGCAACAACGCCATTATAGGCGGCAACTTCTATGTCACCGACACGCAAGCGGTCAACAACTATATTGGTCTCTTTGCGCAGGGGCAAAGCACGTCCGGCCCCGGCGCGCAGATGCTGAGAGTGGAGCGTAGCCGCTTCGACGGCAACGGCTTTGATGGGGTTCACATCACCAACTGCGTTACCGCCACCGCGCGTGATACCACCGCCAACAGCAATGTCGCTGGCGGCTTCAACTTGGATAACAACTCGCTCCCGCCTAGTCCAGCGCAGTTGACATTGGATCACTGCATCGCTGCCGGCAATGGTAGCACTGGCTTCAATGTAATCGGCTCGATGCTGACCGGGCGCGCGAGCGATTCCTCTTTTCTCTATAACAAAGGCTATGGGCTAAGGAGCGACCAACGCAGCACGCTCATCTCCTACGGCAACAATCGCGTTAGCGAGAACAAACTCGGTGAGGTCTTCGGCACGATCAGTTCCGAGTCACTACGTTGATGCGCTCTCACGTTCGCCGCAATAGTTCATCGCCGCAGACGCAACAATGCTTTGACGCCAGCCTTCGCGTGCTGGGTCGCTAAGGAGATAGACCCATGAAATCCAACGAGCGCATTCGCCGCTTCTGCCTGCTCGCGTTGTCGGCCTGCTTCGTGTTGGTCGCAGCGCAGACCGCATCGGCGCAACAGACGCCTGCGCCGGGCACGTTTCTCATCTCGGAGTTTCGCGCTTCGGGCGCGGGCGCGCTGCTCGGCGATCAGATCAGAGATGAGTACGTCGAACTCTACAACAACACCGATACCATGCAAGACTTGCAGGGTTACTATCTGCAATTCTCCGATGGCGCAAACGATTTCGTCATCGGCCCGCTCGGCTTCTCCTTCCCGGTCGCGCCACACGCACACGTCCTCTTCGCCAATGCGCCCGGCTACACCTTGAACGGTTATGCCGCGCCCGACTTCGATGTCGCATCGGGCGATACGACGGTCGACATCTTCACCGAGAATCAAGGTGTCGCGCTCTTCTTCGGCGATCCGGTCGGCGCGAGCACACGCATTGATGCCGTCGGCTTTGCCGGCAACAGCACGACCTATCGTGAAGGCACAGGCTTGCCCGTCTTCAGTGGCGGCGGGTTCACGCCGCCCGGCGTGCAGTACGCTTGGGTGCGCAAACTCACGACGGGCTTGCCGCAAGACACTGACGACAACGCGCAGGATTTCGCGCTCGTCTCTCTGTCGGGCGACATGCTCGGCGGTGTGCAGTCAACGCTCGGCGCGCCGGGGCCGGAAAACTCTGCGAGTCCGATTCAACACAACGCACAGATCAAATCGTCGCTCATCGATCCGCAGTGTCCGGGCGGCGGCCCGGCGACGAGCGCCTGCGCGCGTGTGCGCGATCCAAACGCCGCCGGCGCGAATGCCGCACAGGGCACGCTCGACCTGCGCCGCACGTTTACCAACAGCACCGGGCAGACGATCACGCGCCTGCGCTTCCGCCTCGTCAACATCACAACGCAAGGCAATCGAGCGGCGGGCGAGGCCGACCTGCGCGCGCTCGACGGCTCGGACATCATGTTGACGCGCACAGACACGAACCCGATCACAGCGCGCGGGTTGACTGTCGAGACGCCGCCCACGCCAACGAACGGGGGCGGTCTCAACACGAGTCTCGTGCCGACTGTGAGCGCACCGATCACAAGCGGCGCGAGTCTCCCCGTACATTTCCTGATCGGCGTCCAACAGGGCGGCAACTATCGCTACTTCGTCAATATCGAGGCCGCGACCACGATGACGAAGAATCACGTCTCGAGCAACAGCAAGCAGACCGGCGCACACGTTTCGCCGCCGCTTGCACCAGTGTCGCTTAAGCGTTGGGTCTTGCGCGGGCCAAACAAACTTGAGCGCAGCAAGTGAATCTGGGTGGCCTTCCATGCAAGGCCAGACGGGCGTAGCGATCAACCCGACGGTCGCTACACCCCTTTCGTGGGCCCTGCTGCTCTCTTGCCCTGACTCGCGGCCGGATCGTAAGCTCGCCGATACGGTGAAGAGAGTGGAGTGGACAGCGCGCACCAAGCGCGAGCTTATGATCGAAGTGTGGGAGCACCTCGACTGCGAGACGGTCGGGGCCAGCGAACTGGAAGAGATCATAGCGGCAGTGCGCGAGCGTTTTGGCGCGGGCGCGGTGGAGAGTCCGGCGCAGGTGGCGCGGCTCTTGGCGGACGAAGGCGCGGAGTTGCGCCACGCCGAAGTGTTGGAAGCGGATGCGCGTTGGCGTGCGCGCGATCCTTACGAGGCGATGTTTCGCAACGTCCTCCGGTTCGCAGACTTCGCGCAAGCCGCCGCCTCGCTCAAGCGATTAGAGAACTTGCGCCGCGAGTTTGCGCGCAAAAAAGATCAGGAAGGCTTGCGGCGCGTGCGTGAAGTGGCGCTCAAAGGCAAGCGGCGCGCACAGATGATCGCGCGCAACACGGCGGTCAACGAAGAGAAGCGCGCCGAGAAGACGGAGATCGCGGAGTGGTTCACCGTCTGGTTGCAGACGCCGGAACTGTTTCAGGATTGGCTCGTCTTGCGCTGTCGCTCGGCGGATTTCCGCGCGCGTTTTGCGGCGGCAAACGAGCGTGTGCAGGAGTGAGTCTGTCTCTGGCCGCAAAGAAAAAGACTTGACCAGCGGTTAGTGCGTGCATAGAATCACGGGCCTGACAGCGTTGAGCAGGTGATGTGCCACCGGCCGGATCAAGCCAGCTTGTGTGTCCGTTCATTAAAGCCACCAGACTCACAAATCTTTGCGCTCCTTTACAAACACTGGCTTACTCCTTGCCCCTTTGACTTGAGATGTAGAAGTTGTCCGCCGCAACTGGAGATGCGACATGAAAGCAACAGCCGCCACCCTGTGGCTCATCGTCCTCGCGTTCGGCCTCTATCCGGCGCTGCCGACGCGGGCGCAGACTCCGCTCACGGACGAAGAGAAGCCTTCCACGACAATCCCGCCCCAGACGATCAAGCGCAACGATGTCTCTTATATTGTCTCGGTGGATTACGACTTGAGTAGGGCTTGGGCGGGTAACGAGAATCTGGAGATTGACGTGCGGAGCGTGACGAAGGGCGCGAAGAATCTGCAACTGACCGGCTGCGAGCCGTGCAATCCGCAAACCTCGCCCATCTTTTCGCGCGTGAGCGACTTCCGCGTGATCGAAGAAACGGGGCCGAGCGCCGAGAGCGTCAACCGGCTAACCCGGTTTCGTTTTTCCGTCGGGCTGAAGCCGGAAGCACTGCCGCGCCAGTATTCGATCAAACTGTTATTTAAATTGCCGGAGAATGGGTCGCATCAGAGCGAAGAAGTGCCGGTAGATTTCCCTCTGTTCGCTGGCGTGCGCGAGCATGGCTTGTTGAAGGTGGATGAGCAACGAAGCAAGCCGCTGGCTTGTATCGGCGGGGCGACCAGAGAATTTACCTTCACCCTGTACAATGCCTATGTTGACTACGACGTGCATCTGCAAAAACTCAAACTGACTTCAAATGTGGACGGCTTGGTGGTTGGCATAGTCTCTTCAGACCCGGCGGGCCAGATCGATCCGAAGACCAACACGATCACCTTCAATCCACCGTTGGTGATCACGCCGGCGCAGCATCAGCCGGTCGCGATCAAGGCGCGGCTGGCCGGGTTAGCGACTGCGGGCAACTACCTGACCGGCTTCGATAGCGACGCGCAAGTGACATTCAAATTCCTATACGACGATAGTTACCAGCGCCCTCTGTCAGACCTCGAATATGCGCTGCCGTTGCATGTGCGGCCGAGTACGGCTGCGCTGCTGGTGGCGGTGCTGCTGGGCGCGTTGGTGGGCGTCGTCATCATGTCGGCGTGGCGAATTTTGAAGTACGAAGGCGGTTACTGGCGGAAAGCATCGCTCATCGGGAGCACGATTCTGGTCGGACTGATCGTTTCGATCATCGCTTTGCAAGGGCAAGTGAATGTGAGTTTCGACGCGGTGGACTTGCGCGCCTCTTATGACAAGCCGGTGGTACTATTCCTCCTCAGCCTGTTCGCGACTGTGAGCGGCACGCCGCTGCTCAGAAAATTCTTAGGGCTGGACAAGCCGAGCACGGCGGGTGTGAGTGCGGCCGCGCCGCCCGCAAGCGGTTCCGAAGCATAGAGGAGAAGTGGCGATGAAGTTGCAATCACAGCAGCTAGAGCGCTGCGCCGTGCGCCTGTTCTTGGCGCTCGCAGTATTGCTCACACTGGTCGTTCAAGGCGCGGATGCAAAGCCGCGCAAGCGCCGCGCCACCGCCGGCCAAAGCCTGTCGGTCGCGTTGTTCTCTTACAATAGTGATGACATCTCAGATATAGCGGTCAAGCAGTTTCAGACAGTGATCACGCAGTTTCCCGGCACTCAGGAGGCCGAGACGGCGCAATACTATCTAGCCAGTTATTATCAACGCAAGTATTACATCCAGCGCGAGCGGTTACGCAAAGAAGACCCGAATTTGTTGCGGGCGGCGCGCGAACAGTATTTTCGCTATATTGATAAATATTCAACTGAAGGCATAGGGCAATGGCTCACGGACGCGCACTTTAATATCGCGCTGGCTGACATTCAGTTGCAGGAGCGCGATAATGCGGCCATCATTCTGGAGCGCATGCTCAGAGCCGCCGGGCGCGATCCGAAGATTTACATCTATCAGATTGTTTGGTCGGTCAACCCCGGCGACGTAGTGGATGCTTACATGCCGGCCGAATCGTTAGCCAACTACACCTTTACGCTGCTCAAAGGTGGGCAAACGGCCGAGCAGGTTATTCCTTCACTGCGCCGGTGGTGTCAGGGCCAGAAGAGTCTGAAGGCGTAGCCGGGTTGCTGTACTACTCGCTGGCTCAAGGGGCGCATAACCTACCTTCAACGCAACAGGCGCACGAGCCAACCGATGAGCAAGAAGATGACACCCAGGCCGAGGATGATGTAGGCTAGTTTCCTGTTGCGCTTGCCATACTTGATCTGCCAGATGCCGCCCGCCATGGCGATCAGTCCGAACAAGATCACGAAGCCGAACAGGCCGTACATGAACAGCAGCATCTCCGGCCCGCCGGTGAATCTCGTGGCTGCGCCGGGTTCATCGGTCTGCGCGATGATGCGTGTTATATAGACGGTGATCGTGCCCATGAAGGCGACGAGAAAGACACCCAAGATCGTCAACACCCAACCAAGCCTGCGCACCTGTCGCGCGCTACGCAGACGCTGCCCACAACGTGGACACTTATCGAGCGGCTCAGTTGTCTCGTAGTCGCATCTATAACAACTGCGCAACTCATCTGCGACTGGACTCATCAGTTCGGTCTCCTCTTAATGGTTATCTAGGTGCTTATCTATCATGCGCCCGATTGCGTCCTTAGAGGTCGCCCCGACGATCCGCTCCACCTCAACTCCGTTCTTGATCAGGGTGAGCGTGGGGATAGCGTTGATCTTAAACTTTTTAGTGGTCGCCGGATTGTCGTCAACGTTGACCTTGCCGACTTTCAGCTTGTTCGCATAATCATTAGCAATCGCCGCCACCTTTGGCGCGAGCAGACGATTAGGGGCGCTCCAAGCGGCCCCAAAGTCGAGCAAGACCGGTAGCTGCGAGTTGGTCACCACATCTTCATAGTTGGCATCTGTGATCTCAAGCACTACCGCCGCAGATGTGTTGATTGCTGAAGGGGGCGAACTTGGCGTGGGCGTGGACGATGGGGCAGGTGTGGCGGCGGAACTGCTGTTCGTGGATGCAGATGGGTTATGTTGCTGCGCCGTTGCGCTCGGAGCCGCGCTGGCTTGAGCACCATTTTCATTAGCCGGTTTAGCCGCACACGCAATTAACATCGGCAATAAGCCTGCGCCGAGCAACGTAAGCATGAAACCTTTCATGTTCAAGCTCCATAACTAAAGCCATGCGCAATCGTGTGCGGCCTTATTGTCGGGAGCGTCGGCTTAATGTGAACGCACTCCCGGCGCCGAGTTGTACCTGATTGCACAAAGCTCTGGGGCAGCGCTGCAATCGCCGCCCGCGAACGGCAAAGGCGGAGCAGACTAAAGAGAAGGGAAGTTATCAAGCGGCGCGCATGCGCGCCGGTTCCAGCCACCGGCGCGCGCTTGATAAACTTTGGCCTTTACGCCGCGCGCGCGCAGTCGGAGATTGAGCCGACAAGTGTGCGTGCTCGCTTCGGCCACGAAAGGCGCGAACGGACTAATTCATTGTTTGGGACTGGAGTTGTATTCTGCCAACAGCTTTTGCGCGCGTTCGCCGGGGCTGATCACGGCCAGTTTTTGCGCCCAATCGTAGCCGCTAAAGACGCCGACGATCTCGGCTCGGTCGTTATAGACGGGGCTGCCGGAATAACCGTCGCGCCCATCAATCTTGGCCGACCAATACTGTTGCCCGCGAAATGTATATGGCCCGGAATAGACGCCTTGGCGCACAGTCTTATCGCCATGCGGGCGGGCGATGACGAGCAGTTTCTCATTTTCGCTCAGGTTCGGTTGGAAGGCGGGCGCGCCGGTCTGTCTCTGCGAACAGACGCTCAGGAGCGCCAAATCCGCATCCTTATCCACCTTGAGCACTGTGGCTTGACAGCCGTTGATGGAGACTCTGACCTCAAGTTGATCTTTCGGCCCGAAACCTAACTGTACTTTCTTACCCGCGCTCAGGTCGCCTGAGACGACATGGTAGGCCGTCATCACTAAGCCATCGCCGACGATAAAGCCGGTCGCAAAACCATTGGGCCCCACGTCAAAGAAAGAGATGACGTGTTGCAGCGCATTCTGCTTGCGCTTACTGAACTTCAGGTCGAGCGACACAGTATTGCTTTCCTGCTTCATAATTCTATCCAACGGATCGTCGGCCGCGCCTCTGGGCGCAAGCAGAGCGAAGACGACTGCAATTACAGCCAAGCTGCAAATTGTCCGCTTCATCTGTGTCTCCTTTCGGCAAAGACGGGTTACATTTGTAGGGGCGCACGCATCAAGTTGTTCGTTCAACAGCAACGACACGCCGGCCTTCAGGCCGCCGGCCGCGAATATGGCCTTATTAAAGATCGATGCGAGGCAGAATGCCGAACCAGAGTCGCTCACCACAGCAACAACCATTTTCTCAGTTTAGGCAAGATATTCGCCTCCAGACTCTGTGTCAATAAAATTGGGACAGAAAAAAGGAAACGCCCGCAGAATCTCACTGTGAACGTTGCCGGCTGCGTGTGAATTATGAGGCAGGCAATGATGTAAAGAGAGGTTATTGAATGGTCGCTGGCCAGCGTCTGTTGGGCGGCGCGTTGAGGCGCGTGCGATCCTCTATTTGTGAGCGATGAGCGCCAGCCCCATGATGCAGAGCACAATGCCGAGCGCGTTCCATGCGGAAAGCTGCTCTCTGAAGAGCAAGAGACCGACAGGGATCAGTAACAACGTGACCGTCACGCTGGTTAACACCGGCGCGATGCTGATATTCCAGCCTGCCCGGTAGGCCAATAAATATCCGACTTCAACGGCGGTCGCGCCGATGCCGATAGCGAAGACGGCCCAATTCGATTCTTTAATCGAACTCAAAAAAGGTTTCTCCGCCGGATAAAAGATAAAGCAGATGGCGCAGACTAGGATGCCGACGCCGTAGGCGAGCATCATGGTGATGAGCGGATTGGCCGTCTTCGTCACGGATTTCTGCGAGATATGATAGAGAATGTTGCCGCTGATGGTTAAGACAAGCGGGAAGTAGAAAGATGATCTCATACTAATGCGCGCTCCATAAGTAGATCGGTCTGCGGGTCAGAGCCTAACTGAAAAATGTGCGCGCCGATCACGCGGAAGTCCCACTTGCGATAGAACGCCTGCGCGCGTGCGTTGTGTTCCCACACGCCCAGCCAAATCGTCTGATACCCCGAAGCTCGCGCCTGCTCCAAGCACGCGCGCATCAAAGCTTCGCCTACGCCTTGACCGAGCCAATCCTTAGAGACATACATGCGAGCTAACTCAATCGGCTTTGCGCCTGCCACGCACGCAGGGATTTCACCCGCACGCAACTGTGCATAACCAACCGCCCGCCCATCAATTTCAGCGACGAAGAAATTCGAGCGCCGATCAGCCAACTCGGCCGCTTGTTGCTCCGGGCTAAAAGCTGCGGCCAGATACGCAGCCATATCTTCGGGGCTATTATCGGCGACGAAAGTCTCGTAGAAGGTGCGTGCGCCTAGTTCAGCTAACAAGGCGACATCTGCGGCCGTAGCGGATCGAATAGCGGGAGAATTATCTTGAGTCATAGTGTCAACTCAAAGTGTAGAAAGTTTTCGCACAGGCGAGCAGCCGCCCGAACCATAATTTATGCGGCCGAGGCGCAGTATATCACGCTGCTAGCGCGTGCTGTCCGGCGCGCAACTAGATAATACCGAATTGCAAAAATAACTAAGGTCGAGTAAGAATTCGTCATGCGGAGACGAATCGAACTCAAAGCTCATTTGACAACCGAAGAACTCAAGCGCCGTTATCTGGCTTGCCAAAAGGCACAAGAGAAAACCCGTTGGCGCGCCCTCTACCTGATCTCAAAAGGCGTCATGGCCTCGCAAGCAGTTCG
>QHXQ01000022.1 GCA_003223935.1 Acidobacteriota bacterium | reverse complement strand
TCGTAATCTTCCGCTTGCACTCAAAGCCCTCCGCGCGCCGTAATTGAAAGCATTAGCTGACACGCCTTGCTTCAGCGCACTGTCGTCTGCTGATGTTCGCTAAGCAGCCCGCTTAGCAGTTGCTCGTACACGGCGTTGACGATGGCGCGATGCCCTTGCGCGTTCATGTGCGTGTCGTCATGCCACCAGAGCAGCGCGCCCGTCTGCTCGTAAGACTGTCGGGCGGCGGCGTCGAGTTGCGGTTTCAGATCGAAGAACGGGATGTCCTGCGCGCGGCTCAACTCCGCGACCGCCTGCGCGAAGCCTGATTGATCCATCCCGCCCGACCACGCCGCTTTTTGTTCGCGCGCCCACGAATAAATCTCCTCTTTACACGGCGGCAGTATGACGGCAGCGGCCATGATGGGCAGCACGCCGACGATGAGCGGCCCTGCCACCAACACGAGGGCAGAAAACAAGCGAGCAATTTTTTAACTGAGATGGAGCGCATGCGTCGGTCGTGCTTCGGCGCGCGATGAACGCGCCTTAAGTTTCGTGCGCCGTTTGCGCCGCTTGTTGATTGACGGCGAGCGCAAGGCCCATGATGAAGTAGAAGAGCATGACCACTTCAGAGTCGCCGAAGTTGTAATGCACTAAGCCACTGGTTAAAAAGCCGACCAGTCCGCCGAGCGCGCCGAGTGCGATGCCGCGCTCGATCCAGTTAGCAACATGGCCGCCGCGCACGAGTCGCCAGAGCATGCGCCCGTAGAGGTAGAGCAGCGCGAGCCAAACTAAAAGTGTCGGGATGCCGCGCTCGAAGGCGATCTGCAAGGGCGTCGAGTGCAGGTGGCCCCAAGGAATCTTACCGCCCTCGAACATGCCCCACTCGCGCCAGTGCCGTTTGATTGAATCCATGCCGACGCCGACGAGCAGATGACGCGGCCGGCTAAAGAGCACCTGCACACCTTCGCGCCACACAATCAGACGCCACGCGGTTGAGCCTTCCTGCGGATCGATGAAACCGACCCGTCGTTGTTGCTGTAGGACGAAGAGACCGGCGAGTGCGAGCGGCAGAGCGACGGCCGCCGTTAGCAACAACACGCGGCGGCGCGCGCATGCAAGCGCGATGGCGAAGGCCGACAATAAAAAGCCCAACCAAGCGGCGCGCGTTACGGTCAACACTAACGCGGCGGTCATCATTGTGATCGCGGCGGCGAGCAGCAGACCGCGCGTGCTCCGTTTACGCGGTAGAGCAATGAACAGGCCGAGCGCGAGCGACATGATCAGTTGCAGGGCTTCGGCGTAGGTCGTGTATTGGCCGTAAAAGCCTGTGGCGCGGTCGTCGTGCCCGCGCGCCCAAGCGCCGAGACCGAGCCGCGCCGCCGCCGTGTCGCCTGCGAGCAGACTACTGCGCGGGACTTTGAAAACTGACAGCACTTCGGCGTGATGCCCGCCCACGCACGCCGTCTGTTCATCCCACGTGCAAGCAATCGTCTGATTGGGCCAGCGTATGTGCGGATCGGCGGCCGTGCGCGCCGCTTTGATGCCGCGCTCCAACTCTTCGGGGTTGTTCGCCGCGATACCATCAACCGCGACAAGCGTCTCACCTGCGCGCACGCCCGCCGCATAGAGCGGGCCATTCGCATTCAACTCTTCGATCTTCACGCCGCGCCCGACCGCAGCGACGCCGAACGTGTAAAAGACATTCAACACGCAAGAGGCGACGAGCACGACGGCGAGCGCGCGCAGCACGCGCCGCGTGTGAATGTTCTCCGCCACGACATAGACGATGGTGAACAGGCTGGCCGCACGCAGTTTGCCGACGGACACATCAGGGTCATAAGAGCAGAACGCAGAGATGAGTGTCAGAATGTAGAAGCCGAGCAGCGCATAATCAACCGGCGTGCGATACGTGGTGGGGCGCGGGCGGAGAAGAAATCTCATCGCCCAAAAAAGCAACGCGAGCATCCACGCCGTCTGCGTCGCCGCAATCGAGTGCGGCGCGAAGAACGCAAACAGAAACAGGCAGCCGACGGTCGCGCGCTCAAGCCACACGCTCAAACGACGTTGTGGCCTTGCGGTGTCTGCCCTGTCTGCGGCCGGGAGGGTTTCAGTCTGAGTGGGGATCATCACGAATTGACTAGGGTCGCGGCGGAGTATAGCACGCGCCCGATAAACCGGAGACCCATCGGGCAGCCGCGCCGCGCACGCTCGACGCGCTCATATCCACGCGAGACGCGCGCCGTGTCTTGCTTGACGCTTGCGTGTGCGCGTGGCTAGACTGACTGCTCTGAAGCCAAGAGAACGCTTGATGAGTTTGAAGCCCAGCGACAGCGTCCGTCCGCTCGAACCAACGCTCGAAGCCGCGCACGCCCCGCAGAGCACACTAAACGCCAACGACCGACCGGCCGACGACGCGCGCGCGTTGCGCCCCGAAGAACGACCGCACGTCTTGATCGAATCCGAAGAGTCGGGCGTGCAACTCGACTTGGGCGACTTTTGGACGTACCGCGAACTGCTCTACTTCCTCACTTGGCGCGACGTGAAGGTGCGCTACAAACAGACCTTGATGGGCGCGGCGTGGGTCATCATTCAACCGCTCCTGACCATGTTCGTCGTCACGCTCGTCTTCAACAAGTTCGGCGGTCTCGAAACCGGAGAGCAGATGCCTTACCCGCTCTTCGCTTATGCTGGCTTGTTGCTCTGGACGTTCTTCGCCAACGCGGTCAACAACAGCACGACGAGCCTCGTGCAGAACACGAGCCTGATCACGAAGGTCTATTTTCCGCGCATGTTCATTCCGGCCGCGGCCGTCGCGGCCGGACTTGTTGACTTCGCCGTCGCCTCAGTCATCTTGATCGGTCTGATGATCTACTATCACGTGGCCTTGACGTGGCATCTGCTGCTCTTGCCCGTGTACGTCCTGCTCGTCGTGCTGCTCGCGCTCGCAGTGGGCTTGCTCATCTCTGCGCTGACAGTCAAGTATCGCGACCTGCGCCACGTCCTGCCGTTCATGCTTCAGTTCTGGATGTTCGCCTCGCCGATCATCTATCCTCTGCGCAAGCTGCAAGGCAGATGGTACTGGTTGCTTACTGCGAATCCTGTGACCGGCATCGTCGAAGGTTTCCGCGCGGCGCTCGCCGGCCACGCCGCGCCGCTCGTGCCCGTCCTTGTCTCCGTCGCACTGACACTCGCATTACTCGTCTGCGCCATTTATCTCTTTCGCCGGCTTGAAGTGACATTCGCCGACGTGATCTGAACCGAGACGCTTATGCCGCCGATGGTGACAATCGAGAACGTATCGAAGCGCTACCGCATCGGCGGGCTGCATCCGGGCTATTTCACGTTCCGCGAGATGTTGGAAGGCATCGCGCGCGCGCCGTTTCGGCGTTGGCGCGGCGCAAACGGCAACGGCGCGCACACGCGCCGAAACCTCTGGGCGCTCAAAGATGTAACCCTCGAAGTCAAACAGGGCGAACTGCTCGGCATCATCGGGCACAACGGCGCGGGCAAATCAACGCTCCTGAAAATTCTCTCGCGCATCACCAAGCCGACCACAGGGCGCGTCAAGCTCTACGGTCGCGTCGGCTCGCTGCTCGAAGTCGGCACGGGCTTTCATCCAGAACTGACGGGGCGCGAGAACATTTTTTTGAACGGCGCGATCCTCGGTATGCGTCGCGCGGAGATCGCGCGCAAGTTTGACGAGATCGTGGCCTTTTCCGAAGTCGAACAATTTATTGACACGCCGGTCAAGTGGTACTCGTCGGGCATGTACGTGCGCTTGGCCTTTTCGGTCGCCGCGCATCTTGAGCCGGAGATACTGATCATGGACGAAGTGCTCGCCGTCGGTGATGCCGCGTTCCAACAAAAATGTCTCGACAAGATGCACGAGATCAGACAACAAGGGCGCACGATCTTTTTCGTCTCGCACAACATGCCCGCCGTCACGCGCCTCTGTCGCCGCGTCATCCTGATGCAGCAAGGTCAGATCACTGCGGACGGCCCCGCGCAAGAGATCGTCAACACCTATTTGAGTTCGAGTTGGAACATCAGCGCGGAGCGCGTGTGGCCTGAAGCGGAAGCGCCCGGCAATGCGGTCGTGCGCTTGCGCCGGGTGCGCGCCTGCAACGAGGCAGGCGAGACCATCGCCGCCGCAGACATACGCCGCCCCATCGGACTTGAGATCACTTACGATGTGCTGCAAGCCGGGCACACCTTGACGCCCGTCGTCGAGGTCTATAACGAATGGGGCGCGCACATTTTTAGCGCACACGACACGGGCGCAGAGTGGCGCCGCACGCCCCGTCCCGTCGGCACATACAAGAGCACCGCGTGGCTGCCCGGCAACTACTGCGCCGAAGGCAGTCTCTTGGTTCATGCCTCCGTCATGTCGCACTATCCGGCGACGGCGCTACATGTGGAAGCGCGCAAGGTCGTCGCCTTTCAGGTGGTTGATAGTCAAGCGGGCGACACGGCGCGCGGCGATTACGTCGGCCCGATGCCCGGTCTCGTGCGCCCGCTGCTAAAATGGGAGACACACTCCGAAGTGCATGGTCAGCAATAAGCAGTAAAAGCAGCCTTAGCGCGGGTTTAGATTTAGCGTTTGAGTTTCCGATATGAGCGTTACACTATTCATGCTGGCAGGGGGGCGGGGCACGAGATTCGGGCTGCTCAACACCATTCTGCCCAAATCGGCGATGCCCGTTTATGATGAATCCACCTTGGCGAGAAATGTCCGCCAAGCGCGCGCGGCCGGCTTCAAAGAGATCATCGTCTCCACGCGCGCGTCGTTCCTCAAGCCTGTGTCCGAGTTGCTGGCGGCGGCCAATCTGTCGGGGCCTGAGGCTGCCGTCAAAGTAGTCGCCAACCGCTATCACAGGTACGGAGCTTTACCGGCATTGCTGCATTTACTAAACAATCAGGGTGCGCCTAGAGTGGCGCTCTCGTTGTCGGACATCTTTTTCATCGAAAATGCTTACCCAAGCTTATACGAACATAGTCAGCTTGATGAGAATTACCTCGCCGTCGCCGACCCTTTCGACTCGGTGGAGCTTTCCAAAGGCGGCATAGTGGTCTGTGACGCGGAACAGCGCATCCGTTCAATCTTAGAGACGCCGATTGAGGGCAACGCGGAGGGCGTCAGGTGGTCGGGGCTAGCGGTCTTCAACCGCCATCTTGAGTCGCATCTTAAAGAGTTTATCGCTGCCGGAAAGGGCGCTGCGCCAATCGGAAATTTCTTTGAGCACTATCGGGCCAAAGGCAACGAGCTGCGCACCTGTCGGGTCTCGGATTTTATCAATGTCAACACCCCGGATGATATGTTCTTGGCCTCAATGTACAGGGCCATCGAATTGCAGGACTCAAACGATGATCTGGGCCGGGGGTTAAGCCAGGTCGCAAGCTCCGTTCGTAAGCGCCTTTTGCGAGGTAAAAATGAGCGGCCCGACGCATGTGCCGACCGAGTCGAGTGCCTCAACTCAAACGCATGAAAGAAAAAATACGTCAAAGACTTCCCCTCTCTTTCAAGCTACTCATTAAACGCCTTCTCGTCGGCTCAGTGGCCGCGCCCATGCGCCTCGGCGCGCGTGTCGTCCGCTTCGCCGAGCGCGTGTACCTGAGCGCCATAGCGCACGGACTCGACCCGCACCGTGTGTGGGACGTAAAGGCCGCGCCGCGCCCCCCTTTCGTGCAGCAGTACGGCGTAGCTGACTTTCTCTTACTGATGAACGCAATTGCGGGGCGGAAAGACGGGCTGCCCGCGCCCGACCGCCCCATCCGCACTTCCATCATTCTCCTCTGCTACAACAAGATCGAACTCACCTTCCAATGTCTCCGCTCGCTCCTGCGTGAAGTTGACCTCAGCGCGACCGAGATCATCGTCGTCAACAACGCCTCGACTGACGAAACAGAGCGGGTGCTCTCACACCTCGACGGCTACATACGCATCGTCAATATTGACGTGAATGCCGGCTGCGTCGGCGGCAACAATGAGGGCGCGCGTCATGCCCGCGGCAAATATCTGGTCTTCCTGAACAACGACACAGTGGTGCTGCCCGGCTGGCTAGAGCCGCTCGTCGAGACGGCGGAAGGTGACCCAAGCGTCGGGGCGGTCGGCTCAATGTTTATCTACCCGGACGGGACGCTACAGGAGGCCGGGGCCATCGTGTGGCAGACGGGCGAGGCATATCATTACGGCTGGGGCAAGTCGCCCGAAGATCGTCGCTTCAACTTCGCGCGCGAGGTTGATTACTGCACCAGCGCGTCGCTCCTCGTCCGCAAAGACCTCTTCGACCGGCTCGGCGGCTTCGACCCGATTTACGCCCCGATCTCTTACGAGGACGTGGACATCTGCTTCGGCGTCCGCTCGCTCGGGCACAAGGTCGTCTATCAGCCGTGCTCGCGCATCATCCACTTCGAGGGCGCAACGGTCGGCAAGGACACGCGCTTCGGCCTCAAACGCTATCAAGTCATCAATCGCCCGAGATTTTATGAGAAGTGGCGCGACGTGTTGGAGCGCGAGCACTACGCGCAAGATCAAACGGATGACGAGCGCGCGGCGAATCGCGGACGCGGCCCGCGCATCATCGTGTTTGATGAGCGCATCCCGACGCCCGACCGCGATGCGGGCAGCGCGCGCATGCTCTTCATCTTGCGCACGCTCGCTGCTTGGAGTCGCGTTCTGTTTGTGCCGATGAACCGGCCCGAATGGCCCGAGTACGAGCGGCGTCTGTGGCGCGAAGGGATCGAGACGGCGAGCGTGGCTGATTATCCGCGTCTGTTGCGCGCGCGGAAATTTTACGCGGGCGTCGTGAGCCGCCCGTCTGTCGCCGCCGCGCTCATGCCTGCGCTCAGACGTGCGGGCGTCCGCGTTGTCTTCGACATGGTGGACGCGCATTGCCTGCGGCTTGAGCGCGAGCACGCGGTCACAAATGATCCAAACATCGCCGCCGAAGCCGCGCGCTATCGCAAACTGGAGACAAAGCTCGCGCGCCAAAGCGACCTCGTCTGGTGCAACTCGACAGAGGACCGACGGGCGATGGCAGAGGTCGCACCTGCGGTGCGCATCGAAGTCATTCCGACGATCCACGAACTGCAAGCGCGCGGTCTGTCGTTTGCTGACCGCGCGCATCTCTTGTTCATCGGCAACCTCGCGCACCGGCCGAACAGCGACGGCGTGTTGCACTTCCTGCGCGAAGTCTTGCCGCTCGTCCGGCAACGCTTGCCAGAGGTCGCGCTCGACATCGTCGGCGATAATCCGTCGGCGGAGATCGTGGCTTACAGTTCGGCACACGTGCGTGTGCATGGCTACGTGCCGGACGTTGAACCTTTCTGGCAGAGCCGCCGCGTGTTTGTCGCGCCGCTGCGCTACGGCGCGGGCGTGAAGGGCAAGGTGGGCGAGGCGTTGGCGCACGGGCTGCCCTGTGTGACGACTTCAATCGGCGCGGAAGGCATGGGCCTTGAACACGACGAGTCGGCCATGATCGCGGACACGCCGCAAGCTTTCGCCGCCGCGATAGTCGAGCTTTACACCAACAACGAATTGTGGCAGCGTCTCGCCGACAAAGGCTACGCGCACCTCGCCGCGCACTTCGCGCCCGAGACAGTCGCGCCCGTCATCAACGATTCGATCAAAGAACTGACGCGCGAACATTCGTCAATATCTGCACCGTGAAAATCCTGATCACTGGCAGCAACGGTTTCGTGGGCGGGAGCGTCGGGCGTTGGGCGGCGCGCGCGGGGCACGAGGTGTTGGGCGTGGCGCGTGCGAGTCAGCCTGCGACGGCGTGGCCCGGCGGCTATGTGCAGGCGGACGTGTTGACTTCAGACCTCGCCGAAATCGTCCGCGCGTTTGCGCCCGACGTTATCTTGCACGGCGCAGGCACGGCATCGGTCGGCGCATCGCTCAAGCTGCCGCTCGACGATCTGCGTGCGTCTGTTATGACGTGGGCGAATACGCTCGACGGCGTGCGCCGTTCGGGTCTGCGGCCCGTGCTGCTGTTTCCTTCGAGCGCGGCCGTCTATGGCAAAACATCTGAGTTGCCGCTGCGCGAGGCGCTGCCAGCGCAACCGATCTCGCCTTACGGTTTTCACAAAGCGATGTGCGAGCAGTTGGCGCGCGAGTATGTTGAGTGCTTCGGGTTGCGCGTCGTGGTCTGTCGGCTCTTCTCGATCTTCGGCCCCGTGCAACGCCGTTTGCTCGTCTGGGAGTTGTACCGGCAATGCGCAAGCGCGGCCGAGACCATCTGGCTCGAAGGTACGGGCGCGGAGACGCGCGACTACTTGCACGTTGACGACGTGGCCGCAGCGCTTGTCGCACTGGCAAGCGCGCAGACCGACGAAGAGGCAACGTACTGCGTCGTCAACGTCGCCAGTGGCGCAGAGACGAGCGTGCTTGAGTTGGCCCGCTTGATTCGGGATTTAATCTCGCCGGACAAGGAGATTCGCTGTCGTGGTCGCGCGCGACGTGGCGACCCGCCCGCTTGGCGCGCCGACATCTCACGCTTGCAGGCCCGCGCGCCCAATTGGCAGCCGCAGGCGCTCACCAGCGCGCTCGCCGAATGCGTCGCCGTTTGGCAGCAAGAGTCAAAGTCCGTCAGCAACTGACCTATCACAATCGGATGATGCGCGCGCAACTGTTTCGTCTGATGTCCGAGTCGAGCGCGTTGCGCGTGTCCACCACAAGGCGACTCAATTCGCAGACACGCTTGTAGTCAACCTGTGTGTGGTCGGTCACGATCACGACGCAGTCTGAGTTTTTTAGCTCGTCGTCCGTGAGCGCGACCGATTGCAACGGCTCGCCGCTGCCTTGCGTGTGCGCGTCGTCAAAGCGAACTTCCGCGACGAACGGATCGTGATAGCGCACGTCCGCGCCCTTCGCGCGCAAGCGATCAATGATCGAGAGGGCAGGCGATTCGCGCACGTCGTCAATATCGCGCTTGTACGCCACGCCCAACAACAACACGCGCGCCCCCTTCAAAGCCTTGCGCTCATCGTTCAAGCCGTCACTGACGAGCGTCACCACATGCTCCGGCATGCGTGAGTTCACCTCTTCCGCCAAGCCGATGAAACGCGAATCGAACCCGTGCTGCCGTGCCTTCCAACTGAGGTAGTGCGGATCAAGCGGGATGCAGTGGCCACCAATGCCGGGGCCGGGATAGAAGGGCATGAAGCCGAAGGGCTTCGTCGCGGCGGCGCGAATCACTTCCCAAGTGTCTATGCCGAGGGCATAGCAAAGCCGCGCCATCTCGTTGGCCATGCCGATGTTGACGGCGCGGAAGGTGTTCTCTAAGAGTTTGGCTGCTTCGGCGACGCGCGCAGACGTGACCGGATGCACATGTTTGACGATCTCGCCGTAGAGCGCGGCGGCCACTTCCGTGGAATCTGGCGTGCAACCGCCGACGACCTTCGGGATGTTGTGTGTCTGAAACTGCGGGTTGCCGGGGTCAACCCGCTCAGGCGAGAAGGCGAGCAGGAAGTCTGCATCGAGTTTGAGTCCGCGCTCCTCGAACATAGGCAATAGGACTTCGTCGGTCGTGCCCGGATAGGTGGTGGATTCAAGGATGATGAGTTGGCCGCGGCGCAAGTGCTGTTGAATCTGCTCGGCGGCGGCGAGGATGTAAGAGATGTCCGGCTCTTTGGTTTTGCGCAGAGGCGTCGGCACGCAGATGATGATGGCGTCGCACAACTTGAGCGCGCTGAAATCGGTCGTCGCACGCAGACGCTCTTTGGCGACCAACTCGCTGACGCGCTCGGCGGGCACGTCTGAGATGTAAGAGTCACCTGCGTTGATGCGCGCTGCTTTGGTCTCGTCCACCTCGAAGCCGGTCGCCTGAAAACCTGTCGCGGCGAATTCGACCAAGAGCGGCAAGCCCACATAACCCAGCCCGATCACGCCCACGTGCGCGCGGTGCTCACGAATCAGGGGCAACAGTTCTTCTTTGCTTGTCGTCATTGGATTATGCGCGTGCTAAGCTCAATTATGACCCGGCAGGCCCGTGTAGATTTATTCATTGCTGTCGTTCAAGACTATGAGAGGGCAAACTGAGGTGTCAAGCGCTTGCCACTCGCTGCGGCTGCTTGCAGTGTTACTTTTGTTTGCGTGCGGCGATTTAACAAACGCGACCGCGCAACAAGCCGCGACGCAGACGCGCCCGGCGCAGACAGATGCACCTGCGCGCGCCGCACAAACGAAACGCCCGCCGCGTCCCGCCGAACTCGAAGCGTTGGTCGTGGACGCGCGTGCGCTGCCGCCGGAGTATGCGGCCGATGTGCTGTTGCGACTCGTCGAGTCAGGCAAGATCACCGAGCGCGCTTGGCGGCGCGAATTATTGGACGAAGCGTTCCGCACGGCCGGCGGCGCGCAAGCATCCATCAAGCGCCGCATCGCGCCCGGTCTCAACTACGCCTACACGCGCGAGGACTACGAAGCCCGCGCCTTCGGCCTCAACCTCGACACGCTGTCCCTGCGCCTGCGCGCCATCAACGCGATGCTCAAAGTTGACAAGCACAAAGCCCGCGAACTGTTCACTGAACTGCCGCGCAAACTCCCGCTCGCGCCGCTCACTTGTAATGATGCGCTCGTTTATGACGTGGCGGATTTCTATAACACGCTCGTCCGCGTGACGAGTACAACCTTCAACGCTGAAGAGAAGGCGCGCGACGAAGATGTGCTATTCGTCATGCCTTATATAGATGCGATGAGCACGCCCGCACAGATTTTACCTACTATCTGGATAGTTAAAGAAGCAGGTGATACGCCATCACGCTTTGCTCTGCTCCTTCATGCCTACAGTGCTACGCTCAACAAGATCGAAGCCAAGGACAGTCGCAGCTTTCTAGCAGAAGAGAATGGGCCAGGACGGCTGGCATTCGTGGCGCTATTAACTCTCTGCAAAGAGGCTGGAGTCGCACAAGATGAATTGCGCGAATCGTTCGACGCTTACTTTGCTAGGTACGGAAGTGCGAATCAATGCGCCGAAAGCGTCGCCTTGTCTCGGCCGAGCGCGTCAGATCATAGCTTCTTAGACAATGTTGATAAACAAGAACATGATGTTGAGTCGAATCAGCAGACAATCGAACCCATCCACACAGAAGATGCTGCGCCCGCGAAGCTTGAAGGTGCAGCGAAGCTGACGCCGTTCTTTACGACGCCAACTGCGCAAACGCTCTTTCGCACGGCGCAGGCGTTGCGCTTTGGGATGGCGGATGAGCCGCAGACGGAGGAGGAGCGGAATGAGCCGAAGCGCGTCGAGCAGTTGAACGCTTGGCTCAATGCGATGGCTGATTGGCGCGGGGATGGCGAAGCGTCCGAAAGCGATTATTTCAATCAGAAGTGTGTGCTGTATCAACTGCTGCTTGAGGTGTGGCCAACAAAGGGGCCGGCCGCCGATACGTTGTTGCGGCAGTACATCGCTTTTCTGCGCGAGCCTGCGCGCCAACAAGAGAATTGCGCCGAGTGGTTGCTGCACGTCAAGCGTCTGCTCGACAGTCCGCATTACAGTAACGGCGTAGAGCGCGCGCATCTACTCACGGAGTTGGCGAGTTCGGGCGAACCTGTGCTGCGCGTGTATGCTGCGTTGCAAATTGTACGCCCACAGACGAAATTTCCCTGAGGCGCATGTCGGAAATTCAGTTCACTCTTCGACTGACGCAAGGCCGCTGTTGGCAGGAACGCATATTCCTCCACTAGCGCGAGCGACTATAGCCGTTTGCAATTGGGAGTAGCTCAGGTCAGTACCGCCTGCGGTAGCGGGCGGGTCTTGGTCGCGGCTGAGACCCGCCCGCTACCGCAGGCGGTACTGACTATACCTTTTTACCCGGCGGGCTACATGCAATCGCAACTCGCTATAGGGACAGATGAGACAACTTAGCCTAAATCAGCTATCTCGCCAACAAGATCGGAGAACTTAATAGCAAAAAGATCATGCTGATCTACTCTATCTTTTGCTCTTTTAGCGTTAGTAAAACTAAGGCGCGTCAAAAAGCGATTACCGCGCAGAGTGGCGGCAATCGCATAAATGTTTTTAACGTTGGCCGGATTACAGAGCCGACTTACGAGAGAGATGAAATTGGAAAGGAGATACTGCACCGCCCGTGAAGTTGCCCGCCCTTGGATTGATAAAAATGCGACACTTTCAACGTATAAGTCCTGAATCGCATCTCTTTCCTCTGGCGAATATAAGTCATCTCCACGTATATCTTTTTCCACTATGGAGCCGTCAATAAACTTTTGGAGCGTTGCCGGCCGCAACGGTAAAATATCGATGTGGCCAATATTCCGGCCTTTTCTCTTTATGACAGAGAAGCCATCAGGATTGCTGTTATACCACTCCTTCAAGATGTGCTCCGGGACGGCATCACGTGCGGAGTACATATCGACTTCAAGTCGGGCGATCCAAGCGACATCTTCTGGCGTCGCCGCAGCTATGCAATAGATAGTGGATTCTACTCCTGCGTCCCGCGACATTGTTCCGGCTCACCTTTCAAGTCGCTAATGAAATCATTTGGATACCATTGCTCGCCATGTTCCTCAACGAACTTCTGGATGATTGAACTTTGTCGGTACGTCTCTTTTATGTATGCCTTGAATTTAGGAAAAGTTCCTTGAGGCATACAGTCTTCCTGATGATACACGCTATCGAAATAGTCAACCATCATTTCCGCAATGGAGAGAAGTTTCTCTCTTTCCACAGGATTAATGGCCTCTAAGTCTTTTAATTCCTTGCCACCGTAAAAATACGGCTTAACATCTGGATGTTCGATGAAGTATTTATCAAGCTGGATCATCAGTTCATAAATGTGCTGATAAGTCGAACTATGAATACTTTTTTTCAGGTCGCGTACTTGAAATATAAGAATAATAATACTTATGACAGTTAACGCGGCTATAATCAATGTGCCGATGGCGGTTAGCCACTCAGGGCTTGCATTTAGCATTGCGGGCTCTCTTGTCTAAGCTGAGGACAGTAAATCATAGCCGAACAGCTAAATCAGTAGTTGCGTACCTTTTTTGTCATTCTACCCAAACGCGATGAAGTATTTATGATAGTGCCAGTAACAAATGCAAGTAAATACTTCGGCCCGCTACTATGATGGTGGTCATTATCCAGATTGAGATACTCTCTCAGTTGTCAGCCCTCATGATCGTTCGCCCCTTCGGCTGAAAAGTTTCACGGCCAGTTTAGCAGCACGCTAGCCGATGCCGTAGTCTCGGCACGAACTGCGGGGTCAACCTTCTTCACCATTCGTGTTGATGCCAGCGCGCGCGCGTTGGCGCGCGAAGTGCCCGGCGATCTCTTCGGCGGTTTGCCGACCGACGAAGGGCGTAAGCTCCGCGATGCTGGCCTGCGCGATGCGCGTGATGGAGCCAAAGTTGCGCAGCAGACGAGTCTTGCGTTTGTCGCCGACGCCGGGGATGGCCGTTAGCTCCGAAGTGAAGTCGCGTATCTCGCGTCGCTTGCGATGGTAGGTGACGGCAGCGCGGTGCGTCTCGTCGCGGATCATTTGAATCAGGCGCAAGACGGTCGAGTGCGGATCGAGATAGATAGGATCATGTTCGCGCCCTTTGACCAGCAGATGTGAGACTTCGTTGTGCCGACGCGGCGGCTTGACGACGCCGATCATCGGGATGGCTTCAAGGTCAAGCTCGCGCATTGCATCGGCCGCCGCGCCGAGTTGCGTCTTGCCGCCGTCAATCATCACCAGATCGGGGAGCGGTTTACTTTCATCAAGCTGCCGCCGATAACGACGAAAGACCGCCTCGCGCATCGAAGCCGGATCGTTTGCGCCCTCGACCGTCTTGATCCGAAAGTGGCGCTTCTCAGCCTTATTGATCTTCCCGTTCTCGCAGACGACGAGCGCCGCGACGTTCTCCGCGCCGGAGATGTTCGACACGTCGAACGATTCGATGCGCGCCGGGAAACGCGGCAACTCCAGCGTCTCCTGCAACTCTTCGAGCACGCGCTCCATGTCGGGCTGCAACACGCGGAAGCGTTGCTCGAATGCGATCTGCGCGTTCTTCTCCACCAGCGCGATCATGTCGCGCTTCTCGCCGCGCTGCGGATCGAGTATGCGCACGCGGCGGCCTTTGCGCTCGGTCAGAGCTTTTTCGAGTAACTCACGATCCTCGAAATCTACGGGCACGTGCACCTCGCGCGGCACGTAGTCGGTCGAGTAATACTGCGTGAGCACCTCGCTCAAAAACTTCGACGGATCGAAATCGTCCGGCGGCAAATCTTCCCAGAAGAACTCGCGCCGGCCGACGATCTTGCCTTCGCGCATGGTGAATAGTTGCAAGGCGAGCCGCGCGCCTTCGCGATAGTAACCGAAGATGTCCACGTCGCGGTCGGCGGCGGTCGCCATCTTCTGCTGCTCCGAGACGGCGAGCACGACTTTGCGCAAGTCTCTATACTTGGCCGCCAACTCGAAACGCATCTCGTCCGAAGCTTTCAGCATCCGCGCCTCGTATTCGTCCGCGAGTTCCCGGTTGCGTCCTTCGAGAAACATCCGCACGTCGCGCACAGACTCCGCATATTCTTCGGGCGTACACAAGCCCTTCACGCAAGGGCCGAGGCAACGTTTGATGTGATACTCAAGACACGGGCGCGGCAGTTTGCCGTCAATCTCTATGTCGCAGGTGCGCAACTGAAAAGTGCGATGGATCAAATCAATCGTGCGCCGCGCGAGACTTGCAGGCAGAAACGGCCCGAAATAGAGCGCGCCGTCACGTTGAATTTTGCGTGTGATCATGACGCGCGGGAACGGTTCGTTGATCGTGAGCTTGAGGTGTGGGTACTGCTTGTCGTCTTTCAAGAGCACGTTGTAGCGCGGCTTGTGCTGCTTAATCAGATTCGATTCAAGCACGAGCGCTTCGACTTCCGTGTCCGTGACGATGAATTCCAGATCGACGATGCGCCGTACAAGTTCGCGCGTCTTTGCGTCCGTTGAGCGCCCCGATTGAAAATAGGAGCGCACGCGGTTGCGCAAGTTCTTCGCCTTGCCGACGTAGATGATCTTGCCCGCCTCGTCTTTGTGCAGATAGACGCCGGGCGCAGTGGGCAAATTTTTAAGTTTCTCTTCCAGAGTCACCGCTCGTTAAAGCCTCCAGACGGAGACTGCCGCCGCTCGACAAGTTTCAGTGTGTGCGGTTAGTTTAACCCAACCGTCGAAGCGATAACTAACTACGACGGCGAGGAACAACAGATGCGCTTCCCTTTCACGCTGCCAACTGAACGTGAGTTCGATGCGGTCGGCTTTGGCTTGAACGCGGTGGATCACCTCGTCGTCGTGCCTGAGTATCCCGCGTTCGACACGAAGACGCGGCTCATCGAGCACACACAATCGGCGGGCGGGCAGACCGCTTCGGCAATGGTCGGCTTACAACGTCTTGGTTTGCGCACAGCTTACGCCGGTCGCTTCGGCACGGACTCGGCCGGCCGCTTCGGCTTGCAGACCTTGCGCGGCGAAGGCGTTGACATCACGCAGACGGAAGTGATCGAAGGCGCGCGCAATCAGATCGCGTTCATCATCATTGACGCGCGCACAGGCGAGCGCACGATCATCTGGGACAGAGATGAGCGTCTGGCTTACGCGGCCGACGAAGCGCCGACAAATTTTGCTGTGCGCGGGCGTGTGCTCCACTTGGACGCACACGATCCGCCCGCGTGTGTGCGCCTCGCGCGTGAAGCGCGGGCTGCGGGCACAATCGTCTCCGCCGACATTGACAACATCTATGCGGGGTTGCCCGAACTGCTCCCGCTCATTGACGTGCTCATCTCTTCGTGTGAGTTCCCCGTGCGCTTGACCGGCATTGCAGACGAACGCGCGGCGCTCGTCGAAGTGAAAGCGCGCTACGGTTGCGCCGTGACGGGCCTGACGCGCGGCATACGCGGCGCGTTGGTCTATCACGAGGGCGTCTTCATCGAAGCGCCCGCCGGCCCCGTCCCCGGCGGTTGTCGCGACACGACGGGCGCAGGCGACGCCTTCCATGCGGGCTTCCTCTACGGGCTTTTGCAGGGCGCAGAGATCGAAGCGTGCTTGCATCTCGGCTGCGCCGTCGCCGCGCTCAAGTGTCGCAGCTTGGGCGCGCGCACGGCGCTGCCATCCGTGCATGAGTTGGCTGAATTTCTAAGCTTGTAGGGGTGATTAAGCTTGGATTGAATAGAACCATGCCCCTACGCACGACAACAGATCAGTGATATAACAATCCGCGCTCGCACAACCTGCCGCAAGGCCACCAAGGAACATGAAACTACTGCGCCAAGCTGTTGCGCTCGCGCTCGCAACATTGCTCGTCTGTGCGTCGTTCAATGGACACGCGCAGGCACGTCGCCGCGTGAGTCTCGTGCTTACAAACGGCAAAGTCTTTACGGCTGACGCGCAAGGACACATCGCGCAGGCCGTCGCCGTTGACGGCGAGCGCATCGTCGCCGTCGGCTCGAACGCGGAGATATTAGTGGGTTACGAGGGCGCGCGCACGATTGATCTCAAGGGCCGGCTCGTCACGCCGGGCTTTAACGATGCGCATATACATTTCGTGAGCGGTGGCCTCAGTTTGTTGCGCGTGCAGTTGATCGGCGCACAGACGCTCGCGGAGGCGAAGCGGCGGATTGCGGAGAAGGTGCGAGAGTTGCCGCCGGGTTCTTGGATACTTGGGCGCGGTTGGGATCATACGCTGTGGGGCGGTCAGTGGCCGACGAAGAAAGACTTGGATGAAGTCGCGCCGAACAATCCTGTGTTCGTGCAGCGCGTGGACGGGCACACGAGTTGGGCGAATACGTTGGCGTTAAAGCGCGCGAACATCACGCGCGACACACAAGCGCCACAAGGCGGCGAGATACGACACGATGCGGCGGGCGAGCCGACGGGAATTTTGCACGAGACAGCGGGCGAACTGGTTGCGCGCGTCGTGCCTGAGCCTTCGCGCGCTGAAAGGATGCAAGCGATTGAGCGTGCGCTCGCAGAGGCGCGGCGCGATGGCATCACTTCGATTCAGGACAATTCGGGTTATGAGAACGTCGAGCTTTACCGCGAGTTGTTGCGTGCGGACAAGCTGACTGTTCGCATCGCCGAGTGGCAGAATTTTGAGAACACGGTTGCCGAGTTGAAGAGACAGCGCGCGGAGTTTGCGTCGTTTAAGATCGATCCGTTCCGCATCCGCCTGACCATGCTCAAAGGCTACGTGGACGGCACATTGGGATCGCACACCGCCGCCATGCTCGCGCCCTTCGCCGACGACCCGCACAACAGCGGCATCCCACGCCACACGCCCGAAGAACTCACACGCATGACCGTCGAACGCGCACAAGCAGGTTTTCAGATCGGCTTCCACGCCATCGGCGACAAAGCCAATCGCATGGCACTTGATGCTTTCGCAGCAGCAAAAGTTGAGACGGACAAACTAGGCTTCGCCTATCAAGGCCCAGCCAATCGCGTGCCAGCAGACTTCTTACGTCGCAATCGCGTCGAGCACGCGCAGGTGGTTGCGCCGTCGGACTTCGCGCGCTTCCGCGACCTCGGCGTGATCGCTTCGATGCAGCCGTCGCACGCCATCTCGGACAAACGCTGGGCGCAAGATCGTCTCGGCGAGTATCGCGTCATGGGCGCATACTCTTGGCACACGATGATGGCTTACGGCGTCCACGTGCCCTTTGGCACGGACTGGCCCGTCGAGCCGATCAACCCCTATCTCGGTCTCTACGCCGCCGTCACGCGCCAATCAACCGACGGCCAACCTGCGGGCGGCTGGTGGCCCGAAGAGCGCATCACGATTGAGAATGCGATCCGCAACTACACGGCCGAGTCCGCCTACGCCTCGTTTGAAGAAAAGGACAAGGGGCAGATCGCGCCGCACATGCTCGCCGACCTAACCGTCCACACGCGCGACCTCTTGACCATCCCGCCCGCCGAAATCTTGCACACCGAAGCCGCCATCACGATCTTAGGCGGGCGCGTCGTGTATGAAAAATAGGCTGACGGGCGTAACGATTGACCTGACAGGCGCGGCGACGGTCATTACGACCGCACAGATGGTCCTGACGCGCGCAAAGATACGTCTGACGACTGCACAGATGGCTCTGACGAGTGCAAGAATTGTTCTTATGAGTGTAAAGATTGAGATTACGGATGTGACGGTAGATATTACGAGTGCAAAAGTCAGCATTACGCGTGCAAATTTCGTTCTTACAAGTGCAAATTTTGTGCTTACGGTTGTAAAAATTGTCCTGACGAATACAGCGAGAGTCATTACGAGTGTAAATATGCTCATTACGTGTGCAATGTTGCCGATTACTAATGCACGAATGGGTATTACGCGCGCACGTTTGCGCCTTATGGGTTGAAAAGTCGTACTAACTGCTTAAGTGTTCGGGCAGACGGTTCGCACAAACATCCTTACGGGCTGGCGAACGCTTGTGACGGATGCAAGTCCGTGTCAGTACCGCCTGCGGTAGCGGGCGGGTGAGGGTTTACGTCGTCCAGCCTATGAACAAAACATATAACCGCCCGCTACCGCAGGCGGTACTGACATAAATGCTGCCTTATGAATAACAGAATCTTTACGCGCCGCCGTTTTCTAGTTTTGACGGGTCTGCTGTTGTTGTTGTGCTTTGTCGCGCTGCCTGTGGCGGGCGCTTGGCGGACGGCGGGCGATGTCATCACGTATCTGACGAAACCGAACGGCGTGCATCTCATCTTGACGAGCGGGGCGTTGGTGGATGTGACGCTGGAAGATGCGAACGTGGTGCGCGTGCGGCTTGCGCCGGGTGGGCGTTTTGAGCGCGATCAGTCGTATGCGGTTGAACAGAAGGCGCAGCGGCCCTTGCCGGTCGTGATCCGCGATATAGGGCCGTATGACGCGATTGAGATTACGCCGAAGGGCGCGAAGGGCGCGAAGATCGTCATTCAACGTAAGCCTTTTCTGGTGCGCGTCTATGACGCGACGGGGCAACTTGTCGTCGAAGACGACAAGACGCGCCCTGCGATGTTTGATCAAGCGGGCGGTGCGGTTGAAGTGTCGAAGCGGCGTGATCCGTTTGAGTTCTACTACGGCTTCGGCGAGAAGGCGCTCGGCACAGCGCGGCATGAGCAGGCTCTGGCGATGTGGAACACGGACACTTATTCGTATCCGCTCGGTCTTGATCCGATCTACGAATCAATCCCCTTCTTCGTCGCGCTCAAACAAGGCAAAGCCTACGGTCTGTTTTTCGATAACACCTATCGCACCTATTTCGATATGGGCAAGAGTGACCCTGCGCGCTACACGTTCGGCGCGGCGGGCGGCGAGTTGAACTATTACGTCTTCACGGGTGGGCTGGAGCGTGCGCCCAAAGAGGTCTTGCGCGAATATACAGACCTGACGGGGCGCACGCCGCTCCCGCCGCTCTGGGCGCTCGGTTATCAACAGTCGCGCTACTCCTACTATCCCGAAAGCACCGTCCGCGACCTTGCGCGCAACTTCCGCGAGCGCCACATTCCCGCCGATGTTATTTATCTCGACATTGACTACATGGACGGCTTCCGCATCTTCACTTGGAACAAGGAGCGCTTCCCCGATCCGCCCAAAATGTTAAGCGATCTGCGCGTCGCAGGCTTCCGCGTCGTCGTCATCATTGATCCGGGCATTAAGGTTGACGAGAATTATCCGGCTTACAGAGAAGGGCGCGCGCAAAATCTCTTCTGCAAAGCGGCCGACGGCTCGGAGTTTCATGCCAACGTCTGGCCGGGTCTATGCGCCTTCCCCGATTTCACCAATGCGCAGACGCGCGCTTGGTTCGGCGCGCTCTACAAAACCGATCTGGACGACGGCATCGCTGGTTTCTGGAACGACATGAACGAGCCGGCCACTTTTCCGCCCGATACGCGCCCGCCGCAGCCTAATCTGCCACACGATCCGGCCAAAACTTTCCCCGTTGACGTGCGCCACGCGGGCGACGGCGTCAATGGCACGCACGCGCGTTATCACAACGTCTATGGCATGCAGATGGCGCGCTCAACTTTTGAAGGCGTCAAGCAATTAAGACCCGACGCGCGCCCGTTCGTCTTAACGCGCGCTGGTTACGCAGGTGTGCAACGTTACTCCGCCGTCTGGACGGGCGACAACGTACCTTCGTGGGAACATCTCGCACTCTCCATTCCAATGCTCACCAACATGGGCGTCTCAGGTGTGCCCTTCATCGGCGCAGACATCGGCGGCTTTGCCGGTAACACCACGCCGGAGTTGTACGCACGTTGGTTGCAAGCGGCCGCGCTCACGCCTTTCTGTCGCACACATTCAAACAACGAAGCGGCCAGACGTGAGCCTTGGTCGTTCGGCTCCGACTACGAGAAGATCAATCGCGCTTCAATTGAACTGCGTTACGAACTGCTGCCATATCTCTACACGGTCTTTGAAGAGCACACCGAATCGGGCGCGCCCGTCATGCGCCCGCTCTGGTTCAACTATCCCACCGATTACAACGTCTATGACGCGCCGCTCGGCGCAGATGAATACTTGGTCGGCGACGATCTGCTCGTCGCGCCCGTCTTGCAAGCGGGCGCAAACACGCGCGGCGTCTATTTTCCCAAAGGCGATGCGTGGCTCGATTGGTGGACAGGCGAACGACACGAAGGCGGCACAAACGCAAACGTCCCCGCGCCGCTCTCACGTCTCCCCCTCTTCATCCGCGCAGGCGCAAGCATCCCCACACAAGCCGTCGTGCAAAGCACAGACGAGATGACGCACGCGCCACTCACGCTCACAGTCGCCGTCGGCGCAGCCACAAGCCGTATCTACGAAGACGCAGGCGAAGGCTACGACTACCGGCGCGGCGTTTGGCGCACCACGTTCATCAATCAGACCCCCAACACACTGCGCTTCACGCGCACAGGCTCGTACAACGCCGCACGCACGCTCACCACCGTCGAATTCGTCGGCGTGCCCGCAAAACCCAAAGCAGTGTTGATTGACGGGCGCGAAGCAAAGGATGTTTCGTTTGATCAAGATGAGCGACGGCTTCGTGTGCCGCGGCTTGGTCAAAACGTCAACGAGATCGTGATCGTGCCATAAAAGCCAGATCTATCCGTATCTATGGAGAACCGCAAATAGCTTTGCTAAGTTTTTTCTTGAGGCTGTAAAGGCATAATTCCCAAAAATTATGTTGACATCTCTCGGTGATGAGTATAGTCTTTGCACGCTCTCAGTTATTATTGCTATTTTTCGCTCTTCGCACCGTAAATTTTATACCTGCTGACGAGATGCTCTGTATCCCGCCAGCCTCACAGTAACATTTTCCAGCATAAGGGTGGTGTAATGCTATGGGCACTCCCCGCAAATTCCATCAACTGAAAAGCATAACCATTGCTTTTCCGCTGCGAGGTGTCTTGACCACACTTCCACAATCGCTGCATCGGTGCTCATGTGGTTGGATACAACGTATCTTCCCGATTTTATTCCAGAGTTTATAAGCGCTGCCCCGGACGCTATTCAAGGGCAGCGCGACAAGGTCGCGATCATGGGGAAGTGGCTTTGAATTCGTTAGGATGAGCATCATGAATCCTTTGGATATGGTGAAACTCACTGGGTTGATGGAAATTACCAGTGGGATCAGTGAAACCATAATCGGGTTAATTGACGGGCCTGTCGCTACGAACCACCCTGACCTTGCGGACCAAAATATCCGCGAGGTTCCGGGGAAGATGCGCGGCACCTGTACTAGGGCCAGCAGTGCCGCCTGTATGCATGGAACTTTTGTCGCAGGCATTTTGTGCGCTCGGAGAGATTCGCCCGCCCCGGCGATCTGTCCAAACTGCACCTTGCTAGTGCGCTCAATTTTTGCGGAGACGGGGTCAGCCAATAAACAGTTGCCAAGCGCCACGCCCGGCGAGCTTGGAGCGGCAATCATTGAATGCATTAGCGCCGGGGCGCGCCTGATAAATATGAGCGTTGCTCTCGCGTTGCCGTCATCGGCAAACGAACATGAACTAGAAGAAGCTCTTGATCATGCCGCGAAGCGTGGCGTTATCGTTGTTGCAGCAGCGGGCAATCAAGGCACCGTCGGAGGCTCTGCTATTACCCGCCATCCATGGGTTATTCCGGTAGCGGCCTCTGACCGTCAAGGCCGACCGCTCGCACAATCGAACATGGGGAACTCTATTGGGCGGCAGGGCTTAAGCGCCCCCGGCGACGACATTGTCAGTCTGGGAACCAACGGCCAAACTTTCAAGGCGGCAGGGACGAGCATTGCGGCTCCCTTTGTGACCGGCACAATTGCGCTGTTGTGGTCGGAATTTCCAGCCGCGACCGCCGCTCAGATGAAACTCGCTGTCACGCAAGTCTCTGGACAGCGACGCGTTACAGTCGTCCCTCCTTTATTAGACGCTTGGGCGAGTTACCAATTTCTGTTGAAAGCTGGTTTGCGGAGGTGGGCGTCATGAAGAAGCAAAAACCAGCGGCCGACCATTCAAACAAAACCGAAGGCCAACCATATCGGATGCGCCTTCCTGGATTCATTAACGAGGACATTGGTCTGGGCGATGTTGTCAAACGAGTCACGTCGGCTGCCGGAATCAAGCCCTGTGGTGGCTGCCAGCGCCGTGCCGCCGCGCTCAATCGCTGGCTCGTTTTCTCTGGCGGGCGGCGGCAAGGCTAGAGGCAGAGAGGCTCGAACCGTGCGTTATCTCGGCCAAGCGCCCGACGGCTGACCCGCACAAGCAGCAGCAAGATGGCGGCCACATCTGATGCATGAAGATACATGCTGTGTTTGGTGATTGCGCTGCCACCGAATTGAGCTTGAAGACTTTTTGAAGGAGGCAAAAACGTAATGGAACGAAAAGAAGCGATGGAACCCCCAGCAAATCGGCCTGTGATGGCGAACAACGTGGCCGCCGCTCAAACCCCTTTTGCTAACGGTTCGAGAACGATGATTACCCCGCAGGTTGGCGGCGCAGGTTGCGGCTGCCCGGCAGGCGCGGAAGCCGGTGGCGATGCGGCGACTCCCGCCGCTTACGTCTTTGCCATCGGCAGGATCGAGGCACGCTTCCCAAGCTTGGGGGTGGAGAAGGAGTTTGTCCAAGCCACCGGTCGCGCAGATACAAACGGGCTGACAGACCAGCAGGCGCTCGCTAAGGTTTTATCCCAGCCTGAGAACCGCTACCTCGCGCGTCAAGTATGTTGGGTGATGACCATCGAGGGGCTGGAGACCTACATCCTGATCCCGCGTGATCCCGATGGCCTTGACCTATTGCTGGCGTCGGTGCGCGATAACCCTAGAAGATTGGACGTTGACGTCGTCATAGGGGTGCGCGGGCCAATCGCCACGGCGGAGATGTGCAACGGGTTGTTGGTGCCGATTGTCGCGTTCGACCAGATTTACTCCTTCGACCGCGACGCGCTGGTTAACGCCATCCCCGCGCCGAGGGCGAAGATGGCAGCGAAGGATGAAAAGCAGTTCAGGACGGCAGCGGGAGACCTCTTCGATAGGATCACACAGCTGACTGACAACGCCGGGGCGACAGATGAGCACCGCGCCTTGAATTATCTGGCGGTGCGCTATCCGCTCATCTACGGTCGGGCGACTGAGCAGTATGAAAGGAACTTCGGTTTGGACGGGGTAGAAACTCGCTCGTCGCGGCTGAGCGGCGTCCGCAACGTCGTCGATGTGATCTTCTCGTTCGTGGATCGTAATACGACCGCCATTGAGAAGTATTTCGTCCGTGTGGATGTGACCGAGGAGTTTCCGTTCCTCGTGAGTCCACTACAGCCGTTTTATGAACGTTAGGCGAAGGCCGGAAAGGAGGCTCTGAGAAATGAAGTTACCCGGGTTTACCGCGGAAGCCTCGCTCGCCAAGTCGAGCGAACGCTTTAAGGAAGGACCGAAGGCCAGTAGCGCAAGCGCACAGGCTGTGATTCCGCAGTTGTGCATCAACACGCCTTGTGTTTTCCACAAGAGATTGCGTTGCTGCTTCTCTTTGTTTGGCGGTCTCAAATGCTCAGTACAAAGTTGCTGAGACTGCTGGTTTGTGGTCGGGTGCCGGGCTTTATCGTGCGCCCGACCATTTTTCATTGAAAGGAGCGTGAGCATCATGACTCTTCCGAAATTCACTGCCGAATCGGCTTTGGGTAAAGCGACGCGAACCTATCGTGGAAGTCCCCAGTTCGGCCGCTTCTCGCAGAGCGGACAGCCTGCGATTGTTGTCCAACCTAGTCAACTGGACGGGGCGGAAGGACTGGAAGACGCGGATGAAGCTGGTCTGATGGGAGCAGAAGGCGAAGAAGAAGGCGGCGATGATGAGGGCCTTGAGGCTATGGGCACTGACGAAGGCGCTGACGAAGGAGACGAGGACGACTCAGCGGGCGAAGACGATGGGGAAGATGCTTTAGAAGAGTAACCGGACAGTGGTGCGCAAGTTCGGCCATCGCCCCGTTGTCATCGCAAGATACGTGTGTTTTGGATGGCGCTCGCGGCAGGGCTGTGAAACGGGCTGAGCTACGGCCTGTTTATTCGGAGACTATCGAACGCGAACGCTTGATTGGCGGCACAAGCCGGGTGTCGCTGGCGGCCCTCTTCTGAGTGAGTCTGGAGAAGGACGCCGCCGGGAAGCGCTCAGTTTGTAAGGATGTGATTCTCGGCGGAGTTCCATTTCATTATGGGAGAAATATGTCAATGGGGATAGACAGCGGGGAAAGCCAAAGAAAAAGGGTTCCGATCTTTGAAGATTTGGTCGAAGGAACGATGCAGGCCGCTGCTGAGGCGGGAGCAGCGAATGAGCAGCGCGCTTTAAGCTATCTGGTGAGCAGCTATCCGGCCATCTATGAAAAGGCCGCTGAGGCTTACGGACGGAAATTCTTGGCGACGGAGTTGGAAGTCCGCCCTTTTGGTCTGAGTGATGATCGCAAGCTTATGGACGTGATCTTCTCTTTCACCAATTACGAAACGAATGTGACCGAGAAATATTGCGCGCGGGTGGATATAACCGGAGAGTTACCGACTCTGGTTACAGAATTGTCAGAGTACCCTGACCGTTAGGGTCTAGACTTTAAGGGAGACTTGGAAAAATGAGACTACCCGGATTCACCGCAGCGAATTCGCTTTATCACCGCACCGGAGATTTTAGTGTGGGGAGAGATAAATCCCTGTCGGAAGACATCACGTCGAGAAGCAATGTCGTCGTGCCTCAGCTTTTCGGTTTTATTAAGAAACACAAATGCCTACTTTGGTATTATGCTTGTCTGGCACCTTGTGCGGGCACTGGTCTTGCCGCAATCCCATGCGCCGCGGCTTGCGCGGCCAATTTTTATTCTTGCAAGACGAGCTAGCTGTCGCACAGGTACGAGCCTCGCATACTTTTATTTGAGGCCGTCCTCCATCGGGCGGTCTGCGTAAGCCACCCGCAACAAAACTCTAGCGCCGCGTCCGCCTATTCGCTAGAATGGCTGTGGCGGGTTGGGGCTGCTCGCCGCCCCGATTTGGTTCACTGACACGTTGGCTCATCTCGTTTGCCTTAGTTGTGGCTATCGAACTCACTCACGATTCATCTGGTCAGACAGTTTTGTTGCGGGTGCGCCTCGGCAGCGCCGTGTGAACGGTCAGTTTCTCTTTACATATATTCGGGTGCTTTTATGGATGCCTCAGTCGGTCTGGTTATACAGTGCGTCGGCATCACACTGGTGATGCTGCTCTCTTTTTTCATCATGCGCTCGATCCAGACGCGCGCCCTGCGCTACTGGACGCTCGCTTGGACTTCACTCGCGCTCGCACTCGCCTGCCTCATCGTTGCTTTTCATATCGCTAAACTTGCGCCGATCTTTTATTCGTTCTACTTCTTGGGCGAGTACGTGTTCGGCTTCATGTTCCTCGCCGGTTGCCGCCAGCACGCAACCGGCGCGCAACTGACGCGCAAGCAGTTGCTCTGGCTGCTGCCCTTCGGCCTTATCGCTGCACTGCTCCCGCACGTCCTGCACAACTTCAACGATCAGTTCATGGTGCATGCGTTCATCATCGCCTGTTTCTTCAGCGCTGCCTTCTGGTCTCTGCGGCCCGCGCGCAGACGCGAGCCGAACAGTCCGGGCATGCGCGTGATGTCGGTCGCGCTCGTGCTATTGGCGATCAACTTCTTTCATTACATCCCCATCTTCGGCGCGCGCTATGATGTCTGGGGCTGGTTCATGCCGGCCGAGTATTTGAAGTACACCTCGATCTTCGATCTGATCCTCGAAATCCTGCTCGGCTTCGGCACGGTGATGGTGTTGATGGAGGGCGTGCGCCGCGCGGTCGAAGCGACGAACCTTGAACTCACGGCCGCGCGTGATCGCTTGGAGACGATGGCGCGCGTCGATCCTCTGACGCAAGCGTTCAATCGTCACGCTTTTCATTCGCTCCTCGACCGCGAACAGACGGGCACGTCCGCCAATGCCGCCGGGTGCGTCGTCGTCATAGACATTGACAATCTGAAACCGCTCAACGACTCGCACGGGCACGCCGCTGGCGACGAAGCGATTCGCGCGGTGGCGCGCTCGATCCGCTCGCTCATCCGCGCCGACGACATGCTGTTTCGTTGGGGCGGCGACGAATTTTTACTGCTGCTCTTCGGTCTCGCCGAAGCGGAAGCGCGCAAACGCATGGAGCGCCTGAACGCGCCACTCGCCAAGACGCGCCTGCAACGTGTGGCCGAGCCGGTCAGCATCAGCGTCTCCTACGGCATCGCCGACTTCAATAAACTCGCTGAGTTACAATTAGCCATTGAACAAGCCGACACGGCAATGTATCAATGCAAGCAGAGTTACAAAGCGCAACGCCAACACAAGCTTGTCTGAAAGCTGTCCGTTGTCAGTGGTCAGTCGTTCAAGTTAATCTGCGGGCGCGAATTTCGGTCACAGACATAACGGACAACTGACTACTGACAACGGACAAGCTTCTTATGGATACAGCAGACGTAGTCATCATTGGCAGCGGCATCGTCGGGTCGAGCGTGGCTTACCACTTGGCCGAAGCGGGTTGCCGCAACGTGTTGGTCGTCGAACGCGAAGCGCATCAAGGACAAGGCTCGACGGGCAAGAGCATGGGCGGCGTGCGCGCGCAGTTCTCGACGCCCGTCAACATCGAGATGTCGCGCTACTCGATCAACTTCTTCGCGCGCTTCGATGAGGTCGTCGGCCATCCCGCAGATTATCGCCCGCACGGTTATCTCTTCCTCGCCACGAGCGAACGGCATCTCGAATACTTGAAAGCGAATCATGCGCGGCAGCAGGCATTGGGCGTGAATAATGTCGAGTTTGTGACGCGCGAAGACGTGTTGCAGATGGTGCCGCAGTTGCGCACGGACGACATGGTCGGCGGCACGTTCTGCCCGACCGATGGCTTCGTTGACCCGCACAGCGTGATGATGGGCTTCATGCTGCGCGCGCGCGAACTCGGCGTGCGGCTGTGGTTGGAGACGCGCGTCACCGGCATTGACGTTGAGGGCGGACAAGTGACCGGCGTCGAGACCACGCGCGGGCGCATCGCCACGCGCACCGTCGTCAACGCCGCCGGTGCTTGGGCCGCTGAAGTGGCGCGCATGGCTGGCGCGTCTCTGCCTGTCGAGCCTCTGCGTCGGCAACTCGTGCCGACCGAGCCGTTTGCTCAGTTGCCCGAACGCTTCCCGATGGTCATAGATATGTCCACAGGCTTTCACTTCCGCCGCGAGGGGTTGCGCATCCTGCTCGCGTGGAATGACCCGGCAGAGACGCCCGGCTTCAAGACCGAGTTTGACACTTCATTCGTCGAAAAGATTCTCACGCACGCCGCCGCGCGCGTGCCCTGTCTGGCCGAAGCACAGGTCAATCCGCGCCGCGCTTGGGCCGGCCTCTACGAGATGACGCCCGACCATCACGCGATCATCGGCCCCGCACCCGACGTGCGCGGCCTCTACTTCGCCAATGGCTTCAGCGGTCACGGCGTCATGCACTCGCCCGCGACCGGCCGCGTCATGTCCGAATTGATCCTCGAAGGGCAAGCGCGCCTGCTTGATGTCTCGCCGCTCAGCGCGGAACGATTTACGACCGGGCAGTTGTTGCATGAGACCGCGCTCCTCTAAATCGTCGGGAACATTTCTCTGTACCTCATCGTTCGGTTATGAACCCAACCGGCGCGGCGCGAATTTGCTTGCCAAATCTGCGCGCACGCCGTATCTTGGGGTCACAAGCAGTAAAGGTGAATCAAATGAGATTCGACATGTCACGTATCATCATCGTCTGGCTGGCTTAACTCCAGTCTGTCTCTGACGGTCTCTCCGTCTTCTCTCTACCACAATTTGGAGAGCGGCTATTCGACCACACGCAGGTCGAATGAGGTGTAATGACATGACGAATCTAGGTATCTCCGTCCATCAACTACAAAAATATTTCCACAAGCGTAAGGGCTTCCTGCGCACGCGCTCTAGCGTTGTGCATGCGCTCAAAGATGTGTCATTCGAGGTCGCTTTAGGCGAGACCTATGGACTACTGGGGCCGAACGGATCGGGCAAATCAACGCTGATCCGTGTGCTTTCGACCTTACTTGTGCCCGATGGCGGCGAGGTGCGTCTGCTGGGGTATCGTCTGCCCGGCGAGGAGCATTTGATCCGGCAGAAGATCGGGCGCGTCAGCGTGGACGCAGCGTTCTACAAAAAACTTTCGGCGCGCGAGAACCTTCTGTATTCGGCTCTGCTCTACGGTCTCGAAGCGCGCGCGGCCGAACGGCGTGCGTTGGAGATTCTCGAACAACTGGGTCTCGAAGGCGAACGCTTCACCGATCCGCTCGAAGAGATGAGTCGCGGCATGCAACAGAAGGTCGCGATCACGCGCGCGATCTTGATCAATCCGCCGCTGCTACTGTTGGACGAGCCGACGACCGGACTCGATCCAAAGAGCCGGCGCGACGTGCAGACGTTCCTCGAAGACCTGCGGCAGAAAGAGGGCACGACGATTCTGCTCACGTCGCACGACATGGCCGAGACGGAACGTCTGTGCGCCCGCATCGGCTTTCTCGCACACGGGCGTCTGATCGCCGAAGGCACAGCGCAAGAACTCAAGCAGCAAGCGGGCGCGGAATCGCTCGACGATGCGTTCATCAAACTCGCGGGCGAAGCGCTTGAGGATGAGACGAACGGGGCAGCGCAGAAGATAAACAGTGAGACGGTCGAGCACAGCGCAGACGCGAACGACACGGCAACGACAGATGAAACCGAAGTCACGAATGAGGCGGCGGCGTAACTCGACAAAAGCGTTGATGAGGTAAAGATCATGGAACAGGTACTCAGACAAGCTTGGGCGTTCGTCTTCCGCGACTATCATCTGACGCGGCGCTACATGTCTTGGGTCGTCGTCTTCACGTTCTACGCGATTGTGAACTCGGCGACGATTGCCCTCATCGGCGTCGCGGCGCACGACCGCAAGCTCACTCTGACCTTACTCGTCGGCGTGTTGCTGTGGGGCTTCCTCTCCGTGCTCTTCAACGAGATCGCCAACTCGATCACGTATGAGCGTTGGGAAGGCACGCTCGAATACACGTTCATGGCACCCGTCTCGCGGCTCATACACCTGTTGGGCGTGAGTCTGTTCGCGGTGGCTTACAGCATCATGCGCATCTTCATCGTGCTGGCGGGTCTGTGGTTGATGATCGATCTCAATCTGAAGGGCGCGAACCTCGCAGGCATTGCGGTCGTGTTGGCGGTGAGCAGTCTTGCGTTCATCGGGCTGGGCTTGATCGCAGCGATCCTGCCGGTCATCAGTCCTGAGCGCGGCGCGGAGGCGACGAACATCTTCCAAGGCATCCTGCTCTTGGTCTCCGGCGTTTACTATCCGGTCGAGGTGTTGCCGCGCTGGCTGCAACCGCTCGCGCTCATCTCGCCCGCGACCTACGCCTTGACCGCTTGTCGCAAGCTGATGGGCATCGAGGGCGCAACCATCAACGCGGATCAGTTGAACGGCGCACCGCTCGCGGCCGTCATGCCCGAACTGACGCTGCTACTCATCATGGGCGTCGTGATGATCCCGCTCGGCTTGTTCATCTTCGGGCGCGTCGAACGTTGGGCCAAGCGCACCGGCAAGTTGAAGCGGACAGGGTGAAGCGAAATGATGAACGCGGAATGATGAATGATGAATGAAAGGCTGCTCAGCTTTTCATTCATCATTTTCTTTGAGCATCGTCACTTCCCCATCCACGACACGCGCTAGATATGCGCCGTTGCGCATGACCCAAGCGATGCGGTGGCCGCGGCGGGCGAGTTTGGCCCACTCGCTCGACTTCTTCGGGTTCTGTTCGACGAGCACCGCATCATCGGGCAACTCGACGTAGCGCAGACCTGAGCGCGCGAATTTACGCACGCCGCGCCCGCCGCCAAACAGTTTCTCGTAAGCGACGAGAATCCGTCCCGGCGTCAACTCGTCGGTTGTTTCAGCTTTATGCTTGTCGCGTGTAGTCATGTTCAGAGTTGGCGCTTTAAGTTTGCATTGATCTGCGCTCGGCGAGCAAGCGCGCGATCAGTTGGAGCAGTTCGGCGGTGTGGAAGGGCTTGCTGATGTAAGCGTCGAAGCCTGCGGCGAGCGCGGCGCGACCATCGGGCACGGCGGCATGGGCGGTGATGGCGACGCAAGTGAGCGTGCGCGTGCGCTCGTCTGCGCGCAACTCGCGGAGCGCGTCCCAGCCGTCGAGCACAGGCATCGAGAGATCAATCAGCGCGAGATCGAACGAGCCGGCGCGCGTCTCGCGCACGCTGTAGCCGGCCGCTTCCAACGTCACGCGCAACAGTTCGCGGTTGTCATCGTAATCTTCGGCGATCAATATGTGGGCTGAAGGCATTGCTGGCTCAAGCATGAACGGCAGTTGAACTGCAAACATGAGGAGAACGATTGCGCGCCGTTATAGCTTAGCGGCGGGCGGAGTGTCAAACATGAGTTCCGCGTTTCGCGTTCCGGGTTAAGGGGCAACTGACGCAAGGATCGCAAAGGCTGGACGCTGCGCCGCTCACTTGATGACTTCAAACTCGAAATAGATCGTCTTGCCGCGAATGATGTAGCAGAGATATTGCTCCCAGAATTTGCGGATGAAGCGCAAAGATGGATAGTGATTGCAACTGTTGACTAATAGCTCGAAGCCGAGCGCGCGCCAGAGTTTCAACATCGTCACGCGAATCAGGCGCGGGCGCAGACGCACTTGACTGTAGAAGTCGAAGTCGGGTCGTTGCCCTGTGAAGTAGGCGAAGGATTCGGTCGTCAGGTGATGTTTGTGCGTCGGGTCTGTGTAGGAGGCGATGTCTGAGTAGTGCGGCGTGTCGAGGCGGATGAGCGCGCCGGGACGGGCGATGCGATAGAGTTCCGCGACGACCGCGAGCACGTCGTCCACGTGTTCGATCACTTGATTGGCGATGATCAGATCGAATGAGTTATCGGGAAACGGATAGGGCACGCGGTTGAGATCGTGGATCACGTCGGCGTCTGTGCGCGGGTTGCTGTCGAGACCGACCGCGCCGGGCGTCTTATGCTTGCCGCAGCCAATATCGAGAATCTTCATGAGTGAAACTTCCGTCTGCGCCAACGCATCTACCTCCACGTGCGAGTCCGGCAGTTTAACGGCCGCTTTGGGTGCGCACAAGTTAACGCCCGCGCGCAGCTTAGCTTGATCGCGTCATACGACGTAAATTTTCGGAACTCATCAAGGAGCGCGGCGTGCAACGGGCCGGATACATCTCTTCTGGAGGATTTTCAATTTATGACCAGACAACCCCTGTTCTTCTCACTCTGCTTGCTGCTCGCGCTCGTCGGCGCGGCTTACGGTCAACAAGCGACCACGCCCCGCGCAGACCGACCTGAAGCGCGCGCTTTCGCGCTCGCGCTCGGCGACGGCAACTATCTCGGCGTCACGACGGAGAACGTCACGAAAGAGATGATGAGCCGCTACGGGCTTGCGGGCGAGCCGCGCGGCGTCGCCGTCTTGAGCGTGGCGGAGAATAGCCCGGCCGCGCGGGCCGGTCTGCAAAAAGGTGACGTGCTCTTGCGCTTCGATGGCGAGGCGGTGACGAGCGTGGCGAAGTTGCAGCGCTTGATTCATGAGGCAGCGCCGCAGCACACTGTACATTTGACTATCAGTCGCAATGGCGCTGAGCAAGAGCTTACCGTCACGTTAGGTCAACGGGTCGCTACCGGCGATGGCTTAGAGTTACGCCCGCTTGAAGGATTTCAGTTCAACGGCGATGATTGGCAAAAGCATAGCGAGCAATGGCAGAAGCAGATGGACGAGTTGCGCAAACGGTTCGACACGCTGCCGAAGCAAGGCAACTCGTTCGTCCTGCTCGGCGCAGGCCGGCGCATCGGCGTGACGACGACCGCTTTGACCGATCAGTTGGCCGACTACTTCGGCGTGAGTGGACGCGAGGGCGTGCTCGTTACTTCGGTCTCGGAGAACGGTCCGGCGGCGAAGGCTGGCTTGAAGGCGGGCGATGTGATCACGGAAGTTGCCGGCGAGAAGGTGAGAGCAGCGGGCGATCTCGTGCGCGCGCTCAACCGGCACGACGACGGCGAGGTGATGCTCACCCTAACGCGTGACAAAAGATCGCGCACCGTCAAGGTGACGCCTGAACGTGCGCAGCCTTCAACCATCATCGGGCCGGAGACGCTGATCTCGCCGCCGATTGCGCTCACGCTCCCGCGCATCAAAGTCCGCACACCGCGCATCGTGATGCCACGCATGACCATCACGCCGCGCGTGATTGCGCCGCGATTGGTTAAGACGGTATTGCTTTGAAGAAGGAGTCAGAACCGCCTGCGGTAGCGGGCGGGTAAACGTCCCTGACCATAAGCCGGATAATGCAACCACAACCCGCCCGCTACCACAGGCGGTTCTGACTTCTCATGGCTGTTGCAGTTTGCGCTTTTCGGCCAGTGCATCCCTGTACGCGCCGTTGGGCACGTCGCCCAACTGAATCGCGGCGTCGAACTCTTTCAACGCTTCATCATTGCGCTCCAGATAAGAGAGAATGCGCCCCATCTCCGTGTGCGCGCGTGAGGCGAGCGCGCGGTCGGTGTCAATGTCGAGCACAGCGTGCTCGACGGCGAAGCGATAGTTGGCGAGCGCGCGGCCCAGACGTTCGGCGCGCAGGTCTTCATCGAACGTGTCTTGCGCCGAACTGCTCGCCACCTGCGCGAGCGCAAAGAAGATGCGCGGCTCGCCTTGATAATCTTGCATCAGACTCTTCAGCCGCGTCTCCGCCTCGTCATACTTCTTCACGCGCAGCAACTCGTTCGCCTCGTCCAGATTTTTAACCAGCAAAGCGCGGCGCGCGATCTCCGGTTCATCCTCGACCGTGCTGCGCGCAGACTCGCGTGCGCGCCGCGCCGCCAACACGCGCTCGCGCACGGCGGCGTATTCGGCGGGGCGACGCTGTTCGCGGGCCACGTCGAAGCGCGCGATCAGGTCTGCGAAGAGATCACCGATGTCGAAGCCGGCCTCGGCTTGCTCGCGCAGTTGGTCTGCAAAGTAGAGGGCGAGCACCGCGCCGCGCTCGTAGGCGTCGGCGAGTTGCGCGATCTTTTCGGCTTCGATGGCGGCGCGCGCCGCTTGCAACTCCTGCGTGATCTGCGCGCGCTCAGCCTCTTTCGCTTTCGCCAGCCGCGCGCTCGCCTCCTGCGTCTTCACTTGCAACCGCGCCGTCGCAGTCATCTGCGCGTCCGACGCCGCGACGAGTGAGCGCGCGACGGCGGTGAACACGTCATAATGCGGCGGGTCTGTGACCTCGACAAATTGTTCGATCTCTTCCTTGCCACTTTTCGCCGGTGTGGTCTCTTGCACATGTACACTGCCGAGCAGCGTCTTCAGGTCTGCCCGGCGTAGTGCGATCTCGCGGTTGTAGCGCAGGATGAGCGGGTCGATCATGAATTGCAGATAGGCGCGGCGCACTTCCGATGTGCGCGGATCGGTGGTCGCCGGCACGACCAGAAAGTAGTCATCACGAATAACGCGGAGATTGATCGCGCCGGGCGCGGCCAGCAAGTCGGGCACGACGACGAAACGGCGTTCATGCTCGCGCGGGATGATCACTTGCCGCCCGCCCGCCTTCTTCTTCTGCTCTGCCGTCGGACTGCTGACCACGACATTCTCAGTCACAGTCGTCACGGGGCGCGTGTGCAGGAAGGCGAGCGCCGAGCGCACCATCTCTGCGGTCTGCGGGCGCAGGGTATCGCCGGCCGCTTGATACTGATGAAAGTAATCGGGCAGGCGCGCTTCGATGCCGGACCTGTGATAGAACTCGCGCACGAGCGGCGCGAAGTCGAGCACTTCAAGGACGCCGGGAAAGAGATCATCCGTGCGCGCGGGCGCTTCCAGTTCAGGCGGCGGCGAGAGCGCGAACGCGAGCGAGACGTAACGCGCGGCTTGCTCGGCGGGCGTGTGTGGGCCCGGCAGTTTATTGAGTTCATAGAACCGGCGCAGGCGCTGCACGAGGTCTGGCTCGAGGGCGGCTTGATCTCTGCGCACCTGCGCGCGAAAGCCGATGGGCTGTTTATCTGGCGTCGGCTCGAAACCGGCTGCGTCGAGCGCAGCCATCACGACGATCAGGCGTTGGTCGGGCGCAAACTGCACGCCGTAGTCGGAAAGATCGAAGCTGTTCGCGCGCGGCGGCGGTGCAGACGTCGGGCGCGGCGGCGCAGGCATTTGATTCTTTTGCGTAGTGGTTTGCGCCAGCGTGAGCGTCTGCGTGCAGGCAAGCGCGAAGGCGATCAAAAAATGCTTCGTCATAAATCGGTGTTTTGCCAGTTACTGTATTGCTGCCGTGTCAGGGAGCCGAAAGCAAGGACGGCCGTGACGAGAGATGAGCGGGGCCGTGCGCGGCGTTGTCCGTCGCGGCTTAACCGTTCTCATCCGCTTGCCGGTGCGCCCTCAACCTACGGCCGGCGCGCAGCAGGTGTAAGGTAACAGGATAGGCCAGCAACGAACAAACGACGGCGAGGCATAAGCCGCCGACGGCGAAGGGCAGCCAGATGTCCCAACCGTGGCGGAAGAGTTCGTGCCAATATGTGCCGACGAGCGGGTGCGGCTCTGCGAGCAGACGCAAGCCTGCGCGCGGCAGCCGCACGGGCCGGCCCAGCAGGCGTGCGCCGAGACCGTAAGAGGCGAAGATGATCGGCACGAGCGTCAGGAACGGATTGTTGATGAACGTGCCCGTGTAGATCGCAATCTTGTTGAAGCGAAACAGAAATGCGATGAGCGTGGCGAGGATTGTGTGCAGACCAAGGAACGGGGTGAAGGCGATAAAGACGCCGATGGCAAAAGCAAGCGCCGTCCGCTCGGGCGGATCGTCCAGCGCGAGCAGACGGCGGAACGCGGCGCGAAACATAGAAAGCAGTGACGGGTGACAAGTGACAAGTGACGAGCTAGGACAAGTCTGTTACTCGTCACTTGTCACCCGTCACTTGTCACTGCTTTATTTGAAGCTGTTGAGCGCGGTGGCTTCGTCTTCGTACACGTCGAAGACCGTGAGCAGCTTGGTGATGGCGAGCAGGTCTTGAATCTTCTGCGTCAGATTGAGGAGCTTCAGTTGCCCGCCTTCGCGGCCAATCGTGGTGTAGCTGGAGACCAGTTCGCCGATGCCGCTCGAATCCACGTAGCCGACATCCGCCAGATTCAAGAGAATCTTCTTCTTGCCCTCGTCAATGAGGCGGCGGATCGCGCTGCGCAAGGACACGCTGCCCTCGCCAATCGTGATCTTGCCGCTGAGGTCAAGCACCGTCACGTCGCCGGCCTGCCGTTCGGAAATGTTCAATTCAGCCATTACAGGGAGTCTCCCTTCGGGAAGTAATCAGTTTTCGGTTTCAGTTTTCAGTTTCAGAGATCAGCTTTGTCTTTGCTGAAAACTGAAAACCGAAAACTGAAAACTATTTCTTCTTCGTCATTCTTACGACCGTGCCGCCTTCGGGGTGGCGCGTCCATTCGACCTCATCCATAAATGAGCGCATGAAGAGGATGCCGCGCCCCGACGCTTTCAACAGGTTCTGCGGGTCGGTCGGATCGGCGACGTGCGCCGGATCGAAACCCGCGCCGCGGTCGCGCACCGTTACGACCAATTGCGCGCCCGTGTCGGCGAAAGTGATCTCGACCGACAGCCTCGCGTCCTGCTTATTGCCGTGCAGCACTGCGTTGGTGACGGCTTCGCGCACGGCCAAATCCAACCCGTATGCAGCCTCTTCGCTCAACGCCAACCGGCGCGCCACTTCATCCGCCGCCGCCGCCGCTTCGGCGATTGACTCGACGCGGCTCGGCAACACCAATTCTGTCGTCTCGTCCGTCACAATCGCAGCCCGCGTGTTCGCGCCGCACTTCGCTCGCGCCGCTCGTCGAGAGTCCGGCGTGCGCGGCCCCGGCAAGCATTGGAAATTTAGAGCGCTGCACGATGTAACACGCCCGCCGCGCGACTGTCAAGAACTGTCAGTGGTCAGTGGTCAGTGGTCGGTGATCAGTAAAAGAAAAAGTTTCTACTGATCACCGACCACTGACCACTGACCACTTTTTGTTTTAAGATTCGCGCATGAAGATTCGGCCCGCACGACGTATGCGTGGACTCTTGCCCGTGCCCGGCGATAAATCGCTCTCGCATCGCGCGGCTCTGTTAGCAGCGTTGGCCGATGGCGGACGCACGCGCATCGAGAACTTTGCGACGAGCGCCGACTGCGCTGCGACGCTCGCATGCCTCGAACAACTCGGCGTGTCGGTCAGACGACAGGGCACGACGGTCAAGATCGAAGGCGCAGGTCTCAAGCTGCCGCGTGCATCGGTCGCACCGCTCGACTGCGGCAACAGCGGCACGACCATGCGCCTGCTCGCAGGCATACTCGCCGGTCAACGTTTCAACAGCGTGCTCACGGGCGACGAGTCGCTGCGCACGCGCCCGATGCGGCGCGTCATCGAACCGCTCGCACAGATGGGCGCGCGCATTGAATCACGCGCTGGCTGCGCGCCGCTCATCATCAACGGGCGACATCCGCTCGCGTCGATCAGTTACGCGCCGCCTGTGGCCAGCGCGCAGATCAAGTCGTGCGTCCTGCTCGCCGGTCTCAACGCCGACGGGCGCACCGCAGTCGTCGAGCGCACGCCGACGCGCGATCACACAGAACGTCTGCTGCGTTGGTTCGGCGTCGAGGTTGCGACGACTGAAGAGATCAATGTACGGGCACACGCTGAGACTGAAATGATTGAAGCGCAGACGAACACATCGGCGCACATCGTCTCGCTGGCCGGCCCCGCGCGGCTTGCGGCGCGCGATTGCACATTGCCGGGCGACATCTCTTCGGCCGCGTTCTTCCTCGTCGCGGCGGCGCTGCTGCCCGATTCCGAGCTAACGATCAGCGAAGTCGGTTTGAATCCGACGCGCACGCAAATCCTCGACATGCTCGGCGCGCTCGGCGCAGACGTGCGCGTTGAGCACACACGCGAACAGACGAACGAACCCGTCGGTGACGTGCGCGTGCGTGGTCGAGGCCGGCTCGCGCCCGTCGCGCGTGACGCGAACGTCTTGCGCGGCTCTGTGATCGCGGCACTGATTGATGAACTGCCGATTCTCTGTGTGCTCGGCACGCAAGTTCAGGGCGGGCTGAGTGTTCGTGATGCGCGCGAGTTGCGCGTGAAGGAGACGGATCGTATTAGTGCAATGGTCAAGAATCTGCGCGCGCTCGGCGCGGAGGTCGAAGAGTACGAGGACGGCTTGTTCGTCAACGGCCCCGTCGCGCTGCGCGGCGCGCGGCTCGATGCTTACAGCGACCATCGCATCGCAATGGCCTGCACGGTCGCCGCGCTCATCGCCACAGGCGAATCAGAACTTGCGGGCGCAGACTCCGTTCGTATCTCTTTCCCCGAATTCTTCCCGCTCCTAGACTCTGTGCTTGAGCGATGACGACACCACCACGCATCATCATCACCGGCTTCATGTGCGCTGGCAAAACAACCGTCGCGCGCGCGCTCGCTGCGCGGCTCAATTGCGCTTGGCTCGACCTCGATCAGTTTATCGCCGCGCGCACAGGGCGCACCGTGCCCGCGATCATTGACGCGGACGGCGAAGCGCGCTTCCGCGAGATTGAAACCGAAGCACTCGCCGCCGCGCTTGCGTCAGACGCACGCATCATCGCGCTCGGCGGCGGCGCTTGGCCCAGCGCACGCAATCGCGCGCTCGTCGCACAACACGACTGCGTCACCGTCTGGCTCGACGCCCCGTTTGAGTTATGCTGGCAACGCATCAAGAGCGACCAGAGCGTGCGTCCGCTCGCGCGCGACCCGGCCGCAGCACGCGCGCGCTATGATGAGCGGCGCATGTATTATCAACTCGCCCGACACCACATCAACGCGGCACAGAGCGTGGCTGAAATCGTGACGGAGATTTTGACGAGACTGTGAACAAAGCTAAGAGCAAGCTAGGGAGAACGATCATGGCCAAAGAACAGACGGATGCGAACGCACTCAAGGTCGCCAAAGAACTCAAGAACAAAGACAACTGGAAGCACCTCGCGCGTTGGCATGGTGACGGCTATTACGAGTTACAGACCGAAGACACGGGTGACGTGCCCGTGCGTCTCTTTCTCACGCCGACGTTGTTCAATGAAGCCGAAGATATTCTCTATCGCCAGATCGTCAACGCCACGCGCTTCCCCGGCGTGCGCCTCGTCGTCATCACACCCGATGCACATTATGGCTACGGTGTGCCCGTCGGCTGCGTGCTCATCACCGATTACGAGAGCGGCGCAGTGGCGATGGGGCCGGTGGGCTACGACATCGGCTGCTTCACGGCCGATACGCTCGTGCCAACGGTTGACGGGCATTCGTATCCGATTGGCGAGCTTGCCGAGCGCGAAGAGAAGTTTTTTGTCTATTCGATTTCAGCCGAACAGAAGATCGTCGTGGCTGAAGCTACGGCCCAAAAGACGCGCACAAACGCGCCACTCATCAAAGTAACATTGGATAACGGCAGAGAGATTTTCTGCACGCCCGATCACGAGTTCATGCTGCGCGATGGTACTTATCGTCAAGCACAAGGCTTAACCCCTAAAACTTCACTCATGCCGTTTTACTCTCGGCGCGACAAGGATGGTTACACAACTGTCAGGCATCCGGCTACAGAGCATGAGCAAAGAGTTCACTGGATGATGGCGCGTGCCGGACTGCTCGGAGAGATTCCTGCTTTCAAGGGACAGCGGACGATCATCCATCATAAGAACTTCAACCCATTCGACAACCGGCCTGAGAATTTAGTCTTCATGGGCGACCGCGATCACATGAGCTATCACAAGTCAATCGTGGCGCGGAACACACACTTCCACTCGGAAGCATTCGAAGCAAGACGAAAGCAGGCACTTGCCGATAAAGCGAAGACGGCGGAAGGGCGCGCGTATTTCGCCGCGCGCGGCACCAAAAATATTCTCGCGTACATGACTAATAAGCCTGAACACTTCAAGCAGTCTGTCGCCGGTAACGGCGCGCGCGGAAAGAAGTATTTGCAGGCTTACAATGTGAGCGAACAGGGGCGTCGCAAGTCATCTGAGGTCGCTCATCTACAACATACTTGCGAGACATGCGGCGAAGTTTTCGTAGGTGGATTCGGTATTCATAATCACCGACGCTGGCGGCATGGCTACAATCACAAAGTAGTTTCCGTCGAGCCGTTGGCCCAGGTTGCCGATGTGTACTGCTTGACAGTCCCCGAATATGGCAACTTTGCGCTTGATGCGGGCGTGTTCGTACACAACTGCGGGATGATGTCGGCGCGCTCAGAGGTTGAGGCAGATGCGGCGACACAGGAGAAGCGTTTGCAGTTCAACCGCGCGGTGATGGAGCGTGTGAACATGGGCGCGGGCGGGAAGAGCGTGAAGTTGGGCGCGTTGTCGAAAGAGGAGTTCAATAACCTCGTGCGCGGCGGCGCGGAGTATTACGTCGAACGCTACGGCGCGACGTTTGATCGGAGTCGCGCAGAGCGGCATCGCATTCCGGTGGCTGATGATTGGGAGATTCCTTGGGGCGGTAAAGGTCAACCCGAACGCGGCTTGAATCAACTCGGCAGTCTCGGCGGCGGCAATCACTTCATCGAGTTGCAACGTTCGGAGCAGACGGGCACGCTCTTTGTGCAGGTGCACACGGGCAGTCGCGGCTTCGGGCATGGGCTGGCGACCAACTATTTCGAGTTGGCACGCAGTGAACGCCCAGATCAGATCACAGACATTGATCTCGGCTACTTCACGCCTGATTCCGCGCACTATCGCGATTATTTGAATGCGGTCGCGGCCGGTGGCAACTACGCGATCTTAAATCGCTTGATCATCTTCGAGCAGGTGGCGGAAGCTTTTCGTGAGACGTTCGGCGCAGACCTTGAGTTGATCTATGAGATCAGCCACAACCTCGTGCAGCACGAACAGCACCCGGAGTTGGGCGACGTGTGGGTGCATCGCAAGGGCGCGACGCGCGCGTTTCCGGCCGGACACCTTGCCTTGCAAGGCACTTTCTGGGAGACGACCGGTCATCCGGTCTTGATCCCCGGCAGCAATAAAGATTGGAGTTACATCCTGCGGCCGCTCGCGGGTGCGGCGCGTAGTGGTTATTCGGTCAATCACGGTGCGGGCCGGCGTCTGTCGCGCGGCGAAGCTGTGCGGACGCTCTCGCAACGCGCGATTGATGACGAGTACAGAGCGGCTGGCATCGTCGTCAACACGGACGGGCGCGTGCCTCTGGATGAAGCTGCGCCTTGTTACAAGCCGGCCGAAGAGGTTGTGCGCGCGGTCGTCGAAGCGGGCCTCGCAGAGATCGAGCATCGCTTGTGGCCGCTCGCATCGCTCAAAGGCGCGGACGAGCGCAAACTCCGCCGACGCAGGCGCGGCAAAAAACCGAGCGCGCATTTCTAAATCAGCGCGGCTTGAATTAAGCCGCTGGGTAATTAGCCACGAAATCACACGAAGCAACAGATACGAACAAGCGGGCATTCTTGGTTAGTGTCACTTCGTGTGATTTCGTGGTTAATCTTTTCTCTCTTCTTTCATTCAGAACCCCTCAAATTAATTTGCAATCTGGCACGAGATCATTTTTTCTCCGCCTCTTCATGTTGCGCCGATCCATCGCTAAATCGTACGCGGTCTGATCAAACATTCCATCCTCGAAATTTTCCCGGCTCAAATTTTCCTCAAGGATTTCTCAAGCCGCGTGGCTATCGTGTACCCGTCGCTTTGAGTCCGAAGTTTGAAAATCTGCTCGACGCCCGTAGTCGCCGCTCCATTGTCCGGCAAGAGCGCGCGCAGACTTCGCCGTAAATTAAGGAGACGTCAATGTCACGGTATCTGCTGCCCATTCGCCAACAGAATTTCAGCGCGCGCCTGCGCTTTGTTTGCGCCCTCGCTTGCTGTCTGCTGCCGCGCTTCTCTTGAGCACGCGCAGTGAAGCGGCCACGCCCGCAAGCGGCACGCTCACGACGGCGAACACGGCCACGAATCCGCTCACCTACACGGCGCTCGCTTCCATCGCGCGCCAGTCCGGTGGTCGCCCACTCTTCCATGACTTCGACCCGGCGGGCGCAAACGTGCCCGGCAATCCGCTCGTCACCGCCACGGCCGATTCTGCGGGCGTGCATCTGACTTGGCCCGTGCCCGACAACGGCGGCGCGGCCGTCACCGGCTACAAGGTTTATCGCCGCACGAGCACGTCGCCGCGCGCCCTGCTTGTCAATCTCGGCCCGTCCACAGGCTTCGACGACATCACGGCGCAAGCCGGCACGACCTACTACTACATGGTGACGGCCGTGAATGCGGTCGGCGAGAGCCAGCCATGTGCTTCGGATGAAGTCACGCCGATGCTTATCGCTTCGGCGGGCGATCCGTGCAACATGCCGGGCGTGAGCGTGGTCAAGGACGGCGCGGACACGCCGCCCGCGCCCCCGTCGCCCGACATCCAAGAGTTGTTCATCGCAGAGCCTTACGTCGGCGACGGGCAGGGCCGGCCCGCATTCACTTTGCAGTTGAAAGACTTAAGCACCGTGCCGCCCAACAGCTATTGGTACGTGATCTGGGATTGGGGCACGGGGCCGCGCCAGTACGTCGCGGCGAAGACTGATAACAACGGCGTGTTCAGTTTCGACTATGGCGATGTCGGGCCGGCGCTGCCGATTCCGCCGACGAGTGTGCCGCCCTCGAACACCAACGCGCCGAATCGCAAGGGCGCGGCCATCGGTACGGTCAACAAACTGGCCGGCACGATCACGATTGTCGTGCAGGATAGTCAGGTCGGTTCGCCTGCGGCGGGTCAGACGTTGACCAACATCAGTCCGCGCACTTTCGGTCAGACCGGCGGCACGAACGTCATCTCTTCGAGCGCGCTTGACAAGACCGACACGACGCCCGCTTACACGCTCATCGGCTCGAACTTCTGCCGCCCGCAGCATCCGCCGACGGCCGTGCTCAATGCTTCGCCGACGACGGGCGCGCTGCCGCTGACGGTGAACTTTAGCGGCGCGCAATCGAGCGACCCGGATGCGGGCGATGCAATCGCGTCCTACACGTTCAACTTCGGCGACGGCTCGGTCGTGACGCAGACGACGCCCGCGCTCGCGCACGTCTATCCGGTCGCGGGCAGCTATCGCGCCTCGCTGATCGTGAAGGACTCGCGCGGCGGGCAGAGCGTCAACGTCGCCGAAGTGATCATCACCGTGCAGTAGCGCGTGGCGCTGAACAGTTGAGCGCACACACGACTAGCGCCGTCGAACGTCACGTGGCGCTAGTCGTGTTTCGGGCGCGAAGAGGTTGCCAGCCGTGTACCGCGCGCCATAAACTTACGCGCACCGCATGAGTAAAAAACGAGAGACCAGACAAGCGCCGCCGCCGCAGACGAAACACTATCTGCCGTTCATCATCATCGCCGTTGTGCTCGTCGCGGCGGTCGCCGTAGGCGCGTGGCTGTGGCGTTCGGCGCGCAAGTCTAGCGGCACGGGCGCGGTCGCGGTGGGTGCGCCGGGCGCGCAACCGCCGCACGCGAGCGGTCGGGAGAATGCGCCGCTCACGCTCGAAGAGTTCGGCGATTATCAGTGTCCGCCGTGCGGCAACGCTTATCCCGAAGTGGAGAAGATCAGAACGGACTACGGCGACAAGCTGCGTTTCATCTTTCGGCAATACCCTTTGACGCAGGCGCATCAGAGCGCACTCGTGGCCGCGCACGCGGCCGAAGCCGCTGGCGTGCAAGGTAAGTTCTGGGAGATGCACGACCGGCTCTTTCGCACACAACGCGACTGGTCGAAGGATGCGAACCCGCGCGCCATCTTTGAAACTTATGCCAGCGCCATCGGTCTCGACCTTGAACGCTTCAAACGCGACATGGACAGTGCGGAGGTGGACGCGCGCATCGTCGCCGATCACGAGCGCGGCAACTCGCTCGGCGTCAAATCCACGCCGACCTTTTTCTTGAACGGGCGCGAACTGCCCGCCGATAAATTGCAGACGCCGACCGATCTGCGTTCGTTTCTCGACGCCGCGCTCGCCGGCAAGAGTTTTTGAGGTCAGTTAAAAAGACAAGCTGTTAGCGAAGCTCGATCATAAATTCATCAACGTTCGGAGGAATCTTTCAGATGCGCTTTAAGCTGCTCTTGGTCTCGTTCCTATGCGCCTTACCGCTCGCTGGCTGCGCTTCAAACTCGAATACCAACCAGACAGCCAACGCGCCCGCGCAAACAACCACCGAACAGACCGTTATGACGACGAGTCAGCCGGCCGCGTCGCCGCAAGCATCCGGCTCGCCGCAGACGGCCGCCAACACGTCTGCATCAACAGGCACGCAACCCAACGTGCCCGTCAGTGCCAACGCCAAAGACGCTTGTGCGCTCTTAACGTCCGACGACATCAAGGCCGTGCAAGGCGAAGAGATCAAGGAGACGAAGCCGAGCCAGCGCAGCGACTCGTCGTTCGCCATCGCGCAGTGCTTCTACACGACGCCGACCTTCACCAAGTCGGTCAGCCTCGAAGTCACGCAAGCCATGCCCGGAAGCCGTACAAGTCCGCGCGCATTTTGGCGCGAGAACTTCACGCGCGCCGCCGAAGAGGGCGAGCGCGACAAAGAAAGGGAGCGCGACCGCGCAAAAGATAAAGACAAGGACAAAGACAAAACGGGCGGCGGGCGCGGCGCAGAGGAAGAAGAGAAAGGCCCACCGCCGCAACGCGTGAGCGGCGTCGGCGACGAAGCTTATTGGGTCAACGGGCGCGTGAGCGGCGCGCTCTACGCCCTGAAGGGCGACCGCTTCATCCGCATCAGCCTCGGCGGCACGGACACCGATGCCGTCCGCCAAAAGAAAGCCAGGACGCTCGCGCAAAAAGCACTCAGCCGGTTGTAAAGGAAAATGCAGAATGATGAATGATGATTAGAAAGCAACTGTCCATCATTCATCATTCTGCATTCTGCATTCTGCATTTTCCTCTGTTGACTCCAACCCGCGCTCGGCTATACTCGCTTCGTTTCAGTCCAACCTCGCGCCCGACGATCAAAGGATCAGGGCCAAGCTCGACGCACACAGATCGCATTCTGCGAGGAGGTCTTTCGTCCCAATGTTCAACCCGACGACCGCTCTGCTCCGTCTCGCGCTCATCACGTTCTTGCTCTGCGCGCTCATCTGTCTCTTCAACGCGCCCACCCACGCGCAAACTTTTCGCGGCACGATTCTCGGCACTGTCACCGATCCGAACGGTGCAGTCGTGCCGGCCGCGACGATCATAGCTAAAAATGTTAACACCGGCATCGAGCGTTCGACAGTCACAGATGATCAGGGGAATTACACCATCACCGAACTCCCAATAGGCACTTATGAAGTGATGGTCGAAAGCTCTGGACTTGAGACTAAGAAAGCGATTGATGTGCTCGTTGAGGTGGCGCAAGAGCGCCGCGTAGATTTTAGTATCGGCGCGCGTGTGCTTGAGGAAGTTATTGAAGTTCGTTCAGACACCAATCAGGTCGAGACGACGAACAACACGCTCGGCGGGACGATCTCAGAGCGAGAGGTTGCGGAGTTGCCAGTCAACGGGCGCGACTTCACGAAGTTCCTTGTGCTCGTGCCGGGCGCGACGGCCGATCCTTCGGGCGCGACAGATTCGCCCGGTTCGTTCGGCCTGTTCAGTTCCAACGGCAATCGCGGGCGCGCGAACAACTATCTGCTCGACGGCACGGACATGAACGACGGCTATCGCAATCTCCCCGCGATCAACGAGGCCGGCGTCTTCGGCACGCCTGCCACCATCCTGCCCATCGAAGCGATTGCCGAGGCCGCCGTCCTCTCAGACTTTGAAGCCGAGTACGGGCGCAACTCCGGTGCCATCGTCAACCTCGTCACCAAGTCGGGCACAAACGATCTGCACGGCGCAGCGTTCGAGTTCTTGCGCAACAACGCGACCGACGCGCGCAACTTCTTCAACCCGAAACCCGACCCGCAGACCGCTCTGCGTAACAATCAATTCGGCTTCGCGCTCGGCGGCCCCATCGTCAAGAAGCGCACCTTCTTCTACACCGCTTACGAAGGACAGCGCGAGCGCGTCGGTTTGAACTCGACGGCGCGCGTGCCCGACCCGCGCGAGATCGCTGCGCTCGGCGGCGCGACCAATCCGGTCATCGCGCGTCTGCTTGCGCGCAACCCTTGGCCCGCGCCGAACCGCACCATGCCGCTCTTCGATCCCAGTCCGAACCTGTTCGCCACAACGCGCGCCATGAACGATGTGGACAGCGTGATCGCCAAGATCGATCATTCATTCAACGAGCACAACCAACTGACCGGCCGTTACTATTTCGGCAACAGCAATCAATCGTTCCCGCTCGCCTTGCAAGGCGGCAACATCCTGCCCGGCTATAACACCGTCACGCCGACGCGCGTGCATCTCGTCTCGCTCTCTTATCTCAAGATTCTCTCGTCGCAGAAGGTGAACGAGGCGCGCTTCGGCTACAACCGTTTCCGCGAAAGCTTCTTCCCCGAAGACAGCGATTTTGATCCGCGCAGCATCGGTCTTAACAACGGCATCACCAACGCGCGCGACTTCGGTCTGCCCTTCATCCGCTTTCGCAGCGACGCGACGTTCGGCGGCGCAACCATCGCCTCCATCGGCTCAAACATCGGCAACCCGCGCGGGCGCATAGATACAAATTATCAGTTCATTGACAACTTCTCTTGGAAGCTAACGGGTCACGATCTCAAATTCGGTTATGAATTTCGCCGCACGTTCGTCGATGCCTTCTTCGACGCAGGCTATCGCGGGCGTCTGACCTTCGACACGTTCGCAGATTTTCTGGCCGGCAACTTGAGTTCATCTGGCAGTCGCGCCGCACGCGGCGACTCGCAACGCGGCACGGCGCAGAACTCGCACGCCGCCTACATTCAAGATAGCTGGCGCGCGACCCGCAAGCTCACTTTGAACGCCGGCCTGCGTTACGATTTCTTCGGCGTCATCAGCGAACAGAACAATCGCTTGAGCAACTTTGACCGCACACGCGGCCTCGTCCTCGTCGGCACAAACGGTCTCGATCAACTCTACAACAACGATTGGAACAACTTCTCGCCGCGCGTTGGGCTAGCCTATGACGTGACCGGCAAGAGCAAGACGGTCGTGCGCGCTGGTTGGGGCCTCTTTTACGATGCCTTCTCGCAAGACTTCTTCGTCGGGCAACTGCCCTTCAATACATTCAATCCGGGGCCGGCTTACAATCCTGTGGGGCCTGCGCCGATCCTCTTCTCCTTCTCAACCGTCGCGCAGATTCAATCAGGCGTGCCCATCTTCAATGGCTTTAGCGACTCAGATGTCTTCGCCGTTGATCGAAATATGCGCACACCTTATGTGCAGAATTACAACGTGAACGTGCAGCAGGAACTCTGGCGCAATGTCGTGTTGCAAGTCGGCTACGTCGGCTCGCAAGGGCGCAAGCTGTTTCGCTATCGCGACATCAATCAACCCGTCAACCCGGCGGTCTCAACCGCGCGCCCCTTTGATAACGGCCCCTTCGCGCCGTCGGGCGGCACGTTCTTCTATGTCAACCTGCTCGAAGCCTCAGCCTCTTCAAGCTACAACGCGCTGCAAACGAGCCTCACGCTCAGACAAAGGCGCGGCTTCACCGCTTCGCTCAACTACACTTGGTCGCATTCGATTGACAACGCCTCGGATGGGCAGGACTACGTCGCCAACGCGACGCAACCCGACAACAGTTTCCGCGCAGACCTCGAACGCGCCAACTCCAACTTCGACGTGCGTCAACGCTTCGTCGCCACGTTCACCTACGACGTGCCGAACTTTTTCGGCGCGCATCCGCGCATCGGCGGCGGGTGGCAGTTGAATGGCATCCTCACTTTGCGCAGTGGCAATCCGTTCCACGTTAATCTATTCGACGACTACAACGGCACGGGCGAATTCTTCCCGCGCCCAGACCTCGTCGGTGATCCCTTCGCCGGCACGAGCGGGCCCGACCGTTTCTTGAATCTCGCCGCCTTCAAAGTGCCTTGCACGCTCGACCCGACAGGCGACGGCAGCGCCGCCGCGTGTCTCCCCGGCACGATGCACTTCGGCAGCTTAGGCCGCAACGCGCTCATTGGCCCCGGCTATCGCAACTTCGATTTTTCGATCTTCAAGACGACGCCATTGAACGAGCGCGTCAAGCTGCAACTGCGCACGGAGATTTTCAATCTGTTCAATCATCCGAACTTCGCTTCGCCCCTGCTGCCCGCGTTCGCCGTGGACGCGAGCTTCAACGGCATTGACCCCGTGACCGGGCGCGGCATCGGTTTCCTACCGCTCACCGTCACGCCCGACGTCGGCATCGGCAATCCCTTCCTCGGCGGTGGCGGCCCGCGCAACTTCCAATTCGCCGTGCGCCTGCTGTTCTGAAGGGACGGGGGCTGAAAGAGAATGAATGCCTCGCGATAAGAAAACCGGCGATCATCAATGCGATGATCGCCGGTTATTTGGTAGCCCGTACGAGATTTGAACTCGTGTTTTGGCCTTGAGAGGGCCACGTCCTAACCCCTAGACGAACGGGCCTTATAACTTCTTTGTCTCAAAAGACGCTTGATTATAGTTGGGCTGCAATGAAGTTGGCAAGCCGCTTACAGCGTTCACGTGTGACCTCAGTCACAGCGCACCAGTCTGCTTTACGGTTACAATGCAAGCTGATGTTATACTTGTCTCGGTCGCGCCGCCAGCGCGTCGTTTCGTTCATGCGGACTGATACTCAACTAACTCTCCTGAACCAATCTCCGGCTACAAGACGGGTTTATGCAGCAACTTTTTCTCGACAGCGATAATCTGTCTGCACCGACGGACGCGATGGGCGCGGATTTCCCGCTCGGCATTGCGGATTTTACCTACAGCGATCTCTACCGCCCCGAACGCCTGCGCGAATTGGCAGGCGTTTTTTATGCCGAAGTTGCGCGTGAAGATGAATCACGGCACCGCTCGCTGATGACCTACCTCGAAGCGCGCGGCGCGAACATCGCTGGCACGAAGCAGGAATCAGAACTGCTCATCGCCGTCGCGCCGCATCTCTCGCGCTTCATCGCGCGCCTGTTCGGCGTCGAGCGCGAACGCGCAACGCACATTGGTCAGATCACGGCGCAAGACCCAATTGTTCAGTTCAAAACTTTCACAACTCGGCGCGCGCTCAAAAAATTCCCGGCCGAGCAAGCATTGACGATTGATGCTGACGCTGCACACGCGGCGCTCAAGGCATTACGTCACGCCGCCTTCGCCGACACGCTCGCTACGGATGACGAACTCGGCAGCGCGCAAATGACCACGCGCCTGCTCGCTTGGGAGCAACAACTCGACAAACGCGGCGCGAAGAAGGACGCAGCGACAGATGGTGAAGCGATAACCGAGATCACACGAGAGATCGAACGCATACGTCAAAGCGTTGCCGGAACGGACGCCGAAACATTGCTTGCGCCGTTCGTTGACGCGAGCGCGACCGAGCCGAATCTCAGTTTCGTCCGGTCTGCGTTGCGACTCTTGGAAGCTTGGGCGGCGGCGCACGCGACCCAGCCGGCGGCGCATGAGCGCGTGCGCGGTTGGGTCTCGTTCCATTTTCCGCATCCACTCAACTACGAACATCTCGTGCAACTCGAACGCCCCGCCGCAGAGTTGCCCGAACTGGTACGCGGGCTTGATCAAAACTTGCGGCGGCGCGACGGCTTCGCGCTGACCGACCCACGCGCCACGCCGCGCCAAGTGCTCGACGAAGTTAATTACTGCCTCTACTGCCACGAGCGCGACAAGGATTCCTGCTCGAAGGGGTTGCGCGAAGGTGCGTCGAACACGGGCGCGTTCAAACGCAACCCGCTCGGCATCGCGCTCGAAGGCTGCCCGCTCGACGAGAAGATTTCTGAGATGCACCTGTTGCAAAAACGGGGCGACTCGATCGCCGCGCTCGCGCTCGTCGTGATTGACAACCCGATGTGTCCCGGCACAGGTCATCGCATCTGCAACGACTGCATGAAGTCTTGTATCTTCCAGAAGCAAGAGCCGGTCAACATCCCGCAAGCCGAGACAGGCGTGCTGACAGACGTGTTGCAGTTGCCTTACGGCTTTGAAATCTATTCGCTCTTAACACGCTGGAACCCGCTCAACGCGAAACGCCCCTTTGCGCTTCCCTACAACGGCCGCAACGTCCTCGTCGTCGGCCTCGGCCCCGCAGGCTACACGCTCGCGCACTATCTCTTGAACGAAGGTTTCGGCGTGGTCGGCATTGACGGCTTGAAGATCGAACCGCTCGATAGAACATTGACGGGCGATGGCGGCCGACATGTGCCGCGCGCGATCCGCGACGTGCGCGAGATCGAAGGGCCCTTGCAGACACGCGTGCTCGCGGGCTTCGGCGGCGTCTCCGAGTACGGCATCACCGTGCGTTGGGATAAAAATTTCTTGACGCTCATACACTTGACGCTCGCGCGCCGCGAGCGCTTTCGCTTCTACGGCGGCACGCGCTTCGGCGGCACGCTCACGATTGAAGACGCTTGGGCGCTCGGCTTTGATCACATCGCCATCGCCACCGGCGCGGGCAAACCGACCATCATCAACATGCGCAATAACCTCTTGCGCGGCATCCGCAAGGCTTCCGATTTCTTGATGGCCCTGCAACTCACCGGTGCGTTCAAACGAGACGCGCTCGCCAACTTGCAAGTGCGTCTGCCCGCCGTTGTGATCGGCGGCGGACTGACCGCGATTGATACCGCGACTGAGTTGTTCGCTTATTATCCAGTGCAGGTCGAGAAACTGCTCGCGCGCCACGAGGAGTTGGTCAAAGAGTTTGGTGAGGCGGAAATCTTCGCGCGCTTCGATGCGGAAGAGCGTGCTGTCTATGAAGAGTTTCTCGCGCACGGCCGCGCGGTGAGAGACGAGCGCGTGCGTGCGCGTGCGGCGGGTGAGCCGCCCGACTTCGTGCCGCTCGTGCGCGCGTGGGGCGGCGTTTCAATCGTCTATCGCAAACGTTTGCAGGATGCGCCTGCTTATCGTCTAAATCATGAAGAGGTCGTCAAGTCGCTTGAAGAAGGGATCAACTTCATCGAGAACATGACGCCGGTCGAAGCGGTCGCGGATGAACGCGGTGCGGTCGCGGCGCTCATCTTCGAGCGCATGTGCCAAGACGCGGAGACGAAGAAATGGCGACCGTCAGGTGAACTTGTGCGCCTGCCCGCGCGCACTGTCTGCGTTGCGGCGGGCACGAGTCCCAACACGATCTACGAACGCGAGCAACCGGGCACGTTCGCTTTGGACGAGTGGCGCGAGTTCTTCGCGCCGCACAAACTTGAGCGCACAGCCGACGGCGCGTGGCGGCTCACACCCGCTGCGAAAGGCGAGCGCGCCTTTTTCACGTCTTACGAATCAGACGGCCGCTTCGTCACCTACTACGGCGATAACCATCCTACTTACGCGGGCAACGTCGTCAAAGCGATGGCTTCGGCGCGACACGGCTACGAACAGATCGCCGCGCTCTTCAGTGAAGAGATCGCGGCCGTTGAAGCTGCCAACGGTGGCGCGCAGACAGAACAGACAGAACACGCCGCGCAGTTCGCGCGTCTTATCGAACATCTTGACGATGAACTCGTGGCGCGCGTCGTGCGTGTTGATCGGCTGACGCCGACGATTGTCGAGGTCATCGTGCGTGCGCCGATGCAAGCGCGCAAGTTTCATCCCGGTCAATTCTATCGCTTGCAGAATTATGAGACCGATGCGCAGGTCGTCAGCGACACGAAGTTGATGATGGAAGGCTTGGCACTGACCGGCGCGTGGGTGGATAAAGCTGAGGGCTTGCTCAGTCTGATCGTTTTGGAGATGGGCGCGTCGTCGCGCCTGTGTGCGACGCTCAAACCCGGTCAACAGGTCGTCGTGATGGGGCCGACCGGGACGCCGACCGAGATTCCGACGAATGAAACTGTGCTGCTCGCTGGCGGTGGACTTGGCAACGCAGTCCTCTTCTCGATTGCGAAGGCGCTGCGCGAAGCACACTGTCGCGTCATCTATTTCGCCGGTTATAAAAAAGGTGAAGACCTCTTCAAGCGCGAAGAGATCGAAGCCGCCACCGATCAAGTCATCTGGTCAACCGACACCGGCGCGGCGATTGCACCGCGCCGGCCGCAAGACATGCACTTTCGCGGCAACATCGTGCAAGCGATCAAAGCTTACGCCGACGGCCAATTCGGCGCGCCGATGTTCGACCTGCGCACAGTTGAGCGCATCATCGCCATCGGCTCGGATCGCATGATGGCGGCGGTGAAGCAAGCGCGCCATGAAGTGCTCGCGCCGCACTTGAACCCCGCGCATGTCGGCGTCGGCTCAATCAACAGCCCGATGCAGTGCATGATGAAAGAGGTCTGCGCGCAGTGCCTCCAACGCCACGTCAATCCTGAGACCGGCGCGGAGTCGTTCGTCTTCTCCTGCTTCAATCAAGATCAACTGCTCGACGAAGTGGACTTCCAAAACCTCAACGCGCGTCTGCGCGCCAACACTGTGCAGGAGAAGTTGGCGAATCTGTGGCTCGATAAATTATTCAGAGCGGCAGAGACAGAGATGCATTAGTAACGTCTGTCTCTAATCGTCCCAACCGGCAGAACTGAACCACACACATTATTCATTCCGTGCTTGCGCGCGTTCGGCGACGAGGCGGCGGTAGGCTTCGGCGCGAGTTAAGCCTACCGCGCGGGCGGCGCGTTTTAAGGCGGCGCGCGAGTCGAGTCCTTCGGCTTCAAGTGCGGCGACGAGTGTGGCGATGCTCGGCGTCGGCTCGTGCGCTGTAGTGTCGTCTGCGATGACGCGCCGATCAATAACGAGCACCATCTCGCCGCGTGCGGATTGTTCGTTGCCAAAGTGCGCAGCGAGATCGCTCAACCGACCGCGCGCGATCTCTTCGTGGAGTTTGGTTAGTTCGCGTGTGACGCACGCCTCGCGCTCGCCCAAGATTTCGCGTGCATCTGTGAGCGTCTGAGCGATGCGGTGCGGGGCCTCGTAGAAGATGAGCGTGACAGGGAGCGTGCGCAAGATGGCGAGTCGTGCACGGCGCGCTGATGTGCGTGAAGGGAGGAAGCCGCCGAAGAAGAATTCGTCGGTCGGGAGACCCGAAGCGATGAGCGCCGCGACGAAAGCGGTGGGGCCGGGCACGGGGACGACGCGGATGTTGTGCTCGATGGCGGCGCGCACGAGGCGATAACCGGGATCGCTGATGGCGGGCGTGCCCGCGTCGGAGACGAGGGCGATGTTCGTGCCTGAAGCGATGAGCGCGCAGAGTTTCGTCGCGCGCTCGCGTTCGTTGTGTTCGTGATAGCTGATCGTTTTGGTTTGAATACGGAAGTGCGTCAGGAGTTTGCGCGTGTGGCGCGTGTCTTCGCAGGCGATCAAGTCAACTTCGCTGAGCACGCGCAAGGCGCGCGCTGTGATGTCTTCGAGATTACCGATGGGCGTGGCGACGAGATAAAGCGTGCCCGGCGTTGCGGCGTCTGACATACCGTTATGGTAAAGGCAAAAGGCCAAAGGCAAAAGTTAAAGACCGCAACCGGAGCGCAAAGCAGAACGCGCTCTGACTACGGTCTTTTATTGCCCTTTGCCTTTTGCCTTCTTATTGACCGGGAATGGCGAAGGCGTCGGCGGGTAGGGTTTGATTGACCTTGATCTCTTTGGCGTGGAACTCGGCGTAGGCGGGGCCGGTCGGCAGATCGATCCGCCAAGTGGAGTTGACCGGCACGAGCACGCCCTCGAACTCTTGCACCTTCGTGTTCTCGACGCTGAAGAGTAGATCATTGAACGTGACCTCGAAGCGGACGAGCCGAGCGGTTGTCGCGTCAATATAAAAATCGGTCGCATGGCCATCTATGTCAGTGATACGGAAGGCGCGCTGCTTCTTCTTGTCGGGCAGAGCCGTGACGGTGTAGCCCGTTTGATCGAACTTGGCAAGGGTGGGCAAGCCGTATTTATTCATCGGCGGTAGCGTGACGCGCGGCATAGAGACGTAACTGCGCTCGCCGTCGAAGATGCCCTCAAGTTGAAAGAGCGGCGTTTGAATGTTCATGCGCATGCGCTCGCCCGCGAAGATGAGACCGAATTTGCCCGTGAGCGATTGCGTCGAGCCGGGCGAGTACATGTCCACCGCGCCGATGAGCACCATGTTTTTCAGTTGGCGAAACTTCTCGCCGCCCTGCGCTTGAAAAGCTGCGCGCGCGAGTTCAAGCGGCGTACTCTCAGCCGTAATGACGGGCGCAGGCGATGCGGTCGCCTTGGCGGAAGAAGCGGCGGCTGGTTTGTCCGGTGCTTTCGTCTGCGCCTGTTGCGCGTGCGCCGCGGTGGCGGCGAGCAAGAACACGAGCAGGACGCGCGTGTATGTGGGGGTTAAGATTTTCATTACTTACTCCTTCGGGTTTGACGGGGCAGGTCGGGTCGGAACTGTCCGACTCACTAACTCGACGACTTTGCGCCTCGCGCGCGAGAATTGTCTCACGTAAAGACGCAAAGTCGTCAAGCAGTGTTAACGAGGAAAGCCGTCAGTAAGTTTCGCTTGAACCTCTGCTCGTTAGAAGTTGAAGCGAACCTGCGCCTCGACGCAACGATTGTCGGGGCAACGACCACCGCCGCCGCCGAAGAAGCCGCCCGAAGAGATCGTCTGTCCGAACTGCGGCGAACTCAGGTTGCCGACGATGACGCCGGGGTTCGTGTGGTTGAGTAGGTTATTGAAGTTGAGGCTCAGCGTCAGGCTGTAGCGTTTATCGTTGCGCCCACCGCCGCCGAAGAGGCCGGCAGCGCCGCCACCACCACCACCGCCGCCACCGCGCGGGCCGCCACCACCGCCGTTGAAGATGCCGCCCGCGCCAAACGGGCCGCCCTGACCACCGCCAGCACCGCCCCGTCCACCACCGCCGCCACCACGACCGCCACGACCGCCAGTGCCGCCATTGCTGTTGGCAGTCTGCCCGCCGCCCTGTTGGTTGTTCGCGGCCGCTTGGCTGCCGCGTACTGCGCCAAAACTGAACGTCTTGTTGATCCGCAGGTTGACGGTGAAGATGCCGGGGTACTGACCGAAGTCGCGCGGGATCAGGGGCGTGCCCGGCGCGGGGCGCAGATCGAAGTTGCCGAACTGCGTCGTCTTCAAGAAGGCCGGATTGGTCGTCGCGGTCGCAAAGGCCGGGCGATCAAGAAACTGCGTGTCGCCGTTGTTGTCGAAGCCAGTCGTGATGTTGAAAGGCCGGCCCGAAGTGGCGATGACGAGTGGGTTCAGACGCAAGTCCCACCAAGGCAGCGTGAACGAACCGCCGAAGAAGAAGCGATGGCGCACGTCAATCGAAGCGCGCCCGTACTCTTGGCTGAGATCGTAGTTGTTTGCGGGGAACGTGAACGCGCCGTCCGTGTCGCTGTTCGTCCAACTGAGCGTGTAGTTTGAAAACAGCGTGAACTTCGGATTGAAGCGCGTGTTCGCGCTGAAGACGATCTGATTCTGGTTGAGCCGGCCGTTCGACTCGTACTCGAAGATGTTGCCCGCCGCATCGCCCAACGGGCGCACGCCGTTTAAGGGCGCGTTGATGTTGCGCGAACGCAGCATGTGGAGCGAGCGCGTGTTGATGTAGTTGATGGTCGCAGTGATCTTGTAGGGCAAGAGATGCTCGACGCTGAAGACTGATTGGATCGTGTAAGGCGCTTCCAAGTTTGGATCGACGCGGCGCACGGACTGCGGGATGGCGAACGCGCTCAAGACCGAGATGTCCGGTATGCGCGGGAACTGCGCGAGGATCGCGCGCCGTTGTTGCGCGTCCGTTGAGTTGTCGCCGGGCGCAGGCGCGCCGATGATGAACTGCCGTTGATTCGTGCCGTTGAAGCGATTGGCCTGCAAGGTCAGACTTTCGTTGGCCCGATCATAAAAGACACCGAAGCCGCCGCGCAGCACGGTCTTCGGTTGCCGGCCCGTGCTGCCCGGCGACCAAGCGAAGGACAGGCGCGGCGCGAAGTTGAGATCGCTGTGAATGTTCGTCTGATTCTCGTAGCGCAACCCCGCGCTCAAAGTGAGATTCGGGCGCGCGCGCCAGTCGTCTTGGATGAACGCGCCGTAGTCCGTCTGCTTGACCGTCGCCAACGGGTTGCCGCCCGCGATGCTCAACTGCGAAGGCAGAAAACCGGCCACGCCCTCGCGGAAGAAGCGATATTGATCGAGCGAAGTGATCGCTGGCACGACGACCGATCCATCCACCGGCGAGAGCACGGGCTGGAGACCGGCGAAGATATATGTGCCGTTGAAATTCTGTTGCGTGGAATCCGAAATGCTCACGCTGCGCACGCGCAAGCCCGCTTTCATCGAGTGCGGCCCGTGCGTGAACGAAGTGTAGTTTTGCAACTCGAAACGGTTCGTCGTGTTGCGCGCCGGCCCCGCGTTTGAACCGCCGCCGACGAACGCGCCCGCGACGTTGACGACCGGCACGGAGATGTCGCCGCCTGAGGAGCGCGGGTTGTGCTCGAAGCGGAAGCGCGTCTCGTTGATGACGGTCGGCGAGATGATCGCCGTCTCCGTCGCTTGGAACGCATGCTCTGTGTCAGTCGAATTATATGTGCGATTGATGCCGAAGAACGGATCGACGTCAAGTTGTAACTCGCTCGTGCCGAGATTGTTCTGCTGATTCCGCTCAAAGGTGTAGCGCGCGACGATTGTGTTCTTCGCGTTCAACTGATAATCGAGGCGCGGGCTGAACTCGATGTGGCGACGCGGCACAAGGATCGTGCGATTGATGCGCGTGTCCGTGAAGGTCGTCGGGTTGATGAAAGCTGCGTTGATGATCGAGTTGTCGTCCGAGTTGCGCCGCTCGAAGTCGAGGAAGAATGAAGCCTTCTTTTTGGCCAGCGGGCCGGAGAGGTTGCCGCCGAAGTTGCGCGCTTGATAGGGCGCGCGTGTCGGCGCGTAAGGGTTGCGCGAATTGAAACTCTCGTCCGTGAAACTAAAAGACGCCTGCCCGCGCATCTTGTCCGTGCCCGGCTTGGTCAGAATCTCTATGCGCCCGAAGCCGAGTCGATCATATTCGGCCGAGAACGGATTTTGATTGATGCGAATCTCGCGGATCGACTCTTTCGGCGGGATGCGCCCGCCGGTGAAACCGTCAATGAAGATTTGCCCGCCGTTGGGGCCGGCGGCTGGGCCGGCGAGCGCTTGCAAGGCGGCGGCCAGATCGTCTGGATCGTCGGGCAGCGCATCGAGGTCTGTGCCTTTGATGACGAGTGAACTCGCGTTATTTTCCGCTTCGGTGCTCACGGGCGCTTCGCTGGCGACCGTCACCTCCTGCTTTTCAAGCGCCACGCTCAACTTGATGTCGAGCGATTGCCGCTTGCCCGCCGTGATCTCAACGTCCGAGTTATCATAGACGGCGAAACCGGCCGCCGTTGCGTTTACAGCGTACTTGCCCGGCGCGAGATTGTTGAAGACATAGACGCCTTGATTATCCGTCTGCGCGGTCTTCTGCGCGCCCGTCGCGTCAATGAGCGTGACGGTTGCGCCAACGATCAGACCGCCGAACTCGTCCGCGATCTGCCCGCGCAAAGAGCCGGGCTGTTGTTGTGCGAAAACCGTCAGACTCAAGCACAACACGAGCGCGAAGCTCAAAGAGCGTTTGATGATTGCTGAATATGTATGCATAGTTTTTGCAGAGCTTCCCTCTTACGTTAACTTTATGCCTATGGTTACTTCAACTCACTTCGTGCCCGGTTGCGTAAAACTAAAGGGGCGCGAGGCAACTTGAAATCTGACATTTGAGATTTCAAATTCGCTCGCGCCCCGCAATTCATTAGGGCAAGCCGATGCCGAAATCGAGGCCGGCCGGCAAGCCTGTGCTGCCGAGATTTGCTCCGGCAGGCCCCGTCTGTTGTGGGCGTGTCTGCATCATGGCGAGCAGTGCGTCCGCGCCAGCGATCACGTTGATCGCCGTCAAGCGCGTCGGGTCTGCGCCCGTCGTGCTCGACACGATGATCACATCGCCCGGCTTCAACTCGGCGACGGTCGTCGGGGGCAGACGTTCAAGCATCGCCTGCATGTCGAAGCCGCCGCCACCGCCCATGCGTCGCGCGCCCATGCCGCCCTGCTCGCCAGTTTGCTGCGGCGGGCCGCCCGTCGGAGGTTGACCATTCGCAGGCGGCTGACCGCCTGGGCCGCCGGGTCGTCCGCCGCCGAACATGCCAGGGCCGCCCGCGCCGCCCTGTCCGCGCATCGCCATCATCTGCGCCATCTGCTCCGGCAGGCGGCGCAGAGACGAGTCCTGACTGATGAGAACGGTGAGCGGTTGCTTGGTCTGATTGTCTTTGATCGTGATCTGATTGTGGGCCGCGTCAACAGCCGTCACGGTGCCGAGCAGCGTGCGGAACGAACCTGAAACGATCTCTTCGGGCGTGAAGCGCGCACCGTCGGCGCTGCGCTCACCAAGCGCGCGCAGTTGATCGCCAACTTTCAACTCGGTCAACGAACTCGGCTTGGCATCGCTAAACTTCACGGAGTCGGGCGCGTAGCGCCGAAACTTCGTCGTCTCTGTCGCCGCAACGACGACTGGATGTGCGCCCTCGCGCCCGCGCACGTTGACCGTGATCTCACGGGTCGCAGGGTTGAGCGCCGTGACGACGCCGAGGACGCCGCGCTGCCGCCACTCTTCGCGGTCATGCTCTTGCTTCGCGGCGTGATCCGCCTTCGTCATCATGATGACGACGCGCGCGGGCACAGACTTCTGATCGTCTGCCACTTTGCCGAGCGCGACGAGCCGGTCACCGATCTGTATGTCGCCCGGCGTGATCGGCAATAGATCGGCCGGCGTCAGTTTGTCTGCGTGCGCGAGCGCTTCGGGCTTGGCGCGATAGTATTTAGTCGCGTCGTTGAGTTGCACGGAAACGAGCGCGCCGCTGCCGTCGGTCTTGATCGTGATGGTGTGCCCGATGGCATCGAGCGCAGTCACTTCGCCGGCCACACGGTTGGGCGAGATGGACGTGCTCGCTTGACCTGCGGGCGCTGCGGTGGTCGTGGCTGGCTGTTGCGCATGCACGACGTTCACTAACAGGCCAGCGCATAATATGAAGATAGCCAGAAACTTTTTCATACTTCCTCTCTGCCAGTATCGAACAGAATGCTCCCTTATGTATTGAGCGGAGCGATAGATTTCGTTGCAAAAATTTTGCCGCGCGCCAAGTTCTACGGTTTGACTCGAACGAAACGAGGCAAAACGTCAATGCGGGCGACGTTGCTCTTCTTCTTCGCGTTTGCTGTCTTGCTGCGCGCTCATCGCGTCGAACTTCTGTTGCTGCACCGGCGTCAAGAGCGCCCGGATGCGCGCGCGCGCCTTCAGGCGCGGCTCCTCAAAACGCGGGCGCAACTCCGTGCGCAAAGCGCGATACTCTTCACGCGTCTCGTCGAGGATCGCGCGGATCGCGGTCGCCTGTTCGTCGGTCAAATTCAGATCGCGCCGCATGACGTCGAAGTGCGCTTGCACGTCGTGCCCGCGCGCATCTGCCGAACGCGCGCCGGCGCGTGCGTGATAGAGCACGTCGAGCGCCGCGCCGGTCGCGCTGCCCAAGATGAACACGAGCGCGAGCACCAACCAGATTTTAAGCCGCGTGCGACTCGTCATAACCATTTAACGTCCGCCCTGCCCTTCACGTTCGACGACGATATTGAGCACATCATCGCGCGACAGATTGTTCGAGCCGGCGAGCACGGTCTGCTCAACGCCCGTTTCGCGCGCATCGAAGAAAGCTTCATCATTGAAGCTGTTCGACGTAGTCGCGCTGGCACCGCTTGCGAGCCAGAGCATCAACGCAAAGACGAGCGCCGTCACAACTGTCAGCACGGGCACAGCGCGGCGTGAGATAGTCAACAGCGCGAGCCAGCCTTCGCCCGTCTCTGCGCGTCGTGCTTGCTCCGCACGGATGCGCGCGCGCAAGCGTGTGTAGAGAAACGGCGCGTTGGCGGTTTGTTCGACGGCTTCATCGTTCACGCACGCGCGCACGAGCGCCTGCCCGACGCGGTCGAGTTGCTCATCGGTCGTTTGCTGCTCTCTTTGGCTGAACATTGATCCCTCATTTCAGGCGCGCGATGTTTCGCTGACTGACAAATAAAAAGACGGCTCACGGGCGTGCGCGGTTACAGAAATTTCGCGCGGAATTACAGATATTTTCGCAGCACGCGGCGCAGGTGTGCGCGCGCGCGATGGGCGCGGACTTTGACTTTGGGCGCTGACCAACCCGTGAGTTGCGCGATCTCGCGCACGGAGAGTCCTTCGGCATCGAGCAAGGTCAGGACGAGCCGGTCTTCGGGCGTGAGGCGCGCGAGCAGCTTGCGGGCCAGATCACGCGAGATGAGCGCAGCTTCTGGATCATGCGAAGTATTACTAGAGCGCAGATGCGTGGCGAGTTCGTGCGTCTCCGCTTCGTTGAGTTCGTCAAGCTGTTGTTCGGGCCGACGTTGCATGCGGCGCAGCTCGTCGTAGCAAGTGTTGACGGTGATCTGCGCGAGCCATGCAGCAAACGAAGCGGCGTGCGCACCGGCGAAATCTGAGAGCGCGAGGTAAGCTTTAGTGAAGCTCTCTTGGCTGATCTCTTCGATCTGTTCTGGCCGCGAGAAGAAGCGCGCGGCGATGCGCGCCACCCGGCGGCGATGACGCTCGAAGAGTTGCTCGAACGCCTGCTCGTCGCCCGCGCACACGGCCGCGACGAGCGCAGCATCGGTCGGTTCGTCGGACTGTTGCACGAATCTGTTAGCCGGTCGGGCGCTTAAGGGCCGTGAGTCGTAAAATTTTCGCGCGCGCTCAAGCTTCAACTGCGCGCGGGCAGCCGCCAGCCGATCCGGTAGCGCGCCGTCAATGCGAGACCAAGACTCGTCACCAATAGCCCTGCGACGCCGAGCACCCAGACGTAAGGCAGCGACAATACGACGACCCAGAAGAGCGTGCCCAACAACAACGCGACCGACTCGCTACGATTCTGCTCCTTGAGCAACACGCGCTGCAACCAACGCCCCGTCGCCGCGTGGATCGCCACGCGCCCGAAGAGATATGCGACGATCAATAGTAGCAGCGCGTTCGCCCAGACCAACACGCTCACAATCGGCGGCAGCACAAGCGACACAGCCGGCACACCGAAGCTGATCACGACCGCGCTCAAAAGTCCGATCACAGCGACGCGCAGACTCGTCAGCCGCAGGCGCGTGGCCGCGCGACTGATCGCGCCGGGCGTCGCGGCCGTTAATGCCAGCGAGACGATGAACCAGAAGAGCACGGCGAGCACGCGCAGGCCCAAAGCCTTGAGCGTCCACTGCGGCGTCAAGATCGAAGCCGGGTTGCGCAAGAGGCTACGCAACTCGTCCTCGTAACCCGCGATCATGATCGTCGCGCTCGTCGGACTGCGACCTGGTGCGTTCTTGCCGTGATGATATGTGCCGCCAACAACCACTACGTCGCCGCCGATGTAAGAGCCGTCGCGTTGCAGAACAGAGCCGCCGACCGTGCCCACGTCTTGTTCGACCCGACCTTCGACGATCACATCGCCGCCAAGCGCGACCACGCCATGCTTGATCTCACCGCGGATGACGACCGTGCGCCCGAGGCTAATCACATCGCGGCACGTATCGCCTTCGACGACGAGCGGGGCTTGCTCATCCGTGTTCGGCTGCGGCTCCCCTTGCGCGCAGACGGCGATGCACACACCGCAGACGAGCGCGCAGACAAGCGCGACTGATTTAATCAGTGCCTTGAGCGCATCAGCGCAGGGTATGCGGTCGCAAGTGATCGCGTTCACGTCGGTCTTCAGCAAGTAACTCGTCAATCATAGGTGCGCGCCAGCAAGCAGTGATCGAAGGCGGCGCGTCCGCGTGTGTTTGCTTAATCGGGGAGGCGTGTGCGGTGATAGTTGTTGATCAGGCGGAGGAGCAGAATGATTGCGCCCGATAGGCCAACGAACAGCAGAAGTCGGAGCGCGATGGGCACGCCAGTCATCTGTTCGCCGAGCGCGTGCAGGATGACGCCTGCGCCGCGCCCTGTCTCTGCCAACGTGTGCCCGATCATGTCGAGCGCCGCGAGCAGCGCATGCGCGACGACGCGCACGGGCGCGAGCGCCTCGCCGAGCGCCGACATACCGAGCAGCGCACACGCGAGCGTAGCTAACGCGATGCACGCAACGAGCGCGCGTCTTCGTTCAACCCGACCGCGCACGCGCCCCATGTCTGACTGTGCGCGCGCACGCACGACCCGACTAAAATCGCGCGGCAAGGCCGGCTGTTGCACTAATGGCTCGCCAAACGCGACCGACAACAGACAGAGCAGACGCTTCTGCTCGTTGAGCACTTCGGCGCACGCCGGACATGCACGCGCATGCTGCTCGAAGCGCGTGCCCGCTGCGCCGCTCAACTCGCCGTCGAGATAAGCTGCGGCCTCTTCGGGGCAACAACTATTGTGCGCGGGCGTGTCGAGTTCGGCGTTCATCGCTGCTTGTCGTTAGCTTCCCTTTGTTCGCTTAAATCCCTGTGATGCCGCGCTCGATGAGCGGCGAGCGCATCGCTTCGCGCGCGCGAAAGATGCGATTCTTGACCGTGCCGAGCGGCAGCCCCGTCACCTCTGCGATCTCGTCGTAACTGAGATCGTGTCCGTGTCGCAGGATGATCAACTCACGATAGGCGGCGGGCAATTGGCGAATCACATCTTCGATCTCTGCGCGTCGCTCCTTGTGCTCGCTCTCCTGTTCGGGCGTTAAGACCCCGCTCGGAATCGGGCGCACGTAGCCGTCTTCGGTTTCAAGCTCCTGCGTGCGCGGCCCGCACCGACGCAGGTAATCAATCGCGGCGTTGTGTGCGATGCGATAGATCCAAGTGGAGAACTTAAACTCGGCGCGATAGCGCGCGAGCGAGCCATAGACTTTGATGAAGACATCCTGCGTGAGATCGAGCGCCGCCTCGTAATCGCCCGTCATGCGATAGACGTAGGAGACAATCGGGCGCTGATAACGACGCACGAGTTCCTCAAAGCTGGTGTCCGTGCCGGTCAACGCGCGCGCGACCAACTCGTAATCGGCCAAGCTCTCGAATGTCGGGGCCAGTGCGCTCATAAGCTCTTGAACAGTGGTGTTACGCTAACACAGTGGGGGAAGTTTCAAAAGCAGTGGACAGTGGACAGTGGACAGTGAAAGACTGTTCTCACTGATCACTGACCACCGACCACTGTCCACTGCCTTTCATGCCCACGCGAGCGCGGCGAGACCTGCGGGCGCGGCGATCAGGTTGAAGTCGAAATTGTGAGCGGGAAATTCGAGATGTACGTCGGCAGCGCTGACGAGGCGCGGATTGGCGTTGAGCGTTTCGGCGACGAGCGTGTGCGCAGTTTGCGGTTCGAGACCGTGCCCGGCGACGAGCAATTGTTCGATCTGTTCGGGCGCAAGTCCTGCGTCCGTTTGTGCAGCCATGCGGTCGCGGTAGAAGAGCAGGAAGCGATAGAGTTCGTCGGCGCGGTCTTCCGGGTCGCAGACAATGCTGCGCACGAGCAAGGGTTGACCGCCGCGCAGCAGCACGGCCGTGAAGCCTTCGGCGTGCGTGCTTACTAGCAGCGACGGCGCAGACGTGCGTTCGCGCATCAACCACCAAGCCTCGCCCATGTGACGCGGCAGGATCAAACCCGCTTGCCACCCCAACGCGACGAACGCCGCTTCATATTCAGCCAGCACAGACAGCCGCACGGCCGTGGTGAGATAGCGCGCGCGCCCTTGCGCGTCCGCACGCAAACTCTCGCGCGCGACGCGCAACTCATCGAGCGCATGACCGAACGTGCGCTCGGTTTTCCAGCGCAGCATCTCTTCAAGTTCAGCGCGTGAGCCGGGCTGCGACTCCATCGTGATGATCGCGGTGCGCGTCGCCGCTTCCGGTAGCGCCACAGACCAACGCCGCCGCTTCATCAAACCAGTGCTGCGCACCAGATCGCCAAGCACGTCCGTCAACTCATTAACGTCGGCGACGTTCGCCTCTTCAAAACTCGGCCGCAACAAACCATCAGGCAACTGCACATAGCCCGCGCGCCGCACGACCAACGCATCGCGCCGCCGATCAAGCGACACGACGGCCGCGCCCTCGCCCGTCAACCCGACCGCAGCCGACGGCCAGCGCGGCTTGATTAGTCTTGCCAATGGATTCGCCATAGAAAAGCAGTGCTGAGTGACAAGTGACGAGTTAATTGCTTGTCTTTATCTCATCACTTGTCACACAGCACTGTCCTTGTCACCATTCGTTATAAGTCGAACCATCAAGTGCCGTGTCGGAGGAGGCGCTGTGCACGTCAATGACGCCGGAGCCGCCTTCCGAAGAGTTCGGGTCTTGGCCGGTCTGCGGCACCCAGTCGCGCTGCCCGGTCATCGGATCAACCGGCACTTCGCGCAGGTAACCGGCGTTGACCAGTTCATCGAGCGATTCGGGCAGCTTGCCCTTGTCGGCGGCATACTGGTCGAGCATCTTGCGCATCTGGAACAGGTCGTCGCGCAGCACGGACTCGCGTGCCTGCTGCACTGTGCGTTGATACTGCGGCAACACTATGACCGCGAGCACGATGATGATCGAAATCACGATCATCAACTCAAGCAGCGTGAAGCCGGACGCAGAAGAAGGCAGCAGGCGGAAAGCAGCAGGCAGCCGCCGCAAGCGTTGCGGTCTATTGCTAACGAGGGCCGTTTTTTGTTCACGCCCTTCTGCCTTCTGCATTTTACCAATCACTGTACTTCGTCCCGTCGAGTGCCGTCCCGTCTGCTTTGGAGGTGATGTCGAAGATGCCCGCGTCTGGGTTGTCGGAGCATGTACCGGGGTCGTCGAAGGGCGAGTGCAGACACCAATCGTCTTTGCCGGTCATTGAGTCTTTCGGAATGGCGCGCAGGTAAATCTTCTTCTTGTTCGCCAGCAACCCGCCGCTCGTCTCGGTCGGACTCTGATTGATATTCGGCGCGCCCCCCAGAGGCACGCGCGGCACAACGTTCACGCCCTGCACCAACGCGTCCAGACTCGGCGGGTAGCGTTCGATGTTGTCCACGCCGAAGATCGTGCAATCGGCGATAACGACCTTGCTGCGCGGATCAATGTTGACGCCGCCGCCCTGCCCGTTTGGTGGCGTGGCTGCCTGTGGGCCACTTGCGGGTGCGCTGTTGGCACTGCTAACGCTGCCGATGCCTGTGCATTGCATCCCGACCGTGTCGCGGTGAAATTCTTTGATCGACTCGCGCATCTGCCTGAGTGCCGCGCGCAACTCATATTCGCGTTGCCGCTTTACGGCCGTCTTGACGAGCGGGATCACGCCGACCGAAAGGATCGCCAACACGGTCATCGTGATGACCAGTTCAATGAGCGTCCAACCGGCAGAGGAGTGGGCAGTAGGCAATAGGCAGTAGGCAGTAGCTTGCTCTCGCTTGCCTTCTGCTTTCTGCCTTCTGCTTTCTGCCTTCTGCTTTCTGCTTTCTGCTTTCACTGTTTCACTACAAAGTGCGCTTGCGCCAACTGCGGCGCGATGCTGCGACCGTCGGCGGCCATGAAGTGGACGCCCGTCTGCTCGAACGTGATGTCGCTTTCGCCCGGCGCGAGCGCTTCCACTTCGACGAGGAGCAATACGCCCATGCCTTTGATCTGCATGCCGGCGGCGGGCGCGACGACGGCGAGGAGCGATCCCGTAGGATCAACCGACTGCGTAAGCGTCGCGCCACTCTGCGCGCCATCGAAGAGATTACCCTTCGTCACTGCGCGCACGGCGAACAGACGCGGATCAAAACGGAGCGTCGTCGCCGCAAGACTGAGCGGCGTGCCGGTCCTGACCAAAATCATCAAACGCTGCTTTTGCCCGACGCGCATCTCCGGTTGATTCGTCACCAGCAACAACGCCGCGCCCGACGATGCCGCTTGATCGGCTGAGGCAACCGGCCCAGCCGACGCGGTGCGATTCTCGACCGCCGGTACGGTTGCAGGTTGATTCGTCAACAGGGCCGGCACGACCTGCGCAGAGGTGTTATTCACTGCGGGGACGGGCTGCGCCGCGCCTGTATTGAGCGCGGGCACGACGAGCGATATATCTCTATTCGCGCCGTTCGTCAGAGCGGCCGGCGCAAGCGGCATCAAGTTCGACGGCGTTCGATTGTCGGCCGGCTGCGCCGTGCTCTGTGCGCTCGTGTTGCCGGTCGTCGTGTTTGTGTTCGCGCTCGTGTTGTTGTTGCTGGCGGTTGTCGTCAAAGCAGCCGGTGCGGGCACGAAGGTCGGCGGCTCTGGGTCGGTGAGGTTCGGCAGTGGCGCCGGCAGTTGCACGGAGGCGTTGGTCGGCAACTGACGCGCGCTGGCGAGTTGGTCTTCGCGGTCGGCTTCGACGACGAGGGCTTCGAGCGACTGGCTCGCGGGCGACGAGAGCGTGCCGCTATCGCGCATCTCCAAGTCTTCCGGCGTGATGGTCGGCGCACGCAAGACGCGCGGCGTGACCGTGATGACGATGTCTGAATCGGAGTCGCTCTTGGTCGGCGTGGCGAACAGGCGACCCAAGAGCGGGATCAGACCGAGCACGGGCACGCCGCGCCGGCCGTCCGCCTGTTTGTCCTGCGAGATCGAGGCGATCATCATCGTCCGATTATTCGGGATGCGCGCCGTGCCGCTGATGTGGCGTTGGCTGAAGACCGGCGTCAGGTTCGACGCGCCGCCCACCACGTCGTTCGACTCGATCTCCATCTTCACCTGCACTTCTTGGTTCGGGAAGACTGTCGGCGTGAACTTCATGTTGAGACCCGTGTCTTGATACTGAATGACCGGATAGCCGCCGTTGAATAGGCCGGAGGTGGCCGGCGAACCGGCGGTCGTCGTGTTGGTGCCATTGCCTAGAAAAGACGAGACGGCGGCGGTCTGCACCGGCACTTTCTGCCCGATGTTCGCGGTTGATTGTTCGCCATCGAAGGCGTGCACCTGTGTGGACGCAAGCAGGCGCGTGTTGTCTTTCGATTGGAACAGACTGATGGTTGAAGACGGCAACAGAAGCGCGCCGCCGACGATGTTCGGGACAATCGTGGCCGTGCCGGTTGTGCCGCCGGTCTTGCCGCTGCCGGTCGTTGCGCCGGTGATGCGATTCTGCCCCGCGCCGAACGGGAAGGTGCTGGTCAGCAGACCGCCCAAGCCGTTGGTGAGCGAGGTCGCGTCGCCCAACTGGTTGCCGATCTGCAATAGGTTGTTACGCGACACCTCGTAGATGCTCACGTCCATCACCACTTCGGCGCGATCTTTGTCCACGTTCTGCAAGAGCTTGGCGATCAGCCCGATGTTCTCAGGCGTGTCGCGCACGGTGATGCTGTTGGTCTGCACGTTCGGCACGACTTGCGCTTGGCGGCCGGCGTTGGGCGGCAGCGCCGATTGAATCAGCGAGCGTGCGTCGTTCGGATTCATGTTCGAGAGATAGAAGGTGCGCAAGACCAACTGCTGATACTGCGGGCGCTTCGATTGATCGGCGACGAGGATCGTGCGCCGATCAAGTTTTTGGAAGAAGAGACCTTGCGCGGTGAAGACGAAATCGAGAGCGCGGGCGGTCGTCACGTTGTTGAGTTCGATATTGATCGGGCGCTTAGGAAAGTCGCGGTCGAAGATGACGTTCAGATCGAGGTCGCGGGCCAGTTGCTTAATAAAGACTTCCAGATCGCCGCTGAACTTGATGACGCGCTGCTGCTGACTGCGTTCCAACGTCGGCGGCTGTTGCGGCGTGTTCGGCCGATAAGACGCGGGCACGTGCGCGACGCCGTCGGCCGCCGGTGCGCTCTGCACGCTTGCGCCTGTGCCGCTTACGCCGTTGCCGTTCGTATTGCCGCCGCCGTTAGTATTGCTGATGCGCCCCTCTTTCTCGCGCTGCAAGCGGAGCATGCGCTCCATCTCGGAGGCCGCCAGATCGTTGATCGGATCGTAGCCGTAAGCTTGGCGAAAGGCGTTGTACGCGCCCACGTAGTCGCCTTGATCGGCGAGCGTGCGGCCCTGCTCCATGAAGTTCTGCGAGGCGTTGAAGACGGCGCGGCGATAGTGGAGTTGATACTCTGTATCTGAAGGATTGGCCGCAACCGCCAACGCGAACTCCTGCGCGGCCTGCATCCATTGGTGCATCTTCTCGTACTGGATGCCCCGGTTGTAATTCTTCTCGCCCTTCTTCGCCAGCGCCGCCATCGGCGCAAACAGCAGGCAGACGACGACGAGCAGCGCAGCGCAGGCGCGTGCAGCAGTGGAGGCTTTGTAATTCATCGCAATCCTCATCTTAAAACGGTGGTCAGTAGTTCAATCCGCCGGAGAAGCTGTTGCCGCGCGCGGGCCACAGGTAACAAGCGCAGCGGCTCGTCTGCTTACACGTTCATGCGCGGGAAGCGTTCCTTAAAAGCGAACCGTCGAAGTCAGGCATTGGGCAGTTCTGCGACCGCCTACAGCCTACGGCTTACTGCCTACTGCGTTCCCGTTTCCGTTCAGCTTAACTTCTTCGACGAACGTGACGCGGTTGATCTCGTGCAGCGTCGAGGTGCCGGCTAAGACCTTTTTGAGCGCAGACGTGCGCAAGGACGCGAGTCCTTCGGCCTCGGCGGCGCGCCGCACTTCCGAACCCGGCCGGCGCTCGATGATCATCTCGCGGATGTCGTCCGAGAGATCGAGCAACTCGTGGATGGCTGTGCGCCCGCGATAGCCCGTGTGGTTGCAAGCGTCGCAGCCAACGCTCATGTAAAAGATGCCGTCGCAATACTCGGACGGTTTCAAGCCCGCTTCGATCAGTTCGTCGTCCGCCGGATGATACGGCCGCTTGCAGACTTCGCAGAGCACGCGCACGAGGCGCTGCGCCAGCACGCAGTTCAAAGACGAGACGAAATTATAAGGCTCGACGCCCATGTTCAAGAAACGCCCGATCACGTCAATCACGTTGTTGGCGTGGACGGTGGTAAAGACCAAGTGGCCTGTGAGCGCCGACTGAATCGCGATCTGCGCCGTCTCTTCGTCGCGGATTTCGCCGACCATGATCTTATCGGGGTCGTGACGCAGGATCGAACGCAAGCCCCGCGCAAACGTGAGACCTTTTTTCTCATTCACGGGAATCTGCGTGATGCCGTGCAGTTGATACTCGACCGGGTCTTCGATGGTGATGATCTTGTCTTCTTCGTTTCTGATCTCGTTTAAGGCAGCGTACAGAGTAGTCGTCTTACCTGAGCCGGTCGGGCCTGTCACCAGCACCATGCCGTAAGGCTCTGCGATGTAGCGGCGGAAGTGGCGCAGGTCATCTTCGTCGAAGCCGACTACGTCCAAGTTCAGATTGCGAAACTTCTCGTTGATCTGCTCCTTGTCGAGAATACGAATGACCGCATCCTCGCCGTGCACGGTCGGCATGACCGAGACGCGGAAGTCAACGTTGCGCCCCTTGTAGCGGACGCGGAAGCGACCGTCTTGCGGGATGCGCCGCTCGGCAATATCTAATTCAGACATAACCTTGATGCGCGAGATCAAGGTCTGATGATACGAGATGTCAATCGGATCAACTTTGGCGTAGAGCGCGCCGTCAATCCGGTACTTGACCTGCACCTCTGTGTCGCGCGTCTCAATGTGTATATCTGAAGCGCGCGACTCCATCGCGTTATAGATGATCGTGTCAACCAGTTTGATGATCGGCGACATGTCCGAGTCGGTCGCCAGACGATCAAGGTCTAAGACCTCTTCACCCTGCTCCGTCTCTTTGACGAGCGAGATGCGAAAACCCGACGCAGCCTCTTGCAAGACGCGCTGTGTCGCATCGCCTTTGCGCAAGACCACATCAATCGCGCCGGCCGTGGCCACGTGCGGGACGATGCGCGCGTGCAGAGCGCTGGCTAATTCGTCCAAGCGTTCGAGGTCGGTCGGGTCGGCCATCGCCACGTGCAGGCGGCGGCCTTCGCGGCGCAGGGGCACGAACTGATTGCGCACCATCAGGTCAACGGGCAGCTCGGCCAAGATCGCGTAGTCAATCGGCGAAGGGCCGTCGGGCGGCAACAGGTCTATGTAGGGCAGACGATAGCGGCGCGCGAGTTCTTGGGCAGCGCGCACCTCCGGGGGCAAGCCGATTTCTGGGAGCGGCGCAGGCGCGTTGTGGCCGTGCGTGCGCGGCGTCGTGTTTTCAAGAGAGGTCGTCATAGATTCCGTTCGGGTTCGAGTTTCGCGCCGGGGGGTTTTCTAGTCCAAAGTGTATCAGATGCACTAAATGACCGGATTGACTGCCCCGCATCTAGCGCATCGTCGAGACATTCGAGATGGACTGCACAATCGGCAGGTAGATGGCTAAGAGGATCGTGATCACGACCCCGCCCATCACCAACAGAATTGCAGGTTCAAGCACCGTCGTCAACTGTTCAAGCCGCACTTCGGATTCGGCATCATAGAAGGTTGCCACCTCCTCCAACATCTCGCGCAAACTGCCTGAACGCTCGCCCACGCCGATCATGTCGAGCGCAAGCGGCGGAATCCAACCGGCGGTCTCCAGACTCTCCGTAAACGAACGCCCTTCGCGCACGAGCGGCAAGATGCTTGAACTACGCGCGCGTAACTCGCGGTTCGTGATTGACTCGGCCGCGATCTCCCAAGATTCGACAAGCGTGATGCCGCCCGCCAGTAGTGTCGAGAGCGAGCGTGTGACTTGCGCGATGGCGAGTTGGCGGATCAGTTGCCCGGCAATCGGCACGTGCAGCAGCACGCGATCCACGAAGACTTGGCCCGCAGGCGTGCGCGTCCAGAAGACCAAGACCGCGATGAGACCGAGCAGCAGAGGCCCGAACCAGAAGATGTTCGCCGCAACCCAACCGGAGATGCCGACCACGACCGTCGTAATAAACGGCAGATTTTGATTGAAGCCTTGAAACAGGCGCTGCATGCGCGGCACGACGTAGAGCGTCAAGAACGTGACCATGCCGCCTGAGGCGCACAACAGAAAGATCGGATAGGCGAGCGCGCCGCGAATCTTGCGTCGGACTTCGACGCCGCGCCGCATGTAAGCGTTGTAGCGATTGAGCACGTCGTCGAGCGCGCCAGAGCGTTCGCCCGCGAGGATCGAAGCGGTGTAGATGCGCGGAAAGACCGGCCCTTGCGCCGCGAACGCCGCCGACAAAGCCATGCCGCCGCGTATCTTCTCTTCCACGTCGCCAAGCAGCGAACGCAGGCGCGCGCTCGTCGCCCGGCGGCGCAGCATCGCAATGGATTGCAGGATCGGGATGCCGGCGCGGATAAGCGCGGCGAGTTGTTGATTGAACAGCAGGAAGTCGCCCGCCTTGACGCGCGCCTGCGTGCCGCCGCGTCCGCCGCGCGTGAGCGCCGCCGCGCCGCGCGTTCGTGGCGGTGCAACCGAGAAGACGCGAAAGCCCTCGCTCTCAAGCCGCACGCGCGCCTCTTGCACGCCGGCCGCCTCGACCGTCCGCGTCACCACCTCGCCCGCCGGCGTGCCCAAACGACAAATAAACTCAGCCATCGTTACGATTGATTCATTGGTTCATTGATTCATTGAATCAATGAGGAAAATTTGCGCTTGAGTATAACATGCGTGCTGCGTCCGCACCCACGCGCGGGCGTCCGCTTACACGCTGCTGTGCCGAGAAAGTTGCAGCGGAATGTTGCTTGAACAATTTCGTTGACTTTCACGCTTGACAAGACTATCGTTCGCTTGCCTCGTAGCCCTGCTGACAACTCGCGCTGTCAGTCTCATATAAACCTGAACAGCTTAGAGCTAGAAGGCTCATCTCTCTTCTTTTGACTTTCAGAGCGTTGCTGTTCTCTTCTCAATAAGGAGAATTCCCGTGTCCTCTCTCAACGTAAGCAAAATGCTTCTGAACCTAATAGGTGTGGCTATGCTTCTGCCCGTGAGCGGATTTGCACAAGGGCAGGAACGAGTCATCAATAAACTATCATGGCGTACAGAGCCGATAAAAATACTTAAGCTAAAAACTAAAGGTAAGCCTATTGAGTTAGGCAAAAATTTCTTGGAGGAAGATGATTGGCTAAAGGGGCTAACGGTGACTGTGCAGAACGTCTCCGACAAACCCATCGCACGCATAGTGCTTGATCTATCCTTCCCCCGACCGGAAGGGACTTCTGAGACGATATCGACTTTCAGTGAAAAATTGGTTTACGGGCTTGACCCTTCAGACGCTCAAGACGCCGGGGCGCAGAAGCAAGTCTTACCCGGCGAGAGCGTGGACGTTAAGCTGCTCGAAGCCAACTTACCTTTTATTAAGGCAGCGTTGGTAGAACTCGGTTATCCTGAGAAGATTACGCGCGCGCGAATAATGGTGGAATTTGTTACGTTTACTGATGGGACGGCGTGGAACGGAGGCGATATACTGTATCCCGATCCTACCGATCCCAAGCGGAAGTTTAACCCCAAAGTGCCGCTAATCAGACCAATACCACCAGACCGGTCGGCCCTTCCCAGTAGGCCACCCTTGTTGTTATTCCAGAATGCCAGCTTACAAAGCACATACGCGCCGGCAATATTGAACAACGAGAACTTCCCTTTGTGGAAGTTCTTGCTGCTTCAGGACCCAACGCTTCCTTGCAACACAGTTTTTGTTACTACTCAGCATCTCGACTGTGGAACCGGTGGTAGCGGTTGTACCTACTCGCATAACGTTTTTGATGACAGCATTGAGCTACTTGGACTGCGTGATGCACGAAAAGATTTGGAGACTGTGCTATGTAAGAAAAGTGACGGCACAACTTGCTCACCCAATCTTATCTCCAATTTTAAGCGCTCACCATCGCGGCGTTCAGATTGCCGACGGTGGGTGCGCCCCGCAGGATTGCAGCACGGACAATGGTCACATTAACGGATACTGGGACTCAGAGGCTTGCGCATGTGAATACAGCCCTATCCTGATCGACGTGGCCGGCAACGGCTTCGCCTTGACCAATCCACAAAACGGCGTCAACTTCGATCTCAATGCTGACGGCACCCGCGAGCGGCTGGCATGGACAGTCGCTAATTCCGATGATGCTTGGCTTGCGCTCGACCGCAACGGTAACGGTGTGATTGATAACGGCACGGAACTATTCGGTGACATCACACCGCAGCCGCTCTCAACCACGCCAAATGGATTTCTTGCCCTCGCTGAGTACGACAAGCCACAGCAGGGCGGCAATGGTGACGGTGTGATTGACAGCCGCGATGCGGTCTTCTCGCGCTTACGACTGTGGCAAGATGCGAATCATGACGGTCTCTCACAACCCGAAGAGTTGCACACGCTGCCGTCGCTCGGTGTGATGCGAATTGATCTCGACTACAAAGAGGCGCGGCGCACGGACGAGTACGGCAATCATTTCCGTTATCGAGCGAAGGTCTATGATGCGCACGGGGCGCAGGTTGGACGGTGGGCGTGGGATGTGTTCCTCGTCAGAGGGTCTTGAGGCGCGGCACGTCGCTCAGTCGTGCCTGAACATAAAGCCGCTCGTAAGTCCTTCAGCACTTGCGAGCGGTTTTTTTCACGCAGGCGTCCGTCTAACACGTCGGCTCGAATAAAAAGTTGCAGCGTAATGACCGTTTGATCATAGATGTGCCTTGCGTGCGGCGTGTGCGAGTCGTACAATGCGAGCGGTTTCCCGGAGTCTCCCCAACTCGTCGCGCCTGCTTTGGTCAGGACAACTTGGACATCCCTAACGCTTGCTGTGCCGCTCGTGCGCAAGCGTCAAGCTCTACGATCATCCGGCGCTTGGTCTGTTTCGCTTCGCCGGAGTTCTCCGTGGACTCCAAACATCAGGAGGGTTTATGAGACCGCCGCGACACCTCTACGTTTCAGTCGCTCTCGTCTCTCGCTCTGCGCTCGTCGCACTGCTTGCTGCCGTCGCGCTCGCGCCCGTCATCGCCCAACAGAAACAACCGCCGGCCACGGCCAATCAAGGCGCTACGGCCGCCGCCCCGTCGCCCACGCCGAACACGGCGAGCACAAGCGGCGCGACGAATAGTCTGACGAGCGGTGCGCCGGTCGCCACGCCCGTCGCGGCTGCGGCGAACGCTTCGACGGTGGTCGGCACACCCGTTGCCGACGGCGAACAGGTGATCGTCAACGCCGATCTCGTCTTGCTCAACGTCACGCTGACGGACGTGTACAACCGTTATGTGACCGGTCTTAACAAAGACGCGTTCACCGTCTTTGATGACAAAGAGCCGCAGCAGATCACTTTTTTCTCGGACGAGGACGTGCCGATCAGTCTCGGCGTCATCTTCGACGTGTCCGGCTCGATGAGCGGCGACAAGATTCAGAAGGCGCGCGAAGCCCTGCGCCACTTTATTGATACGAGCCACAACAACGACGAGTATTTTTTGATCGGCTTCAATTCGCGCGCGCAACTCTTGATGGACAAGACGCGCGACAGTGATGCGATGCTCGACAAGTTGACCTTCGTGCAGACGAAGGGGCAGACGGCGCTCTATGATGCTTGCTATCTCGGCGTCGAGCGCGTCTCGCACGGCGTCCATCCCAAGCGTGCGCTTCTTGTCATCAGCGACGGGCAGGACAACAACTCGCGCTACACCTTCAGCGAACTGCGCAAGATGCTCAAAGAGACCGACGTGCTCATCTACGGCATCGGCATCGAGGGCGGCGGCGGGAGCGAACTGGATGTCGCGGGCGAAGCGATCCTAGACGAGTTGGCGTCCGTCTCAGGCGGCAAGGCTTTCTTCCCGAAATCGGCCGCCGAGATGAACGAAATCTTCGAGCGCATCGCCATCGAGTTGCGCCATCAGTATTCCATCGGCTATAAGCCGTCGAACTTCACGAACGACGGGCGCTGGCATCGCATCAAGGTCAAGGTCACGCCGCCGCGCGGGCTGCCGCACCTGTTCGTGCGCAGTAAAGACGGTTATTATGCGACGTTGAACCCGCGTTAGTAAGTTGGCCGAAGATTGGCAACGCTCGCGGCTCGAAGTTCTTCTAAAAAGTGTCCGCGAAGCGCCCCGCAGGGCGCTCGACGCTTGAAAGATTATTAGGCTCTTTGCCCCAGCCGCGCGCCACAGCCAAAATGTTTGGCTCGTCCGAAGAAGCGCCCGCGAACACCTCTCAACTCTTAAACAGGTTGGGCGTGCCGGGCGCTTCTGACTGTGCGGCGGAAAAGCCAGAGCCGGGGGAGAAATTATCCGTCATGTTTCGTCTGCACGCTGATCGCACCTTGCGCCGCATCGCCACGCTCGGCGCGCTCTTGCTCGTCGCCGCCTGCGCGACGCTCGCCGCGCTGCTGCCCACAACTAACGCGCAACAGCGCCCGCGTCGCGCCGTCACCAACGCGAACCAACAAACGCGCCCGACCACGACCACGACGACGCAAACGTCGCAGCAACCGACGCCCACGCCGAGCACGAACCAGCCGGGGCCGGTCATACAGGTCAAGCCTTCATCGCAAACGCCCACGCCGACGCCGACGCCCGAAGGTCAGGAGATCAATCCAGATGAACTCATCACGATTGATACCAATCTGGTGAACCTGAACGTGCGCGTGATTGATCGCAACAACCGGCCTGTGCATGATGTTCAGCAAGCCGACTTCCGCGTCTATGAGGACAGCGTGCCGCAGGAGATCAAGTTCTTTACGCGCGAGGAAGTGCCGATCAGCTATGGCTTGGTCGTTGATAATTCCGGCTCGATGCGCCCGCTCCTCAATCAAGTGATTGATGCCGCCAAGACGATCATCAACAGCAACAAGTCGGGCGACGAGACGTTTCTCGTGCGCTTCATCAGCAGCGACAAGATCGAAGTCCTGCAAGACTTCACCGCCGACGAAAACGCCTTGATGGACGCGCTCGACAACCTCTACATCGAAGGCGGGCAGACCGCGATCATTGATGCCACGCTGCTGTCGGCCGAGCGCGTCGCCAATTACAAAAAGGGCAATGACCTGAACGACCGCCGCCGTCGCGCGCTCATCCTCGTCACCGATGGCGAAGACCGTTCCAGCTTTTACAAAGAGTCTGAGCTGTTCGCGCGCCTACGTGAGATGGACGTGCAACTCTACGTCATCGGCTTCACCGGCGAACTCGACGCGCAGAACGGCGGCTTGATCCGCAAGAGCACGAAGGACAAGGCCGTCAACCTGATCAATAAGTTGGCGACCGAGACGGGCGGGCGCGCCTTCTTCCCCAACTCAATCTCGGAGCTACCGCAGATCGCGCAGGACATCACGCGCGACCTGCGCACGCAGTACGTCATCGGCTACTACCCGACCAACAAAGCGCGCGACGGCCAGTTCCATGCGATCCGCGTGCAGATCGCCAGCAACGACAAACGCGACAAGCGCATCGCCATCACGCGCACGGGGCGCATCGCCACTGCCGGCAACATCAGCGCGCCCGCGCCCAACCGCAATAAGCTGACGCCGCCCGACCGCAAACCTTAAGAGCAACGATGAAGGCAGAATGATGAATAATGAATTAGAAAATAGTCGTCTTTAATTCATCATTCATCATTCTGCCTTCATCATTTCTTCTCATCATTTCCTCTGTGTCTCGACAGTAATCCCCGCTCGGCTTATTATCGGCCCGCTCTACTGTAATCTTCCGAGAGGCAATCCCCATCATGTCGTTAGCACAAATTGATTTGGCGGCGGCGGTGCGCACGCGCGACTTCTCCGGCTTGCGCGAGGCGCTGGAAAAGATGCCGCCCTCCGAAATTGCCAACCTGATCATTCAAATTCACACAGATGATCAAGCGCTGCTGTTCCGCGTCCTGCCGCGCAAACTCGCCGCCACCACCTTTGAATACCTGCCGCTCGAAGAACAAGAGGAGTTGCTGAAATCGCTCGCGCAAGAGGAGGTGGCCGCGATCCTCAACGGCATGGCGGACGATGACCGCACGCGGCTCTTGGAAGAACTGCCGGGCGCGGCGACCAAGCAACTGTTGACACTGCTTAGTCCAGAGGAGCGCGCTGAAGCTGTCAAGCTGTTGGGCTATCCCGAAGACAGCGTCGGGCGTTTGATGACGCCGCACTACATCGCCGTGCAGCCGAATTGGACGGTGCAGGAAGTGCTCGACTACGTGCGCAGTCACGGGCAGGACAGCGAGACGTTGAACATGGTCTATGTCGTGGACGCGCACGGCGTCCTTATTGACGACATACGCATGCGCAGTTTCCTGCTCGCGCCGCTCGACAGAACGGTCGCGGAGATCATGGACAACCGCTTCGACGCGCTCAAAGCGACGGACGATCACGCGAACGCGATCAACCTGTTCCGTCGCACATCGCTCACCGCCTTGCCCGTGACCGACACGGACGGCATGCTCATCGGCATCGTCACGATTGACGATGTGCTCGACGTGGCCGAGGCGGAAGCGACGCGCGATATACAGAAGATCGGCGGTTCGGAAGCTCTTGACGAGCCATACATGCGGATCACCATCGGGCGCATGGTGCGAAAGCGCGCGGGTTGGTTGGTCATCCTCTTCTTAAGCGAGATGCTCACGGCGACGGCGATGGGTTTTTTTGAAGGCGAGATCGCCAAAGCGGTCGTGCTCGCGCTCTTCGTCCCTTTGATCATCTCTTCCGGCGGCAACTCCGGCTCGCAGGCTTCGACGCTCGTCATTCGCGCGATGGCGGTCGGCGAGGTGCGGCTGCGCGATTGGTGGCATGTGATGCGGCGCGAACTTCTATCGGGCCTCGCGCTCGGCGCGATCCTCGGCACCATCGGTTTCTTACGCATCACGATCTGGTCGGCGTTCTCGACCATTTACGGGCCGCACTGGCCCTTAATCGCGTTGACCATTGGGCTGGCGCTCGTCGGCATCGTGCTCTGGGGTTCGCTCGCCGGCTCGATGCTGCCCTTCGCTCTGCGGCGCGCCGGTCTCGACCCGGCCACATCATCCGCGCCCTTCGTCGCCACGTTGGTGGACGTAACGGGCCTCATCATCTACTTCAGCGTCGCCATGATCATCCTGCGCGGCACGCTGCTTTAGGCGGCGCTGGGGCAACTCGGCAGTTGAATTTTCGTCGCGGCCGCGAGCCGGATTATGCTATTTATTCCGGGCACTTACTCCTCGACATTTCCGAACAAGGGAGCAACCTGCATGCCAACTCACGCCGCGCGCTCTGTCGCGTTCGTCTTGTTTCTCTGGTTGCTGCCATTGACCGCGCAGGCGCAACAGCCCTTCGTCACCGACGACGCGGACGTAACGGCCAAAGGCAAGTTCCACCTGCAAGTCAGCGACGAATACGATCTGCTGCAACGCGCGCTCTATCCGGCGAAGACGCAGAACACGACGAACGTCGAGTTGGATTACGGTTTGTGGCGCGGTGTCGAAGTGGGCTTTGCGCCGCCGCTCTTGGCCCTCCATAGTTCGCGTGTCGTCAGCCCGCAGACCGTCTTCGGCGTTGGCGATTCGACGCTGCACGTCAAATACAACTTCCTCAAGGAGCGCAGAGGCTCGCGCTGGCCAGCGATGACGATCAGTGCGGTCGTGCAATTCCCGACCGGCAATCAAGCGAAACAACTTGGCACTGGATTAACAGACTATTACCTCAACGGCATCCTGCAAAAATCGGTCAGCGCTAAAACCAAGTTGCGCTTAAACGGCGGACTGTTGTTTGCGGGCAACACCATCAACGGTCTGCTCGGCATACGCACGCGTGGGCGCGTCTTCACCGGCGGCGGCTCGCTCGTCAGACAGTTCACCAAGCGCCTCGACCTCGGCGCAGAGTTGACCGGCGCAGTCACGAGCAACTTTCAACTGAGCAAGGGACAGTTGCAAACGCTCATCGGTGGCAACTATGAACTGCACAAGGGTCTGACCTTTGACTTTGGTCTCGTCGCCGGACGCTTTCGGGCCAGCCCACGCGCGGGCGCGCAACTCGGTTTCTCATTGGACTTCTGATCGACTTCGACGACGGGAAACATCGGATGGCACAAGATACAAAGAAGGACGAAGACAAGCCGAAGCGGGCGGACACGATCCCACACAAGGAAACGGCGGGCGGCACAGGCTCACTCGAAGCGGCCGTCGAGCGTGAGCGCAATCCCGTCAAACGCTTCTTCAAAATACTCGGCCCCGGCTTGATCACCGGCGCATCGGACGATGATCCTTCGGGCATCGGCACTTACGCCGTCGCGGGCGCACAGCTTGGCTTCGCCGCACTCTGGACGGCGCTCTTCACTTTTCCGATGATGGCGGCGATTCAATTCATCTGCGCCAAGATCGGCATGGTCACAGGCATGGGGCTGGCACGTGTGCTGCGCAAGCACTACTCGAAGGCTTTGCTCTATCCGGTGGTCGCGGCGCTTGTACTCGCCAACACGATCAACGCGGGCGCAGACATCGGCGCTATCGCGGCGGCGTTCAACTTGTTAGTGCCGCTCCCCGTCACTGTGATGATCATACCAATTGCGCTCGCCATCCTTGTGCTCCAAGTCTGGTGTTCGTACCGGCTGATCTCCAGCATCTTCAAGTGGCTCACGCTGGCTCTGTTCGCTTACGTCGGCTCGGCGTTCTTCGCCAAGCCTGAGTGGCGCGCAGTTCTTCACGGCACGTTCATCCCAACGCTACGCTTCGATAGCACATTCCTCTCGACGCTTGTCGCCATCCTCGGCACGACCATCTCGCCTTACCTCTTCTTCTGGCAGGCCAGTCAAGAGGTTGAAGAAGAGATCAGCATGGGCCGCCGCACTCTTCAGGCGCGCAAGGGCGCGACCGAGAAAGAACTGAAGTACGCCGGTTGGGATGTCAACACAGGCATGTTCTTCTCCAACGTCGTGATGTACTTCATCATCCTTGCGACAGCCGCTACGCTGTTCAAAGAGCATAAGACCAACATTCAATCGGCCACGGACGCCGCGCAGGCGCTCCGGCCTCTGGCCGGCAACGGCGCTTACTTTCTGTTGGCGCTAGGTCTGATTGGGGCCGGTTTTTTGGCCGTGCCGATCCTTACCGGATCGAGTGCGTATGCGTTGGCCGAAGCATTAGGCTGGAAGCATGGATTGAACGCGAAGCCGCGCCGCGCCAAACTATTCTACGCGGCCATCATTGTCCCGACGCTCATCGGCATGCTGATCAACTTCGTCCGGATCAACCCGATCAGCGCGCTCTTCTGGACAGCAGTTATTAATGGCTTTCTGGCCCCGCCGCTGCTCGTGATCATCATGCTCATTGCTAACAATAAGCAGATCATGGGCGGCCGAGTGAATAGACTAGGGATTAACGTCTTAGGTTGGATTACAACTGCGGTGATGTTTGCGGCGGCCATCGCCCTCATCTTAACTTGGGGTCATTGACAGCCGCCGACAGGGCAGAGGATTTAGCTGGCGCACCTAATGAGTGATCTGCTTCGATAGGTTCAGGTGTTGCCAGATGATTACGAACAGCCCAAAGCCAATGGCACGCGCCGACAAGGACAGTGAGGCCGAGCGAGACGGCAGACGCATCCCGTACAAAGAGCCGGCCGAAGGCGCGGCGACGGTCGAAGCGGCGCGCGAGGCGAATCCGCTCAAACGTTTGCTCGCGCTCCTCGGCCCCGGTCTGATCACGGGCGCATCGGACGACGACCCATCGGGCATCGGCACATACGCGACGGCCGGCGCGGCGCTCGGCTTCGCCACGCTCTGGACGGCGCTCGTCACGCTGCCGCTCATGGCCGGTGTGCAGTACACTTGCGCGAAGGTCGGGATGGTTTCGGGGCGCGGTCTCGCAGGCGTCTTACGCGCATACTATCCGCGTTGGTTACTCTATCCGACTGTCCTCCTGCTCGTCGTCGCCAACGTGATCAACGCGGGCACGGACATCGGCGCAATCGCCGCCGCGTTCAACCTGCTCGTGCCTGTGCCGATCAAAGTGCTGATCGTGCCCATCGCACTTTTGATCGTCGTCATGCAGGTCTGGTGTTCGTACAAACTGATCGCGAGCATCTTCAAATGGCTGACGCTCAGTTTGTTCGCTTACGTCGGTGCGGCCTTTCTCGCACATCCCGATTGGCATCAGGTGCTCAAGGCTACGTTCATCCCGCGCCTCAGCTTCGATCAGCAATACTTGCTCACGCTCGTCGCCATCCTCGGCACAACCATCTCGCCTTATCTGTTCTTCTGGCAGGCTTCGCAAGAGGTGGAAGAGGAGATTAAGATCGGGCGCAAGACCGTCAGAGAGCGCAGAGGCGCGACCGACGCAGAACTGAAGGGCGCACGTTGGGATACGAACATCGGCATGCTCTTCTGCAACCTGATCTTCTATTTCGTCATCCTCGCCGCCGCCGCCACGCTGCACGCTTCAGGCAAGACAGACATTCAATCGGCCACTGACGCGGCCGAGGCGCTACGGCCGCTCGCGGGCAATAGTGCGACGATCCTCTTCGCCATCGGCCTCATCGGTTCGGGCTTCCTCGCCGTGCCTGTGCTGACCGGCTCGTGTGCTTATGCTGTGGCGGAGACGTTCGGTTGGAATTACGGGCTGGACGAGAAGCCGCGCGGTGCGAAAGGGTTCTACGCGGTCATCGCGGTGGCGACGCTCGTGGGCTTGAGCATCAATTTTTTGGGCATCAATCCGATCAAGGCGCTCTTCTGGACGGCGGTCATCAACGGACTGCTCGCGCCGCCGCTCCTAGTGGTCATCATGCTCATCTCGAACAACCGGCGCGTGCTGGGCAAACGCATCAACGGCCGCCTCGCCAACGTGCTGGGCTGGGGCGCAACGGCTATGATGTTCGCCGCCGCCGCCGGGCTGTTGCTAACGTGGGGACATTGAATTGCGGATTGAACGGACAACGGTTCGTTCAATCCGCAATCTGAAATCCGCATTCCGCAATGCGCTCAGTGGATGATCTGCTTTGATAGGCTCAGGCGTTGCCAGATGATCTGTTCGTCGGGGTAAGTGATGCTGTTGGTTTCGCTGCGCAGGATGACGGCGGTGCGGACGATTGTGTCGAGGTCGTGGAGGATGCCGTCGCAGGGCAGGCACTCGCCCAGATGCATCTGCACGAGCGCACGTGTCTCGTCGTCGAGCGTCCCATCACAGTAGTCGCTCAACAGTTCCAAATACTTAGCACAGTCCATGCACCACTCCTTGCATTACCACAGGACGGAATCGCGCGGAACTTGCTTCCGCGAACACCTCTTAGACTCTTGAACTATGCGGTCTGTTGTCTGAGGATCTGCCTTAATTTTAAGCGCGCCTTATGGAGTTGCGACTTCGACGTGCCTTCGGAGACGCCGAGTATGTGAGCGATCTCGTCGTGGTCGTGCCCCTCGACGTCGTGCAGGACGAAGACGGTGCGATAGCCGGGCGGCAGTTGCGTGATGGCGCGCTCAAGGGCGATGCGATCAATGATCGGCATCTTGTTCGGGTTCTCCGTGCCGCGCACGATCTGCACGGGCGTCTCGCCCTCTTCGGTCGTAAACTCGGGCCGTGCGCTCCTGCGCCGAAAGTACATGAGCACTTGATTGACCGTGAGCCGATGCAGCCAAGTGGTGAAGGCCGACTCGCCGCGAAAACTGCCGATCTTGTTGAAGAGATGCGTGAAGACGTCTTGCGTCAGGTCTTCAGCTTCGGTCGGGTTGCCGAGCATGCGGAAGCAGAGCGCATAGACGCGCCGGAAGTGGCGACGATAAAGCTGCTCGAAGGCGTTTGTATCGCCCGCAGCCGAAGCGCGCGCCAACTCCACATCGCTCGGTGGTTGTGTTTCAACTTCGGCCGTCGTCATGCCGCAATCCCCTCCGCCCGACTCACGCGCCGAGCCGATCAAACCTGCTGCTTGTTTCGTGTGCCCCACACTTTATCACTCTTCCTGCGGCCCCGACAAATCTTGCAAGCGACGTGCGTGAACGCGAACGACGAAGAAAATAGAACGAAAAGAAAAGACCGGATAGAATACTATTTCCATCCGGTCTGATCAGATCGCGCTTTACTTCGCCGTGATCTCAGTCTGCTTAGCGGACGCTGCGGCTTTCGTCGCGGTCTGTCCGCAAGTTGTTCGTGACCGAGAAGACGCCCGGCACTTGGCGCGCTGCTATGTAAGCCAGACGCTTGTCCATCTCGTTGGCGACCACGCCTTCGAGCGTCAGGTGGCCGTTGTTGACGATGATGTGCAGCGACGGATTGCCACCCATCGCGTAGCGGTACAAGCCCGCCGTGTTAAAGATGGTGCGATAGGCGCGCGCGCGTATCTGATCGTCAAACCCGGAGAGCGGCAACACCTCGATGCGGTTGATGACGCGCGTCACGCCGGGCAGATGCGCCACGCGTGCTTCGGCGTCCGAGCGCGTCGTGGGGCGCACGACTTGACCGTAGAGCGTCACGGTGTTGCCGTTGATCTGATAAGCCAGATTATCGAACACGCCGTAGTACGGCAGCGTCACGAGTTCATGCCGGACGCGCTTGCCGAGTTGCGTCTGATCCAACGCTTGCGCCTGCACTGTGTTCGGCGCGACCAACGCCGCGCCCACAGTCATAGCGAGCGCCGCGACGAGCGTCAGCAGTTTGCTTTTGAACATTTTCATGATGACTTCTAACTCCTCTGAATGCTGCTTAATTTGCTACCTTATTAAGCATCAATTTAGATGCCGCGCCGCGCCATTTGTTGCCTTTTTGAGCAGCGCGCAGATTATCGTTTCATGCTAATTTGGCGGGTTTTTGTGGTTTTGCCGTGCGTGCGGCGTGGGCGTAGGGGTCGGATGGAGCAGTGTCCGGCGGGCAAAATAAATGGGCTGCCAATCACTCCTCTACAGGCTCCCCCAAACCTGCAAAGGAAACGTTAATCAGCAGCCTATTTATTTGCGGCTCTTCGACGACCGCGCTCAACCGTAGCCCCGTTCCCCCAAAGAACCACGTGAGCAGCGAGAGAGCAGCCTCCCCCAAAGCCTTTCGCTCGCTGTCGTCTCCGAGCTTACCCTCTGTTCCCTTTACTTAACCATTTTCGTTACGTGCGACATGTAGAGCAATGAGCGTACCGCTGCATCACAGCACACGCGCGCGAAGGGCAACAGCGCGCAACTTTCCGCCGAAAACCTCCGGCGTTTAAGCATCTGACTCGACGCGCCCGAAAGCCATCCGTCGGGCGCGCCAAGCGGCGGCTTGCATCCAATCAATACTTCAACCGTATAGCGTTGAACTATAACCGACCACTGCGCTGATATCTGCTTACTATCTGCTGACCACTGCCTTTATCCGGCTACCATGTGACGCATGCTATTGACAAGTCTTTGTCACGGGCATATTGTTCCGCCGCACGACGCGCAACTTGCCCCCTGATGAGTGCGAGCGTCACTCTTCAACCCCACCAAGATCAACTGACAGACGAATAGACTGTCTCACCTAAACCCGACTTGCAGAGGAGATAGAAATGAGATCACATAACCCGCGTTCCCATCGTGCAACAACATCGTCGTCTAGTTTGCGTTGGCTGAAATATCTCTGGCCTGCGCTGGCACTGGCCCTGCTGGCCGCTCCGTTGGTCTGGCCAAGCGCGGCCGCGGCGGCCTGCAATTTTCTCTTGAAGTGGGGCAGTACGGGTTCAGCCAACGGGCAGTTCATTACCCCTAGAGGCATAGCGACCGACAGTGCCGGCAATGTCTATGTCGCAGATCAGAATGACCGCGTACAAAAGTTTGATTCGAGCGGAGTCTTCCAGTTCAAGTTCGGCACCGGCGGCAGCAGCACCGGCGCGGTCATCGCTGCTTCCGGCGTGGCGGTGGATTCGGCGGGCAATATTTATGTGACGGACTCAGACCCTGATCGCTCAAGCGGGATGGTACAGAAGTTCAACTCAAGTGGCGCTTTCGTTTTATCGTGGGGCACACAGGGCAGCGGCAACAGCCAATTCTTCGGTGCTGGCGGCGTGGCAGTGGACTCTGCGGGCAACGTCTATGTGGCAGACATCGGCAACCATCGGATACAAAAATTTACGTCCGCTGGTGTGTTCCTCACCAAGTGGGGCAGCAACGGCACGGGCGACGGCCAGTTCAACGGGCCGCAAGGCGTCGCGGTTGATGCGGCCGACAACGTCTATGTCGCTGACACGAACAATAATCGGATACAGAAGTTCAACTCAACCGGCACGTTCCTCACCAAGTGGGGCAGCAATGGCACGGGCGATGGCCAATTCAACGGACCACAAGGTGTCGCGGCCGACGGCGCGGGTAACATCTATGTCGCCGACACAGGCAATAACCGCCTCCAAAAGTTTTCGGCCACTAGCACATTCATCTCCACCTGCGGCGGCCCAGACCCGGGCACTGGCGATGGTGAGTTCAGCGGCCCGCAAGACGTGGCGGCGGACACGGCCGGCAATTCCTACGTCGCAGACACCGGCAACGACCGCGTCCAAAAGTTCGGCGCTGCTACTGCGTCTCCCGTGGCCGACGCGGGGCCGGATCAGACCTTGGAGTGCACGGGCGGACTGACATCCGTGACGCTCGACGGCACAGGCTCAACTCCGGGCAGCGGCACGATCTCATCTTACACTTGGACGGAGGGCATGACGACGCTCGGCACGGGCGCGATGTTGACCGTCTCTCTGCCGAACGGCTCGCACACCATCACACTGACCGTCATGGACACAGGCGGCGACTCCGCCACCGATGACGTAGTCATCAACATCCAAGACACGATGGCCCCAATGATCACTCTAAATGGGCCCAACCCGATGACCGTCGAATGTCATACGAGCTTCTCCGATCCGGGCGCAACGGCGCACGACACTTGCGCCGGCAGCGTCGCCGTGAACACCTCGGGCAGCGTTGACGCGAACACGCCCGGCACGTACACCATTACCTACACGGCCACCGACGGCGCTAACACCGCCACAGCTACACGCACTGTGCAGGTAGTTGATAGCACTGCGCCGGTCATCTCTTGCCCGGCCGATATCATGGTCAACCTACCGCCGAACTCGAACGCCACCTCGATGCCCGTGAGTTTCACGGTGACGGCTGGCGACAGTTGCTCGTCGAACGTCACGGTCACAACCGACCATACGTCTGGCGCGAACTTCCCCATCGGTACGACAATCGTCAACGCCACAGCAGACGATCACAACGGCAACACCAGTTCCTGCTCGTTCACCGTTACGGTGCTCTACGACTTCGCGGGCTTCTTCCCGCCGGTGGCGAACCTGCCGACGGTGAACGTGGTCAACGCAGGGCGTGCCATCCCCGTCAAGTTCAGTCTGAGCGGAAACAAGGGCCTGAATATATTCGCGCCCGACTCTCCCGCTTCGGGGCCTAGCATGTGCAACTCGTCTGATCCGGCGACGACTTTGCAGGACACTGTGACGGCAGGCAGCAGTAGCCTGAGCTATGATCCTGCGACAGACCAGTACGTCTACGTCTGGAAGACTGACGCGGCATGGGCCGGGACTTGTCGTCAGTTGGTCGTCCAGTTGAACGACGGTAGCATCCACCGCGCGAACTTCAGGTTTAAGTAAGCGAACTTAAGTGACGAACGCCCCGCTCAGGTCACGACTTGAGCGGGGCTTCATCCTTTAGCTTGCGCTTTACGCGCGTTGAGTGCGCGCCCTTCGCTGGCCTGTGCGGGCGGATGCTATCAACCCGCAACTAATCTGCTCGCTCAAGCTTCCGGCACAGGCTCGCGCGCCCAGAACACAAAGTCTGTGACGGGCGGCTCTGCGCCGATTGAGCGCAGCAGCATGGCGATCTGGCCGCGATGATACAGCGAATGGCCGAACAACTGCGTCAGTATCTCTTCGATGGTGTTGCGAAAGCGCGGCCCTTCCAAACTGCGATACTCGAAGACGCGCGCGAGTTCCGCGTCCGTCAGTCCGTCCAAGTATCTCGCCCATATTGCCTGCGTCTCATCCACACGCGCCGCGACTTCTGCTAAGGAGATATTTTCCGGGAAGAAGTCGGCGACCTGTTGCGGCGCGAAATCGGCCGGCACATTTGCCGTCAGACCAAAGCGCGCGAGCCACAACCGTCGCGCCGCAACGATGTGCGCCATCAGCGTGACGGCTTGCCGGTAAGCTTCCCGCTCCCGCAACTCTTCTGTAACGGCCGCCAGCGCCGCCAACATTTTGGCGTGGCTGTCCTGTTCATACGCGAACCAACGCCGATACCTATCCGCCGCGCTGCTCATCTCTCATCCTCCGTTGTTCATCGAAATATGATCGTTGGGAGCAAAAGAGTTGAACCACGAAGCCACAGGAAATAACACGAAAAGGCGGCGCAGTTCCTGTTCGTGTTATTTCCTGTGGCTTCGTGGTTAATCTCCTCTGCCCTAACTCAATCGCGCGTATGCACCGAGCCGCTGATCTTCTTGCGCGTCGTCTCGCCTGTGTGCAAGACCGGCATGGCCTCGTCCACATCCGCGTGCGGGCGCGGAATGACGTGCGTCGCGACGACCTTGCCGACGCGCGCGCCGGCCGCCGCGCCCGCATCCACAGCCGCGCGCACCGCCGCCACTTCGCCGCGCACAATCGCCGTCACCAGCCCCGCATCAATCCGCTCGTAGCCGACCAGATGCACATTCGCCGCCTTCACCATCGCGTCCGCCGCCTCGATCATCGCCACGAGACCCATACATTCGACCATGCCCAGTGCTTCCATATCTCTCCTCTCAATCGCGCGTCCTCATTTGAAAGTGAGCGTCACGTCAACCGTCTGCTTCTGCCGGTCGGGTTTGAGTTCGGCGCCGGTCTGTCTGAACTTCGTGCCGAAGCCTTGAATGTGCAGCGCCGGCAGTTTCTTCATGAACTCCAACAGGTAGTCGGCATCATAGACCGCGCCGAGCGCGAGTTGCCAAGCGGCCCGGACGCGCGCCGCATCCGCTTCCGGCAGACCTGCGACGTTGAACGCGCCCATGTGATACTGCGCGCCTTGTGTGAGCTGCACGACGTAGCTGACGCGCTTCTGCTCATCGTCAAACGTAGCCACGGGTTTGACGCGCGCATCCAAGTAGCCTTTGTGCCCGTAAGCGCGTTGGACTGCTTGCCAACCTTTATCAAGCTTCAAGCCGTCGGCCACCTCGCCCGCTTTCATGTTAAGCGCGGCATCAAGTTCAGGCGCGGCGAGCGCGCCCGCGTCCGTCCACTCGGCCTTGTCCCAGAGATAGATCAAGCCTTCACTCACAGGCACGGTCACGTCCGCGCCGCCTTTGCAGTTGGCCGGCGCGCTCGCGTCCACTACCGTCGCCGACGGCGCGGCAAAACTCGCGCGCAAGTGGCCGCGTTGCCGATAGAGCGGAATCAAATTGCTCGCAGCAAACGTGGCGACGTTCTCCTGCGAGTAGTCCATCTCAAAGAGCGGCTGCGAGTTTTTGCTCAACTCGCCTTCGCTCACATCCGTCGCACCCGGAAAGTGCAACTTGCAGACGGGCATGTGCACGCCTTTGATTGTGAAGACGTGGCGCGGGTGGCCGCCGCGCTCGTCCGTGCCCAGAGTGTATTCGACCTGTCCGGCGATGTGGCGCGCGGCCAACAGATCATTGAGCGCCTTCGTGATTGCAGTGGTCGCGCCTTGTGTATCCGGCGCTGTGCCGTCGAACGCAGGCAGTTCGCGGCGCACTGCCGTCAACAGTTCGTCGCGGCTGAACCAGATGAAGTTGTCGAAGACGACAGGCAGACTGCTGGCTTGCGTCTCTTCGATGATAAAAGTGACCACAGCCCCCGCGCCCGTCACCCGGTAGCGATAGCTCAACTTGGTGAACAGGCCCGTGTCGAGCAGCCGTTGCGCCGCCGCGTCGAGCGTCGGCACATCAACCTGCTGGCCGATTTGCAGCCCGCTTGCCGCGACGAACTTCTCGGTCGTCATCTGCCGCAACCCCACGACATCAATCTTAGCGAGCCTTATCTGTTGTGCGGGCTGCGCGGGCGCGAACTTGGCGACGAGCGCAAAGGCGCAAATGATTAAGAGCGGCCGCAAAACGCGCCGCCGAGCCGTGTGCGTGACAATTAACAACTTGCGAGGATAAAACATGAATGCTCCTTGCTTGCTCAGATGAAGACAGTTGTGCTTAAAGCTCGCGCTTCAGATAGAGGACATCGTAGCTGTCGTGCGTGAGCGCCGCCGTGAGTTCGCCATCAGCCGGCGCGAGCTGGCCCCGCAGATTCGCGCTCGCCGGCCGTACGGCAGCGCCGACGAGTTCCCAGCCGTCCGGCCCGACACGTTGCAGATAGTCCCAGACCTTCGGGCACGAAGTAAACGGATCGGTCGCGCCCGCGGCCTCTGACAGTGGCACGTGCCCTTGCCACTCGCCGTTCACAAACGTCACATGCGATTGCTGCACCTGACAGACTCGATAATCAAACATTTTCGCCATTAGCTTATTCGTCCGCGATCAGTTTTTAATTGCGCGCTAATTCCGCAGCGAATGGATCGGCGCGGGGATGCGTCCGCCGCGCCGGATGAAGTCGGCGCAGGCGAAACGGTTGACCGGCATGATAGGCGCTGTGCCGAGCAGGCCGCCGAATTCAACTTGCTCGCCCACGTCTTTGCCCGGTGCAGGGATGATGCGCACGGCGGTCGTCTTGTTGTTCATCACGCCGATGGCCATTTCGTCGGCGATGATCGCGGCGATGGTCTCGGCTGAAGTCGAACCGGGCACGGCGATCATGTCGAGACCGACCGAGCAGACGCTCGTCCACGCTTCGAGTTTTTCCAAAGTCAATGCGCCGACGCGCGCGGCTTCGATCATGCCTGCGTCCTCAGAGACCGGAATGAACGCGCCGCTCATGCCGCCGACCGCGCTCGAAGCCATCGCGCCGCCCTTCTTCACTGCGTCGGTTAAGAGCGCCAACGCGGCGGTCGTGCCCGGCGCGCCCGCGCGCTCGAAGCCGAAGCCTTCGATGATCTCTGCGACCGAATCGCCGGGCGCGGGCGTCGGCGCGAGTGACAGATCGATGATGCCGAAGCGGATGCCGAGCCGGCGCGCGGCTTCGCGCCCGACGAGTTCGCCTGCGCGCGCGAGTTTGAAGGAGAGTCTTTTGATCAGCTCTGCCAACTCATCGAGCGGCAGATCGCGCGGCGCATGGCGTACGGCGTGGTTGACGACGCCGGGGCCGGAGACGCCGACGTTGACGACCGCTTCCGGCTCGCCCACGCCGTGAAACGCGCCCGCCATGAACGGATTGTCCTCGACCGCGTTGGCGAAGCAGACGAACTTCGCGCACGCGAGGCCGCCCTGCTCGCGCGTCCGTTCTGCCATCTCCTTGATCAACTCGCCCACGCGCCGCACCGCATCCATGTTGATGCCCGCGCGTGTCGTCGCCACGTTGACAGACGAACAGAGTCGTTTAGTTGTCGCGAGTGCTTCGGGGATCGAATCGAGAAAGATGCTTTCGGTATCCGTCCAACCTTTGTGCACGAGCGCGGAGTAGCCGCCGATGAAATCAACGCCGACATGGCCCGCCGCCTCATCAATCGCGCGCGCAAGCTGCACGCAATCGCTCGCCGAACGAGCCGCGCCTGCGACGAGCGACGCGGGCGTGATCGAGATTCTTTTATTCGCCACCCGCAGGCCGATCTCGTCTGCGATCTCGTCAACCGTGGCAACGAGTCGCGCCGCCGTCTGTTCGATCTTCGCGCGCACGCGCTCGGCTGTGCGCTCGATTGACTCAGAGGCGCAGTCGCGCAGAGAGATGCCAAGCGTGACGGTGCGCACGTCCAAGTGCTCCATCTCGGTCATCCTGATGGTCTGCAAGATTTCGGCCTGCGTGTATTCCATGATGGTCGGCTTGAAGAATTAACGAAGGATGTAACTGAAGAGCAGGATCAGCAGGAAGATGACAAACAGCGCGGCGGCGACGAGCACGAAGCGCAACGCCGGATCATCATGCGCCTCATCAAACACGACGACCGAAGCCTCGCGCAGACGCCCGACCCGCTCGCCCGCGCGTGCGCGCACATTGCTCAAACGCGATGACGACGCAGCCGCCGCCGAATACACCGCTTGCGCGCGTGCGTCGCCTGCGTCATTCGTCAATGCAGCGTCAGCGAGCGGAGTGTTTGTGGCGTCTGCGCCCGTCTGCGTCTGTGCCGTCGGCTGCGTCGTCAGCGCGGGCGCTTGTTCGGGCGCGGCCGGCTCGTTTAATTGCTTCTGATCGCTGATCGCCTGTGTGCTGCCTGCGTCGGCAGACAAGGGCGGCATGCTATCGTTTAGCGCACGCGCCACACGCTCTGCCTCGTCCACCAGCCGCCCCGACGGCGTGCCCGTTTGCTCCTCGACTAAGGCCGGCCGGTTCAACGTCGAGGCTTCGCTCATGTCTTGCCCGCACTGCGGACAGAAGCGCGCGCGCCCGCGCACCGCCGCGCCGCAAGTCATACATCGTCGTGCGATCTCAGGCTCCATAAAGCAGTGGTCGGTGGTCAGTGGTCGGTGGTCAGTGCAGGCAGTTTGTAACTGATCACTGACCACCGACCACTGACCACTAAACCCGGTGCATCGCGTTGAAGAGGTCTTCGCGTTGGGCGTAGATGCGGACGCCCAGACGTTCGCCGGCCGTGCGAAAGCGTTCTTTGAGTTCGGTGACGGAGCGCCCGGCGCGCGCCATGTCAGCGATGATGACCATCGCGAACTTGCCCTGCACGACCGTCTGATTGATGTCCACGATGCTGCACTCGGACTCCGCCAGAATCTGCGCCACACCCGCCACGATGCCCGGATGATCCACACCAAAGACCGACACGATCAGACGCTCCGGCGAACCCGCACCCCGCGCCGTCCGCTCGCCCTGCGCCCCGCTCGCGCTGCCCGTCGTGCTCGCGCTGTCGCCGTTCGTCGTCACCACCGGCTCAATCGCGCGATAGATGTCCGTCACCAACTGCTCGACCGCGCGCTCGTCTGCGCCCGCGCCCAGCCGCCCGTACACCGCACGCGTGATGCGATAGATCAACTCTTCATTCGCCATAAAGCAGTTTTCAGTTTCAGTTTTCAGTTTTCAGAGATCAGCTTTGGACTTGGCTGAAAACTGAAAACTGAAAACTGAAAACTGACTACGGTCTTCCATTATCGCCTGTTCTCAGTTCCTGCGCGGTGGCGCGTAGATCGTCCGAGGGCGTGTCTTGCACGTCCACGCGATCCACGATGCCGATGACGGCCGCTTCAATCGCCATATCTTGATCGCCGATGGCCGTGCGCGCTGCCTTGCCGTAAGCGCACATGACGACTTCGCCGATGCCTGCGCCCAGACGATCCGCCACGACGACGATGCTGCGCGTCGGCTCTTTATCTAATTCAATCGGATGCACGAGCAGAAACCGCACGCCCTCAAGATCGGGCGACTTCTTCGTGGACCAGACTGTGCCGACGACTTTGCCTAGAAACATAAGAACAGAGGTTAGAGGTCAGAGATCAGAGGTTAGCAAGAACAGTTTTTCAACTGACCTCTAACCTCTAACCTCTGACCTCTGCATTCAGACTTTCGCAAACACTTCGGCCGGCTCGCCCAGATCGCGCGCCGAGGGGGTGATGATCGTGCGCGCGTTGACGTAAATCTTTTCGCCCTTCTGGATGGCGCGGCGCACGTCGTCTTCGGAGACGAACTCGACGGCCTTGCGGCCGTTCGATGATGCAGTTTGCGCGCCGCCGTTACCGGCCGGCGCGACAGGTTTCGCGCCCGGTTCGGCCGGCGTCGTTGGTGCGACTTGTGTCGTGCCGCCGTTGCCGCTCGTCGTCGCGCTTGCTGCTGGCGGCGTGCTTGCCGGTGCAGTTTGGCCGACGCCGCGCGTGGACAGAAAACGATCCACGATGGCTGCGACATCTTCGCGGCTGATACGCGCGCCGGCCGGCGCAGATGGCGCGGGCGGTGGCGGCGCGGGTGTTGCGAGCATCGTGGCGGGCCGCGCGGCCGTCGTCATGCGTGCGGGGCGTGCGCTCGGCACGGGACGCGTCTCGAAGGCGACGCGCTTGATGTCCATCAGATGAAGCGGCGAGATGTTGTCTGATGTGACGTTGCCGCCCCAAGAACCGCAGCCGAGTGTCATTGATGGAGGCAACGCCGTCGAAAAACCGATTGCGCCGTGCGTGGTCGGCGTGTTGACGACGACGCGCGAGGCGGGCATCTCCATGCCGTAAGCCTTCGCCATCTCGCGCGAGCGCGTGTGCACACCGGCGGTGTGGCCCATGCCGCCATAACTCAGAATCTCAAAACAACGCGCCGCACCGCGCTCCACTCCGTCCTCAACATAGAACGCGAGGATCGGCGACAGCTTCTCCATCGAGAGCGGATAATCGCGCCCGACGCCGCCGACCTCCGCAAGCAGACAGCGCGTGCCCGGCGGCACACTAATGCCCGCTATCTGCGCGATCACTTCGACCGACTTGCCAACGATCTGCGGGTTCAGAGTCCGCTGCGGCGTGGCGACGATCTTGCCAAGTTTGTCTGCATCGCTCGCGCTCACAAAGTAAGCGCCTTGCGCGATCAGTTCTTCGCGCACCTGCTTCGCCACCGGCGCATCAGCGACGATGGCTTGTTCGGACGCGCAGATCGTGCCGTTATCAAAACACTTGCCCGTCAAAATGTTCTGCACCGCGAGCGGCACATCGGCCGTGCGCTCGACGAAGACGGGCACGTTGCCGGGGCCGACGCCGAACGCGGGCTTGCCCGATGAATAGGCCGCGCGCACAAGCCCGATGCCGCCGGTCGCAAGGATGACGGCTGTGCGTTTGTGCTTCATCAAAGCTTCCGTGCCTTCGATGGTTGCGTTCGCCATGCAGCCGATGGCTGCGGCGGGCAAGCCTTCTTTCACGGCCGCGTCGCGCATCACGCGCGCCGTCTCGTTGATGCACTTCGCGGCCGAAGGGTGCGGCGACAAGACGATTGCGTTGCGTGATTTTGTAGCGATCAGGATTTTGAAGATCGCGGTTGACGTGGGATTGGTCGAAGGGATGATGCCGGCGACGACGCCGCGCGGGCTGGCGATCTCGATCACGTCCTTCGATTCGGAGATGACACCGACGGTGCGCAGGCCGCGGAAAGCGTGCCACACATCTTCGGCGGCGAAGCGATTCTTCTCGCGCTTGTCTTCGGGGATGCCGTAACCCGTCTCTTCGACGGCCAACTGGCCGAGCCGCGCCGCTTCTCTGACTGCCGCCTGCGCCATCACCTCGCAGATGCGATCAATCTTCGCCTGCTCGAAGCGCGTTAAAACTTTCTGCGCCCCATGCGCCGACTCAACCAAGTCGCGCGCCTGCTGCACCGACACGAGGTCTTTATCAACCGACATGACACACCTCCGAAAAAGCAGAAGGCAGTAAGCAGTAGGCAGAAGGCAGAAAAATATAACGCGGCGCCAACTGCTTTTGCTGCTTACTGCCTTCTGCCTTCTCTCACTTCGCCCGTTCCTTGTTGTTCTCCCGCGCACCGGCTGGAAGCGAGCGTCCTTCGCCTTCGCCGAGTTGGCCGGCTGTGCCGCCTTGCAGGGCGCGCTCGTCGGGGCTGTAGCCGGTGCGCCCGTTGCGCGGCAGCACGCGCTCGACTTCCGTGTGCGGGCGGGGGATGACATGGACGCTAATGAGTTCGCCGACGCGGCGGGCGGCGGCTGCGCCCGCGTCGGTCGCGGCCTTGACCGCGCCCACGTCGCCGCGCACGAAGATCGTCACGTAACCAGCGCCGATGTACTCTTTGCCGATCAGTTGAACGTTCGCGGCCTTAACCATCGCGTCGGCGGCCTCGACCGCGCCGACGAACCCTTTGGTCTCGACCATGCCAAGTGCTTCGAGAGGCATAAACGGTGTCCTCGCTTTTCGTAGTTGTAGAATTGAAAACGGTTCGCGTTCGGGTTGTCCTTGAACGCTTCAACCTAGCACCGCCCGCGCGAAGAATCAAGCCACAGAGCAGTGGTCAGTGGTCGGTGGTCAGTGGTCAGTATAAAACTGATTTCACTAACCACTGATCACTGTCCTAAAGTTTGACAGTCTCGCGCGGCGCAAGCTATAGTGCGCCAAAGTCTCGACGGTCTTCTCCGCATAAGCGATCACGACTAGCTTCGAGCGCGAGACCGGCGCGACTGCCATCAGTCTTCTTAAAACAGCGCGAGACGTGAACGCCAAAACCTCTGACTCAACGCCCGACGAGCGCGCACAGAACACGGGGGCAGAGTCGTCGCTCGGCGCACAACTGCGGCGTGCGCGCGTCGAGCGCAACCTCTCGCTGCGCGACATCTCCGATCAGACGCGCATCTCACGGCGCTATCTCGAAGCCATCGAAGCCGACGATTACAAGAACCTGCCCGGCGGCATCTTCAATCGCAGTTTCGTCAAAGCCTTCGCCAAGTCGGTCGGTTTCAACGAGGCGGACGCGATCCGCGCTTACGAACGCACGGCGCGCGCGCAAGGCGAGACGCCGGATGAACTGCCGACCTCGCGGCAACCATCGCGCCTCTACACAGACGGCGAGACGGCGCGCTCGCCGCTCGTCACGATTGTCTTGAGCGTCTTGATCCTCGCCGTCATCTCGCTCGGCGTCTATGCCGCGCTCCACTGGTATCAACGCCGCCACGAGACGCGCGCCGAACAACCGACGCAGACGAACGCCCCCACAGCCAACGCGAACACGCAAGCGCCCGCAACGCAGCAACCGACGCCCACCGCGCCCGTTGCCACGAAGGGCTTAAACGTGCAGGTCAAAGCGAAGGGCGAAGATGTTTGGTTGCGCACGCGCGTGGATGCAGAACCTTCAACGGATGGCACACTGCACGCCGATCAAGTTAAAGATTTGACGGCGACCGATACCTTGAGTTTGCAATACTCGAAGAGCAAAGCCAACGCGCTCGAAGTCACAATTAACGGCCGCGCTGCCCTTGTGCCGACCGACGCGAAGGGCAAGCCGCTCGTCGAGATGCTAATCACGAAGGAAGATTACGCAAGGCTGTTGCAACAACCATAACCTCGCTTCGTTGCGCGCCGTCGCAGTGCGACCGTGCGCGTGTGTCCGCCGCTTGCCGCCCGCCCCGTGCTTTGCTACGCTCGTCTTTGCTTCCAATCCGCCAGTTCATTTGCCCGAATGCCGTGCGCGATCAGTTGGTCGTGCCCGCGGCCCCATTTTATTTTCAAGGAGGCGCGCTTAATTCATCATGCTGACTGACGATCTCAGCGAAGGCTTAACCTTCGACGATGTGCTGCTCGTGCCCAGCCGCAGCGATGTGCTGCCCAACGAGACCGATACTTCAACCCAGTTCACGCGCGACATACGTCTGCGCATCCCGCTCTGCTCGGCCGCGATGGACACGGTCACCGAAGCCGCGCTCGCCATCGCCATCGCGCAGCAAGGCGGCATCGGCGTGATGCACAAAAATCTTTCCATCGAACGACAGGCGGAAGAGGTTGACAAGGTGAAGCGCTCCGAGTCGGGCATGATCGTTGACCCGGTGACGATCCGCCCCGACCGGCCCGTCTCGGAAGCGCTCGTCGTGATGGAGCGCTACAAGATCAGCGGCGTCCCCGTAGTTGACGAGGGCGGGCATCTCGTCGGCATCATCACCAACCGCGACCTGCGCTTCGAGACGAGATTCGACATCCCCGTCTCTGAAGTGATGACCAAGCAACCGCTCGTCACCGTGCCCGTCGGCACGACGCTCGAACAGGCGAAGGCCGTCCTGCAAAAGCATCGCATCGAAAAGCTGCTCGTCATAGACGAGGACAAACATCTCAAAGGTCTCATCACGGTCAAAGACATACAGAAAGCGATCAAGTACCCGTCGGCCGCGAAAGACGATCTCGGTCGTCTGCGCGTCGCCGCCGCCATCGGCGCGACCGGAGATTTCCGCGAGCGCGCCGATGAACTCGTCAAAGCGCGTGTTGATTGTCTCATCATTGACACCGCGCATGGCCACTCGTCGCGCGTCATCGAAGCCGTCCGCGAGATCAAACGCCGGCACGCGGACACGCAACTCGTCGCCGGTAACGTCGCCACGACCGAAGGCACGCGCGAACTGATTGACGCAGGCGTGGACGCGGTCAAGTGCGGCATCGGGCCGGGGAGTATCTGCACGACGCGCGTCGTCACCGGTGCGGGCGTGCCGCAGATCACGGCGATTCAAAACTGCGTGGCGGCGGCGCACGAGAGCGGTGTCCCGATCATTGCCGACGGCGGCGTGAAGTTTTCGGGCGACGTGGCGAAGGCGATTGCGGCGGGCGCGGACGTGGTGATGATCGGTTCGCTCTTTGCGGGCACGGAGGAATCGCCGGGCGAAATGATCTTGTTTCAAGGGCGCTCGTTCAAAGCCTATCGCGGCATGGGTTCAATCGGCGCGATG
>QHXQ01000050.1 GCA_003223935.1 Acidobacteriota bacterium | reverse complement strand
CTGAATCTTGATGATCACAAACTCGGCGGGCTTCAAGGGCGCGAAGCCGACGAGGATGTTGACGATGCCGAGGTTGATGTCGTTCTGCGTCGTCGTCTCGCTATCGCACTTGACGAGATAAGCCTCGCGCGGCGTCCGGCCTTGAAACGCGCCTTGCCGAAAGAGATTTTGCATAAACGCGCCGACGTTCAGACGTATCTGCGCCCAGAGCGGCTCGTCGTTCGGCTCAAAGACGACCCACTGCGTGCCGCGATAAAGGCTCTCTTCGATGTAGAGCGCGAGCCGCCGCACGGGCACGTACTTGTACTCGTCCGCGAGTTGGTCTGCGCCGCGCAAGGTGCGCGCGCCCCAGACGACGCGCCCGTTGATCGGAAAGAAGCGCATGCAGTTGATGCCGAGTGGGTTCAATGCGCCGTTCTCGTTGTCGGTTAGATTAACGTCCAGACCTTGTATGCCATTGATCGTGGCATCGAGACCGGCGGGTGCTTTCCAGACGCCGCGCTGTGTGTCTGTGCGCGTCATCACACCGGCGATGGTGCCGCACGGCACGAACGTATCGAGTTGGCCGTCGCGCAACGGATCGGCTTCGACGACGCGCGGGAAGTAGAGCGCGGCGTTGCGCGCCTCAATCCCACTGAGGCCGAGATCGGTGCTCAGGCCCGCTGCCGCCTTGCTCGCGGCCGTCGCTTTGTTCGCGCTCCAAGCGGCGGGCGGATCGACTATGAGCATGGCGCGGCGCGTGGCGCAGTAGCTCATGGCCGCTTGATAGACGGTCTTGGGTACGTCGCCACCGCGCGTGTCGGGCGGGATGCACAAGAGGTTAAAGAGGTCAGTCTGATCCAGCGCGAAGATGCCCGTCTTAGTGGCCTGCGCGCCGATGAAGTCGTTCGCGCCGAGCGCGGGACTGTCTGCGCCGCCGATGCCGTCGGCGGCCAATCCGGCGGCTGGCACGACGCCGGGCAAGATCGGTTGGTTGTTCACGTCGAGCGCGACCAACACATACTGCGACTGCTGCGCCAAAATTCGATCCGCGCGCCGCGTATCATCCGTCACCGACAGATTGATCAAACGCTCCAACAATACGTTCGCACCTGTGCCGGTAGGCTTTTGGAAAACGGACAGATTGAACAGATCATTTTTCGTCAGCCCGTACTGCTGCGCCACATCGTCCGTGATGCCGTCGTGGTCCACCACGACGTGCAGGCTGTTGCCCCACGCGCCGGGACTGGCGGCGGCCAATTCCATTCCGTCCACCGTCAGCGCCGCAGTGCCCGGCAGGCCGTTGTACAGGCGCACGATGATGGCCTGATTGCCGCCGTTCAAGTAGAAATCACGCACGGCGTAGCCCATCGGATCGGAGACGGCGAGACCGCCGAAGGTGCGCTCGAAATCGCCGAAGTTGAAGATCGTGACCGGCTGATTGACGGGGCCGCGCCGGGCGCGGCCCATGAAGGCCGTGATCGAAGTGGCGACGCCGGCAATAGTGTGGACGCCGCTCGGAATCTCTTCGATATAGACGCCGGGATAAGAGACTTGGACAGGCATGTTCGATTCTCCTTTGCAAAGACGGACGTGCGCGAGAGCAGCGGACAAGCGCGGCGAATTAAGTCGCCTTGCGGCCGATCAGGATGCGTATGGTGGCATCCGTCGCGCCCGTGTTGGTGAAGGTCAGCTTGGTCGGCGCGCCATCGAGCAGGCCGACTGCGCCCGCGCCGATGAGCACTTGCTGCGCGTCAAGCTTGACCGACTTGTTCGAGCCTTCGACGGTGTAACTGACGGGGCTGTTCTGGTACGTGTCGGCTTTGATCAGCAGGAACATCACGTGGCTCTGATCGCCGGGTTGCACGTCAACGGTGGCCGTCCCGTCGGCGTTGTTCTGATGCTTGGGCACGACCACCTCTATGTTGTCGTAAGCGTCCACGTCCACGGCGTCGGCCGCGACTACGCGTGGCCCGTCCGCAACCTGCACGTTGAGCGCCCAGTTAATTTTGATGGACATATGTTCACTCCGTAAGTTTAAGTAACTTCGCCCTTGTGGGCGGCAGACCCGTCCCTACTAGCGGCCTTGGGATTAACAAGATTGGGACGGTGGGAATCCATGCGGTCAAGCGCCGCGATTGACTGCCTACGCAAATCAAGCTGGGGCTGAGTTGATAAACCGCTCAACCGCAACTATCAACGGAACTGAACCTGCTTGAAGAAGACTTCCCTTAGGATCAGGTAAGCCAGACCAGCGAAGCGGAGCAAGTGAATCTTTTAAGTCGGCGCGCCGAAGAGTAAACGCAAGGGCGGTTGAATGTCAATGAAATTATTTTACAACTCCTGCAAGCGGAGAGATGGGAAGAATTAACCACGAACTGACACGAAGCAGCGGACACCAATCAGGCAACAAGCTTCGTGTCAGGTCGTGGTTCGGTTTTAGAAGCGCAGCCGCAGCGACAGGCGGAGCGTGCGCGGGCCGCCGAAACCGTAGAATGAGCCGAAGCTGCCGCCCGCGTTGTCCGCCAAGCTGCGGCCGTAAACAGAGGCCGACTGCCCGAATGTTCCGTTGGCGACGAACGCGCCCGTAGCAGAGAGACGACTGCCGAGACTTGTGTCTGTGCCCGTAGGGTCGGCAAAATTATCTTGGTTGAACAGATCGAAAGCCTCCGCTTTCAATTGCAGATGTAGTCCTTCGGTCAGCTTAAACTCACGGCCGAGCGCGAAATCAACTTGCGTGAATGGAAAACCGCGCAGGCTGTTGCGACCGAGCGTGCCCTGTCGCTCCATGTCGGGCACGATGAACGCCGCAGGGTTGAGGCGCCGCCCGCCGGCCGTGTTCGGCTCGAAGAGATAGAGCGGCGCGCCTGCGACCGAGTCGGGCCGCAGATAAGCGAAGCCGTAGCTCGTCGGCACGGCATAGACGACGCCCACAGGTCGCGCCGAACGCGCGTTGAAGATCGCGTCAAGCGTCCAATTGCGCAGGAGCGACGAACTGACGCCCGCGATGTGCAGCTTCGGCAGTTTGTAAGAGACGAGTCCGCTTAAGGTGTGGCGCACGTCGAAATCAGAAGGGCCGCGCTCCCCACGTGGGTCGGTGCTCTGGAGCAACGTACGCGCGCCGGAATCCTGCGCCGCATCGTCAATCGTCTTGCTCCAAGTGTAAGCCACAGACGCTTGCAGGCCACGCCGGAGGCGACGATTGAATTGTAGTTGCAACGACTGATAGTTCGAGGTCGCGTCGTTTGCAACCAAGCGGACCAACGCGAAATCAGGATTCGGCTCAAAGACGGTCTGCGCGCGCAAGAGCCGTCTGCCGCTCGCGCCGACGTAAGCGACCGACAGCGCCTGCGCCGAGCCGAGCGCACGCTCCGCCGTCAAGTTCCATTGCAGCGTGTAGGGCAGCTTCAACTTCGGATCAAAGACGACGAAAGGCACGCCGACAGGCGACGCGAGATTCAAAGACGGGAACGCGGCCGGCAACGAACCTGTGAACGGCGCGTTGAAGTGTGTTTGACCGGCGAGGAACGGGAACGAATCGCCGTAGGCGTGGCCCACTTCGTCGTTCGCCGTGTCGTACACGACGCCGAAGCCGCCGCGCAAGACTAACTCGCGCCCGCTCGCGTTCGACAGTTGATAAGCCAATCCGACGCGCGGCGCGAAGTTGCCATACGTCGTGCGCCAGAGCCGCGCGCCGCGCGGCGCGAGCGCGAGTTGCGCTAAGTTGTCGGTTTGCGTGACGGCGAAAGCATCGCGCCCGTCTGCGGCTGCGGGCGCGAGGTTCAGTTCCCAGCGCAGACCGTAGGTGAGAGACAGGCGCGGCGACACGCGCCACTCATCCTGTCCATAGGCGGACAAGTTATTGAACACGGGGCGCTGTGCCGGCGCACGTGTATAGAGATTGAGCCGCGAGGCTGGGCCGGTCAACGCTTCGCCGACGCCGTTGAAGAGAACGTTCGTCTCGAACGGGCGCAGCCCGATGACGGGAAACAGACGTCTGTAATCCGCGCCGAACTTAATCGCGTGTGCGCCGCGCAGCGTCGTGAGCGCGCCGAGCAGTTGGAACTGTCTTTGCAGACTTTGGCTCTCGCCGCCCGTCGCCAGCGCGGCGTTGCGCCCGTTTAGATCGAAGATGGAGAAAACATCCGGCGCAGTGAAGAACGAAGCTGTTGCTGGCAAGACTGCTCCGCCGAAATCATCCAACCGATAAGCACTGCGCGCCGCATAACGGCTGAAGTTGCCGCGCAACTCCGCCACAGTCCTCGCGGAGAGCATGTACTCTGCGCTCGCGGTCAAGGTTTGTGTGCGCTCATGTCGCGCGTTCAAGGTATTCAAAGAGAAGAGATCGTCACCTCTTGTTGTCGCGCTCGATGCTGCGTAATCGTGGCGGCCGGTGATCATCAGACGGTCATTGATCCGCTTATCGAGCCGGAAGCTGAACGCATCGTGGCGTGCGGGATTGGCGTAGCTGGCCGCAGCTTCGGCGAAGCCGTCCGCGCGTGCGCTGCCTGTGGGCAACGGGAAAGCGTTAAAGAACGGACTGACGTTAGCCGGTGCTGCCCGACGCGCGGCCAAAGATGGCACGTCTGTCAGCGCAACTGCGGGTTGACGCAGACGCAGCCCCTCGTATGCAGCGAAGAAGAAGAGACGATCTCTTCGCACTGGCCCGCCGAGCGTCGCGCCGAAGAGATTTTGCCGGTGGCGCGGTTGCGCAAGGCCGCGGCTGTTAGCGAACCAGTCGCGCGCATCGAGCGCATCGTGCGCGAAGTATTCAAAGGCTGAGCCATGAAAGTTGTTCGTGCCACCGCGCGTGACGACTAAGACTTGCGCGCCGGTCGCACGCCCGTATTGCGCATCGTTGGTGCGCGTCAGCACAGAGACTTCCTGCGTCGCATCCAACGAGACCAACCCGTTCATGCCGCCCGCAGCCGTAAGCGCAGGCATATTGCCCGCCGCCGTTGCGCCGGGACTCGTGCCGCCCGGCGCGATGCCGACGTTCGCGCTCACGCCATCAATCACGAAGCTATTAGAGCGCGGTCGTTGGCCGTTGACCGAAGCTTGTGCCTGCGCGGGCATGACGGTCTGACCAGAGGTGGCGGCCGTGACACCCGGCGCGAGCAATGCGAGCGTCTGTATGTTCCGGCCGTTCAACGGCAAGTCTGCGATTGCACGCGACTCGATGGTCGTGCTCATATCTGCGCTTGTTGTATTCACTACCGACGCAGCATTAGCCGTGACCGTAACCGTCTCGCTCAGCCCACCGCTTGCCCCGCCGCCACCACCGATACCGTTGCCGCTGCCAACAGTCACACTGCTTGCCGTATTCAGCGCCGGTGTCGGCGGCGCTTCAGCCGACGCGGGCGCTTCGACCGGCACATCAACACGGCGCGGCGCGCTGCTGTCAGTCGTAATCATCTCTTCGATGGCGACGAACGAAGTGAACTGCGTCAGCAGTCTGTAATCGAGGCCGAGTTGCGTGATCGCTTGCTGCAAGTCGGCGCGCATCTGGCCCGTCTGCATGCCCGACATGTCTTGCCCCATCAGGTCATCAATCTTGCGCCGCGCCCAGAGCGTCGCCAGCACATCGTGCTGCGCCTCTTGCGCGGGCAACTCGACTTGCAGCTCGCGCACAAACTCGCGCCCAGCCATCTGCCCTTTCAACAACACGCGCCCGCTCGCGCCGCCCGTGTAACGACCTGACAGGACGACAGGCTTGGCACTGAAGAGATCGGGAATGCGTTGCGGATAAATATCCGTGACCGGCAGCCCGCCCCAATCAAGCGAGATGTCCGTCAAGAGCGGATCGCGCACGCGCTCGTAAAAACGGCGCGCGGCGGCGGCCGCATTATCCTTTTCTTCCGTGACGTATTCGACTTCGCCACGCCCGTACTCCGCCATCTTGTCGAGCAGGAAACGATTCGGCGCGCTGCTGAAACCCATCGCGAAGACGCGCGCGTTCGGGTGCTTCTGCACCTCGCCGATGATCTCCATGTCGTCGCCGACCTCGCCGTCGGTCATAAAACAGGCGATGCGGATGTGCCCCTGTTCGTCTGATGGTTTGAGCGCGGCGCGAATGGCTTTCATCATCTCCGTGCCGCCGTCGCTCTTGCGGCTCGCCAAAAACTTTTGCGCCCTGCTTAGATTCTCCGGCGTGGCGGGCACAGGTGCGGGGAAGAGTATGTGCGTGTCGCCGGAGAAGGTGATCAGGTTGAACGTGTCTTGCGGGTTGAGACCGTCGAGCGCAAGCTTCATCGTCTCTTTGGCTTTATCAAGCGGAAAGCCTGACATCGAACCCGACGTGTCGAGCACGAAGACGAGTTCCTTCGGCGTCACGTCGGCCGCAGCGACGCGCTCCGGCGGCTGCAAGATGAGCGTGAAGAAACCGCCGCGCCCGTCGTTGTGCGTAAGCACCGCGTCTTCGATCTTGCGCCCCGCAACATCGTATTTCAGCGCGAAATCTTTATTCGGGATCGTCGCCTGATCCTTCAAACGCACCTCGGCACTGCGTTCGTCCGTTCGTTCAACTTCGATCTCATGCGTGTTGGAACTAACAGCGTCAATCGGCACGCCCGCGTCGAGCGCGACCTCGATTGAGATGTCATGGCCGGCACGCAGGCCCGGCGGCATCGCTGTCGGCGTGATGCGCGCGGCATCGGGCACGCGCTCGATGGCGGGCGGGCGCTCAGTCGTAGCGGCGGGCGCGCTGTCGGTTGGCGCAGTTTGCGCCGGTGTTTCGTCAGCCGTCGGCTCTGACGGGCCGCCGGGGATGTAGCGTGGGCCGACGACCATCGGGAACGACCACTCGTAGGTGCCGGCTTCATATTTCAAAGTCTCGACGTAGCTGATGACGACCGTGACCTGCTCGCCCGGCATGATGTTGGCGACGGATTGCGTGAAGATGTTCGGGCGCTCTTGATCGAGCAGGCTGGCAACTTGGCCGTTCGTCTTCGCCTGCGCGTAAGCGGCTTGCGCTTCTTCGCGGCGCATGATCTGGCCGTGAATGGTGCGATTGCCGATCTGCATCGTCATATTGTCAACGGCTGCGGCCTGCGGCAGAGGGAACGTATAGACCGCTTCGATCTTATCGGTGAATGGATTGGCAAACTCCTGCGTCACGGTCACCCGCGCGAGAAAGCCGCTGATCTCGGCTCGCACGTCCGTGTGCTTGAGCGGACAACCGCCCGCAGGTTTGCCGTTCGTATCAAACGCGGTGAGCGCGCCTTCGTCTGTGCGCTCTTGCTTACTTGCTGTGGCTTGGGCCGAGACGCCGCTTTTCAGTCCGGCGAGCGTGAAAGCGGTCAGGATGAAGATGGACGCGAGCGCGAGCACGCGACGGGAGAGTCTGTGACGCATAGGTTCCTCCGATTGGGCACACTTCGAGCCAGCACGGCTTTCACTACAAAAGCCGCAGGTTAGTGGGCTGTGTTGTTTTTAGTAACAGGCTCCGGGGAGGTAGCCTCGAAGAATCTTTCCCTGACTAAGAAGTTATGAAGAGAACTCTACAACCGATGGCCTATTGATGCGAGATGTGTGGGTGCAGGTGGTCTGCCCGCCGTAATTTTTTTTTGCAGTGATGTGATTCAACGGCGCGTGGCAACTTTGCGTGCGCCGAGCCGGGCAGCGTAGATGATGAGGCCGGCGACGAAGCCTGTGAGCGCAAGCGTTAAAGGCAGAACGATAAACGACGTGCGCAACAAGACGAAAGGCATCATCAACAAGCCGGCCACGAGCGCGCCGTGCGTGATGAGCGATTCAGCCCGCCGGTCGGCAGTGGCAGGCCAACGCGGCGCAATTTGTCGCCACTCGTAGATGATCAAGCCCGCGAACGCGCCGAAGAGTGCATCGCGCAAAGCGATGGTGACGAGTTCAAGCACGAACTCATCGTAAGCGTAGGGGCGCACAGTCCAACCCAGCCAACGCGCGCCGAAGCCAAGCCCGATGCTCAAGAGAAAAACAACTGCCGCGCCGCCGAGCGCATACTTGCGCAGGCGGACCAGACCAACGCCCACACGCGCGTCGTTCGGCACCGCGTTCACAAGCCCGCCGCCGCTTTGCATCGCTGGCGCTGCGCCGCTCTGCACTTCGTTTGCTATCGCGTCTTGCGCCCGTCTCATCGCGGCGAGCGGCGATGAAGCGGTCGCCGTTGGCGCGGCAATCGTCGCTTGCGGTTGGGCTGTGGTCTGCGCGCCGGCCCTGCCGACGTAAGCGGCGCGCGATCTTTCTACGGTCGTCTCTGCACCGCTCGCTGCGAGCGCGCCGACGAGAGCTTTGTAGAACACTTCGACCGATTGATAACGACCTGCGGCGCGTTTGACGAGTGCGCGCATGCAGACGGTTTCGAGCGCGGGCGCGACGTGCAGATCGGTCGCCAGACGCGGCGGCGGTTCAGTCAGATGTTTGGCCACGACCGATGTGATCGTCGGGCCAGTGAAGGGCGGCGTGCCTACAAGCATCTCGTAGAAGATTGCGCCTAAGCTATAGACATCCGCGCGCGCGTCCAGAGTTTCGCCGCGACACTGTTCGGGCGACATGTAGTGCGGCGTGCCGAGCACCGTGCCCGCAATGGTGAGCGTCGCCGTCGCCTCTGTGTCGCGCAGTTTGGCGATGCCGAAGTCAATCACCTTGACGGTCTCGCGCTCGTCTTCTCTGTCGGGCGGAATGACGATGATGTTGTCCGGCTTGAGATCGCGGTGGATGACATTGCGCCGGTGCGCCATGCCGACGCCCGCACAGATGCCTTGCATCAATGCGACGGCGCGCTCAGGCGCAAGCCCTCCCTCTTCAATCAGCAACGATTTCAACGAACGACCTTCGACCAACTCCATCACGATGTAGGCGGGCGCGTCGTCGCCGCGCGGCTCGCCGAAGTCGTGGATCGTGACGACGTTTGGATGCCGCAGCAAGGCAGCCGCGCGCGCCTCACGACGAAACCGTTCGACCGATTCGCGGCTGCTCACGTACTGCGGCGACAAGACCTTGACCGCCACTTCGTCGCCGATGTGGACGCGCCGCGCGCGATAGACCGTGCCCATGCCGCCCGCGCCGAGCGGCGCAAGAAGTTCATACTTCGCGTCGAGCACGCGCCCGATGAGCGGATCGGAGGCGACCGTTTTGAAACTGTTGTCGAGCGCGGGCAGCAGTTCGGTCTCCTTTGTGTCGGCAGCGAGTGAGAGACCGCAGCTACTGCAATAGAGTTGCCCGTCTTCGACCTCTCGTTGACAGCGCGGACAGTTCATAAGTCGTCTTGCCCTTCAACACTTTGGGAAATCTTTAAGCTCCATATTAACATTTCCCCGCGCGTGGCGGCGAAAGCGCCGGCCGCTTGGCGCGAGCCGCACACAAAACCCGGCGATACTTTCTGTCCGGCAAGACGACCATCAACTTGTATGCAACTATGAACTGTCCAAACTGTGGTTTTGCTTTAAGCGAAGGGCTGCCGTTCTGCGTGAACTGCGGTGCGACGGTGGCACAAACTGAAGCGCCAGACGCGAGCACTGCGGCGCAAACGGCGGATAGCGCACGCGCGCAGACGGCAGCGCAGCCAGCGCAGACGACGCCGTTGCCGCCGCAGCCGTCGCCAACTCAGACGCTGCCGGCGAGTCCGCCGCCTGTCGCGCCGCAACGAAAGTCCGGGCGCGTCTGGTTATTAATCGTCGGTCTCGTCGTGCTCATCGGCATCGGAGCTGTGGCCGCTCTCATGTTCATGGGGCGCGGCGCTGGCAAGCGCAATGTGAAACGCGCGAACGTCAACGCGACGAATAATCGCAACGTTAACATCGCGCAACCGCAACCGAGCACCGCCAACAAGCAGAACGGCGCAAACACGAACGTCGCGGCGCAAGCTGAGGAGTTGCGCCAGACGCTCACGGGCCAGACTAAAGAGATCACGACGGTCGCTTATCTGCCGGACAAAAAAACTTTAGCCAGCGCCAGCCGCGACGGCACGGTCAAGTTGTGGGACGCACAGACCGGCGCGCTCAAGCAGACGGTTGAAGAACACGATGGCGAAGTTGTCTCTTTGGCTTTTTCCAGTGATGGCACGACTGCGGCCGTCGCCGTCGTCAATAGCGGCGGCGGTGGCATGGTCTTTATCAACGACATGCAAGGCGGACAGCTTGGCGCGGTGCGGCAGAAGATCGAGCGTGCCAACATTCAATCGGTCGCGTTCGCGCCCGACGGCAAGACTTTGGCGGTCGGCAACACGAGCGGCAGTCTCACGCTCTGGGATACGACGACCGGCACATTGAAGCAGACGCTCGAAGGGCAAGACATACAGACGCGCGCCGTCACGTTCTCGCCCGATGGCAAATGGATCGCGGCCGGCGGCTATGGCAACACGGTCAAGTTGTGGGACGCGCAGACCGGCAAGCTGCGCGAGTTGCAAGGACACACGAACGAGATCACTTGCGTCGCCTTCGCACCCGATGGGCAGACCATCGCGAGCGGGAGCTACGACTACACAGTCAACCTGTGGGACGCGCAGACCGGCGAGTTGCGGCATACGCTCAAAGGCGAAGAGAACGTGATCAGCGCAGTCGCCTTCTCGCCCGATGGCAAGCTCGTAGCGAGCGCAGCGAATCACACGATCAATCTGTGGGATGTGGCGACGGGAGAATTGCGGCAGACGTTCAAGCTGCCTGAGACCACTGCGAGCGCGCTCGCCTTCGCGCCCGACGGCGCAACGCTCGCAAGCGGCTGCGCCGACGGCACGGTGAAGTTGTGGAAAAGTAAGCAGTGAGCAGTCAAAAGCTTCCTACTGCTTACTCGTCGGCCGACGTCATGTCTGCCTGTCGCCATTCGACTTCATAGATGGGCACGGGCTGCACGCGATTCTTGACCGTCAAAGGCTCGCGCTGCTTGAACGGGAAGATGCGGCGCGCGGCCTGCGCCGTCGCATCGCTCAACAATATCTCGCCGGCCTTCGCATTCTGCTCCAGCCGCGCCGCCAAGTTCACCGTGTCGCCAATCGCCGTGTACTCAGTCCGCCGCTCCGAACCGATATAGCCGACCGTCGCCACGCCCGTGTGCAAGCCGATGCCGATGTCGATCTCGCGCAAGTTTGCGTTGCGCAGATAAGCGTTGATCTGCCGGAGTTGGCGTTGCATGGCGACGGCTGCGGAGAGCGCGTTGGTCGCATCTTCGGGCGTTGCGGTGGGCGCACCGAAGAGCGCCATCAAACCGTCGCCCATGTATTTGTCGAGCGTGCCGCCGTGCGCGAAGATGATCTCGGTCATCGCTGAAAAGTAGCGATTCAAAAGTTGCACGACGCGCTCCGGCGCAGATTGCTCCGCCATGCGCGTAAAGCCGCGCACATCGGCGAAGAGCACCGTGACGACTTGGTTGCTGCCGCCGAGTTGAAACGATTCGGGGTGTTCGAGCAACTGGCGCACGACGTAATCAGGCATGAAGCGACTATAGTTGGCGCGCGCCACCTCTTCACGCGCGAGTCGTTCGTGTGCGCGCACGGTCTCGACGGCAACGGAAGTCTGTGCGGCAATCGCGGTGATGAGTTCCAGATCGTCGCGCGTGAAATGCGCGAAGGGATCGAGCCGGTCGGCGTAGAGCGCGCCGTGCACACCCGACTCAGTCACGAGCGGCGCGCAGATGGTCGAGCGCACGCCCTGCGAGACGATTGATTCGACGCGCGCGAACTGTTCATCGGCCGCCGCGTCCTGCGTCAACAGTGCGACGCGCTCGCTGATCACCTTGTTCGTGATCGTGCGACTGATGTTCATCTGCCCCGCTTGCCCCAACTTTTCATGGCGCAAGCGCGCAGCCACAGGGCGCAATAGGGCCGCGCTGTCGCTGCCGTCTGCGCTGCCTTCGCGCAGCAGCGCCACGACGCGATCAGCCGGCGTGACGCGGAAGATGATCTCTGTGGCTTTGCTGAAGATGGTGTTGAGGTCGAAGACCGAGCCGAGCGTCTTGCTCAACTCGTAGAGCAGCGCGAGCACGTCCGCCTTGCGCCGCAACACTTCGAGTTCTTCTTTCGCAAGGCCGGGCAGCGCGCTCGTGTGCAGCGCTTCGCGGATCACTTCGTTGACCGAGACGGTCAGTTGCGTGCGCCCCAGCCGCCCCTCTTCATATTTGAGCGGCGCGGTCTCTTGTTCCGTCTCCGCAAAGATCAGACGGCTCGTGCCGATGGTGATCTGATCGCCGTCTCTTAATCGGTGCTCGTCCTGCGCTCGGCCGTTGACGAGCACACGATTCGGGCTGCGTTTAAGTTCAGCGCCGGCGAAGACGCCGTCCACGAGCACGTAAGCGCCCGCGTCGAATTTGATGTGCGCGTGATAACGCGACGCGCGCGGATCGTCGAGCGCCACACAGTTGTCGGCGGCGCGCCCAATCGTGCATTGCGCCTGCGGCGACAAGATGTATTCCCATTGTCGTCCGCCAGCGTCTGTGATTTGTAATAGCGGCATAAGCGATTCGCGGCCTCGTCGGCAAAAGTGGCTCGCTGCTTGGCCGACAGTATAACTCAACCGCCAAGTTTGCCGACTACTTGCGCCGCCCCATCTATAGAGCAGCGCGGACGGCGCGGCGCACAAGTTCTGTGGTCAAGCCGTAAACCAGATGCGCGGCGAAGGCGTAAGCGTGCTTCTCCAGCGGATACTCCGTCGGCGGCTTCGACAAACCGAGGAGCGGCACGACCCCCTCATCGGCCGTCAACCAGACGAACGCGCCGAACGGCAGCCCTGCGCCCGCCGCCGCTTCGGGTAAGAGTTCGCACGTCGCACCATAGAACGCGCCGGTCGTCATGCCGAAGGCGTAGTGTACGGCCGCGCCGGCCGTCTGCTTCGCTGGTTTGGACAACTTGTGATCGAAGACGCCTTCGGCGATGGCCTGCGCCGTTCGCTCCGTCGCGTCGTCCTCCTCTTCGTCGCTGCCGCGCGCTTGCAACTCACGCGCGACCCCGTGTTGCGGCGTGCCCTGCTGCCGCGACTGCGCGCCGTGCGAGCGTTCTTCATCTTCGGTCAGCTTGCTCCACAAAGCTTGAAACTGATTCATCACGAAAGAAGCGACCAGCCCGCCGGCGATGCCCGCCGCCAAACCCTTCAACACGTCACCATCTCGCCGACTCTGTCCGTTATCGCGCATAAAGTGATCCCCCCATGTCAATGTTTCGACTCCATCGCGCCGAAGCAAGGAGCATCAGCCGGCCTTGCCTTCGCCGCAACTAAACTTCGCTGTCGGAGTGTCATGCTTGCCCTATCTTCAACCCGAAACGGTGCGAGATTCAAGGGCGCGACTTAAAGTTCGCGCCCTTCCGCAGCTAAAAAACATCGCACCCGCGCGCCGCTTTGAGTCGGCGGGCGAACGGCTGTATGCTGAACGGTAAACAGCCAGCAGCCCAACACTCGAAGCTAGACGCGGGAAGGAAAGACAGACATGAGCGCGAACAAGGACACGTTGACGATTACCGACAATCGCACCGGCCAGCAATATGAAGTGCCGATTGAGTACGACACGATCCGCGCGATGGATTTGCGCCAGATCAAGGTCAACCCTGAAGACTTCGGTTTGATGACTTACGATCCGGCGTTCATGAACACGGCCTCGTGCAAGAGCCAGATCACATACATTGATGGCGACAAAGGCATCCTCGAATATCGCGGTTATCCGATTGAGCAGTTAGCGGAGCAGAGCACATACCTCGAAGTCGCATACCTCTTGCTCTACGGCGAACTGCCGAACGAACAGCAGTTGCAGCAGTGGCAGTATCACATCACGCATCACACCTTCATCAACGAGAACATCAAGAAAGTCCTCGACGGATTCCACTACAACGCACACCCGATGGGCATGTTCGAGTCAATGGTCGCCGCGCTCTCGACCTTCTACCCGGACGCGAAAGAGATTTTCGATGTCGAGTGCCGGCAGAAACAGATTTACCGTCTGATCGCCAAAGTGCCGACCATCGCCGCCTTCGCTTCGCGCCATCGCATCGGCATGCAGTATTCATACCCCGACAATGATCTGAGCTACGAGGGCAACTTCCTGAACATGATGTTCAAGACGACCGAGTTGAAATACAAACCCGACCCGGTGCTCGAACGCGCGCTCACAGTCCTCTTCATCCTGCACGCAGACCATGAACAGAACTGTTCGACTAACGCGATGCGCTCCATCGGCAGCGCGCACACCGATCCGTTCTCGGCGATCGCGGGCGCAGCCGCCGCGCTCTACGGCCCCTTGCACGGCGGCGCGAATGAAGCGGTCTTGCGGATGCTCAACGAGATCGGCTCGGTCGAGCGCGTGCCCGAATATGTGCAGCGCGTCAAGAACGGCGAATTTCGTTTGATGGGCTTTGGGCATAGGGTTTACAAAAATTATGATCCGCGCGCGCGCATCATCAAGCAGGTCGCGTATGAAGTGTTTGAGGTGACGGGCAAAGACCCGCTCTTAGACATTGCGCTCGAACTCGAACGCATCGCGCTCGAAGATGAATACTTCGTCAAGCGTCGGCTCTACCCGAACGTAGATTTCTATTCGGGCATCATCTATCGCGCGATGCGTTTTCCGGTGGACATGTTCCCGGTGCTCTTCGCCATCCCACGCACTTCCGGGTGGATCGCGCAGTGGGTCGAGATGCTCAACGATCCCGAACAGAAGATCGCGCGCCCGCGCCAAGTCTATTTGGGCCAACGCACGCGCCAGTACGTGCCGCTCGCGCAACGCGACGGCGCGGCGGCGCAGACGGCGGGGCGTTGATGAAGATTGGCGCGAGACGGCCGCAGCAGAATTAACCACGAAGTCACACGAGGCGGACACGAAACAAGCATCCATTTTGTTTCGTGTCCGCCTCGTGTGACTTCGTGGTTTATGTTTTTTGCCTTTGGGCGGCTGGCTCAGAAGGTCTTCCCTTTCTGCCGCGCGCTCTGGTTCTGGTTGGGCTTGTTGCCTTGCGGGTTGCGCCCCTTCATCTCTTGATTGTGCGCGCCTTTCTGCGTCTCGCCGCTCAGTTGGTCGGTCTGCTCGCCACCGCGTTGCCGTTTGATGTCGGCTGCACGGTGCGCAGTTGATGTTGGCGGCCTCATCGCTTCAGCCGAGTTCGCGCCGACGCTGCGCGACGGACTCGTCTTGAACTTTTGCTCTGCCATCGCTCGTCCCCCTTCCGTTCGTCAAACCTCACATGCCCTGCGCCGGTGTGGGTTGTTGGGCGCCGAGCGTCTGTTGATTCGCGCGCCCGTTCCCTGCCTCGTTCTGCTGTCTGCGATCACGGAACCAAGTGCCGGCTTCGTGCATCATGCCTTGCGCGCGGTTGCGCAGGTCGCGCGCTTTGGCTTCGGCTCTGTCGCTTAACCGATAAGCTTTGCTCGCCATTTGATCGCTTAGACGCGCACGCCGGCCGCGCCCGCGCTCAGGATCGAACAGGTACATCAACGCCGCGCCCAAGCCGATGCCGCCGAGCAGCATCCCCAAGCCGCCCGTGCTGCACACCGCGCCGCGACCGGCGCTCATGTTCATCTCGTCTCGTTTGCTATTTGTCTCGTTCTGCTCCATCGTCTGCCTTCCTCCTTCAATGGGTCTTAAGTTGCCGCAAGCGAAACCGCCGCACGGCACACGTCGCTGTAGCCCAACCGTACGCTTGACTGTACGACTCTGCACGGGTCGCTGGCCCGCGTCTCGCGGACTTTCACGCCTGCTTGAATTGTGCCTAGATAATTTGCAACTGCGATGCCAGATGCGACACACGTTGATTGATCAACGTGTGTCGCTCTGACCGAAGAGGTTGGAGCAGACTAGCGGCAACTACTTGGCCGCTTCCGCTTCGTGTTTGATGTGTTCGAGCACGCGCTGGTGTATGCGGTGGATGATGTAGTCAGACCAGACGTTCCAGTACGCGCCGGGCCAGAAGCTGTTCTGATACCAAGTTGTGCCGGTCACGAGCGTGTGCCCGTTGGGCAAAGGCGTGAGCAGGAATTGACCATGCCGCGATTGCAGGTAGCCATCTAAGTGCGGCGGATGCAGATGCGGATAGGGCGATAGCTCGTCCATCACGGGCGGCTGCGCGGTGACGCCGAAGCCGAGCAGGTGCGGCTCGTCCCAAACTTCAATCGGTTCGACGAATGCGCCCGTCGTGAACACGCAATGGCGCACCGCGCCGACGCCGCGCCCGTCAATCTCCGCGCGCAAGGGGTAAGCGATGCCGGTGTGAAAGATTTTTTCTTGCGGCGGCGGCAGTTCGTTGAAGGCGACGAGGTGCGACCAGACCTGTGCGGGTGGCGCGCTGATCTCAATGCTCGTATCAACCGAGCGCACGCGCGGCGCAAGGTGCGCGTTGTGTTCCAACAACATCACTGCGGGCAGCGCGAGCAGCAGGAGCATGCAGGCGTGCATCGTGTATTGCTCGCGCGCTTGCAGCGACCAGTGATGTTGAATCGCGTAGCCGACCAGTCCGCCGATGAGCGCCACGATTGCGCCGAGCGGCGCGGCCATCGCGACGCAGATCACGCCTTCAATCGCCACGCCGATCAAGATCGCGCTCACGAGTGCGACTGACAACAACGCGACCAATAGACACTTACCTAACGAGCGCGGCGCGTGATAGCCGTAAACCAACACGGAACTAAGACCCAAGCCGAACGGCAGCCCGACGAACAAGCCCCAACCGTAATTGCCCAACTTCTGCACGCTCAAAAGTGTCAACCCGATGACCGGCGCAGCCGTGATCACTATGCCCATCACGGCACTGCCGAACGCGCTGCGCGGGATCAAGCGCTCGAAGAAAGTGCCCACCTGTCCGTACCTAGACGCGCCGGTGCGCGCGCCACTCTCACTTGAAGGGATCACGCTGAGCAACAGAAAGAAGAGCAGGTTGATGACGGGGATGAAGAACAGCACGACGAGCCAAGACGGCAGCCCTGCGTCGCGCAGCCGCCGGAGCGTGAGCACGACGCCTGTCCAAATAAACGGCAACGCGATGGCGACGAGCGTCCCGTAGAATTTCAGCCGACTGAGCGGCGTCTCGTCAATCGCTGGCGTATCGCCAAAGGCCCAATAGTTGAAGAGCGACCAAGGGCGATGAAAGACCGCCGAAGCGACGATGCGATCAATCGTATGCTTAATGGCAAAGAGCGTCACGCCGAGCGCCACGTACTTCGCGCGCCCGACCCGTCCTTGCCAACGCCACAGATCAGAGGGAGTGAAGGCCATATCAGCGTGCTCCTTGGTTAATTTTCCTGCAACCAACCTTGCCTGACGGCGTAGCGCACTATGTCTGCGCGGCTGCGCAGATCGAGTTTTTCCATCAAGCGTGTCTTGTAGGTCTCCACGGTCTTGACGCTGATGTTGAGCCGCGCGGCGATCTCTTTGTTGCTGTAGCCCCAAGCGATCAGGCGCAAGACCTCTTGCTCGCGCTCGCTCAATTCGCCGCCACGTTGCGGCTTGCCGCCCGACGCAGGCTGACGCACGAAGCTATCTACGACCTTGCTGGCGAGCGTGGGATCAATGTAGAGGCCGCCCGCAGCGACGGTACGAATCGCGCCGATCACCTCCTGCGCCGCCGCACGTTTGAGCAGATAACCGGCCGCGCCCGCCTCGAACAACTGGCGCATGTAACTCTTATCTTCATAAGCCGTGAGCACGAGCACCTTCAACTGCGGGCGGGCCTGCTTGATGCGCGCCGTCACGCGCGCCCCGCTCAGGTCGGGCAGAGACAGGTCCATCACGATCACGTCCGCCGCTTCCGATTGCGCCAGTTGCCAAGCGCCTTGGCCCGTATCGGCTTCGCCCACCACACTCATGTCGGGTTGCGCGTTGATGAGTGCCTTCAACCCTTCGCGCACGACCGTGTGATCGTCAGCCAATAATATGCGCAGCTTCGCCATAAGTTTTTACCGTGAGATGGGCACGCGCACGTACACGGTTGTGCCCGCGCCCGGCGCAGATTCGATCTCAAGTTCGCCGCCGACAAGCCGCACGCGCTCGTGCATGCCGATGAGACCCATGCGCCGTTCCGTGTTGGCGGCGCGCAAGACCTCGTCGGTGTCGAACCCGCGCCCGTCGTCTTCGACGATCACGAGCAGCCGGCCCTGCCGGTATTCGAGCAGCACGCTCACGTGCTGCGCCTGCGCGTGCTTCGAGACGTTAGTGAGCGCCTCTTGGACGATGCGATAGACGGCGGTCTCGACCGGCGGCGGCAAGCGCCGATCCGCCAGCCCGTTGCTGTGAAAATCAACCGTGAAGTCGAACCGCTTCGCCCCTTCTTCAAGATAGTTTCTAAGGGTCACGTGCAGCCCTAGATCGTCGAGCGCGCTTGGGCGCAACTCCCAAGCGATGCGATGCGCTTCGCAGCCCAACTGATCGGTCAGGCGCATCAACTGAAGCAGACGCTCATCATCGGCCGGCAACGCGCCAAAGTCTTGCAGCGCCTTCAAGCCCAACATGAGCGCCGTTATGTCTTGACCTAATTGATCGTGGAGTTCGAGCGCGATGCGGCGGCGCTCCTTCTCTTGCACCGTGACGAGCCGGCGCAGCAATTCGGCCCGCTCAAGTTCAGAACGTTGTCGTTCTTGTTCGGCGTGCGCCTCACGAATGACGACCGACAGATAGGCCGCGACCTCTTTAACGGTCTCGCGCTCGTGCTCCGTCCAACTGTGCGCGGTGGGAGCATCGCAGCAGAAGAGACCGATGAGTTTGTCCGAATGGCGCACGGGCACGTTGAGCATGGCCGCTGTGCTGTTTACGCGAAGCTTCTCTTGGAGCGGCGCGAGCCGCGCGTCTTGGTTTACGTCTGCGACGACGACCGCCGCGTTGCGCCGCAACGCGGCCAAATAATCGGGCGCGCTCGTCAGATCAATTGTCAGCCCTGTGAGCGGCGGCAGGCCTGCGGGTTCAATGGCGTGGTTCACGGTCAAACGGTTGCGCTCGTCAATCGTCGAGTAAGCCACGCGGAAGCTAGGGAAATACTGCTGCGTCTGTGTCACGGCGCACGCAATGATCTGCGCTACAGACATGTCGGCGCGAATCGCCGTCGAGATGCTGTTGAGCAGGCGCAGGCGCGTCTGACTGCGCAGCAACGCCTCTTCCGCCTGCTTGTGTTCGGTGATGTCCTGCGCCGTGCCGATCATCCGCGCGAGACGCCCCGCGTCGTCCATGACGGCCTCGCCGCGCCCGTGCACGATGCGCACCGTGCCGTCGGGCCGCATGGAGCGGTGATAGAAGTTAAATGGCTGATGATCGCTGAACGCTTGCCCGATCATTTTACATACTTGCTCGCGGTCATCCGGATGGATGCAATTTAGAAACGCTTCGTAGGTCGTGCCGAACTCTTGCGGGCGCAGGCCGAAGATGCGGAACAACTCGTCCGACCAAGTGACGCGGTCGGCCGCAACGTCCCACTCCCAACTGCCCAAGTGCGCGATCTTCTGTGCCTCAGCCAATTGTTTCTCGCTGGCTGCGAGTTTTTCCTCCGCTTGCTTGCGCTCGGTGATGTCTTCGACCGTGCCTTCGTAGTAGAGCATGTGCCCCGTGTGGTCGCGCACTGCGCGCGCGTTCTCGCGCACGAACACGGTCGTGCCGTCGCGGCGCTGCCAGATGGCTTCGAGGCCGCGAATCACGCCGTCGCGCTCCAGCCGCTCCTTAAATAGCTTGCGCGGATAAGAGGCGAGGAACTCCTGCTCTAAGTTGCGGGCCGCGTATTCGGCAAAAGAGTCGAAGCCGAGCATGCGTAGCAGCGCGGGATTGGCCAAGAGGACGCGCCCATCGGGTGTCGTGCGGTAGATGCCGATGGGGATGCTCTCGAACAGATCGCGGGCGCGACGCTCGCTTGCGCGCAACGCTTCTTCGATGCGTCTGCGCTCAACGTCCATGCGCAAATCTTGAACTTTGCCGGTGGGCATAGGTGTTGCCTGAGTGGGGCAGCAAAAGAAGAAAGGGAAAGTCGCGCCGGAGGAGGGCGGCACGCTTTCCCGCGATTTCATTCTGCACGTTACTTTCTACAGCGAAAGCGGGAGTCATTCTACATCTTTCTTGTCCCGGTGGCGTAACTTTTTTTTTCGCGGCGACTGGATGCGCGCCATCGTGCGGATGCGGGCCTTTCAGCGCCGGCCGAAGATGAGATAACCGATGAGACACGAAAGCAAGACCAACACGGGTACGGCGACGAGCCAGAACAACTGCGCCAGCCTGCGCTCGGCGGCCAGATTCCGCGCGCAGCGCGGACAGCCCCTCGCGTCCGCCGGCAACAGCGCGCCGCAATCACGACAAGCTTCAAGTTTCATAAGAGAGCGATTAGCGATTAGCGATTAGCTTGTTAGCTCTCGCTTGAGTCAGTTGCTTGATTAGCCGAGAACCACGCAACCTAAAAACCGAAAGGAAAGCTGACAGCTAATCGCTAACAGCTAATCGCTTTTTTTATGTTAGACTCGCGCCCTGAGTTTGTTACTTCAGGCGCGGGCGATGTTAGCACGAGCGCACTGGGCGCGTGCGCTATTACTCGCAGCTAAAGCAGGCAAACTTGGATCGCATTCCCCCTGGGCCGGTACAGGCATAACCCGGCCGCGCCGGTTTCGATGAGTCAAGAGCAACGCGCCAAAGACCCGCAAGCCCCCGACCCAAGCGCGTGGGTGGACGAGCACGGCGATTATCTCTATCGCTATGCGCTGTTTCGCCTGCGCGACTCAGCGCTCGCCGAAGACGCAGTGCAAGAGACGCTGCTCGCGGCGCTCCAAGCTTACGCCAACTTCGCCGGGCGCGGCTCTGAGCGCACGTGGCTCGTCGGCATACTCAAACACAAGATCACAGATCATTTCCGTCGCATCAGCCGCGAAGCCTCTGTGCCCCAACGCGAAGATGAAGCGTTCGTGGATGAAAACTTTTTCCGCACCGAAGGCGAGTGGGCCGGCCACTGGCGCGCAGAACAAGCGCCGAGCGATTGGCACGCCAGCCCCGTCGCGCTTGTCGAACAGGGCGAGTTCTGGTTGGTCTTTCAGAACTGTCTCGGGCCGTTGCCGCCGCGCATCGCCAGCGCGTTCGTCATGCGCGAAGTTGATGGCTTGACGAGCGAAGAGATTTGTGAGGTCTTGAGCATCAAGGTGAACAACCTCTGGGTCATGCTGCACCGTGCGCGCCTGCACCTGCGCCACTGTCTCGAACTCAACTGGTTCAAGCGCCCGACCGACGCACACTGAACAGATGGCAACGGGAATCATCAGTCGAGCTACACACGCGCTGCGCTACTTCTTGCTGCGGCGGCTGCCGACCTGCAAGCAGATGTCGGTCGTTATGTCAGAGTCGCTGGAGCGACGTTTGACCTTGCGCGAGCGCATCTCGCTGCGCCTGCACCTGTGGATTTGCATCTGGTGCGTCTGGTATCTCGAACACCTGCACATCGTCCGCGATACTCTGCGCGCGCGCGCTGCCCAGACGGACGCAACCGACACGGCTGCCGAACCTCATCTCTCACTCGAAGCGCGCACACGCATCAAGCGCACACTCGGAAGCAACTCGTAATTTCCCGCCCCAAGCTGTAAGGATTCAACTCCAACGCGCGACCAACTGAACAGGCGGGCCTACGTCTGCCACTTTTGAAGGCTGTGAGTGCTCCTTGGTGCTAACGTTAACTTGCAAGCGTGCGGCGGCGCTCCTGTCGCTCTCGATGGAGCGCAGGCTGCCGCCGCGTGAGCGCTTGCTGCTGCGTCTGCATCTCTTCATCTGCGCCGCCTGCCTGCGCTGCAAAACGCAACTCACATTACTACGCCAAGTCGTCCGCCAACGCGCTCAACGGATCGAAGCGGGACAGGACGCGGCCGCGCTTAGACTCTCGCCCGCCGCCCGCGCACGCCTCAAGCGCGCGCTCTGCGGCGAGGAGCATTAAAACGCTCATGGACTGGAACGCTAAACTTTGCCGAGTGCTGGCGCATGAAGCTTGCCGATGTAAGGAACGCGCGGCAGTCTGCGACCATTAAGGCGAACACTAACGCAAGAGGTATGAAGCAACAATGAGTGCACAACTGTTTGAAGCACCGATGATCGAAGGCGCGCTGGCCGGGCGAATGGCTGAAGAGCGCGAAGCGATTCAATGCCCTGTCTGCGGCGGCGCGAACAAAGCGGACGCGATCTTTTGCGCGAACGCGGCGTGCGGCAAGGCTTTGGGGCCGTTCGCTTATGTGCACGAGGAGTTGGCCGCAAAGTCGCGTTGGTATGAGCGGCTGGCGGAACGCGCGACCGACTTCATCAGCCGGCCGCACTTTCTCGTCGTCCACTCGCTCTGGTTCCTGCTCTGGCTCGTCTTGAACACAGGCCTCTTCGCCATCGTCGGCAAGTTCGACATCTATCCGTACAACCTGCTCGGCTTGATCCTCTCGGTCGAGTCAATCTTCATCACAGGCTTTCTCTTGATCAGTCAGAACCGGCAGAACGCGCACGCAGACAAGCGCGCCGAACTAGATTACGAAGTGAGCGTCCGCACCTATCGTGAGATTGACGAGTTGAAAGAACTGGTGCAAGCGATGCAGGCGCAAGTTTCGAGTTTGGAGCGGACGATCCGCTCGCGTTAACATTAGCGACATCAACCCGCACGCCGACAAAACCACGAACGAGTTACCTGTCGCGCCGACGCCGATGAGTTCCAACGCCACAGTCATCGCCGCTAGTTCTGTTTCGCGCGCGCGCGGCGGGCGGTTCGCGTTGACTGCGGGCTATTGCGTCTCATTCGTCGCGCTCGGTTTGACGACCGCATCTTTGGGGCCGACGCTGCCCGCCTTGGCCGCACAGACGCACGCGCGGCTCGGTCTCATCGGGCTGCTGCTGACCGCGCGCTCTTTGGGCTTTTTGCTCGCGAGTCTGCGCGGCGGGCGGCTCTATGATCTAAGGGCCGGCCATCCGTTGATGGCTTTAGCGCTCGTCTTGATGGCCGCGTTGATGGCGCTTGCGCCTGTGCCGAATGGATTGTGGCCGCTCGCCCTCGTCATGTTCGCACTCGGCGCAGCCGAAGGATTATTGGACGTGGGCGGTAACACCTTGCTCACTTGGGCGCACGACGACCGCAGCATCGGCTCGGCGCTCAACGCAGTCCATTTTTGTTACGCTGTCGGCGCGACGCTCGCGCCTGCGGTCGTCGCGCGCACCATCGCACACGGCGCGGGGCTGGCTTATTGGACGCTCGCGCTGCTCGTCTTGCCGGCCGCCGCACTCATCATCTGCTTGCCGAGTCCCGCGCCACGCGCAATAGTGCACGGAGAGACGCACGCGCCCGCGCGCCTACAGCTTGTCCTATTGTTCGCGCTCTTCTTCGCGCTCTACGTCGGCGCGGAGGTCTGCTTCGGCGGCTGGATCGCCACTTACGCGCTGGCGCGCCGTTTGAGCGACGCGGCCGGCGCGGCCCTTTTGACCTCTGTGTTCTACGGCGCGTTGATGTTGGGCCGGCTCTTTGCGATCCCACTTGCCGCGCGCGTGCGCCCGCGCACGATCCTCTGCGCCGATCTGCTCGGCTGCCTGTTCGGTCTCGGCCTCTTATTATCGGGCGCGGGCGTGCTTGTTTGGCCCGGCGCTTTCGTCGTCGGTCTCTCGATGGCTTCGATCTTCCCGACGACGATGGCCTTCGCCGGCCGGCACATGCAGATCACAGGGCGCGTCACGGGTCGCTTTCTCGTCGGCGCAAGCATTGGCAGCATGTCGCTGCCTTGGCTTACAGGCCAGTTGTTTGAAGCTTTGGGGCCGATTGCTGTAATGCTCGTCGTCACCTGCGCTCTGCTCGTCGCGCTCTTCGTCTTCGCCGCTATGCTGCGCAGCACACGTTCTGCGCCGCGCAAGGCGTAAAGCTGTTCTGCTCACAGCTAAAAATTTTCCTGTAAGGATTCCCGCCGCCGCCCGACTAATCGAGTGAATGAAGCGAGCAAACAAGCTTCAAGTTCAAACGGGCAGTTCTTAAACAATTGAATCGAGCGCGCGCTCAAAACTTTCGCCGGGGCCGCGCCGAACGAACCTCTTCCTGAAACGACATATCGCGCGAGCGTTAAGCGCGGACATGAGAGATGAAACCGTCTCATCTTCCGTGTGGTCGTGTGCCCGCGAAGCTGGTTCGCCGAGTTAAAGCCGGACGGGCACGCGCCACGAAACTTAAAACCAACCGCCGCTTGGCGGGCTAACTAATCGAAGGAGATGAAACATCATGTCAACACGTAAGCTCATCGTCATCGTCGCCGCTCTGCTCGTCATCGCGGGCGCTTGGTACGCCTTCCGCCCGGAGCGGCTCGTCGTCAATCAGAAAGTCAACGAACAATTTCCGACCGCCTCGGCGGCCACCAACTCAACCACGACGCTCGCCTCTGGCAACTTCCACAACGGCGCGCACGACACCAAAGGCACTGCCACCATCTATCAACTACCCGACGGCAAACGCACTCTGCGTCTGACCAACTTTGAAACTTCTAACGGCCCAGACGTGCACGTCTATCTCGTCGCGGCTGACGATGCGCAGGATTCGGACACGGTCAAGCAGGCGGGCTTTGTCGAGATCAGTCCGCTCAAAGGCAACGTGGGTGATCAGAATTACGACCTGCCGGCCAGCGTTGATCTGTCGAAGTATCGCGCCGTGACCATCTGGTGTCAGCGGTTCGGCGTCAACTTCGGCACTGCGCCGCTCAAACAGTCGTAAACCGCACAGGGGCGGCGCGGCGGCGAGGCGCGTAAACGTCTCAAAGCCGCCGCGCCGATCAGATCAATCACAAGCGCAAGCGCAGAACTTTTTCAGGCAAGAGGAGCGAACACATGAGCACGAAGAAACAGACACGGATCATCATTCTCGGCGGCGGCTTCGGCGGACTCTACACCGCGCTCCATCTGGAGAAGACGCTCGCCCGTGACCCAGACATCGAAGTGACGCTTATCAACCGCGAGAACTTTTTTCTGTTCACGCCGATGTTGCACGAAGTGGCCGCGAGCGACTTGGACATCACGCACATCGTCAACCCGATTCGCAAGCTGCTGCGGCGCGTCCGCTTCTTCGATGGCGATGTCGAACAGATCGATCTCGTGAACAAGCGCGTCAGCGTCTCGCACGGGCACGAGCATCATCATCACGAACTTGAATACGATCATTTAGTGCTCGCGCTCGGTTCGATCACGAACTTCTATGGTCTGCCCGGTCTCGCCGAAAACTCTCTGACGATGAAGTCGCTCGGCGATGCGATTCATCTGCGCAATCATATGATCAGCAACTTGGAGGAGGCCGATTTCGAGTGCTGCCCGCATGTGCGCGCGCCGCTCTTGAACTTCGTCGTCGCGGGCGGCGGCTTTGCCGGTGCTGAGACCATCGCAGGCATGAACGATTTTTTGCGCGAAGCGGTCGAGTTCTATCCGCACTTGACGGAAGAGATGATCCGCGTCGTGCTCGTGCATCCGGGCGAGGTGATCTTGCCGGAGTTGGGCGCGAAGCTGGGACATTACGCGCAACAGAAGTTAGCCGAGCGCAAGGTTGAGATTCACACGAAGACGAAAGTGACCGCCGTCAACGAACGCGAAGTCACCTTGAGCGACGGCACGGTAATTACGACCAACACGCTCGTCTGGACGGCCGGCACGTCGCCGCACCCGCTGCTCTCGACCTTGCCATGCCAGCGCGAGCGCGGGCGCGTGGTGACGAACGAGTTTATGGAAGTGCCGGGGTTTCCCGGCGTGTGGGCTGTGGGCGATGGCGCGGCGACGCCTGACCCTGTGGGCAAACCTTATCCGCCGACTGCGCAGCATGCGATCCGTGCGGGGCGCGTGCTCGCCGAGAACATACGCGCAGACGTGCGTGGCGGCCGGAAAAAGCCATTCGTCTTCAAAACCATCGGCTTGCTCGCAGCCATCGGGCGGCGCACGGGTGTGGCGCAGATCATGGGCATCAACTTCTCCGGCTTCATCGCTTGGTGGTTGTGGCGCACGATCTATCTGTCGAAACTCCCGCGCTTCGAGAAGAAGATGCGCGTCGCGCTCGATTGGACGCTCGACATACTCTTCGCCAAAGACATCGTACAGTTCCTGACCGAACGCGCCGAGACCATGTCACACGAATTGAGCGGCACGGAACTCGCGCCGCAGTTCGTAGCGATGACGGCCGCGCAACCGAGCGCAGACGCGGCGCGGTCGCTCGTCGCTTGAGTTTAACGATGGATCAATTCAACCCAGAGGGCGCAGAGGTCATAGAGTTAGAACTCTGCGCTCTCTATGCTTTCATCAAGGCGAATCTGTATTGGCGCATCTTTACGTATGTTGAGATCGCCGTTGTTGACAATTTAACCGAGACAGTCATACTCTGCCCTGCGCCCCGGTCGCGGGGTGTGCGTCTCACGCTTTCGAGCTTACCCAATCAGGAGATTAATGAGCATGAATACTTTGAAGCGCACCGCCCAAATCTTTCTACTCGCGTGCTGCTGTCTGACTATGTTAGTTGTGGCGCGTTCGGGCCACAAACCTGCGCCAACCGTTGACGATGCGGCTAAGGTCACGGTCAGCAATGTGAAGTTTGAGCCGCGCACGCTGACGGTCAAGGCGGGCACGACCGTTACTTGGGAGAACAAAGAAGGTTCACACACGGTCACGTCCGACACTGGCGCATTCGAGTCCGAGACGCTCAGCGCCGGTCAATCTTTCAGCCACAAGTTCGACAAGGCTGGTCGCTATCCCTACTACTGCACATTCCACGGCAGCAAAGGCGGTCACGACATGGCCGGCGTGATCGTCGTGACGAAATAGAGATTCGTCGCTCAGATCATTTGCGGTCGAACCATCATTACTGCATCGCCTGTTCCAACTCAGTGCGATCCCAATCGGCGAGCCGCGCGCCCGCTTCGTAGGTTGTCTGCATGAATTCAAGCAGCACCGCGTCGGGCGCGCTCGCCTGTCGTACGGCTTCATAAGGCAAGAGGAACTCTTTCAACTCCGCGCTGTAGTAAGCGGCGGCGGGGCGGATCGGTTCGGCTTGTAAGCCTTCCGGCGCTGGCGCGGTATAAGAATAGAACGCGGGCCATTGGATCGCGCCGCTGCCGGGCCAGAAGCCGTGACTGATGACCTCGTGCGAGTAAGCCTCGCGCGTGATCACATCTGTGCCTTCGCGCGCGGGCGCACGCCGGCCCGAGAAGCGCGTGACCGCCAGATCAAAACTGCCCCAGAAGAAATGCACGGGGCTACACTTGCCGATGAAGCGCGCGCGAAACTCTTCAAAGACCCGATCCGCTTGCAGCAGTATGCGCCAGAAGCGTTGCGCGTATTCGGCATCGTAAGCCGCATGCTTGTCGTCCTGCTCAAACGGGATCGGATCAGACACTTCACACGGCGTCGTCCAGATGCGCACCTCTATGCCGAGCGCATGAAGCGCCGCCATCACTTCACGATAGAACTCGGCCACCGTGCGCGGTACTAAAGCGATTGTCTTTGTCGCGCCATCATCGCACTTGATGAGCAACTTGTGCGCGATGAAATCGAAATCAATCTCGAATGTGCGCTCGCCGTAAGGGATCGCAGATGTGGTCAACCCGCGCGCGGTCACATAGAGCGGCACGTTCCACCAATGATTGACGAGCGGCGTCTGCGCAAGACGAATCTTGCCGACGACCTGCGTCCACATGTGCAAGGTCGCATAAGTATCCTGCCATTCGGCGAGCGGCAGCGCCGGCCAAGCTTCATGATCCATCACACTCGTTCCTTTCGCATCTACGGCTTAACGGTCTGTCGCTTTCACATGCTCGTTCAAATGCGCTCGAAGAACAACTCATCTGGATAACAGTAGCCCCAATCCTCGCCCGGCTCGAACGATCTGATGACGGGATGCTGCGTCGTGTGAAAATGTTTGGTCGCATGCTTGTTCGGCGATGAGTCGCAGCAGCCGACGTGCCCGCACGTCAGACACAGACGCAGATGCACCCAATCATCGCCGGTGCGCAGACAATCCTCGCAACCCTTCGCGCTCGGTGTGACCTCTTGAATTTGCTCAAGGTGCGTGCAATGTGTCGTCATAACGATTCCCTTCTTCGCTCGTTAATCAATGTTTCAGTCGGCCGGTCGCCAACAATAGTTCGGCGTTCAGGATCGCTGCGCCGGCCGCACCGCGAATCGTGTTGTGGCTGAGCGCGACGAAGCGATAATCCAACACCGCATCGCGCATGAGCCGGCCGATAGTCACGCTCATTCCATTGCCCGCATCGCGATCAAGGCGCGGCTGCGGCCGGTCGCGCTCGTCGCGCACGATGAGCGGGTGCGCGGGTGCGGTGTGCAGGCGCAACTCTTGCGGGAGCGATGTATAAGTCTCAAAGGCCGCGCGCACTTCTTCGATGTCAACTGTGCGCGCAAGCTTCACGCGCACCGCCGCCATATGCCCGTCCGCGACATTGACGCGGTTGCATTGTGCACTCGCTTTGAAATCGGCCGCAGCGATCCGTCCATTGTCGTAGCGACCCAGAACCTTCAACATCTCCATCTCGATCTTCTCCTCTTCGCCCGCGATGAATGGCAGCACGTTATCCACCACATCGAGCGACGCGACGCCCGGATAGCCCGCGCCCGATAGCGCCTGCATCGTCGTGGCGATGCACGCCTCAACACCGAAGCGTTGCTGCAAAGGCGCGAGCGCCAGCGCCAGCATGATGGTCGAACAGTTCGGATTGGTCACGATGAAGCCGCCGCGTTCGTTGCCTTGCTGACGTTCGAGCAGTTGCAGATGCTCGTGATTGATCTCTGGAATCAAGAGCGGCACGTCCTTATCCATCCGAAACGCGGACGAGTTGCTGATCACCGGATAACCCGCGCGCGCAAACGCGCCTTCTGCCTCGCGCGCCACATCGCCCGGCAGACTCGAAAAGACCAACTCGCAATCGAGCGGCGGGCGCGGTGGCTGCACCACCAGTTCGCGCACACCCGTCGGCATCTCGCCCGCCAAACGCCACGTACACGCCGCCGCATAACGCTTCCCCTGCGACGCATCCGACGCCGCCAACGCCGTCACCTCAAACTGCGGGTGCTGTGCTAACAACTGCACGAATCGCTGCCCGACCATGCCCGTTGCGCCGAGTATGCCGACACGATACCTCTCGCTCATCTCAACTCCTCCAATGCTCGTTTCATCCGGCGCACGCCTGCCGTCAATGTCTCTTGATCCACGCAATACGAGACGCGCAAGAAGCCTTCGCCTTCGTGGCCGAAGGCTGCGCCGGGCACGGTGATGACGCCGTGTTCAAGCATGGCTTCGGTTACGCGCAGCGAATCACCGTAACGGCTCACATCCATCATCGCATAGAAAGTGCCTTGCGGTTCGACCACGCGCAAGTTCAATTCATCGCGGACAAGCGCGAGCAAGTGATCGCGACGCGCGCGAAAGGTGCGTCGGAAGTCGGCGCGCGCTTGTGCGGCTTCGTCAGACCATGCGGCGAGCGCCGACTTTTGTGAAACGGTCGAGGCGCAGGTCGTCGTGTAGCCGTGCAGGATGAGCGCGCTCTGCACAACTTCCACAGAGCCACAGAGCCAACCCAGCCGCCAGCCCGTCATGGACATTGATTTCGACAAGCCGCCGATGACGATGGTGCGCTCGTAATGTTCAGAGAATGAAGCGGGGCGTTGCGGCGTGTAGTAAAGCTCGCGGTAGATTTCATCGCTGATCGCGTAAGCGTTCGTGTCTGCAAGCGCGCCGGCCATCGCGGCGAGATCAACGCTTGAGAGCGTCATGCCGGTTGGGTTTGATGGGCTGATCAAGACGACGACCTTTGTGCGCGGCGAGACGCGCCGACGAAAGTCGTCTGCATCGAACGCGAAACCATTGGCCGCAGGCAGACGATAAAAGACTGGCACGCCGCCCGCCATGCGCACGATGGTCGGATAGGCGACGAAGCCGGGATCGGGCAAGAGCACCTCGTCGCCTTCGTCAACGAGCGTCATCAACGCGAGATACAGAGCTTCTTGCGAACCGGCCGTGATGATGACGCGGTTCGGATCGTTTGCGAGATACGGATAATCGCTGGCGACGCGCGCGCGTAAAGCTGGCAGACCAGCGTGGATCGTGTAACCGTTCTGTTCTTCGACGACGACGCGCGCGGCTTCGCGTCTGATCACGTCGGGCGTCGGCAAGTCCGGCTCGCCCAAGCCCAGATTGATGCTGCCCGGCCGCGCGCGGTCGAAGACCTGCCGGATCATGCTCTTCTCGATGCCGCGCAAACGCACGGGCGGCTCAAACTCGCTCAACGCAAATAGTCCTCCAGACGCACAGCCCTGTCAGTCTTCTCGTCTCGATACTTCACGATCACAGGCGCGTACAGAGACAAGCCCCACTCGCGCCCGCGCTCGCTTGCAACCGCACGCGCGCCCGGCACGACGACCGCGCCCGCCGGAATCTCAAGCGGCGCATCGTCCGTCCGGCGATAGACCGCTTCGCGCACGAGATCATAGACCGGCGTTGCGCCCGTCAAGATCGTGCCCGGCGCAAGCACCGCGCCCGCGCGCACGATTGCGCCCTCATAGACGCCGCAGTTGCCGCCGACGAGTACGTCGTCTTCGATGACGACTGGCATAGCACCGACCGGTTCAAGCACACCACCCACTTGCGCCGCCGCAGAGATGTGCACACGCTTCCCGACTTGCGCACACGAACCGACGAGCGCGTGGCTGTCAATCATCGTGCCCTCGTCAACGTATGCGCCGACGTTGACATACATCGGCGGCATACAGACCACACCCGCCGCGAGATACGCGCCATCGCGCACGCTCGATCCGCCGGGCACGATGCGCACGCGCTCTTCAATCGTTGTCGCGCGCACCGGATACGTGTCCTTGTCGAAGAAGACGAGGCTGTGATCTTGCGGCGACATGTCTGCGAGTTGACCCATGTGAAAGCCGAGCAGGATGCCCTGCTTGACCCAAGCGTTCGTGCGCCAACGCCCGTCGCCGTCTTGCTCTGCGGCACGCACCTCACCGCGCGTGAGCGCCGCCTTGAATTCAGCGAACAACGCGAAGTCTTCCGGCCCGAACTCCTGTTTGTTCGCCGCCGCAAGTTCTTCGATCCGCTCACGCAGCGACATGCGTCGTCCCTTTCAATAGACCCAACTCCGTGATCACTTCGCGCACCTGCGCGCGACTCTTCTCCGACACAGGCACAAGCGGCAGACGAAACTGTTCTTCGATGAGACCCATCAACGCCAGTGCCGCTTTCACGGGCCCCGGACTCGACTCGATGAAGTTCACCTCCATCAAAGGCAGCAGCCGATAATGTAGCGCCCGCGCTGCATCCCATTCGCCCGCGAGCGCCGTCGCGCACATCTCAGCCATCAGATCGGGCGCTTCGTTCGACGCGACCGAGACGAGGCCGTCCGCGCCGAGCGCGATCAAGGGGAGCGTCACCGCATCGTCGCCCGATAGCACGCGAAAGCCTTCGGGTCGCTCGCGCAGGATGGCCATGATCTGCGCAAGATTGCCCGAAGCCTCTTTCGTCGCCACGACGTTCTCGCAATCGCGCGCGAGCTTCAATGTTGTCTCCGCAGAGATGTTTGAAGAGGTGCGACCGGGCACGTTGTAGAGCACGACGGGCAAGCCCTCGACCGCTTCGGCGACGGCGCGAAAGTGCGCGTAGAGTCCGGCCTGCGTCGGCTTGTTGTAATAAGGCGCGACGACGAGCACTGCGTCCACGCCTAAAAATTTCGCCTCGCGCGACTGCTCGACGACGTGCGCGGTGTTGTTGCTGCCCGTGCCTGCGACGACATGTGCGCGCCCGCGCGCAACCTCGACCGTCGTTCTGATGACCGTGTGTTTCTCTTCCTCCGTCATCGTCACACTCTCGCCCGTCGTACCGCACGGCACGAGCAACTTCACGCCGCCCGCGATCTGTCGTTCGACGAGCGCGCGAAAGCGTTCGATGTCAACCGCGCCTGTCGTAGTGAACGGCGTGACGAGCGCCGTCGCGCAACCGTGCATCCATTCAACGTTCATGGTCATGGCTCGTTCATCCTCTCTTTTAACATCTCTTCGATCACCTCTCCGAACTCATAGACGCCGCGCCGCCCTACAATCCAACGCGCCGCGACGAGTGCGCCGGCCGCGAAGCCTTCGCGCGAGCGCGCCGTGTGCGCCAGCATAATCTGATCGGCGGCGGAGTCGAAGCCGACGCGATGTGTGCCCGGAATAAAGCCAGCACGCGTGCTCGCCACAGATATATCACGCTCGCCGTATTGCGCCGCGAGCAGATCGCGCAGCTTCAAGGCCGTGCCCGACGGTGCGTCGCGCTTGCGTGAATGATGCGCCTCTTCGATGAACGGCGCGTAAGTCTCGAAGCCTACGAACAACTCTGCGGCGCGCTTGACGATGCGATAGAACAGATTGACGCCGACCGAGAAGTTCGCGCCGAAGACGAGCGCGCCGTTCTGTGCTTCAACTAAGCGCCGCACTTCTTGCTCCTGTTCGCGCCAGCCCGTCGTGCCTATGACGATGGGCATATTCGCTTGCACACACGCAGCTACGTTCATCGCCACTGCGCCGGCCACAGAAAAATCAATCGCAGCATCGAGACCGCGCAACTGCGCTGCGATCTCATCTGCATCTTGCGCTGCGTCGCGCGACGTGATGACGAGCGCAATCTCGTGCCCTTCGGCCCGCGCGCGTTCTTCAACGAGCCGGCCCATCGCGCCGTGACCGAACAGTGCAATCTTCATGCGTCTGCTCCTTCCGCCCGTTCGCCGCTTATCTTGTATGCCTTAGTCCGTGCGAGCAACGCACGTACGAGCCGCACGTAGAGTTTAACTGCACGCTCAAGCTCGCGCTTCGAGACGCGCTCGTGCGCGGTGTGCGCGTCGAGGATTGAGCCGGGGCCGATGAGGAGCGGCGCGCCCCAGTTCGACAAGTAAGGGATGTCGGTCGTGAAGCGCACGACGCATTGCTCGAAGCCCGTGACCGCGTGCAGACGCACAGGCGCGGAGACCGAGAGCCACTCGATCTGTGCGCGCCCATCGGCGATACGCTCAAGTTCGCGCTTGATCCGCGCTGCGTCTGTTACCAATCGAAGCTGCAAGACGGCTTCGGCGGCGGCCGGAATGATGTTCGCGCCCGCGCCGCCGTCTATCGTGCCGATGTTGCACGTAGTTTCGCCGAAGAACTCGTCGCGCGGCCAATCGTGCGCGCGAATCTCGGCGAGCACGGCGAGCAGTTTTTCAATCGCGGACTCGCCCTGTTCGGGATAAGCCGAATGCGCCGCGCGCCCCGTTGTTTTGAGCCGCACGCGCAACGATCCTTTCGAGCCGGCAGCAAGCAGATTGTCTGTCGGCTCGCCGTTGATCAGATACTCGCACTCGCGTGCGAGCGGGTGTTCGTTCGCTGCGCGCGCACCCGTGCTGCCCTGCTCTTCGTCAACCGTAAACACCAAGCCGATCTCTTCGACGCCTTCAGCGCGCAATCTTTCGGCCGCCGCGACTTGCGCCGCGATGATCCCCTTCGCATCGCACGCGCCGCGCCCATAGATGTACTCGTCATCTTCGCTCGCGGCGATATGCGGCGGCACTGTGTCCAGATGCGTCGAGAGCACGACGCGCGGGCGCGCGGCGGTCGTCGCGATCACGTTCGCGCGTTCACCTGCGACCGTTTGCAACTTGACGCGAAAGCCCAATGCTTCGAGATGCGCGGCGAGCGCGCGCGCGACCACTGCTTCATCACCGCTGACGGACGGGATGTCTATGAGCTGACGTGTGAAGGCGATTAAGTTCATGCTTGCTTCGTGTCGTTTCGTGTGGCTTCGTGGTTCATGCTTGTTACGCCAATTTCAGGCGACCGATCCGCGCTTCAATGATCGAGCATCGCGGTTTGATAAAGCTCGCGCGTGTTGCTCTCAAAGAAGGCGCGGTGCAGTTGGCGGACGGCCTTCTCCGCGAGTTCTTCTTCGACGACGAAGGTCAGGTTGATGCTCGATGCGCCTTGCGAGATGAGCATGACGTTGATGTTGCGCACGGCCGTGAAAACTTTGGCCGCGATGCCCGGCGTGTTCCTCAAGCCCTCGCCGACGACGCAGACGAGCGCGCGGTCATGTTCGACTTTAACCGCGCCGATCTGTTGTAGGTCACGCACGATCTCCGCGAGCGCCGTGGTGTCGTCGAGCGAGAGCGAGACGCTGACCTCTGAAGTGGTGACGAGATCGATGGCGGTGCGGTGGCGCTCGAACACTTCAAAGAGCGCGCGCAGGAAACCATAAGCGCCGAGCATGCGCGCCGACGTGACGTGGACGATGGTGATGCCGCCCTTGTGCGCGATGGCTTTGACGGTGCGTGGGCTTCGTTCGGCGTCAAAGTAGATCATCGTGTCGGGCGCATCCACGTCGCGCGAGTTGCAGATGCGCACGGGCGTGCCGCGCACGACCGCAGGCAAGATCGTCTTCGGGTGTAGAACTTTCGCGCCGAAGTAAGCAAGCTCCGCCGCCTCCGCGTAAGAGAGACGCGGGATCGTCGTGGCGTTGCGGACGACGCGCGGATCGGACGTGAGCACGCCCGACACGTCCGTCCAGATTTGAATCTCGCGGGCGGCGAGACACGCGCCGACGAGCGCGGCCGTGTAGTCCGAGCCACCGCGCCCGAGCGTTGTCGTCTGCCCGTCCATCGTCGCGGCGATGAAGCCGCCGAGCACAGGCAGTTGATCGGCTGCAAGCAAAGCGCCGACTTCGGCGCACGTGCGCCGCGTCGTCTCGTCCGTTAAAGGTGTGGCGCGGCCGAACTGATCGTCGGTGATGATGCAGCGGCGTGCGTCCAAGTGCTGCGCCGGCAATTCATGTGCGCGCAAGACTGCGGCCAGCAGATGCGCCGACAGCCGCTCGCCGTATGAGACGATCTCGTCCTGCAAAGATGGCGGCGCGTCTTTGTGCGTTGCGACTTCATCAAACAGCTTGCGCAACTCGGCCCGCACCTTTGCAAGCTCCGCTTCAACCTCTGTGCTGCTTTGCGGCATGAGCAACTCTTCGGCGACGCTCGTGTGCCGCGCGAGGTGTTCGTCGAGCATGCGCACGGCCGCGGCCGCGTTGCCTTCTGTCGCCATGCTTATGGCCGCGAGCAGCGCGTCTGTCATGCGGCTCATCGCGGAGACGACGACGACGGGTTGTTCATCGCGTCGGGCTGCGACGATCTCGGCGACGCGCCGAAACGCCTGCGCGTCTTCGACCGACGTGCCGCCGAATTTCATCACCGTGGGGCGTGCAGTCACAAGTACAACCTTTCTCTGTTTGTTGTTGGTTGTGTTGTCTGAAAAAATGCGGGGCTTGTCAAGCGTTGAGGCGTGGAATGGAAAATTTTTGTCTGTTCATTTCAGCGCGGCGCGCAGCGCGGCGGCGAGTTTGTCGGCTTGCGCGGGCAGCGCGTAATGGTCGAGCGCGTGCTGCCGGCCCCGTGCGCCCAACGTGTGGCGCATGTGTTCGTCGGTCAACAGACGTGCGAGCGCTGCGTGCCATTCATCGGGTGTCTCAGCCGTGAGATGCGTTACGCCGGCCGCGCCGATCTCTGCGCAGACGCCGACCGGCGTGACGACGAACGGCGCACCGACCGCCATATACTGGATCGCTTTGAAGCCCGACTTGCCCACGAGCCATGCGCGCGGCGACGAGGCGTTCAAGCCGAGCGGATAAAGCCCGATGTCGAGCGATTGAAAATCCGCGACCTCGCGCGCCAACGCCCACGGCAGATTTTCAACTTCGACGCCCGGCAAATTGACGCGCTCACGTCCGCCGATGATCTTCAAACGAAAACGAAATTCGCGCGCGAGTGTTTGTAACACGGGGAAGATCGTTTCGAGGTAGGCGTAGGTTGAGTGCGTGCCGATCCAGCCGACGACCGGCGCGTCGTGCGCGTGTGGCGGCTGTGCGGGCCGGAACAGGTCTGTGTCAACGACCGTCGGGATGACTGTAGCGCGCGCGCCCTTTGCCTCGACGTATTCGGCGATGAAGCGGTTGCCGCAAGTGACGACCGACGCCCAACGGATCAGTTCGTCCGTCTTGCCGAACCACTTCAATGCGCCGCCCAACCGGCCGTAACTCTGACTGACGTAGCGCACGTAGGTCGCGTCGTCCAGATCGAGTATGAGCGGCCGGCCTTGCGCGCGCGTCGTTAACCATTCGACGAGCGGCGGCCCGACCATGAGCGCCTCGCGCTGCACGAACACGGCGTCGAACTTGCGCGCGCGCCACACGTCCGCGACGCGGCGCAGAGCGGCGGCGGCGAGCGCGGCAGTTGTGCGCGGCCACTCCGCACGCCGGTAGAGCGCCGCGAATGTGCGCCCGTCGAGCAACGGGCGCACGGTCACTTCGATGCCGCGCTCCCGGAGCGGCGCGATGAACTGCGCGACACGATAGCGCGTCGCCGCCGCTTCAATCGGATATGAACAGAGCGCCAGAACGTTCATTAGATCATGTTCACGCGCGAACGCTTTTGCGTTCGTCCCGCCCGCTTTGCAGCAGTTGTTCATAAAGTCTGCGATAACGTGCGCCGCCGACGCTTGTGAGATCGAAACGCGCGGCGGCGCTCGCACGACAGCGCGCGGGCAAGTCTGGATCATGAAGCAGCGCCGCGACCTCTGTGAGCGCGCGCAGGTAGCTTGCTTCGTTGAACTCGCGGAGCAGCACGCCGACGCGATCCGTCTCGATCAGTTCGTCCAAGTCGCCGATGCCCGTGTTGCAGATGATGGGCAGGCCCCCCGCCAGATACTCGGCCATCTTCGTGGGTGAGGAGGACTGCTTCGAGTAGCAAGGCTTGATGAGCGAGACGGCCACGTCGGCCGCCTTTAGATAACGCGCCATCTCCGTCGGCTTGATCTGGCGCACGAGATAATCGCGCTCAGCGACGCCGCGCGCGCGCAGTCGGTCTGTGATCATCGCGGGCGGACTCTGCGTTAAGATGAGCGAGAACGTTCGTGGGTCTTGCCGGTGCGCAGTCGCGAGTAGGTCGGCCATCTCGTCGGTCAGATACCAACCGCCGAGCGAGCCGACATAGACGAACACGCGCCGCCCTTCGACGCCTAATTCACGGCGCACCGCCTCGCGCGCCACATCTTCGGCCGCGCGAAAGTGCGTGAGATCAACGCAGCAAGGGATGACGGCGACGGGCCGCGCGCGCCCGTTCGTACTGGCTTGATCAGGAAAGAGTATCTGCCGCGCCTTCTCCGTCAGCACGACGTAGCCATCCGCCGCCGCCAGCAGCCGCCGCTCGGCCGCTTTCGTCAAACGATAGAGATAGCCGCCTGCGGGCCACACGCCTGCGTCCGTGTACTCTTCGGGAAAGAAGCCGCGTATGTCGAAGAGGAAACGCGCACGTGTGCCGCGCGTCGCCAACGCGCCCATCGCCGCCGCGACATGACTACGCGCATGCACCACGTCAATCCGTTCACGTCGCACAAATCGGCGCGCGGCGAAAGCGCCGCGCACGATGTCGTAAACGGTCGCCGCGAGCGTCGGGCGTTTGTGATAACGAAGCGCGTGCCACTCGATCCCTTGCGCGGCGAGCCGCGCGCGCACCTCTGCGCGTTCCTCTGCGGGCCATGTCTTTATGTTTTGCGCCTCGAAGGTGAGCAGATGGACGCGCAGGCCGCCGGCCGCCAGTTCGCGCAAGTACGGAACGACCTGCGTCTGCACCAACGGCTCGCGGACACCGAAGTAGCAGAGATAGAGCGCGCGGGCTGTGTTTAGCGAAGACATGCTGTTTGAATGCAAATGATCGCGCGCCCGTTTCCCACGCACGCGCACGACACGAACGGAGTTGACATTAAGTTTCAAGCGCGCCTTTCGTCAACCGGCCGAACGGCGCGCCTTCGTGTTTGCTGCGCCCGCAATAGCTTTGTTATGCTGCCCGCACATTAAAATCTTTGACCCTGCTCATCAAAGGATCAAAACAAGCATGCTTTGCATGATTGCCGACGGTGGCCAACAGCCTCCTGAGACGTTGAACTACGACGCCCGCACCGTCGAAGGGTTCGGGCACGAATGGAGCCGTTACGATCAGACTGAACTTGCCGAAGACGAACGGCAAAAACTGTTCGCCGCCTACTTCAAAATCTTTCCCTGGCCAGTGCTGCCCGCCAATGCAGTCGGCTTCGATCTCGGCTGCGGCACAGGACGCTGGGACAAGCTGGTCGCGCCCAGAGTCGGCCGGCTCTACTGTGTGGACGCATCGAGCGCGGCACTCGATATAGCGCGACAGACCCTCGCGGCTTATGGTAACTGCGAGTTCGTCGCGGCAACGGTTGACCGCTTGCCGTTCGCGCCCGCTTCGATGGACTTCGGCTATTCGCTCGGCATGCTGCATCACGTGCCCGACACGGCCGCAGGCATACGCGCCTGCGCCGACAAGCTCAAGCCCGGCGCGCCGTTCTTGCTCTATCTCTATTACGCCTTCGACAATCGCCCCACTTGGTTTCGTCTGCTCTGGCGCGCCAGCGACGTGGGCCGCCGCGCGCTCTATCATCTGCCCTTCCGACTCAAATGCCTTGTGACCGAGTTGCTCGCGCTCACCGTCTATTGGCCGCTCGCACGCACCGCGCGCCTGCTCGAACTCTTGGGGCGCAACGTGGATACGTTTCCGCTCTCATACTATCGCCGCCTCAGCTTCTATACGATGCGCACAGACGCGCTCGACCGCTTCGGCACGGCCCTCGAACAGCGTTTCACCGCACAACAGATCAGGGAGATGATGGAACGGGCCGGCCTTGAGCGGATCGAGTTCAGCGAGGCGATGCCCTACTGGTGCGCGTTGGGTTATAAAAAAGCGTAGCTCAATTTGTAGTTGTCTTTATTTCCCGCCGCTGACCGGCAAAAATTCCTCAGACTGAGTTGTGAATAGATAATTCAACGCAGCTTCGTCGCCGTTGATCTCTGCACGCGCGACCACGCCTTCCGGCATGAGTTGATAGAAGCGATAGCCAAGCGGGCGCAAGCATGCTTCGAGTTGCCGGCCGTTGCCGGCGTCGGGCCAAACCTCGCAGATGATGTCTGGCTGGTCGCGCCGGAGCGTCTCGCGGCAACCCGCCAGCACCTCGTGCTCCGTGCGCTCCGTGTCGAGCTTGATCAGGCTGACGCGCGCAACCTTTTGCTCGGCGACGATGCGGTCGAGCGTGACGACGGGCACGGGCACGTGCCGGATCGCGCTCGCAGGTAGGGTCGCCGCTAGCATGTCGCTGCGCAGAGATGATGAGACCGGCGTATCCTGATCGGGAAAGTAGAACTCCGCAGTCCCTTCGTGCGCGCCGACCGCAACGCAGAACGGCTGCACGTTCGTCAGCCCGTTCAAAGCAATGTTCTGCTTCAGTCGCTCGAAGATGCGCGCCAACGGCTCGAAGGCGAAGACCTGCGCCTCTGGATTGACGATGGCGGCGAGCAGACTGAAGAAGCCGATGTGTGCGCCCACGTCGAAGACCACTTCGGCCGTGCGCGCCAGCCGGTAGAAGAGCGCCGTCATCTCCGGTTCATAGCCTTGCCAACCGCGCCAGAAGAGTTGCGTCGGGATCCAATCATCGCCGCTCGCATCGAGTTTGAGTACGCGACCGTCGGGCAGAGAGATAGCCGTCACGCCTGTGCGCGGCAGATGTTTGATGACGAACTCGGAACGCAAACCTGTCGCCTCGAACAACCCTTTGAGCGTTGACGTGGTCAAGCGATTTAAGGGCTGTGAGGAGCGCACTCTTTTAAGCATCTCTTTGATCGGCATAACAGGAAAACTTTTTCAGCCACACGCGGCGCAAGCTATGGGCACTATGATGCTAGAAGTGGCGTGCTCTTGCCATGACGCGCGCCTCGTCAATTCGGCTTGCGCCCGACGTAAAAATAACGGTTGCCCCAGACGCGCGGGCGCAAGGCCGAGAGCGCCTGCGAACAACGACGCAAGGCGAAGAGACCGACAGCACGCGGCCGGCCGAGGTCTGCGAGCGCGAGACCGCTCGGTGCAGGCCAAGCAACTTCGCGCAAGGTATATTCGATCTCTTCCAAGTAGAAGCGACGAAAGAATTCGCGCTGCCCACGCGCCGTCGCCAATAGCACGTGATAAGGGGCCATCTCCGTCCGCCGTGTGGGGCGCAGACGGCGCGCCGTCGCAAGCACGGACGTAAACAGAGACGTATTGGCTTCGAGCGGCCCTTGCGCTAACAGCAGGCCGCCGGGTTTGATGAGCCGCAGGATTTCCTGCATCTGTTCATCGAGCCGCGTCAAGTGTTCGATCACGTCGCCGATGTGCAGCACGTCGGCCGTGGGAAAGTCCGCCTGTTCATGCGCGCGTGTGAACACCTGCGCACCCGTGCGGGCCGCGACAGCGCGCGCCACCTCTTCGCTGAACTCGACGCCGACAGCCTGCCACCCATTGCGCTGTGCTTCAATTAACAACTCTCCTTGACCGCAACCGTAATCAACGAACGTGCCCGGCGCGAGCCGCGCTAACCACTCGACGACGCGCCCCGGCTCTTTCGGATTTTCGACGTGGCCCGCAGTCCCGCCCTCCTGCGTGTAATCGGGGCCGTACATCTCCGCGAGCACGCTTGCGTCCGGCATCGGCGCGCAATAGAGCGTGCCGCACGACGTGCACTCGACGTAAGGAAACTCGCGCCCGCGATAATAGGTCGTGCCGAGCCAAGACGCGCCGGATTGTTCACCGCCGCAGAGAGGACAAGCCATTCGTTTCACCTACATTGATCTTTCGCGCGTCGTGCGCGTCTCATCACGCTTGCGCCAACTCGCGATAGAGTTCCGTCCATGCTTGCAGGCCCGTGCGACTGTCGAAGCGGGCGGTGGCGCGGGCTTGCGCGCGTGCGCCTAAGTGCCGGCGCAACTCCGGTTCGTTGTATAGTTCGATCATCGCCGCCGCTAACTCATCAACCGAACCGGGCGCGACAAACATGCCCGTCTCTTTATCTGTGAATAGTTCCAACACCGGCTCGATGCGCGAGACGATGCACGGCAACCCTTTGAGCATCGCCTCAATCGGCGCGAGCGGCAGGCCCTCAAACAGAGACGGAAAGACGAACGCATCGGCCATCTCCAGACACGCGCCCACGTCCTCACGCCGGCCCAAAAATCTGACCCGCTCGCTTACACCCAACTCACGCGCAAGCGCCGCAAGCGCCGCTTCTTCCGGCCCTTCGCCGACGAAGACCAAGTAAACGTCCGGCAGCGCATCGGCCACTTGTTTGAAAGCGCGCAGCAAGACGGGCTGCCCTTTCTGTGGCGCGAGCCGGCCCACGTTCATAAAGACAAAACCGGCGGCGGGAATCTGCGCTGCTTGGCGCAAGCGGTGCGGCGCGTCCGGCGCGCAACTGAGCGTCGCTTGATCAATCGAGTTGTAGATCACGCGTATGTCCGACGGCGGCACGCCGAGGTTGCGCACGGCCGAACGTTTGACCGCTTCGGAGACAGCGATGAAGAGCGGGCGCGCGCGTCGCGCCGTCCAACGGTCGAGCCGTTGTAGCATGGCCATCTTGCGCGGCGACCAATGCGCGGCGCGAATGGTCTCCGCATCGTAAGTTGTCAGGTGCAGCGTGTTGATGATTGGGATGCTTGGGCCGATGAGCGTCGAGAGGCGCGCGCTGATGTCGGCCTCGAAGAGCCACGTCTGGATGAGTTGGGGCCGGCGCGCGCGCAACAAGGGCATGAGCCGCACGGGCGCGAAGAGCCAAGGCCACTTGCGCGGCAGATTCAGACAGACGACTTCGCGTCCGTCGGCGCGCAACTCTGCGGCAAAGTCTGCGGGCGGATGCAGGTAACAGACGACGTGCTCGAACTCTGCGCGGTCTGTGTTGCGCACTAGGTTGACGAGTTGTCGTTCCGCGCCGCCGCGCCCCAGCGTGGTGATGACGTGCAGTACCCTGATGGTCATAACGTGCGCTTGACGACCTGCGCCGGCCCGTCCGCCGGTTCACGTGAGTTGGCAAGGAGCGTGCGCTTCAACTCGGCGGCGTGGAGTTTGAGCACGAGCTTTGATTCTTCGACGGGCCGGCCGCGCAAGCGTTGCCACAGATAATGCGTGAGCGTGACGAAGCAGCCGGTCAAGAGATTGGCGAGCGCGAGCCGGCGCGATAGACACAGCCGTTGAAAACGGAAGAAGCCTTCATACTCCGTGCGTCGCTTTTCCAGATCACTCCAACGCTTACGCGAACTCTGCCCGCCGTGATGAAGCACGACAGCGCGCGGCTCGAAGATCATTAACCAACCCGCGCGCACGATCCTGAGCGACCATTCCGTGTCTTCGCCGTACATGTGAAAGCGTTCATCGAAGCCGCCGACTTCGTCGATCAGGTTTCGTTTGACCAAGAGCGCCGCGCCGCTCAAGAGTTGCGCGCGCCGCCGCGTCGCGTGATCCCAGTGGTAGCCGAGCAACAGACGACCGCGCAAGCCGCGCGGCATCAGCTTGTAGAGCCGGAACGCATTCGCCACCGTTTCAAACGGCGTCACCGGATTGCGCCAGACGCTCGCTTGCAACGTGCCATCGGGATTGATCAAACGTGGGCCAACAACGCCGATGCGTTCATCTGAATTGATCGTTTCGACGAGCATGTCAATCGCGCCCCGTTGCACTTCGGCGTCGCTGTTCAAGAGAAACAGGAGCGGCGCATCGGTCGCAGCGAACGCCTGATTGTTCGCGCGCCCGAACCCTTGGTTCTCATCGTTCTTGATCAAGCGCACGCGGTCGCCTAAAGATTCGAGCCATGCGCGGCTGCCGTCGGTTGAAGCGTTGTCCACGACGACGATCTCAAAGGGCAGACTCGGCGGAAATTGTGCGACGCTCTGAAGCGAGCGGCGCAGCAGTTCGCCGCCGTTCCAATTCACGATGACGATGGCTAATTCGACCGGCACGTGTTTCGACTTTCCGCGAGCAAATAAACTAGCACAAAAGGTCTTTGGCGGCACTCAACCACCCTTTCGAGTAATTATGATAGCGCCAACTCAATAGTTCTCTGAGCACATAAGGGATGCGGTTCAGCTTGCGCGCCGGGAGCGCGGCGCGAGTTTGCAGATGCGCAATCCGCGCTTCGAGCAAAGGCATGACAGCCTTGAGCCGGTAAGCGCCGGCCCGCGCCACCAGCCGATCTCGGACGATGTTCAGATCGCGAATCGAAGCCTCGAACGCAACGCGCCGCCGCACGCCAGCGCGCAACGCCTCCAGCCCGCCGGGTTGCGCCTCTGCTGGCGGAAACGGCACGCCGATCTGCTGACTGCCATGGCGCCGATACTGTAGCAGCGGCTCGTCAATCATGATTAGGTTGGCCACGGCCGAGATCAAGCAGGCGATCCAAGCGTCGTGAATGATGCTGATGTCTGTCGGGATCGGTAGGATCAGTTCTTTGAACTTGGCGTGGAAAAGCAGCGTCGTGCCCGTCACGAATGTGTCTTCGAGTAGCAACGGGAAGGCGCGGCCACGTCTGAACAACTCCCGGCGCGCGGGGTCGAAGCGCACACACTCCCACAGGCGATAGCCGAGCGGCTGCGTGTGGTCGTCAATGACCTCTGCGTCGGTGAACACCAAGCCCGCCGCCGGATTGGCGGCCAGCGCGGCCTCAGAACGTGCGAGCTTATTCGGATGCCAGATATCATCTTGATCGCAGAGCGCAATCAGATCGCCCGTGCATAACTCAATGGCGCGCTCGAAATTTTTGGTCGAGCCTAAGTTTCGTTTGTTGACGTAGAGGCGCACGGGGAAAGGCGCGCGGGCGGCGAAGGCGCGCAGTAGTGCCGTCGTCTCGTCGGTCGAGCAGTCGTCGCACACCACCAGTTCGTCGGGTCGGCGCGTCTGCGCAGCGAGACTCTCTAGCTGCGCGGGCGAGTAGGCCGCGCCGTTATAAGTACACATGGCGACGGACAGCTTGGATGGTCTCCCTCTCATGCGTCTGTGACTTTAAGAGCGCCGCGTCTGTTCGATGGCAGAAAGCTGGTTTGCCGCCTGCTGGTCCGGCTTGCTGCGGCGGGCGGTAACGGCGACGCCGAAGCTCTTGGCGAGCGTCAGTAGGTGGCGCGGTTTGAGGGCCGGCACGAGGGAGATTTTGAGTGCGTCCCATAGCGACGGCAGTCCTGCGGCCAAACGTCCGGCGCGTGCGGCTGCGTGGAAATGTTCGAGGTACGCTTCGGCCGCGAGGCGCAAGCCCGCGCGAAAGCTGCGTCGGCACTCAACACAACCGGGGTGCAATTGGTCGCGGTAACGCTTCACCACGCGCTGCGTACTCAGGGCGATCATGCGCCTGTCCATCGAATAATTTTGTCCGTGCACACGGTATTCAGTCAGGATGTCGGCGAGCATGGCGACCGGGTAGCGGCGCGCGATCCGCAACCACAAGTCCCAGTCGCCGATGCCCGGTTCGATGTCGTGATGCCCGACCACATCGAGTACCGCGCGCCGGTAGAGACCTGACGAATAGCAGTAACGATTTCTTCTGAGCAAGGCATGAAATACATCGCCCGACGGCCCGACCAACGGAGACGGCCCCTTGTCTTGTCCGGCGCTGTCAATCAAGCGAAACCGCGTGAAGACTGCGCCCACATCGGGACGCGCTTGCATGACCTCGATCTGGCGCGCGATCTTCTCCGGCAGCCAGCGATCATCGTGATCGAGTCCGGCCAGATATTCGCCGCGCGCTGACTGAAAGGCGCGCACGTGCGCGGTCGCGCCGTGCTTGTCGTCTTTCGGCTGAAAGATATAGCGCACGCGGTCGCCGAACGAGGCGCAGACTTCCGCCGTATGATCGGTTGAGCCATCGTCCACGATGACGATCTCCAACGGCCGGTAAGTTTGCTTGAGCGCGCTCTCGATGGCCTCGCGCAGATAATCCGCAGCGTTCCACGTCGCGGTGACGACGCTGACTAATGGCTTCACTTCAGCCGACATAAATCATTTAACCCCATGCTCTCTGCTGCCGAAATCCTATAACAATTCAGCGTGTTGCGCTCGCTCGTCGGACCTACTGCCGCGCCAGTGCCGGCTGCGCCTGCGCCACGCCACCGTCTTGCAAGCGCGCGCGCACGGCGGCGCTCTCACTCACAGCCAGACGCAGGATCGCGCAGATGCGCGTGATGTCATCCGGCGCGATGGCCGTCCCCGTAGGGAGTACGAGCAGCCGCTCGACCATGCGTTCGGTCTCAGGCAGCAGCAGACCGGCATGCGGATAGTAGGAGCGATACGGCTCCATGCGATGGCAACCCGGATAGAAATAGCGCCGCGCAATGACGTTCTCGGCCCAGAGAATTTGCACGAACAGATCACGGGCGAGGACCGTCTCTGCTTCGTCAACTTCGACGACGAGATATTGATAATTAGACTGCTCGCCGTCGTCGTAGGGCATGAGCGTGAGACCGGGAACGTTGGCCAACTCCGCGCGATACTGCTCATAGTTGCGCCGGTTCACGGCGATGAACTCGGCGAGCGAGTCGAGCGAAGTCAAACCCATCGCCGCCGCGACTTCGGTCATCTTGCCGTTCGTGCCGATGTAGTCAACTTGATCGTAATGGGTGAAGCCGAAATTTTTCATCAACCGGATTTTGCGCGCCAACTCGTCGTCGTCCGTCACGACTGCGCCGCCCTCAAACGCATTCATAAACTTGGTCGCATGAAAACTGAAGACCTCTGCGTCGCCGAAGCGGCCGATCATCTGGCCGTTGTGCGTGCAGCCGAAGGCGTGGGCTGCGTCGTAGAGCACGCGCAAGCCGCGCCGCGCCGCGATCTCTGCGAGCGCATCCGTGTCGCACGCGCGGCCCCACAGATGCACGCCGATGAGGCCCGTCGTGCGCGGCGTGATCATGCGCTCGACGCACGCTGGATCAAGATTGTGCGTCGCCGGGGCGATGTCGCAGAAGACCGGCGTGATCTGCTGCCACTGAAGCGCGTGCGCCGTTGCGATAAAGGTTAGCGACGGGACGATCACCTCGCCCGTCAGATCGAGCGCGCGGATCGCGATCTCCATCGCCACCGTCGCATTGCACATGGCGATGCAGTGCTTGACGCCGATCATGTCAGCGATGCGCCGCTCAAGTTCCTGCTCGAAGGGGCCCATGTTCGAGAGCCAGCGGCTGTCAAGGATCGTGTTAATCCGTTCGAGCAAACGCGCACGGTCGCCGATGTTGGGGCGGCCCACGTGCAGCTTCTCGGCGAACGCGGGCGCGCCGCCGCAGATGGCCAATTCGTCGAGTCTCTGCTTGAGCATAATCGCCTCCCGCATCACCTCACTGCTTATAGCCGAGGCAAAGATAATAGAAGTGATAGACCTGATGCACTTCGGCGCGTGCTAATTCCGGCGGCAACAGTTCGACCGGACAACGATGATGCACGTTATGACTCGACAACACGCGCCGGAAATAGAGACGCTCGACGGCCGACGCTTCATCATAAAGCTGCTCGTCAAGCACGAGGACGAGGCCGCCCGGTTTGGCGACGCGCGCCATTTCGGCGAGCGCCTGCGCGGCATCGCTGTAGCCGTTAAGCGCGCCGTAGTTGAGCACCACGTCGAAGGTCTCGGAACTAAACGGCAACTCGACGGCGTCGCCGAGCACGAAGTCCATCGGCACGCGCTCGGCGGTCATGAAATCCAAACCTTGCAGGAGCATCGTCTCGGAGAGATCAAGTCCCGTATAGTCAGCGTCGAGTTTCATCCAGCCATGCCGGAAGAGAGAGTTACACGTCCCCGTCGAGATGTCGAGCACTTGCAGCCGCTCTTTGCGCTGCGACAACTGAGCGATCAAGTTTGCATGTAGCTCGGCGAAGGTCGCGCGCGGGCGAAACTTCGTAAAGAGCAGCGAGATTTTCACGGGCACAGCGAGCACAAGCAGATAGAGCAGGTATCTGTGCCGCGCGAAGAAATAGCCGACGGTTAAGACAATGAGCACGGTGATGATGTCGAGCACGGACAACGCATGCGTGCCGCGTGCCAGCCCGACGAGCAAATAGACGACGTAGCCGATGAGAGTTAAGAGCGATGCGACGATCAGTGTGTAAACGAGCCAGCCCTTCTTATATGCGGGGCGTACGGGCAGCGCGAGGAACGGCATGATGTGTTGATAGTAGCGCCCCAAGAGACCGTTGTAGAAAAAGTCGCGCAAGGCTTTGTCCTTCGCCCCGACGTGGCTTTCGCGATAGAGGCGCGGCACGCCCTTGACGCACGGATACTGCTGGCCGCAATTCTCGCATTGCCAGAAGGTCGAGTATGTGCGCCACTGATTCTCATGGCAGTTGAGACACAGATACTTCAACAGATTCATAGCCCGGCGCGACCCGCCTATCTCGCTTGTGACAGACTGTAGGTCTCGCGCAGGTCGAGCACGTAACTCCATTTGCCAGCCTCAGAGTCCCAATCCATTTCGCGCCCCTCATCCACGGGCGTGACCGCATGTGGCAGATCGTAGCGGAAGAGAATGATGTCGCCGATGTCGTGCGCGACAGTTGTCTCAATGCGCCCGAAGGGCGTGCGGAATGCTGTGCCGCCCGTCGTGAAGTCTGTGCCGTAACGCGACATGCTGGTGATGAGGCCAATGCGTTGCGGCTCAAGCGGATGTTGATGCTCGGCCAGAAAGCCGCCGCCCGCCGGATAGTGCAACAGCTTGATGCGCATCCCTGTCAGCGAGATGTCATAACTCGTGCGGGCAACTCGATTCTG
>QHXQ01000002.1 GCA_003223935.1 Acidobacteriota bacterium | reverse complement strand
CTCGTTCAGTTTCATATTTATCATTCAGAGAGAAATACTTTGCCTTCTCAAATTCCGCGATTAGCTGCCGCAATTGCTCCGCACTAATCATCTTCTTGGCTTTGCCCTTTACCCTGACGAATTGATGCCCTTCAAACGTGACTGTCCCATCGGCAGAAATCGTCAATTTGTAATCGGGGCAGGCGCCATAGCAGACAGACCGTTGTAGCGTGATGAGCGTGTCATCTGGAATTGACTGTAAAGGCAATGATTGAGCGTTGCACCCGACTAAGGTTAACAGAAGCCAGAAAAATGAAGTGAGTTTCTGTAGGGCCATAGCTATTTCCTATCTTTATGCTTCCAGCCACTTGTACATGACTAACGCATCAACATAGCCTTTGGAGGGACGATGAAACGCCTTTGGCAAGCGACCCATCGGGACTCTGAAAACTGATAACGCGGTCTTCTCCGCCCACGTCTCGACGTCGCCGCGCAAGTTCAGAAACAGCGGCACCCGCTCGGGCACCGCCGGATAGAAATACGAAAGCACGAGAAAAGGGACGATAGTGAACACGGCCGATGAAAATCTCAAACGGCAGGTTGCTGTAATCGCGCAAGCGCCGAGATGGTGGAGAAGACGTCTGCATGTCGGGCTTTCAAGTTTTCAGAGAATTGAAAGTCTAGATCTTTTCAAGTGAGATTCCCCCAACTAAACGCTTACCAGAAAACCACGCGCCGGTCATCATATTCCGCACCAGGAAAACACGATACTCACCCTCGAAGCTGATCGAACTACTCCCTTTTTGCTCGTAGCCCATTTCTCGAAAGGTAACGGCGATTCGGCCCTCAGGCGAGGATGAGCCGGCGAGTTGAGCCCAGACATCATCATCGGGGGACCAGAGTTTGTGTAGGTTTCCACAGACCTTAGTAATGGCGCCCTCTGCTGGATATGTCATCGTTCCCGCGAACGTCTCTTTTGTTACTTCAACGACGGAGAGTAGAACCGGTCGCGTGCGATTGTAGAAACCGGACCAAGTTCCGGCTATCGCCGCGGGAGATTCCGACTGACGCTCTGTTGTGTGATCAGATCCGGGAGTAATAGATGACTGGCCAATTATCGCAGCCAACTCATGTGCGAACGCTGCTAGAGCAGTATCAATTTCACTATCTGTTCCAGATGATAATGGTCGCCCTTCGCTCGGCCGCGCCTGGAGATTAGTCAGTTCTTCCGCTTCGCGCCACGCACAAGGGCGTATGATTAGAGGCAATATCTTCATCCCTTGAAATGAGTGAGCGACCATCCGCGGCATTTCCTCCGACCAGATGTAGTCAGATGCGAGAAAGGCCGGACTCACAAGTAGCACTGCGACCTTCGCGAGGCTGAGAGCGATGTCGATTTCGCTGCGCCAATCAGAACCGGTGCCGATTCGTGTGTCTTCCCAGATGTCGACAAGGCCCCGGCGCCTCAGCACCGCAACGTGCTCTTTGAACCTCTCGAGCCATACCAGGTCCTTGTGACTGTAGCTTACAAAGACGGTAGTGCGCTTTATCATGTGACCTCCTCTTGGTCGGAGCCGGTAACCGAGGTGTCGCCCGATAGTTCTATCTGATGAGCAGGACCAACTAAGGTATAGCCAAGTGTCCGAAATGATCTACTGCCACTTCCGGATAACCGGTTGCGTGTCCGAGAAAGTGTTGTTTTCATAACCTCAGGGGATTCGATTGGCGCGCATCAAGGCATTTTCATGTGAAGTGGCCCACCAACAATGAAGGCGTGAGCCACAGATTCGTTGCGGCTTTCCCGGTAATAGACCCGCAATTCAGCCGGTGCGTTAAACGTCCGGTTCACGCTGTCATTCAAATCGAACCAGATCGGAATAACCTGTGTTTTGCCTGCCGCGATAGTCAACGGGTATTCGTCTTTGGCGGACATGTGTTTGTGTTGGTAGGTTGTGCCGTTCGCCACCAGTTCAACCCTTGTAATGACGATTGGTTTGTCGAATGAGTTAGTGACGCTGACGTTATCTGGCGCGTACCACGTTTCACCGATGAGTGGATGACTCGCCTCCACGCGTATAGTCACGCGTTCCGGCCCTGACACGTTTTGGTTGGTATTGGTTTGATAGATCGTCATGCCTGGATCGCACGCCGTGGCAACGAGCAGCAATCCAAGCGCGAATGGAATTAAGCGTTTCATTAGACAATGCTGCCGCCCGCGTCGGACAATTTCTCGGCTGCGGTTCACTTATGTGGACTTCGCTTGACTTTTGCATTCACGAAGAGCCACGACATGCCCAACAGATCCCGTAGTGCCTGCAGATGGATCCGAGACAATCGCACGAGCACGGTTGGACAGTTCACATAATGGTCCGTCACGTAATAGACGTCCGGGTCCGCGGTAATTAACTGGGCACGAGTATCCATACCGATTCGCACTGCCAGGGTATTAGGTTCGGCCGACCGATGGAGCGCAGGACAAGTCAAAAGTCTGCCACGCACCTTAAGAGAGGGAGCGCCGTGAATGGTGCTGTCTTCAACATCCGGCAGAGTCATGGCGATCTCTCGCACAGTGTCGAAGTCGAGTTTCTTCTTTTGCATCGAAGCGCTCGAGCGCATGTTGGATGGAGGCGAATGCTACCCGGCGTAAACGCCGAGATTGTGCTTCTCAAATTCGATAACATGCAAGTATGAACGTGAGTTAACACAGTGGAGCATTCGACCATCTGTCCAGAATATGCTTGCACGATATTTATTCAGTTCAGGCCCGAAAAATACCGCTACTGCTCTTCTTCCAACTGTCATTCCGTGCGTGTTTATTTTTGGCGTGACTTCTACAAGCCGTTTGAAGGCGCGTGAATTAACTACCCTCTTCAATAGTCGCCAAAATTCAAGCGCCAACGCCAACCGAGTCTCTCCAAGCGCTTGTTATGTTTCCGGCAACATAGAAATGGACTTCCGCAAATTTTCGGGCAGCCTGATATATGTTACATAAGCTCGAATCGGTGGTCAGAGCATACACACGCTTCCCACGGGCGATTGCCCACAACCGAAGGGAAGTCTTTGATGTATCGACCTGAGGGTATACATGGTTAAGACGTTCGTATGTTCCGACCACGATATAGTCCGCCGCTCGTTTCGAAGGCGCACACAAGGTTTCAGACGAAGAGATTGTTTCCATCGTCGACTACGTGCGCAACGGAGGCGATCAGCCTACGACGGAAGAACTGCGGCCGTTCATTTCCCGAGAGGTCGCCAAGCGAGCGCGAAGCGCAGGACTGATTAAGAGAAAGGAGTATCCCGGCCTTTGCCCTCGCTGCCACGCAACCAAGCGGCAGTTCAAAGGCGGTCTCTCATCTCACAACACTCAACAATTTCGTTGTGGCGAGTGTCGCCGCGTTTATCAACTGGACTATCAGACTGCCAGAACCAGACAACGGCTCTCTCTACCTTCTTCGCAATACTCTAAACACGACTGTCGAGCTGCACCGGTTGGGTCGTGATGGTTCAAAAGGTCAAGACTGTTCCAGTCGCTTTCTCTGGCCGACGCTTTTCGGCAGCGGAGATCGAACTAATCCGCGAAGTGGTATCTGATTTCTGCGGTCTTAGTCTCACGGAGATGGCGCGCACAATCTGCGAACTACTGGAATGGAAACGACCGAATGGCCGTTTGAAGAATCACGAGTGTCGGTTGTTCCTGGAGAAGTTGAGCGCTGACGGCCGCTTGAGGTTGCCGACATTAAGACAGAGTGGGCCGCGCGGACCGCGGGTAGTGAACTTTACCGCAAACGGCGAAGAGCAAGAGCCGCTTAACGGAAGCGTAAGCCAATTCACACCTCTGTCTTTGTCAGTTGTTCGTAGTGGCTCAGAGAGCACGTTATGGAACGAGTTAGTAGAGCGCTACCACTATCTGGGATACAAAGTGCCGGTCGGGGCTAATTTGAGATACCTCGTTCGCTCTGTCTCAGCCGGGCAAGTGCTGGGCTGCCTGTTGTGGTCCAGTCCGGCTTGGAAGATCGCAGCGCGGGATAGTTGGATAGGCTGGACCAATGAGCAGCGGTCGCGCAACCTTCAGCTTGTGGTCAACAACTCGCGCTTTCTGATCTTGCCCTGGCTGCGCGTGCGCTATCTTGCGAGCACTATTCTTTCTCTGTGTGCGCGGCAACTGCCTGCGGACTGGAAGCGCCTCTACGGCTATTGTCCGCTCCTTTTAGAGACGCTGGTCGACGCGCAGTTTCGCGGCACCATTTATCGAGCGGCGAACTGGATCTATCTGGGCGAGACGCGTGGACGTGGCCGGATGGACCAACACCACGAGGCCCATGGGCGTGCGGTGAAGTGCATCTACATCTACCCGCTGTGCCACGACGTGCAGCGTCGACTCACACAAGACTCCGCGCCGCGCTGGATCCCGTGGGAAGACGCGTGATGGTCAACCGTTGCACCTCTCTAAGAAAGGCGGACCACCGGAGGAGGGGCTTCTTCGGCCAAGTGATGCACAATGCCGCGTTTCTGAGTATTATGGAGCACTTTTTGATAGATACTTAGGTTGCACAGAGTAAGTTCTCTTCAAAGGAAGGGCGATGAAATGAGATTCCTAGTACTGATATTCGTGATCATTATATCTGTTCTCTTGCTGCTCCCAAATGTAGCCGACGCCCAAGCTCAAAACCGCGTCACGATTCTCTATGATGCTTTCGGTAAACGTTCTTTGCTGCGAAAGGATTGGGGATTCGCAGCCCTGATAGAGTATGGTGGCAAGCGGATTCTATTTGACACTGGCAATAACGCGGACACCTTCGCGCACAACGTCAAAGCTTTAAGAATCGACCTCAAGCGATTAGATTTCGTCGTCATCTCTCACCGGCATGGCGATCATACGAGCGGACTGAATTACCTGCTGAGCGTCAACCCTGGTGTGAAGATTTATGTCCCGAAGGAGACCTATGGAGTTTTCGGCAGCTCATTGCCGGGGACGTTTTACCGCCGCTCCGAATCTCTACCGCCTGATATGCGCTACTTCGGAGGCACCCCGCCAGAGGTCATCCGTCACGGCACACCTTGGACGCGCGCCAACTTCGTGTACGTGGATAGCTTGACCGAAGTGGCACCGGACACTTATCTAATCCCGACTATCTCCCAGACGCCTGGCACTTTGGAATTGCGTGAACTCTCCTTAGCCATTAAGACACCCAAGGGGCTTATTCTTACTACCGGGTGTTCGCATCCTGGAATCGAGAAAATCTTGGAAGCTTCAATGGCGGTTGATAACCATGTTCATCTCATCTTCGGGGGGCTTCATTTGGTAACTACACCAGACCCGGAAGTTGGACGAATTGCTACCGCCTTGCATGAGAAGTGGAAAGTTGATCTCATCGCGCCCGGTCATTGTACAGGTGAGCCGGCGTTTGCCGCTCTAAAGAAAACCTTTGGGGAGCGCTACCTCTATGCCGGGCTGGGAACAATTTCAAAACTACCATGAACTATCTAGACGCGAATGCAGCGTCTAACGTTGCAGGTGAGCGCGGGATAGCGCCTTTCTCAACTAGTTTTGTCCGGCGCGGGTTGCGTGCCACCGCCCGCGCGACCTGAACTCAAACGTTCATACTGAATGCCTTCCTCTCTCTGCTCCTCGTGATTTTGGGAGCGCAATTTTCTTGCGATCATAAGACCACCTGCACCTCAAGGAGCACCTGCGCCATTGCCAACGGAATCGGAGGAGAACCAAGCCGTCAAGACTCGTGAAGACACCAACCTAAATAATTCCACATCAGCGTTCAGCACCTAGCCTCATTCGCATCCTCTTCTGTAATCATTCGCATCCACTTCTGTATATTCGCATCCTCTTCTAGAACTCACAATACCCCACACATACAGTAGTTCCCCCTCTGCGCTTCCATCGTAAACGACAGCCCATCCACACACTCTGCGCTGCGCTTGAGTGCTCCGCTTGCGCTGCGCCCTGCGGTGTGCGGACTGGGCCGGCCCAGTCGTGTTTCTGCGGTTGCTACGAGGGGAACTTCCCCTCAAAAAAGCCAACCAAAGAAGGAGCACCGCGACAATGGAAAATCACGTCAACGAATCAGCCGCTATTCCTAAATGGTCCGCCCTACTGATCGAAGCCGTTACTAAGCCAGGTCTGATGCTAGGCGTTTTGATCTCGATGAAATTCCAGCTTGGACCAAAGCTAAGGCGAGCAAGTGATCACACGTTTTTTTAACGTCCGATGAAAAATCAATGCTCATCATTCTTATCATGTTGTATAGTGCGAGCGCCCGTGGCTGCACCTTGGGAAGGGACCATGACAATGTCAGTTCATAAGCCCGGAACCAATTGGCACTACGCCTTTTTGCATTCGCGGAGTTTGGTATCGGGGCGCAATCCCCGAAGCCTCGACTAAATTCGACGCTGAAAAAGCCGAGACGAAAATTCGCCAAGATGTTTATGAAGGCCGATACGGCAGACCAACCGGAACAAGGATTTCGGAAAGTTCGTCGAAGAGGTCTACAAGCCTTGGGCGATGGAGAACAAGCGCTCATTCAAGAGCAACGACAAATATAAACTCTCGATCATCTGTGAGAGCAAATGTTTTAAGGGCAAGACATTTGCTCAGATCTCACCGTTGTTAATCGAAAAGTACAAGAAGGAGCGACGTGAGGCGTTACTAGAAAACGGAAGAACCCGAAAGTCCTCGACCATTAACCGTGAACTCGGGATACTTTCCAAAATCTTTTCGCTGGCGATCAAGTACGGCATCACCCATTCAAATCCGTGTCGAGATATACCGTGGTTGCCGGAGAACAATAAGCGTGTGCGCTACCTGTTGGATGAAGAAGAGCCAAAGCTATTCGCAATCCTCAGTGGTCGCCGCAAGCATTTACGATCTCTAGTGACCGTGGCTATCGGCACGGGGAATGAGGCGAGGCGATCAATTGAATTTGCTATAGGAGAAAAGTTGATTTCCAGCGTGATGTGATTTATGTACCAAATTCAAAAACGGGGAAAGATTACGCGGTCCCCATGAATGCGGACGTTAGAAAACACTCTGCTTGTGCTTCGGTCTGAATCCAATGGCTCCGATTACGTGTCCATCAATCCAAAGACAAAGAAGCCTTACACCGATCTCAAGAACGCGTTCGGGACAGCTTGTCGGCTAGCTGGAATTCGTGATCTGCATTGGCACGACTTGCGGCACACGTTCGGCACAAGGCTCGCAGAAGCGGGTTGCAGTGAGGCCACTATCGCGTCATTAATGGGGCACTCTGATCCGCAAACCACGCGCAGATACACACACGCCACAGACCGCGCTAAACGAGCGGCTGTTGAGGCCGTGCGTGTGTTGCGCGAAAATGTTTGCCACAAATCTGCCACAACAGCAAAACGGCTGCCAAAGTGGCAGCCGTAATGGTGATCGAAAATGGTCGGGACGACTGGATTCGAACCAGCGACCTCACGCACCCCAAGCGTGCGCGCTACCAGGCTGCGCCACGTCCCGTGTCCCTGACTTACTATCCTGCCAAAGAACAAATGTCAAACGCGCCGTCAAACTTCATCTCGCCCGGCCTTTGTTCTCCTGCTCGAGCAGCGACAACAGCTCGCGCAGCTCAGCAGCGAGTTGCTTCAAACCTTGTCGCTCTTCCGCAGTTCGCGCTGACGCGGTGCGCGCATAACTACTCGGCTGTGAAAAACCATCTCCATTTTCCACCGCGCCGGTGGTCTCAGCTTGTCCAGCTTCGACAACTTTCAGTTTTCCACCGCGCAGCTCATTCGTCAGCCGCTTCTTCGCGCCCGCAATCGTGTACTGATCTTCGTAAAGCAGCTCTTTGATCCGCAAGGCCATTTCAACATCGCGTTTGCGATAGACTCGCTGCCCGGCGCGGTTTTCTGCGGCGCGAGCATCGGGAACTCCGATTCCCAATAGCGCAACACGTGCGCCTGCACACCGGCGAGTTCGCACACTTCACCGATCTTGAAAAAGAGTTTTTCGGGTATGGCTACAGCGGAGCGACTCATTAAGCTCAAGTCTCGATCGGAATTACGGAGCTG
>QHXQ01000119.1 GCA_003223935.1 Acidobacteriota bacterium | reverse complement strand
TTTTGCGGTTACCTTGTTTCATATTTATGGCGGGCAGCTAAACCCAACAATGCAGATAATGAAGCAATGGCTCTCAGCAAATTACTTGTTAACAACAGGGTTCCCTCACTCGATTGGGTAAAAATCAGAATGATACTGCAAAGGATATTACTGGATAGTCATTTTCCTCTTTCAGAAGCACCCTTTCATATTGTTATTAGAACTCATCTCATAAATACTCTATGCTCGTTTGAAAGCCGCATAAACACTGGCTCAAAACGCCGCCGAAGGTATTTATGAGATGGCTTCTAACAATCTCGTTGATGCCAGTGGTAGTAATAATATATCGCTGGCCAAACAAACGATGCCAATACTTTTATTACTCAGTGATTCAGAGCAACTTGATGTAACACCATTTTTAAGTCCGATCCGCCATCGAAATCTTGTGGCGAATTATCGCAAATTATTATCAACAGGTTTTATTAGAGGAGGACATACTAAGTTTGAATCACAGCTTCATTTGAAATGAGTTTAATGAGAATTCGGCTAGAGCGTCATTCGCGTATCCGTTCCACTGTGCATCTTTCACCCTCATCAGCAACTGGCAGTGTAAGCTAACAAGAATCTCTATGGGAGCAGGCAGTATTGGCTGCACGAGCTTAAACAACACGAGACTCTGCTATTGACTTCGCTTCTGCGCAGGCCATATCTTTTTGTCATACAGCCGAGGTTTGCAGGCTGACTGCGCGCGTTGACGCATAAACGTCACGCGCTTCAACTCTCGCCTTTGTCCAGTTTCTCGGTTCGGTCTGCGGCCCTCGCGCTGAAAGCATTACTTGCCGGAAGGAGACCACCCATGTCGCGTTATTTCAGACATCCAGTCACGCTCGTCTCATTCGTTCTCTGCCTGCTCTGTGCGCTGACGCTCGTTGCGCTGCCGCAACTTAGTGTGCGCGCGCAGGAGCAGCAAACGGAAATGAAAGACGAGCCGAGGTTTCACGATTACAAAGGCGTGCGCATCGGCATGAGCGCCGACGAAGCGCGGCAGAAACTTGGCACGCCGCAGGACAAGAGCGACCAACAAGACTTCTACGCCGTCTCCGATAAAGAGACCGTGCAAGTCTCTTACGATGCGCAGCACAACGTCGCGGCCCTCGCCGTCATGTACCTCGACGCGGACAAAGCGCCTGCGCCCAAGGCGGTGCTCGGCGCTGAGTTGACCGCTAACCCGGACGGTCGGATATATCGCTTGGTGCGCTACCCGAAGGTCGGCTACTGGGTTTCTTACAGTCGCACGGCCGGCGACTCGCCGCTCGTCACGGTGATGATGCAGAAGTACAAACCCTAACTAGCGCCGCGATCAAAGTATTGCATCGGCGCGCGCCCTAGCCTTCAGGCGCAGGCGCGCGCGGTGCGGCGCGTTCTTGCCGGCCGACCATTGACTTGCAGCCCGCGTTTGTCGTAGAAACTGACCGCCCTTGAACGACACATCTATGCTGTCATAGGTGCAAGCTTCCTCGCCTGCACCTTGCGCGTCAGTTCACGTATCACTCAAGTTTCACACCAACCGTCTTTGAAGGAGGAGACTCTATGATCAAGCTCAGAACCCTTCTGCTCGTCTGCGCCCTGCTCGCCAGCCTAGTCTGCACGTCATTGCTGACCATAGGGGGCCGCGCCGACGGCGGCCCGAACCATCAAGTGCTGAACAACAACTACGGCGTCTCCGGCGGCAACGTCAACGACATCAGCCGGCGCTTCTGTTGCAGTGGCACGCTCGGCTCGCTCGTCCAAGACACTACGGGCGCGCTCTACATTCTCAGCAACAACCACGTGCTCGCGCGCTCCGATCAAGCCACTGTCGGCGAAGACATCTCGCAGCCCGGACTCGTGGATAACAACTGCGTTGCGCCGCGCATCGTCGCCGATTTCACGACTGCGCCTGCGCTCGGCTCAAACGTGGACGCGGCGCTTGCGGCCTTGCGCCCCGGCACGATGAACACGACCGGCGCGATTGAAGACATCGGCACGATCAGCAGTGTCGTCAAACTTCCGACGGTCGGTCTTGCCGTCGCCAAGTCTGGGCGCACCACAGGCTTTACCACTGGCACTATCGGCTCGATTAACACGAGCGTCAGCGTGCGCTACCCGAAATCTTGCGGCGCGAACGGCGGCTCAGCCGTGACCTACCGCAACCAAGTTGTCATCAACAGCAGCACGTTCAGCGCGGGCGGCGACTCGGGTTCGCTCATCGTCTCGAACAACAGCGCGAGTTGCCATCAGCCGGTCGCGCTCCTGTTCGCTGGCAGCAGCACGACGACCATCGGCAATCCCATCAGCGACGTACTCGTAGCGTTGAGCGCCAAACTCGGCCTGACGGTCAGCTTTGTCGGCGGCATATGCACGGCCGCCACCACCGCGTTCGAGCCGAAGTTGTCGGCGGTAGGAGGACAAGTGGAGCTATCACCACTGGCGGTTGAGCGTGTGACCGGCGTGCTGCGCGCGGTCGAGCGTGAGATCATGGCGCGGCCCGGCGTCATCGGCATCGGCGTCGGCGCGGCTGGCAAGCTCTCGAACGAGGCGGCCATCGTTATCTACGTGGATCGCACCGCGCCGCCGGCCGACCTGCCCACGAGCATCGAAGGCGTGAAGGTCAGAACGATCTACACCGATCCGATCATCGCTTACTGATCTCGTCTGCGCGCTGGCGCGCAGCTTGTATTCTGTACGATGCCGAAGGGCGGCCAAATTGTTGGCCGCCCTTCGCGCCGTTTTCGTCGCACGCGCGCGCCGCATCAAGTTGCTTTTACCCGCCGCGATGTTAAGATGAGCTTGTCGCGTGTGCCCGCGTTGGCGGCCCACACGACCGAACCTCTTCCCCCGTTACAATTGCTCTTTATTTGTTCAGCGTGCGCGCGCGTGTGGGCGCACGCGCCGAAGTATTTAGGAGTCGGATGGCGAACAATAGTTCAGCGCAGACGGAACAGACGCGCCGCGTCGTGGACTTGCTGGCCGCGCGCCGCGACGAGATTCTCAATCTCTGGATCAAAGAGCGACTCGAATCGGACGAGTTCCGCGATGAGTTGATCTCGAAGAAGGAGTTGCGCCAGCAGTCGCAGCAACTCGTGGACGCGCTCGCGCGTTCGATCCAAGCATCCAACGGCGCAGACTTCGACGACGCAGAGTTCAACGAGCTACGCGCCTTCCTCAATCAGATTTCGCGCCAGCGCGCCGTCAAAGGCTACACGCCGACCGAGAACGCGACCTACATCCTTAGCTTGCGCAACGTCGTCATCCCCTTGCTCGCCGAAGAACTCGGCGGCGACACAGCCGCGCTTGTGCGCGAGATGGATTATTTCACGCGCCTCTTGGACAAGATGGGGTTGGTGATGGTCGAGAACTTCATCCGCTCGCGCGAAGAGATCATACGCCAGCAGCGCGCCGACATGTTGGAGCTATCAACGCCGGTCATCAAAGTCTGGGACAAGATTCTAACGCTGCCGATCATCGGCACGCTCGATTCGCGCCGCGCGCAGTTGATGATGGAAGCTTTGTTGCAGCGCATTGTTGAATCGGGCAGCACGGTCGCGATCCTCGACATCACGGGCGTGCGCACAATGGACACGCTCGTCGCCAATCATTTGCTCAAGACGGTGACGGCGGCGCGTTTGATGGGCGCGCGCTGCATCCTGACCGGCGTCTCGCCCGCCATCGCGCAGACGATGGTGCAACTCGGCATAGACCTCTCGCAGATCACAACCCGCGCGCAGATGGCCGACGGCATCAAGCTCGCGCTCGAACTGGTGGGCCGCACCGTCGTGCCCGCCGCGCTCGTCGCGCACCTGCGCGCGAACGGCACAGCGCCGGGATATAAGCCGCATGAACAGAGTGCGGCGACGAACAACGCAGACACAAAGCAGTGATGAGTGATGAGTGACAAGTGACGAGTTAAAGACGTGTCCTTTGCTCGTCACTTGTCACTCATCACTCATCACTGCCTTTCGGAGAAAGTCACATGGACGGTGCACAGCGCATCCCCGTCTTGAAAGTCGGGCGCGTACTGGTTGTCCCGATTCAAGTGGACATGGATGATCAGATGGTCATCAGTCTGCAAGAGCGCATACTGTCGGAGCTTGAACGCACAGGCGCGCGCGGTGTGTTGATTGATATTACTTTGCTTGAGATGATTGATTCGTTCATCGGGCGCATGCTCTCAGACATCGCGGCGATGGCGCGCGTGATGGACGCGCGCACGGTCGTGGTCGGCATGCGCCCGGCGGTGGCGATCACGCTCGTCGAGTTGGGGCTTGAACTGCGCGGCGTCGAGACCGTCTTGAACGTGGACGAAGGCATACGTTTGTTGCGCGACGAATTGGACGGGCACGACGACGAAGATGAGGCGACGCTACTCGGGGAGTTGAACTTGTTTGGAGAGTCGTTCAATCGCGCTTGAGCACGAGCCAGACATCGTTGTGGCGCGCAATGAGGTGCGTCGGCTCGCCCGCGCGCTCGGCTTTAGCCCCACAGACCAGACGCGCCTTGCCACCGTCGCTTCGGAACTCGCGCGCAACGTCGTCAAGTACGCCGGTCATGGTCGCCTGATCGCACAACCGATCACTGACAGCGATGGGCGCACAGGTCTCCGCCTCATCTTTGAAGACACAGGCCCCGGCATCTATGATCTCGCCGCCGCCATGCGCGACGGTTTCTCAACGGGCGGCGGCCTCGGCAAGGGACTTCCCGGCTCACGTCGTCTCGTCCACGAGTTTCAAATCGAATCCTCTCCCGAACGCGGCACGCGCGTCTCAGTCGTGCGCTGGACATGAAAAGCAGAGGTCAGAGATCAGAGGTTAGAGGTCAGTGCTTTGACTTAACTAACCTCTGACCTCTAACCTCTAATCTCTGCTTCTATGCGCGAGATTCAATCTATCGAAGTGCGAGATGAGGCGCAGGTCGGGGCGGCGCGGCGGGCGGTGCATGGGTTTGCGCGCGAGCTTGGATTTACGGAACGCGAGTTGGCCGAGTTGGACATCGTCGTGCAGGAGATCGGCACGAACGCTGTGCGCTATGCGACGCGCGGCGGCTGGTTGCATTTCACGCGCCCGCTCGGCGCAGAGCCGGGCATTGAGATTTTTTATTGGGACAAGGGGCCGGGCATTTATGATCTTGATCGCGCCGTGCGCGACGGCGTCTCGACGAGCGGCGGACTGGGCACAGGTCTCGGCGCGATCCGGCGGCTCTTGGACGAGTTCGATGTCTATTCAACCGTGCGCGCAACCGGCGCGCTCAAGTCGCTCGCGCCGGCGCGCCGGACAACTTGCGGCACGGCCATCTTGGGGCGCAAGTGGGTGGCGACGACGCGCCTCGCTTCACGCGCGCATGGCGCGACGGCGCGCAGCATCGGCGTCTGGAGTCGCCCGCGCTCTGATGAGATTTACAACGGCGATGCTTATCTCGTGCGCCGACGCGGGCGACAGATGCTCTGCGCAGTCGTTGATGGACTCGGTCACGGCAGCGGCGCACATGAAGCCGCGTGTGTCGCGCTTGAAGTGCTCAACGGTTGGCAGGGCGAACCGCTCGACGAACTCTTGCAAGCTGCGCATGAAGCCTTGCGCGCGACGCGCGGCGCAGTGCTCGGCGCAACGGTTGTGGATCGAAGCGCCGAAGCTTTCTACTATGCGGGCGTCGGCAACATCGAAGTGCGCATCTTCAATGCGCCCGAACCGGCACGCCCCATCTCTGCGAACGGCACACTCGGCGCACGCTTCGAGCGCGCCCGCGTCTGGTCTCACCGTTGGGCCGAAGGCACGACCATCGTGCTTGCGTCCGACGGCTTGAGCGCGAAGTGGGACTTGCAAGACTATCCCGGTCTCTTGCAGCGCAGCCCCCAACTGCTCGCCGGCATACTCATGCGCGACTACGAGCGCGAGACAGATGATGCGACCGTGCTGGTCGCACGGTAAGTTCAAAGTTTCAAGTTCAAGGTTCAAAGTTAAGAACCTGAAAGCACGACCTTGAACCTTGAACTTTGAACCTTAAACTTTGAACTCGTATGGCCGACATCAACACCACCCGGCTTGGCGACATCTACGTGCGCCGCGAGGCGGACATCGTCGCGGTGCGCGACCGTGTGCGGCGGCTGGCGCGCGACATGGGTTTCGATGCGACCACGCAGATCAAGATCACGACCGCCGTCTCAGAATTGACGCGCAACATCTGCGAGTACGCAGAGTCGGGCGCGATCACGCTCGCACTCGTCGAACGCGCCGATGGCGCAGTCGGCTTGCAACTCACAGCGCGCGACGACGGCCCCGGCATGGACGAACAAGCGCTCGATGCAATCATGCACGGCAGCTATCAATCTGCGTCCGGTCTCGGCGTCGGCCTCAGCGGCACGCGCCGTCTGATGGACGAGTTTGAACTAGACAGCGCGCCGGGCGCGGGCACGCGCGTCACGGTCGTCAAGTGGTTGCCACCGGCCGTTGCAGCAAAGACAAAAGAGCGCATCGAAGAGTTGCGCGCGCACTTCGCGGCCGACGCAGAGTCTGCGGTTGAAGAACTCGCGCAGCAGAATCGCGATCTGCTTGCGGTGCTCGCCGAGTTGGAAGAGAAGCGCACCGAACTTGAGCGCGTCAACGAGGAGTTGAGCCGGACGAACGCGGCCTTGAATGAAGCGAACGCGCGCCTGCGCGAAGTGGCAGAGATGAAAGAAGAGTTTCTCGCGCTGACCACACACGACTTGCGCTCACCTTTGACGATCATCAGTGGTGTGATCAACTTCTTCACTTCAGGCCGGCTCGGCGAACTCACGCTCGAACAGCAGCACATGGTCGCAATGATGGAGCGCAACACGCAGAGCCTGATCGAACTGGTCAACGATCTGCTCGACGCCGCCAAGCTCGAATCCGGCACGCTGCAACTCGAACTCTCAGCCGTCGCCATTGCTGAGTTAGCCAGCGAGTTGCGCGAAGCGATGGCACCGATGGCGCGCGAGAAAGAGATTGTGCTTGTGACCGATCTGCACACGAATCTGCCGCCCGTGCGCGCCGACCGCGCCAAGTTGCGCCGCATCCTCGTCAACCTGCTCTCGAACGCCATCAAGTTCACGCCCAAAGGCGGGCGCGTCACGCTCGCAGCCACGCGCGACGGCGACGAACGCCTGCGCATCTCCGTCGCAGACACAGGCGTCGGCATCCCCGAAGAAGACATCGCACGCCTCTTCGACAAATACGAACAGGCCCGCAGCCGCGCCACCCGCAGCGAGAAAGGCACAGGTCTCGGTCTCTACATCACCAAACAACTCGTCGAACTCCACGACGGCGAGATCAATGTCGAATCACAAGTCGGGCACGGCTCGACCTTCTCTTTCACGCTGCCGGTTGCGCAGGACGCGAGCGCCAGTTGATATAATTTTTGCCTGATCATCGGAGTCAATTCTTTTGAGCACAGCAAAGCACTATCACTTGATCGGTATCTGCGGGACGGCGATGGCCAGCTTGGCGGGGATGTTGCAGGCGCGGGGGCATCGCGTGACGGGGTCGGATCAGAATGTGTATCCGCCGATGTCGGACATGCTCGCGGCGTTGGGCATCCCGGTGACGCAAGGCTACGACGCGGCGCACCTTGAGCCTGCGCCGGATTGCGTCGTGATCGGGAACGCCCTGTCGCGCGGCAACGTGGAAGTCGAAGCGGTCTTGAATCGCAAGCTGCTCTATCGCTCGCAGGCTGAGGTCGTAAAAGAAGAGTTCATCCGCGGGCGGCACTCGCTCGTCGTCGCGGGCACGCACGGCAAGACAACGACGGCGAGTCTAGCGACATGGGTACTGGAAGTCGGCGGGTTGAATCCGAGCTTTTTAGTCGGCGGTGTGGTGCAGAATTTCGGCGCGAGCTTTCGCGTGGCCGATAGCCCTTATTTCATCATCGAGGGCGACGAATATGACACGGCTTTCTTCGACAAGGGGCCGAAGTTCATGCACTACCTGCCGGAGTTGGCCATCGTCAACAACATTGAGTTCGATCACGCAGATATTTATAAAGACATTGATGCGGTCAAGCTCGCGTTCAAGCGGCTGATGAATCTCGTGTCCGGCAACGGGCGGCTCATCGCTGGTTGGGACAGTCCCGCCGTGCGCGAAGTAGTTGCCGAGTTCGGCGCCAAACTCTACACGCAGCTTGAGACGTTCGGTACGTCTGCGGACGCGAAGTGGCAAGCGCGCGATATCACCTTCGCGGGCGAGTTGATGCGCTTCCGTATCTTTCATGAAGGACTCTTGTGGGGCGAGTTTGAGACGACGCTCGCGGGCGAGTTCAACGTGCGCAACTGCCTCTCTGTGATCATCGCAGCCGATGCTTGGGGCGTCGAGCAAGCTGCGATCAAAGAAGCGCTCAAGACGTTCAAGAGCGTGCAGCGCCGCATGCAGGTGCGCGGCGAAGTCGGCGGCGTGCTTGTGATTGACGACTTCGCGCATCACCCGACGGCCGTGCGCGAGACGTTGCAAGCGCTGCGCGCGAAGTACAGAGACCGCCGCCTCGTCGCCATCTTCGAGCCGCGCTCGACCTCTTCGCGGCTTGCGGTCTTCCAAAAAGATTACGTCGCGGCGCTCACGCAGGCCGACCTCGTCGTCGTCGCCAGCGTCTTCAATCCCGCGACGCTCACGCAATACGGCGCGCTACTCGACACCGACGAACTCGTCCGCGAGATCAACGCGCAAGGTCGCCCCGCACACACCTACGACGGCGCAGACGAGATCGTCCGCCAACTCGCACCCGAATTGCACGCAGGCGACGCCGTCGTCATCATGTCCAACGGCGGCTTCGGCGGCATCCACGAAAAGCTGCTGGCCGCATTGGGGAAGGAAAAGGCAGAAGGCAGAAGGCAGTAAGCAGTTAAGCCAAAGCCCGACAGTATCGTCTTGTTGTTTTCTGCCTTCTGCTTTTTGCCTTCTGCCTTCTGCTCTTCCACACTTTCCTCAAACATTCGTAACGCGCGTGAAGCGTGCGGCCGATAGAAGTAAGCGAGTAAGCAGGGGGGTGGCCGCGCGGTGAAAGAGTTTTCCATGTTCGAGCAGGCGCTGCGGGCCGCAGGCGGGCAACCCGTCACAGATATGAGCGCGGTCGCAGGGCTATCACGCCAGACCTTCGATGAACTCACGACGTTTCGCTTCCGCGCACAGTCGCCGTGTCTTGAGTATCTGAGTTTGTTGATCGAGACGGCGATCCTGTTGCACACACATCGCGGCGGGCGCATCTATGTCGGCTTCGAGCGGCTGTCGCGCATGGAGCCGATCATCGCGCGCTACCTGCGCATCGCCGATGTGTCTGAACGGCTCTACGTGTTCGGTGAGATAGACTGGCAACCGCCGCGCCATCCGAACATGCGCGCGATCAAGCTCGAACCTGATGCGCGCCTCGCGCGCGAGTGGTTCGTCATCGCCGACACGCCTTCGTTGCAAGTCGCGCTCGTCGCCGTAGATGAGGACGGCTTCAACGCGCCCGTGCTCGACGCGCGCAACTTCAACGCCTTCAAATCAAGCGCCCCAACAATCGTCACGCAACTCGCTGCCGCCGCCGAAAGTTTGATTGACGCAACCCTGAAGGGATGAAGAGACAGGAAGCAGAAGGCAGTAGGCAGTGAAGACAAATTGCTGTTACTGCCTTCTGCCTTCTGCTTCCTGCTTTCTTCATTCGTTCTCGCGCGCCGGCCGGCCCGAGAGCGAACTGGGTGCGTCGAGGTGTGCGCCGTCATAGACGGCCATGCCGAGTCGTTCGATCAGTTCACCGCCGAGCCAGCCCGTTAAGAGTGCGAGCAGGAAGGCGACGATTGAGAGCGCGAGCGCCAGAGTATCCGGCGTGTGATTCGCCGCGCCGCGTCGCCACCACCAACTGATGGCGAACAGGACGAGCACGATGTCGTTGCCGATGGCGTGATACAAACCGATCCGTTTGGCGCGCGTGTCCTTCGGGATCGCCAGCCAATCAACCAAGCCCGGCACAGCCGCGACGAGGCCGCCGATGAGACCGCCGACGATCATCCAGTAAGCGGCGATTGAGAACTGCGGGTCGGGCCAGATCAAATTGACGATGTCGAAGATGACCGAGGTCGCCAATAGCCCCAACGGAAAAACGATCAAGATCGGGTGCGCCGCATGGCCGAACACCTTAAACCGACTCTCCATAAAAATTCCTCCTTCGTTTCGTCGCAGACGGCGCGGACCACTGCCCTGTGCCGTCTGACATGCAGGGGAATGACGAGGATTAAAATGAGAGGGGAACAGCTACAAGTTTAGTCAACTATTCATGTGCGGCCAAGCGCCAGCGCACATCTTCGTTCGCGCTCACTCGTCCAACATCGTCCTCAGTTCGTTATCAGCGACTCACATCCGTTATACTTAGCCCCGCACGAACAACAAACTACTGACCACTGACCACTGACTACTGCTTTATGTCCATCCTTGAACAGATTCGCCGCCGCGCGGCGGCTGATGTGCAGCGCATCGTGCTGCCTGAAAGCGAAGACCCGCGCACGTTGTTGGCGGCTGGCATCTGTGCGCGCGAGAAGTTGGCGCACGTGATTGTGCTCGGCGATGAAGAGAAGATTCGCGCGACGGCGCGTGCGACGGGCGCAGACTTGGGCGGCGTCGAAGTGATCGATCATCGCCGCGCGGCGGACTTCGAGAAGGTGGCGGCGCTCTATCACGAGTTGCGGCGCGCGAAGGGCTTGATGCCGGACGAGGCGCGCATTGCCATCGCAGACCCGCTCTATTACGGCAACCTGCTCGTGCGTATGAATCGCGCGGACGGTTCGGTCGCGGGCGCGACCAACACGACCGCGCACACAGTCCGCGCCGCGCTCCACTGCATCGGCGTGCGCGCCGGCTTCAAACTCGTCTCAAGTTTCTTCGTCATGGTCGTGCCCGACGGAAACTTCGGCGCAGACGGCGCGCTGATCTACGCGGACTGCGGCGTCGTGATCGAGCCATCGTCGGTTGAGCTGGCAGAGATCGCGCTTGCATCGGCCGATTCGTGTCGTGCGCTCTTGGACGTTGAGCCGCGCGTGGCGCTGTTGTCGTTTTCAACTAAGGGGAGCGCGCGTCACAAGTTGATTGATAAGGTTGTGGAAGCGACGCGGACTGTGCGTGCGCGTGCGCCAGAGTTGATCATTGATGGTGAGTTGCAAGCTGATGCGGCGCTCGTCGTGCGCGTGGCTGAGTCGAAAGCGCCCGGCTCGCCCGTCGGTGGGCGCGCCAACGTGCTCATCTTCCCAGACCTGCAAGCGGGCAACATCGCCTACAAGTTGACCGAGCGTTTAGCGGGCGCGACCGCCATCGGCCCCATCCTGCAAGGCTTGGACAAACCTTGCAACGATCTCTCGCGCGGCTGCAAGGCCGAAGACATCGTGGACGCCGTCGCGATCACGGCCGTGCAGGCGCAAGCGCGCAAAGCGCAAGGGTGACGAAATCATTAAAGCGACGGCGGGCAACGCGCGCTGTGCGTTGGAGGCATCTGAAGAGTATCGTTTTACCAACCGCTCGGCAGTTCGGAGTTACCGTTATGATTTCACGTCATCATCTGTTGGCCCGCGTCGCTTTCGCTCTCTTGCTCGCCTGCGCGTCTGTGCGTGCGCAATCGGGGCGCATCATTCCTGCGCCGACGCCTGATCCGGAGCAGGAGCGCGTCTATACGGAAGAGGTGCGCATCCCCGTGTTTGCGCGCGACCAGTACGGCCATTTCGACCCGACGCTTGAACGCGACGATCTTGTCGTACTTGAAGACAATACGCCGCAGCAGATACGCAGCCTGCGGCGCATCCCTGCGAGCGTATTGCTGCTGCTCGGCACGGGCGGCGAACTGAATCCGGCGCAGCGCACGAGTAGCACACGCGCCGCCGCGCTCGGCGTTGTCGCTGGCTTACGCGCAGGCGATGCGGTTGCGATCATGCAGTTCGACAGAAAGATCGAACTGCTCGAACCTTGGACGACCGACATGAACCTTGCGCGGCACGCCTTGCAGAGCAAGCTGCACATGGGCAACGGCGCGCGTCCCGCAGATGCTCTGCAACAAGCCGCGCATCTGTTCGGGGATCAACCGATGGGCAATCGGCATATCATCCTCATCACCGACGGTGTGGACACGCCCGGCTCGGCTGCGAGCAAAGACGAGCTACTGCGCACCATCTCTGCGAGCGATGCGAACACGATGGGCGGGCGCAACGGCTTCAACGAAGCTTTGAAGCAAATCAACGCAGCGCAGATCACTGTGCACGTCATCAGCTACACAGAGTTGGGGCGCACGACGACCAAGGAACGCTCGAAGACTGCGAGCCAACTGCCGCCCGTCGGCAGCGTCCAATCTTCCGGCATCCCGACCGCAGGGATTGATCCGACGATGCCGCCGACGATGAGTCGCGGCACAGGCGTCGGGCCACCCACAGGTGGCGGCATCATCTTCGACAACAAGATGAGCAAGATACACAAAGCCTACGACCGTGCGCTGCAACGCAGCGAACAGCGTCTGAAGACGCTCGCCACAGAGACGGGCGGGCGCATCTGGCTGCCCCTAGACGAGACCGACTTCATCGCAGAGGGCACGGAGGTCGCACGCGAGATCGGCACGGAGTACGTCGTGACCTACCGTCCGAAGCGCCCGCTCGTCTCCGGCGACCCCTACGAATACCGCCGCATCACAGTGCTCCCGCGCCGCGCCGGTCTCATCCTGCGCGCCCGGCGCGGCTACGTCGCCGCCGCCGTCCAACACGCCCCCACCGCCAAGAACGACACGCCGTAAACGGCCAACAACACGCGTGAAATAGCACACGTGCAAGCCAAAGCCGGTCAGGGCTGAACGGTGTCAGCCCTGACCGGCTCACTTTTTACCCACCCGCACCCACTTTCAGGCGCATTTACGCCCGTCGGGGCCTCTCTACCCCTCGACCCTAACCCCTTTAACCCGCCCGACTCCGCTTTTCCGGTCTGTGCGGCACCCTTTATTTCTAATTCCAGCCCTAATTTGTGTATTTCTACACACCTTTGCCCTTGCACAGACTATCTAAACGCCTGCACAAGCTACCTCTACACCTGCACAGAGTACCTATACGCCTGCACAAACCATCTGTGCGCCTGTACAGACCATCTGCAACGCTGCACAAGTCATCTTTAACCTTGCACAGCCCGTCTGTAGCTCTGCGCAGCACAACTTGCGCCCCGCGCAGACGCCCTCTTAGCCTGTACAGCCTACCTGTGCGCTTGTACAACTCGTCTGTGCGCCTGCGCAACTAGCCGGTCGCCTTGCGCAGAGAGCCTGTGCGCCTGCGCAAACCATCTATTATGCTGCCCGAACGACCTACACACCTGCGCAACGAAACTTTCGCCCCGCGTCAATGAATGGCAGACGCGCGCAGTCTATCCCTTATTCCGACCCGCAAAAGTTTCTGTCTGCGAATGGCAATTCGGGCACAGAAGTCTAAGATTTTCTAGCCTATGGTCTAAATGCGCCCCGTTAATGTGATCAAGTTGCAGTGTAATAGGCTTACCATTCCATTCAGTTAGGCCACACAAGTAGCACTTATACGTTAAAAGTCCTGCCCGCAAGAGCCGCCGCTTAAGCCGCCAAATCGTCGTATAGGCTGAGTTCTTAACGAGAATATCCGACAGAGCTATGACCCGCTCTCTTGCTGGATTAGACGGCCAACCGATGTTCCATCCCTGTCCGGTCATATGTCTGTCGTCTAAGCCCAACTCTCTCGCAGCCAGCTTCAAGGAGACATAACCGCCGCCTGTCGTATTGCACCCTAGCCTCTTCGCTACTTGGGCGATAGACGAACTGTTAAGCCACGCCTCGGTGAACTCTTCTCGACTATATTTTCTTCGTCGCCAATTGACCATCGCACTTGATGTTTAATAATATGACATCTCACGCCGGAGTGGCGAAATTGGTATACGCACCAGACTCAAAATTTGGCGGGGTTAACTCCCCATGTCGGTTCGAGTCCGACCTCCGGCATTTGTAGATTCAAGGTCTTAGAGGACACCCACCTAAGCCTCCCGAATGGCTGTGCCCCTAGCGTACCCTAAGAGAAGCAACATATCTCGCCGCATTAATGAAAAGACCAAAACAACAAATCATTGATGATGCCGGTGAGCGACAAATGAGGGGCATCTTTGAGTCGCTTGGATGGGCGGTTAGAAAACTAGATAAAATGCGAATCAGTAGTTGAAAACGAGCAGGAAGAAAGCCACTGCCAGCTTCCCCCAGCCATGGATCATCAGCGCCTCAGTTGACCGGACTTTGCTCGCTCTTTGAATACCCGTTTTCTCTTGCACCCAGTTGAACAGACTCTCTATGGGTTGGCGGATGCGCCGCACCAACCGATTGTAATAGTTCTCGTCCTCGGTTAGTTCTTTGCCCTTCGGCTTTTTCTGTGGCGCAATCAACCGCGTCTGCTGTTGCTTCAAGTGCGAGATGATCGCTGGCGTCGGGTAAGCCAAATCGCCAAACAGTTCGGTGACAGGTAATTCCGGTTGCTGACGGATGAAGGCTTGCGAGTCGTGGTGCGAGGCAGCACATAGCCATACTTGAGCGGGCAGCGGCAAGCGGTTTATCCGTCTTTGCGCAAGGCAGTGCAGGCGCACGCCATGAAACCGAGTCTTCTTCGCCGCACAAAAGCCAATGTCGGCAACCTCCCGCGCCACGCGCGCACGATAGGAATGACCATGCCGGGCGAGCATCACGGGCAAGCTGTCCACGATGTGATCAAGCTCTGGCATCTGGCGCGGCGCCAAGTGGCTGAACAAGCATGCGCCGAAGGTCTGGAAAGTCGGCTCTAAACGGTTGAGGCGCAGGACAAATGTTTGATAGCTGGGCAAGCGTGGGAACCAGTCCAGCCAATACTTGAGAATCAAGCGATGCATCTTCTTTTTCTCAAAGCAGCCCTCTAAATGGGCAAAGAACCAGATGGTGATTAGTTCTTGGTCAGTGAACTCCGGCACACGGTTATTGCTCAGGCGTTGATAACAAGTCGCGGACGAAGTATCGTACACATGACAGACAAACAGGTAGATTTCAATCAGTAGGTTTTCCATCGCAAGAAAATTCTACTCAATCTGCCGTTTGTCTGTCTGTTCAACTACTGATTCGCATATATCATCTCTTTAAACAGAATTTCTGTAACAAGTGCATGGATTGCTCACCCCGTCCATCTAGCTGGCAGTATTCAGATGAATGGCAACAACAAGAGAACGAAAGACATTCAGAGTATATGAAGAGATTTGCAAAAAGGACTGGAATTCCTTGGGCTGATGACGAAGAGTAAATAATAATACCGAATTGCGAAACAAAATAAGGTGACTCATCGCTTGGGCCACCAGTGATAGTTCGTTAAGGCTGAGATTTGTTCAGCACTGATTTTTTGACAACGTGAACAAACCTTCTGCTCTAGCTCATCGAGTGTGTCGTGCGCCTGATTGGCGACGCCTTCTTTGACCAGC